>JAXLWI010000059.1:0-28457 GCA_046328575.1 Anaerolineae bacterium
CGCGCAGTGCCATTGCGCGCGCGCAGATCGATCCGCAAGACCTCGGCGCGATCTGGGTTGGCAGCGAGAGCCATCCGTATGCCGTGAAGCCCACATCAACGATCGTCGCGGAAGCCGTTGGCGCGGTGCCTTTCACGCAGGCTGCTGACTGGCAGTTCGCCTGCAAAGCCGGATCGGAAGCGCTGCAAGCCGCGACGGGCTTCGTTGGATCGGGCATGGCGAAATATGCCATGGCGATCGGTATGGACACCGCGCAGGGGCGTCCCGGTGATGCGCTGGAATATACGGCGGGCGCGGGTGGCGCGGCTTACATCGTCGGCGATGGTGAAGAAGCCCTAGCCGTGATCGAAGGTTCGTTGTCGTATGTCACCGACACGCCCGACTTTTGGCGACGACAGTACGCGCACTATCCCGAACATGCCAGTCGCTTTACGGGCGAACCCGCGTACTTCAAACATGTCACGTCGGCGGCCGAGCAGATCATGCAAGACATGGGCACGAAGCCGGAAGACTACACCTACGTCGTGTTCCATCAGCCTAACGTCAAGTTTCCCCAGCGCGCGGCGCAAATGCTGGGCTTCAAGCCCGAACAATACAAAGTCAGTTTGTTGGTGAACGACATCGGCAACACATATGCAGGCTCAAGCCTCATTGGTTTGACGGCGATTCTCGATGTCGCCAAGCCAGGCGATCGAGTGTTGGAAGTCTCGTTCGGATCGGGTGCGGGCAGCGATGCGTTTTCACTCCGTATCACCGATCGGATTACCGATCGACAAGGGCGAGCGCCTAAGACGCGCGACTACGTCAATCGCCGCACGCCGATCGATTACGCTACGTATGTGCGCTTCCGCAAGAAACTGACGATGGTGTAAAGCGGCACTGACTATTTAGCTATTCAATTTGGTGACAGCCGGACTTATCATGAGAGATGTCAGCATCATTGGAGTTGGACAAACGCCCGTTGGTGAACACTGGGACATCGGGCTGCGGCACTTAGCGTTGGAAGCCGTACGCAACGCGGCGGTCGACGCGCACATCGATCACGCGGATGCGTTGTTTGTGGGCAATATGTCGGCCGCGCAGATCGGCGGACAGACGAACATGGGCGCGCTCATCGCCGACATCGTTGGCTTGCGCGGCATCGAAGCGGTGACGGTTGAGGCCTCATCGGCGTCGGGTGCGGCGGCGATGCGGCAAGCGTATCTGGCGGTCGCCAGCGGCGCGATGGATTTTGCCATCGTCGTCGGCGTGGAAAAACTATCGGATGTGTTGGGTTCCGCAGCCGTATCGGCGCAAATGACGGCGACCGATAGCGATTACGAAGCCTCGCATGGTGTGACGCCGTTAGCGGCGGCGGCGATGTTGATGCGGCGCTATATGTATGAGTACGACGCGGTGCCGATCGATTTTGCTGCGTTCAGCGTGAACGCGCACGCGAACTCGGCCACGAACCCTAACGCGATGTATCACAACAAGATCACGCCCGAAGCGTTCGTGAAAGCGTCGATGATCGCCGAGCCGATCAATTTGTTCGATGCAGCCCCGGCGGCCGACGGCGCGGCAGCGATCGTGCTCGCTCCGACCGATTGGGCCAAGTCCCACCGATCGGATGGAGTGATTCGTGTCGCGGCTTCAGCCGTGGCGACGGATGCCCTCGCCATTCATGATCGACATGATCCGTTGTGGCTACGTGCGGCGGAACTGTCGGTGCAGAAGGCCTATCAGCAAGCAAACGTGATGCCGAAAGACATCAACCTGTTTGAACTGCATGATTCGGCGACGATTTTGGCCGCAATGTCATTGGAAGCAGCAGGCTTTGCACCACGCGGACATGGCGTGAGTTTTGCCGCACGCGGTGGCATCACGCGCGACGGGCAAATTCCGGTGAGTACGCTGGGCGGCTTGAAAGGGCGGGGTGATCCCGGTGGTGCGACCGGTGTGTATCAACTGGTGGAAGTTGTACAACAATTGCGTGAACAAGCTGGACCAAATCAAATCAAGAACGCTCGCATCGGCATGGCGCAAAACTTGGGCGCGACCGGCGCGACGGCCGTGACGCACATTCTAGTGCGCGACGAGTAGTCAGTAACCAATTAATAATAATCGGGTTTATACCCACGGAGGACATCATGGATATTCCACGCCACTGGCGACTGAAGTCACAACGCTATGCTCTCATCGGCGAAGTGTGCCCGAGCTGCAATGCGAAGTTGTTCCCGCCGCGCGATGTGTGCCCGGAGTGCGGTGCACCGGCCAAGACGCCGTTCGCGTTTTCGGGTCGCGGCGAGGTCTTCTCGTACAGTACGGTATTTCAGGCCCCAACCAGCCACGAAGAGCAAGCGCCTTATACGGTAGCGCTGGTCAAACTGGAAGAAGGCCCGCTGGTCACGGCGCAGCTCACCGATGTCGATCGCAAGGATGTGAAGATCGGCATGCCGGTGGAGATGACGACGCGCGTGCTGCAGAGCAATGGCGATCGTGGGGCGATTGTTTACGGCTACAAGTTCCGGCCCGTCTCAAGCTTACATTAAATCTGACGAGTCATGCGTGATGAGTGAGAATCACATTTGTCACTCGTCGCATACCATTTGTCGTTTCTTCAAAGCGGAGGCTGAGTTATCTCGCCGCCGCTTTTGTATTGATACACTCACACTTTCAGCCCCCAAAAGGCGTCACGCGATAGCCAACGCCTCCGCAAAACTTTCCACTTGCACGCCCGGTGACTCGATGGCATAACGCTGATAAAACGTATTGACGGCGGCAGTGACTGTGTCCGGCTGAGCAGGTATGCCGTTCAACGTGTGTGCCAGATCGATCAAGCGCGACGCCGGATAGAAGAAGAAATCGCCCGATAGGTGCACGTCGTCTAAACGGCCATCGCGAACCACGGCGGTTACGCGCAGCAAGCCGCCCGGCGTTTTGAGCGCGCGCTCGATCACGTGCACACCCTCGGCGATCTTTACTTCACGTTCGGTGCGCGGCCGAGCAGCCTCGAACAACCAATCGGGATGCAGCCGCTCCGCCATCAGCCGATCGGAATACGACAGCCATTCCGCATCGACTTCGCGTTGAACGAGCGTGCCCAACAACGGTTCGAGTCGTTGACGCAACCCTTCGGCCAGTTCGGCAGTTTCCGGCACGCGTCCAGTTTCGCGCTGGATCGTCGTGAGGTTGTCGCGCATTGTCTTGTAAACTTTGTCGCGGAATTTTTCGTCGGGCACGCGCAGCACCTTTGACATCCTGTCGTAGTCGAAATCCAAAATGAAATTTCCGACGAGCACGATCATGTCGCCGATCTCGCCCGCGCCCGTGCCCGAAATTTTGCGTCCCTCGGCGGTGACGATGTCGTTGACCGGCCGATAGCGTGCCTCAACGCCAAACGCGCGATATGTTTCGGCCACCGGTTCCAGAAAGCGGCGATAGAGTTCGGCCTTGCTGGCGGGCATTGCGGGATGATCGCGGCGCAGCACGAATTGATAAAACAACTGCTGACTATCGAGATACACTGCTCCACCGCCGACTTCGCGCCGAAAAACGGGCAGATCGTGACGCGCTGCAAACTCAAGATCGATTTCTTGACGCGCGTCTTGATGGTAGCCGATGCAGACATACGGTGTGGCTGGCCGTACGGCGATCACGGCTTCGCGCTTGAGGTAGGCGGCCGCGTGGTACAGCCCTTGACTATGTTGCCAAGCTACGCGATCGGGAAAATAGAAATCCATCGATACTTCCTTGGGTGGAATCGGGTTGTTAGGATCGTACGCCGCGCAGGCCAAATTCGAGACCGTGAATGGTGCGCGAGAAGAAGTAGAACATGAAGTGCGAGATGCGGCTCAGCGGAATCCACACCAGCAGCGCATCGACCGTCAACATGTGAATGCTATACGCCATCTCGTACGGCTGCCATAGTTGGTGCGTCATCAGAAAACCGGTGATCATCGGCAAGAACACGAACAGCCAATTGAGGTAATCTGCCAAGCCGCTGAGCAACTTCAGGACTGGACTGACGATGCGATGGATGAGCAAGGCCACCATCGATGCGATCCCCATCACCGCCAGCCAACCAACGACGGCTTGCGGCAGAACCGGCCAGCCAAAGCCGATGAGGCTCTTCCACACTTGCATGTGCGTGTTGCTGAAGAAGATCACACCGAACAAGCCAACGTGAAACAGTCCGCCCGCGATGTAAGTGACAGCACTGCGCTTGAAGGCTGATTTCACTTGCGGAACATACGGGAAAATGATTAAACCTTGCGCAAAGGATTGCGCGATGGCGCTGACACGTGCGGATTTGTGGGTGGCGCGTCGATGTTTCCAGCCGGGTCGCAAAGCCTGAATCAAACGATAAACCATGCCGACTAGAAAGACAATCAAGCAGACTTGAAACAGCGGCCCGCGCGTGAACTTCAGGACCGACAACCAATCTGTGTTGGATGAGGGTGTTATCGGATTACGAGTTGATGAAGGTATGACGGGTGTGGGAGTCTGAACGTTCAGTGTTACGGTCGGCGTCGTTGTTGCTAGTGCGCTCGATGTCGTCGGTGTCTGTGACGTTGAGCGTGTCACAACGGGTGTTGCAGTGCGCGTCGATGTCGAAGTTGCCGCTACGGTCGCAGTCGCTGTCGGCAGTAACGGTGTATACGTCGCAACTTGAGCCGAGTAATCATCGTGGCATAAGCTGCACTTTGCTTCGGCCTGAGTCAATGGATTTCTGATGACGCCGATGTGCGCGTGCTGTTGATCGGTTGCTTGTGGATCGCCCGCATGGCAAGTCTGGCAACTGACGTTGGCATGTTGCGTGTGCCACTGGCCGGACTTCGCGACGGGCTTTTGAGCTTGGTCTTCATGACACGCCTGACACGAACTCGAACTGCCTTGTGCGATTACCGGAGTGTTAGGCCGAAACAGCCCAATACTCACCATCACTGCACAGCCGGTCGCTATCACGCTTAATGCGCGGGAGTGCATGCCGCCCTCGCTTGGCTGCTGAAGTGTTCGCCTGTTTGCAAGTTGTTTGCGATCGCAAAGTCGGTGGCTTTGATCTTGGCTGAACCGTCCGGCTGCACACGTTTGATCAAGAGCGCGCCATCAGTTGCTGCAACCCAAACGCCTTCCTCAGTCACGGCCAGGACTTCGCCCGGTCCGGCGGGTCGAGGCAGCGGCTGTCGTTCGCAATCGAAGATCTTTACCCGCCGATCGTGAAATTGTGTGAACGCGCCTGGTTGCGGATTGCAGCCCCGAATAAGGTTGTAGACTTGCTCGATCGGTTGTGCCCAATCGATAGCGGCACGTTCTTCGGTGCAGAGCGGCTCATACGTCGCCAGTGATTCGTCTTGCGCGATCTTGGGGGCAGTACCAGCCCGCACCATAGTGATGGCTTCAGTCAACGCCGTCACGCCGAGCGGAAATAATTTATCGAAGTATAGCGAGCCGCAGGTCTCATCGGGTCCGATCGGGACTTCTTTCTGCAAGAGGATCGGTCCGGTATCGATGCCGCGATCAGGCCAGAAGATCGTTAGACCGGTCGTCGTCTCGCCGTTGATGATCGCCCAGTTGATGGCGCTGCCGCCGCGATGCTTGGGCAGTAACGACGGGTGATACTGAATCGAACCGCAGCGCGGCAGATTGAGAATTCGTTCCGGCACGATGTCGGTCACGAAGGCCATCACGTTGAGATCGGGTTGCAGATACTTGAAGATTTCAAAGACTTCGAGATCGCGCAATCGTTGAGGCTGATACACCGGAATCGAGTGATGATGCGCCAAATCTCGCAGCGTATTGGCCTTGCTGCTCCGATCGGGTGGGCAGAACACCCCCACGACTTCTTCGCCCAACGCGAGTATCGACTCAAGCACTTTTTCGCCAAAGGCCGCTTGACCGATCAGCACGATGCGCATGGCTGCCTCCTACTTTTTCAACAAGCCTTTTGCGCGCCATTCGCCGACGCTTTTTTCAAGCCACGCGGGCAATGCATCGCCATGTATCAGCACGGCTAAATCACGTGCGGCATCTTCGGGTTCGACCACCACTAGCCAGCCTTCGCCATACGGATCGGAATTGGTGACTAGCGGATTACTGATCACCGCTTCATTGATCTCGATAACTTTGCCTGCGACGGGCAAGCGCAGTGGGCCGACGTATTTGCCCGCCTCCATCGTGCCGAAGGGCTTGAGCTGCGCCGTCGGTCGGCCGGGTGGTTTGAGCCGCATATGCGAGATAGCCTGCGCCGATGCTTGCGCGACATCATCCAGACCAACGCGAATCACATCGCCTTCAACGCGCACCCACAGATGATCGTCGGGTTGATAGTACAACTCATCGGGTAGATTGAAGCCGTCAAACTGTGCCATCGCTGTTCCTTTCAATCACTGACGCCCGCTGCCTGCGCTACAATCTCGACGATGTCGCGCACTTTGAGATCGGGCTTGATGTGTTTGACGCCGTCTTCAAGTACGCGCATACATTGCGGACAAGCCGTTGCCAATAGTTCAGCGCCGGGTTCCGTCAACTTCGTCACCGTCTTCTTGGCGACTTGCTTCACGCGCTCCGGCGCGACCATCTCCACGTCGCCGCCACCGCCGCAGCACAAACCGTTGTTGCGATTCTCGTTTACCTCGATCAAACGCAAGCCCGGAATCGCATTGATGACGACACGCGGCGGATCAATCACGCCGCCCGTGCGCGCCAGATCGCATGGATCGTGATATGTCACTGTGCCTGCTCGATCATTCAACGTGATTTTGTGATCGGCGATCAACTCTGCGAGCAATTCGGTTGAGTGCAACAAGCGCACGCCCGGCAACCGCGCCGAATATTCTTCCAACCACATTAAGCGACACGCGGGGCAAGTGAATACCACCGTGTGCGCCCCAGTGGCTATGACGGCTTTCACATTCCGATCGATCAACTCTTCTGCGCGTGCCTTTAAGCCCGCGGCGCGCAGCGGAAATCCGCAGCACGCTTCGCCCGCGCCGAGGATCGTGAAGCAAACGTCAGCGACCGTCAATACTTTGACGAATGCTTCGGCGATGCGCTGCGCCCGCGGCGCGAACGAAGTGACGCAGCCGACGAAGTACACCACGTTAGCCTGCGTGCGCTGATACAGATCGTCGGGCGCATCGGCCATGTATTCCACCCAGCCTGCGCGCTCGTCGTTGGGATAGCCGAAGACGTTGCCCTCGCGCTCAAGCGTGTCGCGCACCTTGATCAAGTTATCGGGCACTGCACCCGCTGCCGCCAATCGATCGCGCAGTTCGTGCAACAGCGGCCCAATCGCGATGCCCATCGGGCACGTCATCGAACAGCGATTGCAGGTGGAACACGCGCTGAAATTCAAATCGCGCCAGTGCGTTAAATCGGCTGCGGAGATGCGGCGCTCAAGATGCAGTCCGACCTTCAATTTGCCGATGAGGGTTGAGCGTTGTTCGTAGGCGCGGCGTAACAGTTCCAATTTCCAGATCGGCGTGTATTCGGGTTGGCCCGTCGCATCGTAAAACGGACACGCGCCCGCGCAGATGCCGCAGCGCGTGCACGCTTCCAGTTGCGACGCCGCCCAGCCGCCGACTTCATCGATTACAAAATTGCTGGATGAATTCATCTTCGATTTCCCGCATGGAAACAGAGTGGCCTAGTAACTTGCACATCGAAGTAACGCCGCGATCGGCGATGCCGCACGGCGTGATCAAATCGAAGTAACTCAGATCGACGTTAACGTTGAGTGCCGCGCCGTGAGTGGTGACATCGTCGCGCACGGCGATACCAACTGCGGCCAGCTTGTTCCGATTGACCCACACGCCCGGATAGCGCTCGTCCCGATCGGCCGCGACGCCCCACGCGCTCACCGTGCCGATGATGGCCTCTTCGAGTTTCCACAAGTACGTGTGTAGATCACGATCGGGCAATTTCACGATCGGATACACGACCAGCTGGCCGGGGCCATGAAATGTCGCGCGTCCGCCGCGATTGGTTGAATGCAGTTCAACACCGCGCGCTGTTAACTGCTTAATCGATACATGCACATCTTCAAGGCCGCCGCTTTGTCCCAGCGTGATCACCGGCGGATGCTGCAACACCAGCAACGTATCCGGTATCTCGTTGTGACATCGCGCCGACCACAAGCGTTCCTGTAATTGCTCGGCTTCGGCGTAAGGCACAACTCCGGCTTGAATAACATCGAGTGTGGTTGTCGGGAGCGTCGTTACCATTTCGGAATGTAGAGCGCCTGCTTGGAAAACGCGCGGCCCGCTTCGACCATGCTTTCGGACAATGTGGGATGACCACGCAGCGCCCACGCAAAATCTTCGGCCAGCGCTTCCAGTTGCAGCGCCAACGCCGCTTCCGCGATCAACTCGGTGGCGTGCGGGCCGACGATGTGGACGCCCAGTAGCTTGCCGTACTTGCGATCGAACACGATCTTGATGCCGCCCGCCGCTTCATCGAGCGTTTGAGCGCGCACATTGGTTTCTAAGGAAATGTTGGTGACTTCAACATCAAAGCCTTTGTCTTCAGCCTCATTCTCAGACAGGCCCACGCACGCCGCCTCGGGCAGGGTGTAAATGCAGCGCGGCATCGCGCGCAGATCGGCTTTGCGCTTGTGCCCCATGATGTTTTCGGCGGCAATCAAGCCTTGATACGTCGCCACGTACGAATACATCGGATGCCCCGCCACATCGCCGATGGCATACACGCCGGGCATATTGGTCTGGCAATAGTCGTCGATCTTGATCGCGCCGTTGGCCACTTTCACGCCGAGCGTTTCAAGTCCGATTCCCGCAACGTTGGGCGCATGTCCGACCCACAATACGCGCTCGACGTTGACAGTTGTTTCGCCTTTGCGCTGGCTGATGACGGCTTTGCCGTCCGCGACTGATTTCAACGTGGCATTCGTCAGCACTTGAACGCCTTGCTCAGCCATGATCGTTTGCAGGCGCTGGCCTACTTCGTAGTCTTCGTCCAGTAAGACGTTTGCACCGGCTGCGATCAGCGTAACGTGACTGCCCAATAACGCGAAGTATTGCGCGAATTCCAATTCGATCGCACCACTGCCCCACACGAGTAAGCGGGCCGGGGGCTGATCGAGTTCGAGCGCTTGCCGCGCAGACAACGCGTTCTCGATCGGGAACGGTGGGTCGATCGGACGCGCGCCGGTCGCGATGATGATGGCGTCCGCCTCGATTGTTTGATCGCCGACGATCACGGTGCGTCGATCGCGCAGCCGCGCCGTGCCTGTGATCACCTCAACGCCGAAACTCGTCATCAAATTGCCGGTGCCTTCGCGCAGTTCGTCGACGATGTTGGACACGCGTGCGCGGGCTTGTTCGAGGTTCAAGCGCGGATCACTGACTTGAATGCCCAGCTGACTGGCGCGCTTGATGCGATCGAACAAGGCGACGCTGGCCAGCATACCCGTCAGCGGAATGCAGTTGTAGTTGACGCAGTTGCCACCGAGTTGATGCTGTTCAATCAATGTGACGCGCGCGCCCAATTGCGCCGCGCGGGTCGCCGCCGCCGTGCCGCCCGGCCCGCCGCCGATGATGACGAGGTGAGTCATGCCGCACCTCCTAGAAAGTACGGATGCGATAGCAGATCGGCTAATGTCTGCACAAACGCTGCGGCCGGTGCGCCGTCGACGACGCGATGATCGAACGTGAGGCTCAGCCCCAGCATCCGGCGCTTGGCCGCTTCGCCGCGATAAACGACGATCTTCTCAACGATGCGACCCACGCCGAGGATGGCAACTTCGGGCGGGTTGATAACGGGCGTAAACAGGTCGATGCCGTAATTGCCGAGATTGCTGATCGTGAACGTGCCGCCGGTCACTTCGTCAATCGCCAAAGTATTGCTGCGTGCCTTCGCGCCGAGGTCGCGCAACTTCGCGCCGATCTCGGCTACGCTCAAGCGATCGGTGTGGCGGATGACGGGCACGATCAAGCCTTCATCCAAAGCGACACCCACGCCGATGTGAATGTCGTCGAGCAACTGAATTTGATCATCAACCAAGGTGGCATTCAAGCGCGGATGTTTCTTCAACGCCAGCGCGACCGCCTTGACGATCAGATCGGTGTAAGTGACTTCGAAATCTTTCTTCAAGCGTTCGCGCAGTTCGACGAGTTCGGTCACATCCACTTCGGTCGCCATCGTGACTTGTGCCATGGTGTGCAGACTGTTGACCATGTTCTCGGCGATCATGGCACGCATGCCCGTAAACGGCACGCTCTTTGAAGTGGGCGCTGTCGGCGGCGCAGACTCGATCGGCTTTTCTTCAGCCGCCGCGATGTGACGCTGCACATCGTCTTCGGTGATGCGTCCGCCCGGTCCGCTGCCCGCGATCTGGGTGATGTCGAGCAAATATTCTTCCGCTAAACGCCGCGCTGCAGACGTGATCGATACTTGCGCGCGGCCCGCTAAATAAGCGCGTACGTCTTCCTCCGTCACACGGCCGTTTGGTCCGCTGCCCGTGATCAACGCCAGATCGAGTCCGGCTTCACGCGCCAGTCGCCGCGCGGCAGGCGAGGCCACCACAAAGCCACCTTCGACGGGTTGAGGTGGAGCCGCCGAATGCGGCGCGGAATCGCCATTGCGTTTTCGCTCGGTCGAGGCGACTCCAGCTTTCGGCAGTTGTGTCACCGTCAGCTGATCGGGCGGCACAGCGCCGCCTTCGATATCGGGCATGGCTTCGCCGGGCGCGAGGATAAAGCCGATGATCGACCCGACTGGCCGCGTTTCCTGAAAGCGCGCGGCGTGCCGTAGAATTCCGGCCGTGGGTGCTTTCAATTCATACGTAATCTTCTTGGTGATGATCACGGCGATTGTCTCGTCCGCGTTCACGGCTGCGCCGTCGTCCTTCACCCACTTGCCGATGAGCCCCTCTTTCATCGCCATGCCCAACTTAGGCATAAACACTTGCGTCGCCACGTCTGCCTCCTTCACGCACCCACACTGGAAGTTTCACGCTGCCACGTTGCCAGCATGTGATCCACATCGACCCACACGGTGATCGCCGCGTTGGCGATGTAGGTTTCATCGGTGACATCACCTAATTCAGGCTGAAATAAACCGTGTGCGATCATGCCGCCCTCGGTCACGATCAGTTGTTTCTGCCCGAACGGCAGTGCGTTCAACACCGCGTTCCGATCGACCTGTTCGGGATGCGGGCACGCGACGTGCATTTCAACTTGCATATCATTCACATCGCTCACTCGCGCAATCTCGATGATGCCCGCCAGGCAGCTGCGTGCTACCGCATCCTTCACCGCTTTGCAGGCCGCACTGGTCGCGTTCTGCCCATGTTGATCGAGCCCCATGCCAAACTCAAGGATGAAGCGTTTGCGATTCACAATAATGCCTCCTGCCAGCACGCTTCCGGCGGATTGGTGCAGATGCCCAAAGCGCGTAATGTGCAGCCACTCGCCAATGAGTGTGCGATCTCAGCGCGAGTTAACACCCCGCGCTGTGCCGCTAATTCCAGCGTTTGCCGCATGTCGATCAGACGTGGACCGCGATCACTTAATGCGATCGAGATTTGCTCGTTGGGATGCACGATGATTTCGCGTTCGCCGTCGAGCGCGAGGATGGACGGCGTGTACCCGATCGGAATTTCGTCGCCGACGTTGAGCAGTCTGAAAGCCGAGATATGAATATCTTCAATGAGGCCGGGCGCAATGGGCGCGGTCAATGCAATCGAATGCTCGCCATCGTTGACGCGCAGATAGACGCCGTGCTGTCGATCGAGTTGCGCGCAAAACAAACCGCCGCCGATCGACGACAGGCCAATGTTGCTGGGCGATGCGCGGGTCAGCATGATCTCGCGCACCTTGGACATATCCCACACGGCGCGCGAGCCGATGAACTCGTCCACGTACACGACCACGTCGATGAGTGCCAGATCGATCGGTTCACCATCACGGCGGATGTCCAAACGCAGTTGTTGATGAGCGGCTTCTTCGATCAAAATCACACGGCGCGCGATCAAACCGGCCGCCAGGCCCGCGACGGTCCCTTCGATCATCTGCGGAAATACGTTATTCGTGCCGGTCGAGATCGGCATGATCGGCACGTCCCCGATCGTTTTAGCGACCGCTCGATTGGTCCCGTCGCCGCCCAACGTCACGACCGCGCCGACGCCTTGCTCGCGCATCAACTGTGCCGCCAGGGTCGAATCGTCTTGATTGGCTTGCACGCGCATGTCCAATGTAGACACCTTCAACTTGAGATCGACGCCATCGGCGGCGCGCTGACCGATGCCGAAGTAATCGGGCATGAAGCAGACTTCATCGATACCCGCCGCTTGTAGGCCCAACATCACGCGCCGCACGATGTTGACCTTCTCTTGATTGTCGAAGACTGAGCCATGCGCGATGAGGCGGCGAATGTCTTTGCCGGATGCAGGATTCGCGATGATGCCAACGGTTGTCATGATTGAACCTCGATCAATTTTTCGCCCGAAAACACTGGATTTTCGGGCGAAAACAGGCGATCAGTTGTTGAAGAATTTATCGCCACTTTGATTGTTGAGGCCGGGATGCCCGTCGAAGCGCACCACGCCAACGGCGGCCTGACCTTGCACAGCCTCGGCGATTTGGGCCGCCCCGATCGCGCCGAAGCCGCCGCACAACTCAATCGCGGCGATGCCGTCGGCGACGAGTTGCTGGCAGACTTGCACCGCCTCGCTGTAGTTGTTGACAGCGACGGCGGTGAGTTCAACTTCGGGCGTGCAGACGCGCTGTCGGTGTTGCTGTGGATCAACTTGCGGCGCGAGAAAGACGAATGCGGCTTTCAATGCCATGACAGCCTCCAGCGATCATGCGAGGAGGGGCGGACAGCGTCCGCCCCTATGAGTTGAACCGATGGTGTCTAGACGCCGACGAGCTCCGGCTTGCCGACGACTTCGTGTACCGCCGCGATAATCTTGGCCTCATTCGGGATGAAGGCCTGCTCCAGCGGCGGGCTGAAGGGCACCGGCGTGAACGGTGCAGTCACGCGCTTAATGCCAGCATCCAGATAGTCGAAGGCTTTGTCGGCGACGCGCGCGGCGATTTCAGCGCTGCTGCCCGCATGGCCGACTTCCTCGGTGACGACGACCAAGCGATGTGTCTTCTTGACCGACTCGAGGATCGTGTCTTCGTCGAAAGGCGTCAGTGTGCGCGGATCGATCACTTCGGCACTGATGCCGTCCTTCTCCAGTTCTTGCGCGGCATTCAGCGCTTTGTGCACCATCGACAGCGTGGCTACGATGGTGACATCGTTGCCGCGCCGCTTGATGTCGGCTTTGCCGAACGGCACCGTGTACGCCTCTTCGGGCACTTCGCCTTCAAGGCCATACAGCATCTTGTGCTCTATGAACACGATCGGGTTGTCATCGCGCATCGCCGAGATCAACAGACCCTTCGCATCATACGGCGTGCTGGGGATCACGACCTTCAGGCCGGGCACGTGCATGAACCACGCTTCAAGACACTGCGAGTGCTGCGCGGCTGCACCCATCCCCGCGCCTTCTTCGGTGCGCATGACCATCGGGAGGTGGGCTTTGCCGCCGAACATGTACTTCATCTTCGCGGCCTGGTTGTACAGCTGATCGAGCGCCACGCCGATGAAGTCGATGAACATCAACTCGACCACGGGCCGCAAACCGGCCGCCGCCGCGCCGACGGCGAGGCCGACGATCGCGCTCTCGGTGATCGGCGTGTCGCGTACGCGCTTGTCGCCGAATTCTTCGAGCAGGCCCTTAGTTACGCCAAAGATGCCGCCATACTGCCCGACATCCTCACCGGCGACGTAGATATTCGGATCACGCCGCATCTCCAATCGGAGAGCTTCATTCAAAGCGCCAGCATAGGTTAACGTTCTCATGGCTTGCTCCTTGTCCTATACCAGCACCGGCGCGCCGGTGTAGACATCGTCGGTAATTTCGGCGAGATTCGGCCACGGGCTGTCCTCGGCGAAACGCACCGCCGCCTCGACCCGATTGGTAAGCTCTTTGCGGAGGTTCGACATTTGCGCATCAGTTAACACGCCCATGTCGCGCAGACTCTTCTCGAAGCGCGGGATCGGATCTTTCTTGAGCCACGCCTCGTATTCCTCCTTGGGACGATACACCGTCGGATCGCCTTCGAAGTGGCCGTGATGGCGATAAGTCTTGCACTCGATCAAGCTCGGCCCTTTACCGGCCCGTGCGCGCTTGACGGCTTCACCTGCGGCCTCGTACACCGCGATCACATCGTTGCCGTCGACAACGACGCCGGGCATATCATAGGCATTGGCGCGGTCGGCGATGTCGGCAATGGCCTGGTGCTTGGCCTGGCTGAGCGAGATGCCGTAGTAGTTGTTCTCGCACACAAAGACCACGGGCAGCTTCCAGATTGAGGCCATGTTCAAGCCTTCGTGGAACGTGCCTTGATTGGATGCGCCATCACCGAAGAAGCAAGCAACCACGTTGTCCTTGTTCTGATATTGCAGCGCCAGGGCAGCGCCAGCCGCGATCGGTGGGCCGCCCCCGACGATGCCGTTCGCACCGAGGATGCCCAGGTCCACATCGGCAATGTGCATCGAGCCACCTTTGCCTTTGCAATAGCCGGTCTGCTTGCCATACAATTCGGCCATCATCAAGTTGAGATCGCCGCCTTTGGAGATCAAGTGACCGTGGCCGCGGTGCGTACTGGTGATGTAGTCGCCAGTCTTCAATTGGGCACAGACGCCCGTCGCCGTGGCTTCCTCGCCCAGATACAGGTGAATGAAGCCCGGCAGCTTGCCCTGGGCGAAGAGTTCGCCGACGCGGGTCTCAAACAACCGGATCGTCAGCATGTTCTGATACATCGCGATCAATTTGTCGTTGGGAATGTTCGTTGCCATTGAGCAATCCTCCTGAAAAATACGCTCAATCCCGGGGGCACGACGCACGATCGAGGCCGCTGATCACCTCCTTGCTGTCACCTAAACGGACGTAGCCGCGACGAGCGTGGTCGTGCGGCAAGTAGGTGTAAATGGAATCGTTCAGGTCGACGGAGTGGGAAAATACGGCGGAAGGAACTGTCGCTACCTGCGGCAGCAACGGGTGCTGTACCACCAAATACGGAGCGTGTTCCGCTAAATCAATGCGGAAAAAACCGTGAGCCATGATGTGCCTCCGATCATGACTACGCTCCCCCGCAGATCACGCGATTAATGTGATGAAATTCAGCGCTATGTTTATTGAACTTTCATCAACACTAAAATCATTATACACCGCATAGCAAGCGAATAAATGCTTCAATATCTTTTCAATTTGTGCGTGCTATTGCAGATCCCTGATATGGCTCAATGGTATATAATCTAGCTATGGCTATTCCAATTCTAGCCACCAAACTCTATATTCCACTGCATTCTCCAAATCTGGTACCTCGAACCCGGCTGATCGAGCGGCTCAATGAAGGCTTATCGACGGCCCGCAAATTGAGCCTCATCTCTGCGCCTGCGGGTTTTGGGAAAACTACGCTGGTCAGCGAATGGATAGTGAACTGCGGACGGCCCGTCGCCTGGCTTTCGTTGGACAAGAACGACAATGAGCCTGTCCGCTTCCTGTCTTACCTCATTCATGCTTTACAGACAATCAGGCCGAATCTGGGTTCGGAGATACTGGAGACACTTCAATCTTCTCCACCACCTTCTAATGAGGCCGTGGTCACGGCCTTACTCAACCAGATCACGGCTGACCCAAGTGAGTTCATATTCGTACTGGACGATTATCACGAAATCGGTTCCAGACCAATAGATCAAACTGTCATTTTCTTGGTCGAACATCTACCTCCCCAAATGTATTTGGTGATCACGACGCGTGAAGATCCGCCGTTGCCGCTGGCGCGTTTGCGCGCTCGAAACCAATTGATCGAACTGCGAGCAGCCGAGTTGCGTTTTACCTTATCCGAAGCCGCCGAATTTTTCGGCATGATGAGTCTGAGGCTCTCGGCAGAAGATATCGTTGCCCTGGAGGACCGCACCGAAGGCTGGATAGCTGGCTTGCAATTAGCCGCGCTGTCGATGCAAGGCAGGTCGGATATGTCCGAGTTCGTCCAGGTATTCGCCGGCGATCACCGCTATATTGTGGATTATCTAGTTGACGAAGTTCTGCAGCATCAACCTGAATCGATTCGAAACTTTCTGCTCCAAACTTCCATCCTTGACCGCTTGACTGGCACACTGTGTGAGGCCGTGACGGGTCAACGAGAAAGCCAGCGGCAGCTGGAAACTTTACAGCGCAGCAACTTCTTCCTGGTGCCGCTGGACGATCAGCGTCACTGGTATCGCTATCACCATCTGTTTGCCGATGTTCTTCGACTGCACATGATGACTGAGCAATCCGATCGGATACCTGCGTTGCACAAGCGCGCCAGCGAATGGTACGAGCAGAATGACTTAACGGCAGAGGCCATCCATCACGCGTTGGCGGCCAAGGATTTTGACCGAGCGGCGGACCTGATCGAACGAGCTGTGCCAGTCATGCGCCAGAATAGACAGGAAGCCACATTACTGCGTTGGTTTCAGGCACTCCCTGATGAAGTGTTTCAACACCGGCCTGTGCTTAACGTTCACTATGCCGGCACGCTCTTGCAGAATGGTCGGTTTGATGGCGTTAGGTCTCGTCTGCGGGACCTCGAACAGTGGCTGGCTGTGCCTGAAGACCGGCGAGATCGACCCGTTTTCGTGAACGAAGCGGACTTTCAACGCCTGCCCGGCTTGGTCGCCATGTACCAGGCCGCCCTGGCGCTGGCTCAAGGCGATGTGGTCAACACCATGAAACATGCCCGCCAGGTGCTTGAACTCTTGCGTGAGCATGACGATTTCATGCGGGGCGCGGCTTCATCGCTGTTGGGACTGGCCGCGTGGACCAACGGCGATCTCGACACTGCCTACCAGATGTATAGCACGGGTATGGCGCATTTGCAACAGACTGGATTCATATCAGATGTGATCGGCGGCTCTGTTACTCTGGCGGATATACGACTTACGCAAGGTCGGCTGCGCGATGCCATGAGCATCTATGAGCGCGGTTTGCAGCTGGCTACCCAGCCGGGTGGGCCAGCACTGCGGGGTGCGGCCGATATGCATGTGGGACTGAGCGAGCTCTACTGTGAGTGCAACGATTTGCAGGCTGCCACCCAACACCTCCTGAAAAGCCAAGAACTTGGCGAGCTCAATGGGTTACCGAAAAACCCGCATCGCTGGCGTGTCGCGATGGCTCGATTACGAGAGGCGCAAGGCGATCTGGACGGTGCGCTCGATCTGCTTCGTGAAGCAGAGCAGGTGTATGTCGCAGATTATTCCCCCAATGCGCGCCCAATCGCGGCGTTGAAAACACGGGTGTGGATCGCGCAGGAGAAGTTGGGTGAAGCCCTGGGATGGATACGCGAGCGCGGGTTGTCAGTAGAGGACGACCTCAGTTACATCCATGAATTCGAGCACATCACCTTGACGCGGGTACTTTTGGCACAATACAAAAAAGACCGTGACGATCGCGCCATATTGGATGCGATAGGATTGCTTGAGCGTCTCTTGAAAGCAGCTGAAGCCGGTGAGAGAACGGGTAGTGTAATCGAAATCTTGATCTTGCAGGCACTTGCTCATCAGTTGCGGGGCAATCTCTCTTCCGCGCTAATCCCTATGCAAAAAGCTCTGAGATTGGCCGAGCCGGAAGGCTATGCCCGTATTTTTCTGGGTGAAGGCGCAACCATGGGGCATCTGCTACGTGAAGCCGTCGCCCGGAAAATCATGCCAGACTATACGAGCAGGCTATTGGCGGTGTTTGATGAACAAAAGGTCGCGACAGGTGAGCCTCGTCCTGCCACTTCGCCTACTTCACAGCCGCTTATCGAGCCACTTAGCCAGCGTGAGCTGGCGGTACTCCGTTTGTTTGCGACCGAACTTTCTGGCCCCGAGATAGCGCGTGAATTGGTGGTCGCCTTGAGCACTGTCCGAACCCACACCAAGAGTATTTACAGCAAGCTGAATGTCAGCAACCGTCAGGCGGCGGTCAAACGGGCAATCGAACTTGGCTTGATATAGCACGCTAAAATACTCATTTGCTCCCCACATAAATCCCCACATGTGGGGAAGACATCTCCCCATCTTCATTTGTATAGTGTCTCCAAGTCGAGGTTCACGGGCAGCCAAGCCTAAGGTCAGATTTCGCTGCTTACCCGTGCGATTCACACAGAGGAGACAGACAAATGAATGCCAATCAAAAATCTGCGTTGAGTGAAGGGGGCCAAACCCTGCAAACCGATCGGCCAGTTGCCGCAAATTGGCCCTCACCGCGAAAGATCGCAATCGCAACCGGGGTGCTCTTCCTGATTACGCACGTCACCTCGGTCGGCGCGGTACCGCTGTATGGTCCCATTCTGAACGAGGCCAATTACATCCTCGGCTCCGGTCCTGACACGTCAGTCTTGCTAGGTGTACTCTTTGAGGTCATCTTGGCCCTGGCGATTGTCGGCACAGCGGTTGCGCTGTATCCCATCGTCAAGGGGCAGAATGAAGGCGTGGCTCTCGGCTATGTTGGACTTCGAACCCTTGAAGCCGGCATCATTGCCGTTGGCGTCATTCCGCTCCTGACTATTGTGACGCTTCGCCAGCACTCAATCGGAACTGTCAACACTGACCCAGCTACTCTCGTCGCCCTGGGCAAAGCGTTGGCGGAATTCCATAATTGGACCTTTCTGGTCGGCCCCGGTTTAGTCTGCGGAACGAACACGGTCCTGATGGCGTATCTGATGTACAAGTCTCGCCTGGTCCCGCGGTTTATCCCAGTGCTGGGGTTGGTCGGAGGCCCGCTGATCTTTGCCTACAATGCTGCCAAAATGTTCGGCCTCGATCTTCCGGCGTGGACAGCCGTCGTCGTGGTTCCAATCTTTGCGTGGGAACTGACATTGGCTATACGGCTGATCGTGAAAGGCTTCAATTCGCCCGCAGCCGCTTCGAATCTTGCGCAACTGGACACGCACGAGATACTGGGCGTGGCCTAAGTCTGACCTGCAAATGCCGCGAGAACCGAATGTCCGATTGGTCACAGATTCCATTTTTTCAAGAGAGGGAGATTTCAAGATGAAAGCCATTGTGGCAACTCAATACGGCGCGCCAGAAGTACTTCAACTCCAGGAAGTTGAAAAACCTGCACCCAAAGACCAAGAAGTTTTGATCAAAGTGCACGCGACAACCGTCAACGTTGGCGACTGCCGAATGCGAAGTTTCGACGTGCCCCCGCTATTCTGGTTGCCCGCTCGCCTCACTTTAGGATTCAATAGGCCAAAGAATCCTGTCTACGGCATGGAACTGGCCGGTGAAGTCGAGGCGGTCGGTAAGCATGTAGAACGCTTTGAACCAGGCGATCAGGTTTTTGCGTCTACTTTAAACAATAACTTTGGCGCTCACGCCGCGTATAAATGTTTGCCCGAAGACGCCGCCATCGCCCCAAAACCGAACACTATGACTTATGAAGAAGCCGCCACGCTTGCTCTGAGCGCAAACACTGCGCTGTTCTTCCTGGAGGCCGCCAACATTCAGCCAGGACAAAAAGTCTTGATTAACGGTGCATCGGGCAGTGTCGGCACGTTTGCTGTCCAACTGGCTAAGTATTATGGGGCCGAGGTCATCGGGGTTTGCAGCGCGAGAAACATAGCGTTGGTGAAATCACTCGGCGCCGACCGGGTCATTGACTACACTCAAGAAGACTTTACCCGCAACGGCGAGACCTACGACGTTATTTTCGATGCGGCTGGAACGACGAAGTATGCACAATGTAAAGACGCTCTCAAGGCCAACGGCTATTATCTTCACACGGTTATCGTGAATGCCGGGCTCCAGGGATTATGGCATGTTGTCACCAAGGATAAGCATGTCGTGGGAGGGACAGCCGCGCCGCGCACAGAAGCGCTCGTCTTTCTCAAAGAGTTAGTTGAGCAGGGCCGACTAAAATCAGTCATCGATCGTTGCTATCCGTTGGAGCATATCGTCGATGCTTACCGCTACGTTGAAACGGGACACAAAACTGGGAACGTCGTCATTACGGTGGAATAGCCGCATGCCTACAGAACATCGCCGAGATCAGAATACCGATCAATTTACGGTTTATCAAATCAGGCTTAAGGGCCAATTGGGACATGAGTGGGTGGCCTGGTTTGAAGGATTGACCATCTCGCTGGACGAAGATGGCAATACGCTCTTGACCGGCACGGTAGTTGATCAAGCGGCGCTCTATGGCATCCTCAAAAAAGTGCGCGATTTGGGGATGTCGTTACTCTCGGTGAATCCCACTCGGGCAGGTTCGGAAGATGCATCAGAGATCGCCCATTGAATGTGGTGAGAAAGATTAGCAAGCATGAACACTCTATCTTTATCATTTGTTAGTGCAATCCTCATGGGATTAGGCGCAACGCTTACTTTTGATCTGTGGGCGATGTTTCTCAAGCGAATCTTTAAGATCGCGCCCGCCAACATCTGTCTTGTCGGACGCTGGCTTCGCTATATGCCACGCGGAACGTTTCGGCATTCGAATATTGCCGCTTCTCTACCGAAGAGCGCCGAGTGTACGATCGGTTGGATCGCCCACTACACGATCGGTGTTACGTTCGCCAGTGGCTTTGTGGCATTAGTCGGTAATAGCTGGCTTCAGCATCCAACGCTGATACCGGCTATCATCTTCGGAGTCATCACAGTCTTGGCGCCATTCCTTATCATGCAGCCTGCATTTGGATTTGGCCTGGCTGCAGCTAAGACGCCAAATCCGACGCAGGCTAGGCTTCGCAGTCTGATGAACCATACTGCGTTTGGTGTCGGTCTTTACCTATTCGGCGGGTTGGTCAGCGGGATATTATGGGGATAGGCGGGACACACTATTTGTCAGCTAGCGCGAGTGGCCAGAGGCAATCTTAGGTATGTCACAACCCCTACCGCGTTAAGAGTTGGATAGAATCGCTGTGTCAAAGCGGAGGCTGAGTTTTCTCGCCGCCGCTTTTGTGTTTATAATCCATCAAGGGGGTCACTATGTCAGAGATATTCAAAGACAAGGTTGTGATTATCACGGGCGCATCGAGCGGCATCGGTCGGGAGGTGGCTTGGCAACTAGCTACGCATGGCGCGAAGTTAGTATTGGCCGCACGCGATGTCGATCGTTTGGAGCAAGTAGCCGCGGATTGTCGCACACACGGCGGGCAGGCGCTCGCGGTGAAGACCGACGTAGCGATCGAGGCGGAGTGTCGTGCCCTGATTGAGCGGGCGGTGAGGGAGTACGGTCGGATCGATGCCTTGATCAACAATGCCGGCATCAGCATGTGGGCACGTTTCGATCAACTCCAGGATCTCGACATGCTCGATCGGATCATGCGCGTAAACTATCTCGGCGCGGCATATTGCACGTTCTATGCGCTGCCCCATCTGAAGCAAACCCACGGCCGATTGGTGGCCGTATCGAGTTTAGCGGGCAAGAACGGCATTCCTACACGCAGCGGCTATGCGGCCAGTAAACACGCGATGGCGGGATTCTTCGATTCCCTACGGATTGAGTTGGCTGATAGCGGGGTAAGCGTGACGGTTATTTACCCTGGCTTTGTTACGTCTGAGATTCGCACGCGGGCATTTGGCACAGATGGACAACCACTGAAAAAGAGTCCGGTGCGTGAGAGCGAAGTGATGACGCCGCAGGAATGCGCGCGCTTGATCATCACTGCGATGGCGCGTCGGCAGCGTGAGGAAGTGATGACGCTGCGCGGTAAACTCGGTTTGTGGGTGAAACTCATCGCGCCGGGCCTCGTCGATCGGATGGCGAAACGCGCGATCGAGATTGGCCGCTAACGCTCGTGGTGAATCACCTGAGCGGTCGGGCGTGTCGGTGGATGAGCGACAAGCCCGATGCAATCTACAGTGATTAGAGTCTGTTTGTCTGGCTAAGCGGCCGGACCGCTCGATCGGCTTGGCTGATTACGATCGCTTGCTATGATCGACGGCTTTGAGGATCTTCAGATTCAGCACGATGAAGCGCCACAGTTGAAACAACTTGAAATTCATCCAGAAGCGATCTTTTTCGGTGATCTCCATGGTAAGCCTCCTCACTCCGGAATGATCTGCCAGCCGACTTTACCTTGCAACTTCCACATGAACGTCGAGTGGATCATGCGCTTCATCCAAGCGCCCGCCAGCCCCATCTCCATGTGCGTCACGAACAAATCGCGCCCCTCTTCGTTGGGGAAGCGGCGCACATCGGGCACGACGGGATACACGACAATCACCGCCGCCGATCCATCCCACAACGAGTCGCCCATCGACGCGATGCAGGCCGCGAACATCTCCGACATGCGCTCGTGGTGGGTCATGCGCCCCTTCTCAACCAGATCGACGATGTTCTTGGCGATGACACGACCGATGATGCCCGACACCATGCCGGTGCGTGGCGGCGCGGCGCTGATGGAGACGTTCTTTGAATTCACGTGTGGCTTTGAGATGGGGCCGGGCGGCGCAAAGGCGATGCCGCCCGCGAAAATGTTGCGATAGTTTGGGTTCTGGTATACCGACGGCCACGCATCGGGATTTTCGGCCAACGTTTGGTACGGCAGGCCATAAATGCCATCCACCAACACGAAGCCGGTCGGATTGACCACTTTGCTCGATACGTCTTCGCCGTCTTTGCCAATGTACTTCATCGACATGCCGAGGAAGCGCGGAATCAACATGGCGTAATCGTAATCGGTTGCGCCTTCAACAGCGTCGTAGTTTTGCCAGAAAATCCGATTCTTTTCGACGCCAACGACACCCTTTTGCGCTTCGGCGGTGACGCCGTAATCTTTGAATACGGCGCGAATGAAGTCTTCGCTGGAAACTACGCGACCTTTCTGCTTCACATGTACACCGCGCACACCAAAATCGCCTAGTGTACGTTCGTTAGTGAGGTAGGTCAGATCGGCTTTGTCGCGGACGCCGCGCCGCACTAGATCTTTATGGATGTTGGTGATGTATTCAAAGGCAGCGCCTTCGCACGTCGCCGCGCCGTGCCCCGTGCCCACGACCAAGCGTTGCCGTTCGCCATGCTTCATGCGTTCCACCGCTTCGAGGTAATGATCGCGCGCTTGCACTGCATGGGCCGAGGTGCAGATTGAATAGCTGGTGGCGTGGTCTGGCCCTAAGCCGGGCGTGGCCGCAAAGTCCAGCTGCGGACCGGTGGCGATCACTAGATAGTCGTAGGGCACTTGCTTGACACCGCCTGAGCCGTCTTTCATCTCGACGACGACATACTGATCGTCAGGATGAATTTCGGTGGCGCGTCCGTGCACAAAGTTGACGTGCATCCGATCGTACACGGGCTTGAGCGGGAAGCGGGTCTTATCGACATCCATGCGCCCCACGCCCACCCACACCAGCGACGGCACAAACAAAAACCGATCGGACTGGTTGATCATCGTGACTTCGTGGTGCTTGCCGAGGGCGTTGCCCAGATACAGCGCTGCCGTATGACCGGCAAAACCTGCTCCGATAATGACTACTTTTGCCATAGCACTCTCCTCCTGAATGACTGTGGATTGCGAAGTTGTGATATAGCCGCTAGGGCCGCCGCCGATCCAATCGGGCAGACCCGGTTACGTAGTCCAAGATCAATACTTGTCCATCTCGCAGATCGACCAGACGATCAAACACACTGACGCCAGGCGCTTCGCCACCATCAAAGCGGAAACGGACGTGATGCTCACCCGGTGTGAGTACGATATTTTCGAATAGCGGCGCGGTTTGCCCGGCCTGCAGCTCGCCCGGCGCAAAGTCTTTTTCAAACAGCGTTTGACCATCAACATGCAGGCTCAACCGCACCGGCACAGTGGTGTAGTCCACGGCTCGTCGGCCGACGCGCATGTCAAATAATACGGCGGGCGACGGTAAAACAATTTGAACGCGCGCTTGCCCGGAGGCGAAAGGTGTGTAATGCAAGCCGTTCAAGCTGATCGAGAAGACATACAACAGCGCAAACAAGAGCAGGGCGGGGATGAGATTACGCCAGCGCAGCGGTGTCGCCATTCGTCCCAAAGTTGGTCGTTCGGCGCTGAGTGGCTCACGCAAGGCCTGTTTGAAATCGTCGGGCGGCAGCCAGTACGTGCCGATAGGCGCGTTGGCATAGGCGCGGCGCAGTCGCGGCATCCGCGTGCGCGTCAGGCGTCCTTCAGTCCACACATTGCCCTCGCGGCGGGCGCAGTCGCCGGGTGGACAGCCGACGACGCGCACTTCCGTTGCGCCACGATCCAGACTATGGCCGATTAAATCGGGTGGTGCCGAAGCCACGCACGGCAGCGTAATGACTTCAACCGATCCGTCGGGCGCAGTTGGGCCGATCGGGTTCTGATATGCTCGCGCGCCATTATCGGCGTGGCGTTCGCACGTGAAGACCAACTTCACTTGGCCAGAGGTGCTGCGCTCGCGCACGGCCGCGATGCGTTTGGTCACGATCGTCCACAGCGCATCGTAGGACAATGGGCCAACTGATATCGCTTGCACATCACACGAGCCAACACACACACCGCACGCTACGCACAAGTCGGTATTTTCAATCGCAACGAATTTGTGGATCTTGCCGTCGGTGCGCGGCTGCATCGAGATGGCGTGATAGGGGCAATCGACGGCGCACTTAGTGCAGCCAATGCACAGATTCTTGTCGATATGCACGGGGACGGCACGTTTGCGCCGGAATGATAGCCAAGGCACGGCCGTGACGATGACAACCAACGCGCCGAGACCCAACCACAACCCGATCGCTGATCCGCTCCCTTCGGCGGGCAGGAAGAACAGATAGATGGGATCAATCGACACTTGACCCGGCAGTTGATTGGGCCGACCGGGCGGCAGCATCCCCAATGGCGCGGCCGCCGACAAGACGATCAACAACAAGACGATGCCGATTAGCCAGTGACGTGCCGGCAGGAACTTGGGGCGATTTAAGCGCTTGACATGTAGCCAGTAGCCAAACGCGACCAGACCGAACAACACAATGTGGGCCAGTAACAGCAAGCCGATCCAGATCCAGCTGGTGTCGGTCGCTTGCGCCGATCGCATATCGGCGACAAACGCGGCCCCTGTGCCAAACCAACGATTCAGCCAATTGGTCACCGTGATGTTGATCAGTTGCGCACGCTCATCCCAGATCAGCCAGTAGCCGAGGAAACCATCGACTACGAGGACGACGACCATGAGTACGCCCGTGACCCATGCCAACCAGCGCGGGCCGCGGAACCGGCCCATAAAGAACAGCCGGAAACCGTGGAGGACACTAACGATGATTGCTGCATCCGAGGCATAGCGATGGATGGCGCGAAAGACGTGCGCCACCAGCTGACTTTCCATTTTGGCGATGGCCGCGTAGATGCCGTCGAAACTGAACTGAACGAAGAAACTTAAATACAGGCCGGTGACAGCGACAATGAGCCACAAGTAGACGGCAATGGTATCGGTGTGATACAACGGATTCAGCGCGGGATTGCCGATGAGGCGATTGAGCGGGTGCTCGATCGCCAACGCGATTCGCTCTAGCACACGCAGGAGTTTGCCACGCTGTGGCTGCCAGGCGGTCGCCGCTACGATGTCGTCGGGTGTGATCAAGCCGATCGGCGGTGTGCTGACCGGGAGCACGCCTTCGTCTGCGTTTGATAAGCAATCCTGTTCGAGAGGTTCATCCGCTAAATTATTGGGGCGTTCTAGATCGGCCAAACCTGATACCTCGTGTGTGCTTTTCGGAGAATCATTCGCGGTGGATGGGGCACCATCCACCGCGAGTGTGGGTTAATGTTTAGATGCTAGACATCGGCAAAAGTTACTGCCACGTGCGTAAGAAGGCGATAACGTCGGCGAGCTGCTCTTCAGTCAGGCGACCAGAAAAGCCGCGCATGGCGGTGTTGGCGCGTCCCGTCAGGATCAACGACAACAGTTCGGCGTTGGTGCTCTTCTGAATGAATTCGTTGGGTTTTAAGCGCCGCCCAACGCCACCCTGACCCTCTGAGCCGTGGCAGCCAGAACAGGCGTCTTTGAATACCGCTGCGCCCTTCGTCGCGTCACCAATCGGCCACTGCTTGCGGAACTCGCCGAGTGTGTTTAGCGCCGTCGTCAAATCACCGGACTGAATCGTCGTCAGGATCGGATCGAGCTGCGCTTGACCTGGCCCAAAGGCGAGCGGTTTGGCGCGCGCGAGGTAAAACTCCGCGTCCTTGCCGTCATTCTGGCTCAGCGCAAACAACGCCTGATCAAGTAGGTCGGCTACCGTAGTAGTCGCGACTACGTCTTCGCCCTTGCGCCATGCACCGATGAGGGCAATGAGATCTTCGACTTGGCTGGGTGACAGTACTGTGCCCCAGGTGGGCATACCCTTGGCAGGGCGGCCAGTGTTGATGGTCTGACGATACCAGCTATCGTCTAATGAACTCAAGCGGGCTGGATTGTTTATAGCCGGGGCCGCCGTGGTGCCCTTGCCGTTTTCGCCGTGACAGACAAAGCACGTGCCGTTGAACAATGACAAGCCGCGTGAGGCGTTCGGCGTGATGGTATCAGCTACGACGGTGGGAGCGGTTGGCTCCCAGGCGCGAATAAAGGCCACCACGTTACGAATGTCTTCCTCAGTGAGCGGGCCGCCATGCGCCTGAGACCACGCGGGCATCAAAGTGTTGGGCCGGCCGACCGCAATGTAGCCGGCCAGCACTTCGTTCGTGCCTTTGCTCAAGACGTTCTTGTCATTCAACGCTGGGCCAACCCCGCCTTCGCCGCGCGTGCCGTGACAAGCCGTGCAATTGGCAACATAGATTTGACGACCCTGGGACAGGCTCAGCTTGTCCGCTGCATCCTTCGCTTCGGCCATGCGCGAGGGTTCAGTCAGCCACGCCACCGCCAACACGACGACGGTTACCAGTGTTAACACCAACCCGATCAGCATCTGCCGCCGATAGTTCTCTGTTTGCATGAAGAACCTGCCTTACGCTTTCGTAGTCTGGCTCGGATCAAACTCAGCGCGCTGGATCGGTTTGCCCGTATCCACGAAGACCTCGCCGTTAGTGATCGTCACCGGGAAAATATCCAGTGGTCGCGGTGCCGGGCCACCGGTTACCAAACCGTGCTCATCGTAGAGCGAACCATGGCACGGGCAATGGAATTGGTTTTCCGCATCGACCCAGGGGACACTGCACCCTAGATGGGTGCAGCGCTGCCACAACGCCATGAAACTGCCGTCGTCATAGCGTTTGAGATAGAAGCGGCCAGCCTTGACGAGATTGGTGCTGCCATTCGGAAACTCGGCCACTGTGCCGGCGCGGACGACGCCCCCAAACCCGCCCGTGTTGACGGGTTTCAGGAAGTTGAATAGCGCTACGACGGTCTCGCCGCCTAAAGCCGCAAGTGCCGCTGCCCAGGTAAGGCCAAGAAACTTCCGGCGGCTGACATTGGTTTGATTGGAGTGTTCAGTCTTAGAGTTCATCTTGAAGAATCCCCTCGCTATAAGCCGTTGAACGGGTTGTAGCCGTTGGGCATATCCCATGGCACATACAGTCGGAAGCCTGGGCCGCGGAACAGAAAGCCGGTCAGCGTAAGCACGATCGCCGAGACGAACAACATCGTGAACAACACCAGCATGATCTCGCGCATGTTCGTGGTGCCGCGTTTGAAGCGCCACAGGACCAACACGGGCAGCACTACAATCGCCGTCAGAACGGCCCCCGGAATCACCGACTGAGTGAACAGCGAAGGCAGCACATCGCGCAGCAGTTCACGCGGTGGGAAGGCCGTATCCAGCAGGACAAAAGCCGGAATAGCGATTAGCGCATAGATTGTCGTGCGGAACACGATGCGCTTGCCGCGCGGCGATGTGAACCAGCGACCGGCACCATCTCGACTTTGGTCGAGATAGGGAATGGCAACCAGGAATAGGATGGCGATCGTCGGCACGATGATGCCAGCCAACGTCGGATGCATGTGCTCCAGCATTTCTTGCAGCCCCATGAAATACCAGGGAGCCTTCGCTGGATCGGTCGTGACAAGTGGATTCGCCAGACTTTCGAGCGGCGCGTTCTTGATGATCGAGAACGCCAGCAACCCAATGCCGGTGCCCAGCGCAATCAACAGTTCCAGAATGGCGACAATCGGAAACGCGAAGACGGTATCGTCCGGGCCTTTGTCCACCATTGTCGTGCGGCCACGTACGATTTCAACCAGGCTATAGGTCTTGCCCGATGATTTAGCAAAAGGTTCTTTGGTCGGAGCAGTAGTCACAATAGCCTCCCTCACTTGCCGTTTGAATCTTCTGGCGATTTAACTTCATTGGCCGCGAGGCCGCCGTCTTTGCGCACTCGCCAAATATGCAACGAGATCAACAGTGCCAACAACGCCGGAATGAGCATGACGTGCAAGGCGTAGAAACGGGTCAGGGCTTCCTGGCCTACTTCTGGACCACCCAACAACATCTGCTTGACCGTGTCGCCGAACAC
>JAXLWI010000006.1:0-101401 GCA_046328575.1 Anaerolineae bacterium
CACGTAAGCGTCGTCAGGTAGAATTTGTTCGCGTCCATCCGCGGTGATGAGTATCGGTCTGTTGTCTTTCAAGCGAATGCGGAGATTCAGGGCGACCATCAGCATATGGACAACACTGGCGGGGACCCATCGTAAGACGCCGGGATTGCACAGAATTTCTGGTTGGCTAAGGACAGCGAGCGCTAAGGACTGGATCAATTTCATCCGCCGCCACATATCGGTCATGGTTTGTTGGCCAGCAGAAGGCATAAGGGCCAAATTAACCAAGCGCTGGATTGGACGGCGGCCTTGTTCTATCTCAAGCACCGTGGCATTCGTTAAGTCGCGCCCTTGTAGGTAAACCGCCGCTGATATTGCTGTGTTAACATCGCCAGACTGTAAAGCGTCGATCAAGGCGTGAGTGATGTCGTTGTCGTAAGCCGGTGATCCAGATGCCACTTTGACTAGATCATTATAGCCAGAGGTCAGTAAAACTGTAGCAAGATCGTGTTGTGGATTTGCGGTATTGAGATCGCGCCAAATTTCTTCGCGCGATTCAGGATTGGGAATTGACACAGTGGTCAACGACTGAAGTGCGATCAACGAATCCGCGATCCATGCTTTCAGTCTGTTCGATGCAGTGCCATCATACATCGCTACAAGCGGCTGTTCGACCTGATGGCGGATCGAAGCCAATTCGATATGTTTGATGAATCGGCACTCCTTCAATGCCGCGACGACTGTCATTAAACGGGCGCCGTATGGGTCTTCCTCGCTGTCGACTAGAAGGTTTCGAAGTAACTCGATAGCTGGTTGCGGTTGTTGACTCGACATCAGTTTGGCGACCCAGAAGGCGATGACACGAGTGTATTGAGGATAATAGGCCAGTTCGGTGTGAATCAATTTCTCGGTAACAGCGCATTCAGCCGCTAACTCGTCGCGGATCAGATCAGACCAGAAATTCCAACCATTGGCATCTTTGCTCAGCAGCCCAGTGGCCCGAAGTATGTCATAGAACAAATCTTCAGGAGGGTTGTTTTGCACATTCCATGCTGCGCGCAACTCATGGTCCGACACCTGATTGCGATCACGGTCCAGTTCGCGTTGAGGACTTAGCACCTGCCAAGCCAAATGCCCTAGCGCTATTCGAGCACGCGAGATGACGTCAGAGTCGACTGTGCTTCGGAGATGAACATGCGTCATCATCTGTTCTGTAATCGCTCGATTAAGCACTGCTGTAAGTTGCAACCCTTGTGGCGAGTCTTGAACAACTTCCGCTGCCTGACGCAGTATCAAGCTATTCGTGAGAGCGCGCTGAACATCGGCATTGTGGTCCATCCAATCAGAAATCGAGCCGCGAGTCGTCGGATGGAGTGCTTCAATGAAGGCCAATGCATCGTCGCGGTCGATCGGCAGAAGTTGGACTTGGGCATTGAGCGGGTGGTTGAGGGCCGGCTGACTTGTGCGCGTGGTAAGGACAAATCTATCGAGCAGGGCGATTTCCCGATTTACGGTGGTTCGTTGAGTCGGACTGAGCTCGTCGTAACCGTCGAGCAGCCAAACCACCTGTCGCTTCCGTTCTGCCTGCGATAACTCGCTCCGAAATGTCTCTCGATTTTCGGGATACCAGCGCGCAAAGACGTGATCCGATACAAAGCCAGGGAAGTCGCTCGATGCCTCTCGGCTGAAGTATTCGGGGAGTGAAACCCACACGGGTATCAGATTGATTTGTCGAGCTGCGTGAATCACGAGTTGAGCGAGGAAGGCAGTCTTGCCAATGCCTGCTTCACCTTGAATGATGACCGTATGATATTGCTCTACAAATCTACGAGCGGCAACTTCACCAGGTATGGAGGCAGAGGATCCAGCCACATCGACCCGGCACGCAGGTGGTTTATAACCGACGATCACTGGATGTTGTCGGTTAAGAATTTGTTGATATTCCACCAGCTCAACGGGCGTCACATTCGTCTGAGCAGCAGGCTGCGTTGTCACAACTACGCTTTGCTGTATCCCATGAGCGTTTGCCACTGATTGTTCAAGTTGGGGTAATCGAGCCGGCGACGCAAACTTATGAGCGCGTCGCGTTTCGATTTGTTCAGCAAACGCCTCCAGTGCGGCCTTCAGCTTTTCTGACGCTCGATTGGGTGCCAGTGTCCTTTCGGTGTCGCCGAACGAATACCAAAAGGCACGATACTCTTCCGCCTCTAATAACTCTTCAGCTGCGGCTTCCTTCCCCGGCACCAGTTTTGCCAACACTTCGGCATCGATCAAGGCCTCGCCAAGTTTCGCGAGCGTCGGATGTTTCTGATAAGCCGCTAATCGGGGTTTCTTCTGGAAGTAAAACCATTTGAGGCAGAAGATCTTTAGCCAGTCATCATGATATGCTTCGGCTAGGGGATACTCTTTACTCCAAAGTTCGAGTTGCCATTCAAGCGCCTGCCCGATGAGAAACTCCGGCGACACTTGAGCCATATCGGGATGATCTTGAAGGTATTCGGCAACGAGCCAAGAGCCTAACAGTGAATGATTTACCAAGCGGCCCGGAATGGCAATCTGTTCAAGAACTTCTTTTAGATCCGAGGTTGAAATAGGCGGGATGTCAGCCATACAGTGCTCTTGGAGGTGCTGGAACTATCAAAAGGTGCGTCTGGCCGTTGAACAGCATGCTGCTGTTGAATCTCTCGGTGCGAAAAAATTATACCATTCCAGAGTGATGCTCCTGCGATGTACCGCAGCGTGAATAGGTTCTCAACCGCGATTGCATTTGAGTCGTGCCTTGGAGTACAATGCTTTTCGGAGTAGTGTCATGCCTGATGACTGGATTACAACGACTGAGGCCGCGGAACTGTCGGGCTACCACCCAGAACGTGTCCGCGAGCTAGTCAGAGGAGGCCAGATCGAAGCCCGAAAATTCGGTACGATCTGGCAGGTTAGCCGAAGCTCGCTCTTGGCTTACTTACAAGCGGCCGAAAAAACCGGAGATGGGCGATGGGGACCTAAAAAAGAGAGCAAGCCCCAGTCTTGACAAGGTGTGATATAATTAGACTGTATAGTACAGTCTATTAAAAGAATAGAAGCGGGCTGTAGGAGTGTTAGCGGCACTTCCACAGCCCTCACCAACTTGACCGTGGTAGCGGTCGGCTGGCTGGCCTGATTTTACCATAGGCACGCGCACGCCAACCTGCATCGGGTTGGCGTTTTTCGTTCTCAGGTCGGCCGGGAAGGAGGTCCTACAACTTAACCGCCTAAACCGCCAGAAGCGGCCCTACGCAGGTTGGAGGTTCGCCACATGCGACGGGAGGAAGTTGGCAATTGCCAAGCCCAGACCTGACTCACCAAAGCAGTTGAGCCGCGGGACACAGGGGGGAAAACCTGATGATCGAGGCCTCGTAGCCTAACCCTATCCAAACGAAATGACGGCCTAAAACATCACGAACAGCAAATAACTGGAGGCGGGCTTGGCACTTTACCCGCCTCCTAGGCTTGATGTCTTGGTGTCCGGAAGGTTTTCGGATGCCTAACGGAACGTTTTCGGTCTATCAATGCCTTCATCGGGAGTAGGATAGCAGACAAATTCACTCAGCGAGGTGGAAATGTCTGCGAAAATGTCCAACTCTAAAATCTCATGGCGACCGCGTGGCGTCCGCTGGTCAGATGATTTGTATCTAACCTCCACATCGGAAATTGATGGTCGGCGACGTTGGCTGGAGATTGTGTTACTTCTGGCATCAAAACTTCAAGCCGCCGACGACGACGATGTAGCTGAGTTGAGTACCATCTTATCGAACAATCTAGAGTCTGAGGATAAGTGAGAGATTACATGACGATTCCACCCTATCCAGGCGACAAGAACTTTCAAAAATATAAGGACGGCATGTATGCCGTTCACTATTTCACGCCCGATCGTGCCGACACTCATTTACCGGCCTGCGCCTTATTGCGGGTGTCGGGGCGACAGCAGAGCGAGGACGACAAGCATTCGTTACCTGAACAGTGGCGGCTAAACTGGGAAGATGCCGAGCGGCGCGGTTTTCGGATCGCGGCAGTGTATATCGACGTCCTGACAGGAGCAGAGCGCTCGCGCAAAGCTTTTCAACAGATGTTGACCGATGGACGGGCCGGACTGTATCGAGCCATTTTTGCAACCATGAACGATCGGCTGTTTCGTAACATGTGGTCGGCAGCGGATCTGGAAGAACTTGTTGAGCAGCACAACATCGAACTTTATGGCACGGCTGAACCCATCGATAAAGAGCTACTCGGTTTGTTCGCTTGGGTGGCGTCACGGGAACGCAAGAATATCATCAAACGGACTGTGATGGGGCGAGAAGCCGCAGCTCGTAGCAACGGGATACCATCAGGGAGGCCACCTTTCTATCTCAAGGTAATCCACGATGAACGCGGCAAACCGCACCACATTGAACTGGATGAGTATTATGCCCCGATTATTCGTGAACTCTGCGTGCGTTATGCTGATGGCGAACAGCTGCGCAGCATCATTCGAGATTTATTCAAAGACGTTCCTCGACCAACTGGCAAAACCAAATACGGCTGGACGCCGCAGTACATGAATCAAATTCTGCGCAGTACAACTCTTTACGGCAAATGGCCTTTCAAGCAATACTTCATCGAAGTGCCGGCCCTCATCGATAAGGGACTATGGGATAGGGTCCAGCTATCGATGCAAGATCGTCGTCACGGTTCGACAGGTGGCCGCCCGGCCCGGATTCCCGCGCCACTTGCCAAACTGATGTATTGCTCTGTTTGCGGTCAAGTCATGAATAGCCATGTGAGAGACTGGGATTACACCTATAAGCGTTTGGCCGACGGCACCAAGGCGCGGTATCGAGTAAAGCATGGCAAGATAAAGATCAAATACGTTTGTGGTGGCATGAACCACTATCCACATGTTCATCAGTGCCGTCAACCTGAATATGTGCGGAACGAGGATATCTTTCCTAAAGTGTGGGACAAACTCCTTAATGGTCTTGCGCACCCCGAACGGATTACTGTTGGTATCCGCAAAGTGCTTGACCAGTTGGAAAAGTCCGACGAGCAAGTCGATCTGGCGACGATCGAGAAACGACTTACGAAGATCGAGCAGAAGATGCTCAGCTACGCCGATCAACGCGCGGAGGGCGTTATCACGCCTGAACAACAGCATGAATTGGCTATGCGCTTACAGGATGAGAAGGACGCGTTGTTGGAAGAGAGGGCCAGACTCACGTCGAAGACTGAGCGGATTAAGGAAGTCCTTGAATTGCTAGCTTACGTCGAACCGGTGGCACGGAAAATGGCAACCAAGATGAAGGATCTGACCGACGCAGAAAAGGCTATCTTCATCCGGGCTGCCTGCGGTCGCATCTGGATTGACGGGAGCAACGAAATCGAGATTGAACTATCGTTGCCCGGCTTGGAGGCGTTTGCGAAACGCGAAAGCGGCGAGGAAGGCGCTAGTGATTCTCATAATAGTTCTTCTCCCCCGCCTCAATCCGGACCTTCAGATGATTCTCACGAGGAGGCAGGGGGCATGACCAGCGCTGAACGGCATTGGGATTTACCTCATACGGCTCGTTATACGCGCAGTATGGATTGTAGGCGAGATTGAAGTCGATAGTGAACGTGCCGTCACCATCCGGCTCGATATCCAGATAGCGACCCGCGCCGTATGTTTCGTCGGGCGCGGTGGCATCGACAAAGGGCAGAAAGAAGTAGCCGTCATCGGTATCTTGATAGATTTGAAGCGTGGCCGTTTCGCCGGTTACGTCGAACGTGAACTGGCCGTACTTCAAATACTCGCGGACGCTGCCTGTGCTGGTAATCATCGTCACGATCGGCTTGGTGTCGAACTCTTGAACCGCGACGTGCAATCGTAAGGCCGGATTTTCGGGATAATACTTAAGGCCGTTGAAGTCCTTTTGTTGATCGGGTGTCAACGGCGATTGCCAATCGTGCTTGAAGAATTCATCTTTCTGTTGCCGGAACTCAGTTAAAGCGCTCATGCGTTTCTCCTCTAAAATCGCTCTTGAAATTGTCTCACATCTTGAGTGAACGTTACACCCAAACAAAAAGCCCTTCATTATCTGAAGGGCTTTGCTGGCGGAGAGGCAGGGATTCGAACCCTGGGTGACCCAAATGAGCCACAACGGTTTTCGAGACCGCCCCGATCAACCACTCTGGCACCTCTCCGGGCGGTTAGCGACCGCGATTATAGCAGACTATCCGCGTTTCTTCAACCAACCGATCGTTATTCCACAAACAACGGCACTTTCTGGAACTTGACGACATCCACCAAACCCTGATCGGTGATCTTGAGTTCTGGGATGACGGCCAGCGCAACGAACGACATCGCCATAAACGGATCGTGCAGCGTGGCGCCGAGTTGATGTGCAGCGCGCAGCGCGTCGTCTACTTGCGTGCGCACCGTCTCGATCGGCTGATCGGACATCAAACCCGCGATCGGCAGCGGCACCTGCGCCAGCACATCCTGCTTGTGAGCGACCGCCAAGCCGCCATGCATCTTGCCAATGGCCCGCGCCGCCGTCATCATCGATTCGTCGTCCGCGCCGACGACGACCAGGTTGTGATGATCATGCGCGATCGAAGAAGCGATGGCGCCGCGCAGCAAACCGATGCCCTTCACAAAACCGACGGTGTGTGAGCCGCTGTGCGTGTGCCGATCGATCACGGCGATCTTCAAGAGATCGAGGCCGGGGTCCTGCACGGCTTCACCGTTCTCGATGGTGAGTTCTTCGATCAGGTGCTCGGTCACGATCTGATCGGGAATCACGCCGATCACGCGGCCGCGATGGCCCTTGGCCTCAATGCGGAAACTAATATTGTCCCAATCGACGTTCATCGAGCCGCGCACCCGCACTTCGCGCGGCGGCTTGTCGTAGGGCAGCAATTGTCCATCGCGGGCGACGACGTTGCCGCCACGCAGCACCAACTTCGTCGTGACGTTGCGCAGATTGTCGAGCACAACTAGATCGGCGCGGCGGCCGGGCGCAATCGCGCCCCGATCGGTCAGGCCGAAGTAGTTGGCCGGATTGATCGTCGCGATCTGTATGGCCGTAACGGGATCGATCCCCAATCGGATAGCGCGGCGGATCAAATAGTCGATGCCTCCTTGATCGAGCAGGTCGCTGGGTTGGCGATCGTCCGTACACCAGCAGATGCGTGGCGAAGTTGCGGGCGTAATCAGCGGCAACAACTGATCGAGGTTGTGCGCCGTCGTCGCTTCGCGGATGAAGATGGTCATGCCCAGCCGCAACTTCTCGCGCGCTTCTTCGACGGTGGTGCATTCGTGATCGGAGCCGATGCCCGCCGCGACGTACGCGTTGAGATCGCGGCCCGATAGGCCCGGCGCATGCCCATCGAGAATTTTGCCTGAAAATGCCTTGATTTTCGCCAGCACTTCGGGATCGGTGTTGACGACGCCGGGATAGTTCATCATCTCAGCGAGGCCCAACACCCACGGATAATCTTTGAAACTGTCGATGTCGTAGTAGCGCAGTGTCGCGCCCGAAGTTTCCATATCGGTGGCGGGCACGCACGAGGGCAGCATGACGAACATGCTGAGCGGATTGTATTTGGCGGCGTCGAACATGAAGCGAATGCCTTCGAGGCCGAGCACGTTGGCGATCTCGTGCGGATCGGTGATGACGGTGGTGGTGCCGCGCGGCACGACGGCGCGCGCAAATTGCGGCGGCGGCACCATGCTGCTTTCGATGTGGACGTGCGCATCGATGAAGCCCGGCGCGATGACTTGCCCCGTCACGTCGATGATCTCTTTGGCGGTGTAGCCCGTGCCGACCGCGACGATCTTGCCTTCGGTGATGGCGACATCGGCTTGATGTACTTCGCCGCTGAACACGTTGACGATCTGCCCACCCTTCAACAGCAGATCGGCTGGCTCATTCCCGCGCGCGATGTTAATGACTTGATTGAGTTCCATTTTCCCCTCAATTAACCACGGATTTCACGGACGCTGCGCGCACGGATATAACGCATTGTATCCGTGCTATCTGTGTCATCCGTGGTTTGATTTAGCCGTTAATCAACTTCTTCGAGATGCGATTGTGCTGCTCGATGATCTTGTTCACATCCGCCGTGAGCAATTGCCCATCTTCGACCACGATGCGGCCATTGATGACGGACAGATCGACGCGCTGCGGCGCGCAGAAAACGAGGGCGGCTTGCGGATCGTGCTGCGCGCCCGCATAATCCAAGCGATCCAGATTGATGCCGATGAAGTCCGCGCACTTGCCCGGCTCGATCGAGCCAATGTCGTCGCGGCCCAGCACCTTGGCTCCGCCCAATGTGCCGAGTTCCAAAGCTTCCAGTCCAGTGAGACCAACGGGATTGCCCATCACACGTTGGAGCAACATCGCCTGCCGCGCTTCGGCCAGCATATGCGATCCGTCATTGCTGGCGCTGCCATCCACGCCGAGGCCGACGGGCACTCCCGCATCGATCATGGCGCGAATCGGCGCGATGCCGGAGGCAAGTCGCATGTTGCTGGTAGGGCAGTGCGCGGCGCCGGTCTGTGTGTGCGCCATCAACTCGATGTCTTGCGAGCGGACGTGCACGCTGTGCGCGTACCACACATCGTCGCCTAACCAATTCACGTGTTCAGCATATTCGACGGGCAACACGCCGAACATTTGCTTGCAGAAATCATCCTCGTCAAAGGTTTCGGCCAAGTGCGTATGTAATTGTACCTTGTATTGCCGCGCCAACGCGGCTGCATCGCGCATGAGGTCTTGCGTCACCGAGAAGGGCGAGCAGGGCGCAACGACCACGCGGATCATCGCGCCGGGCTTGGGATCGTGGAAGGTCTCGATGACGCGGACGCAGTCCTTGAGGATCGATTTTTCATCTTCAACAACGCTGTCCGGCGGCAAGCCGCCTTTGCTCTCGCCAAGTGACATCGAACCGCGCGAGGCGTGAAAGCGCAAGCCGATCTCTTGCGCGGCGCGAATCTCGTCGTCCAACTTCGAGCCGTTGGGGAACAGGTACAGATGATCGCTGGCAGTGGTGCAGCCGCTGAGGATCAACTCGGCCATGCCCGTCAACGCGGAGGCATAGACCGCTTCGGCATCCATCCGCGCCCAAATCGGATAGAGCGTCTTGAGCCAGTTGAACAGCCCCGAATCGACAGCGATGCAGCGCGTGAGCGTTTGATACAGATGATGATGGGTGTTGACGAGGCCGGGCAAGACGATTAGGCCGCGGGCATCGATCACGCGATCGGCGGTGGACCGATCGGGCGGGAGATCGGCCATCGGCCCCGCGTATTCGATCACGTTGTCGCGCGCGAAGATCGCTGCGTTCGTGATCGATTGGCGCTGCGCGTTCATCGTAATCAGCGTGTGAATGTTGCGAAGGAGCAAGGTGGACATGGGGTTGTTTTTCCTTCGGGTGATTTACCGCAATGGACGCTGAGGTCGCTGATTTCTAAAATCTCGGCGTGCTCTGCGTCTCAACGGTTAGCATTTTCAAGTGCGCGGGATGACATACAGAATCGCGATGACGCTGAGTGCCCACAAGACTAGATCGATCTGCAGAGGCCGATCTTTCAGCGCCACTTCATCAGGCGGGGCGATTTCGCCACGCACGTGCACCAAGTACAAGTAGCGAAAGATGCCATACAACACAAACGGGATCGTCAGCATCATGCTGTGATTGGGCGGCAGACCTTCGGCCAGAAACGTGTACATCGAGTAAGCCAGGATCGTCGTCGCCATGACGACATTCAACATGCCGTCGACAAATTCCAGGTTGTATTCCTGCAGAATCGCGCGCGCATTGACCGCACCGTTTTCAAGCAGGATGAGTTCCTGTCGCCGCTTGGCAAAGCCCAGAAACAAGGCTAATAAGGCCATGCACACATACAGCCACGGCGAAAAGCGCACGACCTGCACGAGCGGCACACCCGCCGCCACGCGCAGCACAAAGCCCGCCGCGACGATCAGCACATCGACGATGACGAAGTGCTTAAGTTTGAACGAGTAGGCGAGGTTGATGAGGGCGTACAACACGACGATCCAACCGAACGTCGTGTTGAGGGCGAACGATGCGACGAGCGTGCCCACTCCGATCGTGATAGCCGCGCCCACCGCGATCGGGACGGGCAACTGGCCGCTGGGGATGGGGCGATACTTCTTCTTCGGGTGTTGTCGATCGGCTTGCACATCGGCCAGATCGTTGATGATGTAGATTGTGCCGGAGATCAGGCAGAGCAAGATGAAGCCAAGGATGGTTTTCCCCAGCGGCCGCTCGAAAAACGGGCCGGGTATGAACAACTTGGAGTCGAACACAACGGCGGCGAAAATGAAAATATTCTTGGTCAACCACTGCTTGGGCCGCATCGTGCGGAGGAGGGCGGTGAGGATGGACATGCGCGGATTATAAATGAACAATGAACAATGATCAATGACAAATGGCAAATGACAAATGATGAGCAATGAGCAATGAACAATGACGAGTGACGAGTGAAAAGTGAAGAGTGAAGAGTGAAGTTTGAGGAGTGAGGAGCAGTGAGTAACGAGTGACGAGTAATGAGTAAGGCGTCAGGGTGTCAGTCCGACGAGCGCCGTGGCGGGGAGGAATCTCTCGCCGCTGAGGATGATCAGCCTAGGCGCAACTTCGACTGCGCGCGATTGGCTATAATTGGGCCGTAAGTCGAGCGGCGGTTTTCACCGTACCGACGTCAAGCCTTAAGACCTTGGCGTGCTTGGCGTCTTCGCGGTGAGATGTTGAAACCTTTTTCGAGCGGAGAATCGATCGATGGCAAACGAACCCGAAGTTGAACGCAAGGTGGCCGCGGCCCTGGCCGACGCGCTGATCGCTGATCCGTTTTATGCCGCCATCACCATCGACTTTGCGGGCGACGAGATCCGACGGCGCGCGGTGTTGGCCGTGTACTGCCGCTACTCTTTGCTCGAAGGCTATCACATCGGCAAGGTGGTGGTGCCGGACGGCGAGCCCTACGGCGCGGCGATCTGGACTTTACCGCAACCGCCCGACGTGGCCGAGCGCGCCAGGCAGGCCAAGCACTCAGCCTTCGCTGCCTTGCTCGGCCCGCGCGGACTGGCCAACTATCGCGCCATCCTCGACTTCATGGAGCCAGCGGCGCAGGCGGTGATTGCGCCCGACACGTGGTATCTCTCCATTCTGGGCGTGACGCCGCAGCGGCAGGGGCGCGGGCTGGGGCGGGCGCTGCTCACGCCGACGCTGCGCGAGGCCGATCGAGCGGAGGCGCGGTGTTTTCTAGAGACGTTCAACGCGGTGGCTTGAGTTCTATCGCGCAGGCTTGAGGCCGTGCCGATCTATCGAGCCGACGACGACGCGTATGATCATGGTGAGGCGCAGGATGTTGGGTCTTAGGTAGTGGGTCGCTAGACTGACAGTCGATACTTGAAGCGTTTGTTGGCCGTGGTGGCCTTCGCGCTGATGAAGCTCGGGTTTAGGGCTTTATGGGTCGAAGTTGCCATTGCGTTGGGGTAAAATCGCCAATTGTGCCTGAGCTTAAGCTGAGATGCACGACTTGCTAGCGGGTGGCGACTGCGGTGAACCTCAACCTAAATCGTCGATGTCGGTTAGCCATGTGGGCGGACGCGACCAGCCACGCCTGATGTCGGAATTTTTCCCTTCCGGAAGCGCGTCACCGGCGAGGTATTGGGCTTCCCCGACCCCAGTGATCATGATGGTGAACACCACCAACCAGGCAGACACTGCTGCTCATTCCAATGTTCGTGGTTGGGTTGGGCCAAAGGAATTGAAGCTGCGACTGGCGGTGTTTGTTGTCAATTGGTAGGACCTCGGGCGAGAAGTTACAGTCCTCGATACTTGAAGACGGCGCATGCCAGTGGGATTCCACGATAACGCAGCCCGCGACTGGACGTGCTGAGTCGCTCCAAGGTGTAACTCGCGCACTGCTGCCGATCAGCGGTATTGCCGGTATGGTGCACTCACCGCGCCATCGGATGCGCGTTGACAGTCAGGCCGGTCGTGGGCAACGCAAACACGCAACTGAAGGCCAGCATTGCCAGCCATAAAGAACTTGCCTATTCTGGGGCCGTGAATGGAGGCGGTCGGTGTTGTAAAATGTATACTAGATAGCGAGATAACAAAGACATGGATCTGAACACTGAAGCGATTATACATGCGCGGTGAATCGACTGCAAGACATCGCGTCTCACAAGGCTGCGGGCTGATCACTGACTGCTAACCACTGATAACTGACTACTGACCACTGACAACCTTCCTCAGACTCACCTCAAACGGCGGATAGGCGATACCGTTCTCCGTCACGATGCCGGTCACATACTTATGCGGCGTCACATCGAAAGCGGGATTGCCTACCTTGACGCCATACGGCGCGATGCGCACCCCGTCGATCTCGGTGACTTCCTTCTCGTCGCGCTCCTCGATCGGGATCAGATCGCCGTGAGCCAAACTCAGATCGATCGTCGAGGTGGGCAGCACCGGATAGAAGGGTACACCGTTTTCTTTCGCCAGCACGGCTACTTTGTACGTGCCGATCTTATTAGCGACATCACCGTTGGCTGTGGTGCGATCCGACCCGACGAGGCAGATGTTGATCGCCCCTTTGCGCAGGTAATGGCCCGCCGCATTGTCGGCAATCAACGTCACGTCGATGCCCCACTTCATCAACTCCCACGCGGTCAGGCGCGCGCCTTGCAGACGCGGGCGGGTCTCATCCGCAAACACTTTGATGCGCTTGCCCTGTTCGTGCGCGCAGCGGATGACGCCCAGCGCCGTGCCATAATCCACCACGGCCAATGCGCCCGTATTGCAGTGCGTGAGGATCGTGTCGCCGTCTTGAATCAACGCCGCGCCGTGTTCGGCCATACGCTTGTTGATGGCCACATCTTCATCGGCGATCTTTTGCGCTTCGGCGATCAAGGCCTGGCGCACCTCGTCTGCGCTCGAAAGAGCCTCATTTTTAGCCACTTTCTGCATCCGCTCGATGGCCCAGAACAGATTGACGGCGGTGGGCCGCGACTTGCGTAAGACTTCGGCGGCCACGTCGAGGTCGCGCAGCATATCCGATCGGGTCTTGGACTGGCTCTTCAATGCGGCCAGTGCTAAACCAAAACCCGCCGCGGCTCCAATCGCCGGTGCGCCGCGAATCACCATCGTGTGAATGGCATCCGCCACTTCACGATAGTTCGTATACGTCTGGATCTTATATTCCAGCGGCAGCACGCGCTGATCGATCATCTTGACCGTGCCGGCGTGCCACTCGATTGTGCGTTGTAGTTCTTCCATCGTCGCCTCGTGAAAAAAGATAGGCCACGAGTCTAACAGACCGCCATGCGCCTGTCAAACAAGGGACGTGGTTGACATGATCATCGGCCTTCGGCATAATCGCCCACATGCGTAAAACATTCGGCCTTGCGATTTTGTTGCTGGTGTTAGTGACGGCGTGTGACGCTGAACCCGCGCCCGAACTTCAAGCCACGCCGAGTTCGATCAACACACCCGCGGCGGTTGTCTCAGACCCGATCGCTGATCCCACCGTTGCGGCCCCGGCCGCGCCGACGATCACGCCGTCGCCAACATCGACGCCGCTGCCGACCGCGACGCCCACGGTCACGCCTCGCCCCGAAGCGCGACTGATTCAAGCCGCGCAGGCTGTGCATGATGGCGACTACGATACGGCGATTGCGAATTATCAAACCGTGCGCGACGCGTCGAGTTCAGCCGCGCAGCAGGAAACCGCCGCCATCGAGTTGGCACTGACGCAAATGCGCGCAACGCAGTTGACGGACGCCATCGCGTCTTTCCAACGCTTCATCGATCAGTATCCCAAGTCCGAGCGCTTGGCCGATGCGTGGTTCGGCTTGGGCGAGATCTATTTTCAGCAGGAGAACTGGCCCAAAGCCATCGAGGCGTATCAACACTATTTGAAGTTGCGCGGCAACCTCATCGCTGGATACGTGCAGGAACGCATCGGCGATGCCGCCTCGCAAAACGGCGATCTCGATCTGGCCGCGACGGCCTACCAAGCCGCGGTGGATAATGCGACCACCGCGTCCAACCTCGCGGGCTTGCGCGAGAAACTGGCGCTGACTTATCGGTTGTTGAAGAACTACGCGGCGGCGTTGGCGCAGTATGATCAAATTCTGTCCTTCGCGCAGCAGCCTGCCTATCGCGCGCAAGTGCTGTATCAAGCCGGACAAACGCTGATCGATTCCGGTCAGACCGACGCGGGTTATCAACGCTTCATCGATCTCATCAACACTTACCCTGATCGCAACGACGCCTATCAAGCGCTGTTGACGCTGGTCAACGCGCAAGTGACCGTCAACGAATTTCAGCGCGGACTCGTTGACTACTACGCCAAGCAGTACGACGCGGCGATTGCGGCCTTTGAGCGCTTCATCGACGCGCAAGCCGATCACGGCAACGCGCATTACTACATCGGCTTGTCTTACAAAGACGCGGGCAACATCAAAGCGGCATTAAAGGCCTTTGACGAAGTCATCAATCAGCATCCCGAAGCGTCACGTTGGGGCGATGCGTGGATCGCCAAAGCTGAAGCGCAATGGACGGGCGGCGATCTCGAAGGCGCATTGAAGACGGCGACGACGTTCGTGACGAAGCATCCGACCGACACACTGGCCGCGACGGCGTTGTGGAACGCGGCGGGTTATCTGGAACGCAACGGCGATTACGCGCGTGCCGTTGATTACAACGTGCAGTTACAGGCTAAGTATCCTAACGACGACAACGCGTCTGAAGCGCTATTTGATGCGGGCTTGGATGCGTATCGCGTGGACAAGCCGACGGTCGCCATCAGCGCGTGGCAGACGTTGAGCGATACGTATCCGTTGAGTCAGTTGTATGAAGCCGCGATATTTTGGCAGGGCAAAACGTGGCTCAAAACCGATCGCGCCAAAGCCGAAGCGTTATTCAGCCAGGCGAGTAACAATTCGCTCGATTACTTCGCGTTACGCGCGGGCGATCTGCTCAGTAATACTACGAATCTGCCGTTCGTACCCAGCCGATTGGACATTGATCCCGACGAAGGCCGCGCCGAAGCCGAACAATGGTTGTCCAACTGGCTGAGTGTGCCGCTCACGGCGTTGAAAGGTTTACCCGATCGTGTCACTTCTTCGGCGTCATTCCAACGCGGACAGGAGTACTGGCATTTAGGCAAGACCGCGCCAGCCCGCGATGAATTCATCGCGCTGCGTTCGGCCTTTGACGATGACGCGATCGCGCAGTACACGTTAGCGATCTACTATCGCGACATCGGCTTGTACTACCCGTCGATTACGGCGGCGGCGAGATTGATCCGCATGTCGCCGGCCGGATCGATCGAGAATGCACCGACCTTCCTCGCGCGGTTGGTCTATCCGATCTACTATGCCAACCTCGTCGTGCCTGAAGCCAACGCGCGGCAGATCGATCCGCTGGTCATTTTCTCGCTGATTCGGCAAGAGAGTTTGTTTGAAGGCATCGCTACGTCGAGTGCGTATGCCAACGGCTTGATGCAGATCATCCCGGCCACCGGCGGCCAGATCGCCAGCGATCTGCGCTGGCCCAACTACCAAGTGAGCGATCTCTATCGACCGCTGGTCAGTGTTAAGTTCGGCGTGTACTATCTGCGACGTTACGGGCTGGACTATTTGGACGGCGATATCATCGCGGCGTGGGCGGCCTACAACGGCGGACCGGGCAATGCGCGCCAATGGAAAGACGCCGCCCACGGCGATGTCGATCTGTTCGTGGAAAATATCTCGCTAGCGGAAACGCGCTTGTATATCGAGCGGCTGCGGGAGAATCTAGCGATGTATCAGAGGTTGTACGGGCAATAATGAGTGATGGATGAAAAAACGCGGGCGATCTGACTTGTACCAGATCGCCCGCGGCGTTTAGCTGTGGCTTAGTGCTTGGCTTCGATACACAAATCCACCGTAATAGGCCGGTCGCCGCTGAAGCGACAATCGATCGCCCGACCGCTGTCGAATGTGGCGCGTTGATACAACCAGCCGCCCAAATGTTTAAGCAGCGTGACTTCGCGCAGTGTGCCCATCGTCGGCAGAACTTGTGCCAGCCAGCGCCGCGTCTCGCGCTCTACCTGTACTGAACAGCCCACGCACGTGGTGTGGCCTGTCGTCATCAATTGCGTCATCCAATCGTGCGTGTCACGGCCCAGGTTGCTGCACATAAACACCGTACCGAAGCTAAAGGGGCAGCGAATCAGCAAGCCAGTCTTGAACTGCGCGTCGATGACGAAACTGATCAACTCGGGTGAGTTGCTATTCCACAACAGTGTCCGTTCAGATGACAGTTGAGACCGAAACGATTGCATGTAAGGCAATCGGGCTTGTATTAGATCCGTAGCGGGATCAGTCGCAACCTGAATGACGCGATCGACTTCCAGCAGGCCGTCCCGCACCGACGAATTGATCTGATAATCGGCCAACAGGCCAAACATGATCAACGGCGGCGCACCGATCAACAGCAACACGATCGACTTCACGCCTAGACGATGCTTAGCCGTCGAAGCCTCCCAGGCTCGCTCAGTAGCGAAGAGTGACAGCATCCCTACAAACAGGCCCGCACCCGCGCCAACCAGCATGCTAATGCCGGTAAAGCCCCCCGCCGAGATGCTGAAAGGATACATTTCGCGGGCTGGCGGATAGGGATCACCGAGGCGTGCCATAAGACTCAAACCCTCATAAGGCAAGTGTCCGCCGATCCAGGCAAAGGCGACACAGCCTACGATCCACAAAAGAATGCTGAGTGCTGACCAACGCGTGCGCGCCGCCAGCCAGCCGACGAGCAACCCGATCGGCACACAGGTCAGCAGTCCCATCGCCAGCAACAACCACCCGATGGGCGAAATGTCTTTCAAGGTTAGGGCGTTCACACCCCAAAAAGTCACTGCAAATGCCACGGAGGCCAAGGCCCCATAAACCACGCCCGCGGCGCGAACGACCTGGTGGTGAATGCTCTCGTCTTCGATCAGCGGAGTGCGGAGTACTGACGCAGAGAAAGTGGTCATGGAGAAAACTGTCTTGTAGTCTTGTCGCCCGATAGCCGCCTGGTCGAGGAAGACAAAACTACACGACCATACGACTATCGGACGATTGAACTTATTCTTCCGCCTGAGCGCGATTGCGGAAACTCAAGCGCAACGGTGTCCCGATAAAACTATGGGCTTCACGGATTTGATTTTCCAGATAGCGCTCGTACGAAAAGTGCACCAAGTTAGTATCGTTGACGAAAAACACAAACGTCGGCGGATCGACGCGCACCTGGGTACCGTAGAAAATCTTCAAGCGATTGCCCGCTTTCGACGGCGGCGCTTGCTTGTCGATAGCCTCGCGCACGATGCGGTTCACTTCGCTGGTGGGCACACGCGTTAAGCGCTCTTCCTGTACCCGCAGCGCCATCGCCATCACCTCGTCAACCCGTAGCCCCGTCTTCGCCGACACGAATAGTACTGGCACATAGTCCATAAAGTTCAACGCGTAGCGCACGTGCTGGCTAAACTCTTTTTCGCGCGCGTTCAGCGAGCCGTCGTCTTTCGGCTGCAGGCCGGGCTGGATCATGTCCCACTTGTTGACGACGATCACCGCGCTCTTGTTCTCGTCCAGAATGTAACCGGCCACGTGCGTGTCTTGCGCCGTTACGCCTTCCGTCGCGTCGATGATCAACAACGCCACATCGGCGCGTTCGATGGCGCGCAGCGAGCGCAGTACGCTGTACTTCTCCACGCCCGGATCGATATGGCCGCGCCGCCGAATGCCTGCCGTATCGATCAGCGTCACAGGCAGGTCGCCGTACACCAACGGCGTGTCGATGGCATCGCGCGTCGTCCCCGGCACCGGGCTGACGATGGCGCGTTCCTGCCCCAGAATCGCGTTCAAGATCGAACTCTTGCCGACGTTCGGCCGCCCCACGATCGCAATCTTGATCGATTCGTCGGTCTCCTCCGGCTCGATCGGCGGGAGCGCGGCGACCACGGCATCCAATAGATCGCCCGTGCCTTGGCCGTGCAGCGCCGAAATGGGATAGACCTCGCCGAAGCCCAATTCATAGAATTCCAGCGCCACTTGCCGCCGTTCGGCATTATCCGCCTTGTTGGCGGCGACGAAGATGGGCGGCCACGGTTCGCCGCCGCGTGTCGATTGACGCGAAGCACGCCGCAAGATCTCGGCCACTTCCCGATCGGCGTTCGTCAGCCCCGCGTCGCAATCGACGACCAGCACCACGGCCTCAGCCTCGGAAATGGCGGCTTCAGCCTGCGCGCGGATCAATGGGATGAACTCCAATGATGCTTGCGCATTCGTCGTGTTAGGCGTCAGACCCCGATCGGATTTGGTGGATCGCACGGGGACAATCTCGATGCCGCCCGTATCGATCACTGTGAAGGCGCGACCATTCCACTCGGCGTCGGCGTGCAACCGATCGCGCGTGGTGCCCGGCGTTTCATCGACGACGGCCAGCCGCTCGCCCGTGAGGCGGTTAAACAAAGTTGATTTGCCGACGTTGGGTCGGCCTACTAAGGCAACAAACGGTTTAGTCATTTTAGATGTCTGATTCTAGATGTTTGATTTCGAATTGCGGACGAACTGGTCTTTGAGCCCGATCACTTTCTTAAAGTTGGCGTTGGCACCGGACTGGTGATCGAAATGGGCAGCCCCGCCGTGATCGGAAAGGTCGGCGTCAGCGTCACCGTCGGCGTGATCTCTTCGCCGATGATGACTTGCACGGTGGCCGGATTCACACTCACGACCCGGATGCCGCTCGGCACGCTGACATCCGGCGTGATCTGATGCGTGCCGATTTCCAGGTTCAACAAGTTTAACACCACTACCACATCGTCGGCGCGCAACGCGTCGAGGATGGGCACCGGTCCACTGACGATCACATCGACGACTTCCGGCGACAGGCGCGCGCCCATGCCGGGTTGCAAGCCTTGAGTCTCGGGCGGACGCTGCACCTTGATGCTGCTTTCGATGGCGCGCACCCGCACGCTGACCTGCACGAACGGATCGCCGAGAATCGAAATCCCCGATGGGGCAGTCAGGCGCACGCGTTCTTCCAGATCGGCGGTGGCATTCGTCACTGAGATCGGCTCAGTGGCGATGAAACCGGGCAGGGCGTCCAGCGTGGCAGGACTGCCAAACACCGTGACGATCTGCGGACTGACCGACACGTTGGCGATGGAATAGCCGGGTGCCACATTGCCCAACAGATCGATCTTTACGGCTAGATCGCGGAAGCCGCCCAACTGTTGCACGCGTACCACGGCGAGTGTCGTGCTGGGCGTTAACGTCACATTCGGTACGGCTTGACCATCGCTGTTGCGCGGCTGCAACGTCACAGTTTGTGACACGGTCGCCCGCGCATCTTGAATCGAAAGTTGGCCGCTGGCCGCCGCGACTTGATTGACCAGCGACGTCGGCCCACGCAACAACGCCACGGCCGGGCTAACTTCCACAGGCTCGACCGCATATGTCGGCGAGGCTTCACCAACGACGTTGATGGTGATCGGAATGCTGGCCTCGGCGATAGGTTCCATCTTCAGGCTGATAACGGCCGGTTCGACTTTGATTACACGCAGCAACCGATCGGCCACCGTAACCTGCACGGGCAGATCGAGCGAGCCTGACACCGGCTGACTAAGATCGATCGCCGCCGTGATCCGATCGGGTGTCAGCACATCCCACGCCGATTGTGGTCCGCTGAGCGTGACGCGCACTTGCTTGGCGCTTTCGCCGTACGTCATCATCCCGGCCGGTAGATTCTGCGGTGTGATCGAGATCGGCGTGCCATATAGCTTGTCGATGTCGGGATTCGCCTCGCGCACCGCAACGACCCAGACCATAACGGCCAGCAGGATCGACAACAGAATGTTGCCGACGTTATCCAACAGCCAGCGAATCATCCGTCCACCGTCCGGCGAGGAGGTTCGGCCTGGTCGGGCCGCGGGCGCTCACCCTCGGCGCGTGAGCGTATGCCGAGCACGCGCCTTAACCACATCACCGATCGTGGGGGTGTGGTATGTCCATCGAGTTGGTAGAAGGCGCGCAGGACGGTTTCCAAACGCTGCGCATCAAGGCGGCGAATGATGCGACCGTTGTGCGCGATCGAGATCGTGCCGTGTTCTTCGCTGACCACGATGGCGATCGCATCCGTCGCTTCAGTAATGCCGATTGCGGCACGATGCCGCAAGCCCATGCGTCGATCGCTCATGTAACTGCTGGTCAACGGCAAAATGCAGGCGGCGGCCAATACCCGCGTATCGCGGATGATGACTGCGCCGTCATGCAGTGCCGTATTGCGAAAGAAGATCGTTTGCAGCAATTCGGAACTCACCGCCGAATCGATGAAGACACCGGTGTCGGCGTAACTTTGCAGACCGGTCGCGCGCTCCAACACGATCAACGCGCCGTGCTTGCGATCGGCGAGGCGCTGGCAGGCTTGCGCGATCACGGGGATCATCTGTTCCAGATCGGCCACCCGCCGCGCGGGCCGATTCGACCACACGCCCGCCCGACCGATGCGCTCCAACGCACGGCGCAGTTCCGGCTGAAAGACGACGGGAATGGCGATGAGCAGGGCAGGAATGGCGCGTTGAAAGATCCAAGCGAAAGCGGGCAGCGTCAGCGTATTGCCCAAAATCGAAACGATGACCAGCAGGATAATCACACCGCGCAGCAACGGCTCGGCCTGCGTGCCGCGCATCAAATACAATACCCCAAAAAAGATCAGCGCCACTAGACCGATATCGAGGACACTGAGCCAGTCGAGGCGCTGAAACAAAGCCGCCAATTCACTCACGGCTCAACCCCCGATTCTGGCGAGGAGTTTTTGATAGGCCTGGACGTTGGGAGGATTGAGAGCGATGATGGCGCGAATCGTCGCGACGGCTTGCTTGTTCAGACCAGCGTTGAGCTGCATTTCACCCAGATGATTGAGATGCCCGATGCCTTCCGTGCGCATCCCCGCTTCGATGCACGCCTGCGCGGCGCGCGCGCGCAACGCCATGTCGTTGGGATGTGCTTTGACTTCATCTTCGATGACGGGCACCAACTTGCGGGTCTTACCCGTTGAACGATAGCCCTTTAACAGTTCGTCGATTTCCTGAATCGCCTGCTGTGGCTGGACCCGATAGTACAGCTGAATCAACGTGAAGCGCGCCTTCTCATCGGTAGGATCGACTTTCTTCAGTCGCTCGTACGCCTCGATCGCGCGCCGCCAATCGCCGCGCTGCATGTCCATCTCGGCAATCTTGTGCATGATCTGCGTCGTCCACAAACGGCCGGTGGTGCCGCGCGGCGCAAGCGCCAACGCATCGTGATATTTCTCGCGCGCTTTCTCCGTCGCGGCTAGTTGATAGTACGTATCGGCCAGCGCCAGATATTGCTCCAACGCCCGATCGATCTGTCCGTACGACACCAGCAGTTCGATCAGCTTGGTGCGGATGTTCACGTCCATCGGTGCCAGGCGCAGCACGCGCTGATAGATCGCCATGGCTTGATGTGCGTCGCCGCGCGCATACAAGGTGTTGGCGACCGTCAGGAACTTGGCAATGCCCATGTCGGTCTGGCCGCTCTTAAAGATGATCTCGGCCAGCCGCAAATGCAGTGGCAGATAATCGGGCGCTTTCTCAATCGCGCTGTAAGCTTCTTCGAGCGCGCTGTAGAACTTGCCGCGCTTCGCCAGTTCGCCTACCAGCGACAGCGATTGCAGCAGCACTTCGGAATTGCGCACGCTGAGCACTTCGGCCAGACTCATAGCGGGCGCGCCCTCTTCGGTCAGATTGTCCAACCGGCGACGAGCCTGCATGACTTTATCTTCCCAGCCCTTGTTGCTGAGAAACTCGACCAGTGTGTTGACAAACAAACCCGATTGCTGCGCTTCGCCTTTGGCCGCGTACGTTTCGGCGAGGCTCTCGTAAACTTGGATCAGATCGTCGGCTTGTTCGCGGCGCACCGTTTGCAGATCGATGATCTTCAGCACTTCCAAGAAGTAACTGAGGGCCTCATCCATACGGCCTTTGGCGCGATACAACTCGCCGAGTCCGAACAGGCTGCCCAAGCGATAATCGGTGTAATTCACCGATTTGTTGAACTGCTCGATGGCTTCGTCAAGCCGTACGGTCTCCTGATACAACAAACCCAGATTGAAGTGAATGGCGGGAGTATCAACGCCAGCGGCCAACAACTTCCGATAGGTGTCGATGGCCTTGGCGGTATCGCCCGCCATCTGCTGTTCCAACGCCTTGCTGATCAGCGTATCGGTACCGGGTTGGGTGGCAGTGGGCTTCTCTTCGAAGACCAGATCGGCCAGTTTCGCCAACGCGAGGTCTTTGGTGATGTCGATCGGGCTGCCGCGCGTTTCGCCTTCGGCTTCGGCAGTTTCAGCCGCTTTCTCTTCACCGAGCGGCCCGGTCTGCACACCCGCTTGCTTCAGCAGTTCGAGGGCCGTCAACACATCGGGGCTGGCAGGCTCGAGCGCGTAGGCGGCCTGCACTGAACTGAGGGCATCTGACAGCGCGTTCTGCTGCTGATAGATGCGGGCCAGCGCCAGATGCTCGCGCACGGCTAGCTTGGACTGTCCCTGCGAGGCGAAGGCAAACGCCAGGTTCTTGTGCGGTTCGATGATGTCAGGATCAAGCCGCGTGGCGCGCTGCCAGTAGTCGATGGCGAGATCCTGCACACCCTGACGCGATCGCAGATTGGCGATGATCATGTAACTCTGAGCAGCTTCGTGCAGTTTGCCCAGCCGCTCGTACACATCGGCCGCCTTCTCGATGATCGTCAGATCGTCCGAGAACTCGCGCAGCGCGTTCTGATACTCGACCAGCGCCTTATCCCAGGCTTTCTGCTCGTAGTAGCCGTTGGCTTTGCGAACCGCGTGTTCGAAGAGGCGTCGATTTCCAGCCATGATGATCGTGAAGAGTGAGAATGATAGGGCGACGAGTGACCGATCGGTACTGGTTCACTCGTCACTTATCCAGTTTAACGCTTCTTGACCGCCTTGGTCTTGGGCTTAATCACCTTGGACTTGGTGGCGGGTTTGGACGTCGGCTTGGCCGCTGACTTGGCGGCAGGCTTAGCAACGGGCTTAACCGTCTTGGACGACGATGCTGATTTGGACACTTGCGACAAAAGACCGCGGGCATAATCGGGAGCCATCAATTCGACGATGATGGCCTTTTGGGCGTGCATTCGGTTTTCAGCCTGATCGAACAACGCCGAGTGTTGCCCGTCGGCGACTTCGTCGGTGATCTCCTGACCACGATGTGCGGGCAAGCAGTGCATGACGATGACGTTGCGGCGCGCCTTGCCCACCAACGCCGAGTTGATTTGATAGCGCGGCGCAAACACTTCCAAGCGCTTCTGCGATTCCGCTTCCTGGCCCATTGACGTCCAGACGTCGGTGTAGATCACATCCGCTTCGCGCACGGCTTCGGCAGGTTCGTGATAGAACGTCAGCTGACTGCCGGTCTTGGCCGCGAGTCCGCGTGCCTTGGACACGACATCACCGCTGATTTCATAACCGGCTGGCGAAGCGATACTGAAGTTCGCGCCTGCCAGCGCGCAACCGAAGATCAACGAATTAGCCACGTTGTTACCATCGCCAACATAGGCCACCTTGATGCCTTGCAGTGTACCGTATCGCTCGTAGATCGTCAGCAGGTCGGCCAGGCCCTGGCATGGGTGAGTGTAATCGCTAAGGCCGTTGATCACCGGCACGCGTGAATACTGCGCCAGTTCCACCACATCACGATGCCCGAAGACGCGAGCCATGATGATGTCCACGTAGCGGCTGAGGACACGCGCCACATCGGCCACACTTTCGCGCTGCCCCAGCGAGATTTCATTCGGCGACAGGTATAGGGCGTGCCCGCCCAGATGTAGCATGGCCATATCGAATGACACACGCGTGCGCAGGCTGGGCTTGGTGAAGACCATACCCATGGTCTTGCCCTTCAGAATCGGCGGATTACCACCGGCTTGCCACTCTTTTTTCAGTTTGACGGCCAGATCAAGCAGGCTCATAAGCTGATCGGAGGTGAGATCAGCCAACGATAGGAAGTGCTTCACAGCATCCCTCCACGATAAGATTTGAGAGCAGTGGCTAGTATAGCACAAGTGCTAGTGCGAGGGTAGGGTTTGAGCGCGGTATGGGAGGGTAATACTAGGCCGCCTCAGCCTGCTCGATTGCCTATTCGCCCCGATCAAGCGATAATTTGGGCGTCATGAATGCCCGGTTTATCGCTCAAGGTACAGTGCTGGCACTGGTGGTTGTGGCACTGGCGGGGGCTGCGGCGTGGATGCTGGCTGGACCGGGTGGTCTGGGCCTGCCGCTGGACCCAACGCCACCCCATCCTACGATCAACGCCGACTTTGGAACTCAACCTTCCACTTCAGTTGGATTACTGGAGTTGGCACTATATGATAAAGATGTGTATCATGGTGTAGGTTGTGGCTTTATTTTTAAGTTGAAGTCTGGCGCGATTGTTGGTGCCACAACTGCCCACAGTTTATCGTTTGAGGCCTCTGCGCCGCTGCAACGAGTCGCGTTCGAGATTGCGGGCCGATCGGATTTGGTGGTTGAGTTCGATCGGTTGTGGGGGCCGCCCGGCTGGCCGCGTTCCGGTGAAGACATGACTATCGATTATGTGCTGTTGCGGGCGATGAATCCAGCCTCGATCGATCCGGCGCTGATTCTAACGCCCGATGCGCGCGGTCTGCCGCAGCCCGGCGAACGTGTTTCTTTGTACAGCGGCTTGGGCGACGGGCAGGGTGGTCGGCGTGTGTTAAATGGCACGGTGCAGTCGGCCAGCACGCAAGCCTTTTGGGTGCTGATGGACGATCAATTGGAGCCAAGCGGCTTAAGCGGCTCGCCGTTCATTAGTCAACATACGGGCCAGGTAGTCGGCATGGTGATCGCAACGACCCGCCGATCCAATCGGGTTCTGTTAGGCGCCCACCCGATCGGTTCGCTTGTCCGATTGGCCGAGTCGGCTACCGAGTTTCCGAAGATCGCCGACTTTCGACGTTGATCCGCCAAGTTTATGATTCAGCCTATTCGATGTTTGACACCTAATTCCTGGAGGAAGAAATGAACATCATTGTCGAACTGAAGACGGATGCGGGGCAGCTGATTGGCCTGATGACGGTGCCGCCTAAAGACTTCAAGACTGGCTCCAAGGGCTATTTCACCAGCGGCAAGGTCGATATCGACGGCAAGCGCTATCAGGCGCAGATTCAATTGGTCGAGATCGGCAGCAAAACCACGAAGAGCGAATAGCCTCAGGCATCGACTAAAATACGTTGACCGCAAAGACGCGGAGGACGCTAAGACGCCAAGCACGCTAAGGCTTGGCGTCTTCGTGGTTTGCCTTACTTTACCTCGTCCCAGTTTTGCCCCACACCGACTTCCACTTTCAACGGGGGTTCGAGTTGATACGCGCCTTCCATCAACTCGCGCAGCAACTTCTCAACTTTCTCGGCTTCGGCTTTAGGCGCTTCGAGGATCAGTTCGTCGTGGACTTGCAGGATCAAGCGGGCTTTGAGTTTGCGCCGCGCCAACTCGCGGTGGATGTTGATCATTGCAATCTTGATGATGTCGGCGGCCGTGCCTTGAATCGGATGGTTGATGGCTTCACGTTCGGCGGTGCGCTGCATGATGTTGGTCCGCGCGTCCCGCGTTTCGGTGCGCAATATCGGGAAGTAACGCCGTCGGCCTAACAGTGTCTCGACGTAACCGTCCACCTTGGCGCGACGCTTGGTGTCTTCGATATACTTTTTGATGTTCGGAAAGCCCGTAAAATAAGCATCGACGAACTGCTGCGCTTCTTTCATCGAAATGCCCGCTTGCTGGGCCAGCGACAGTGTGCCCATGCCGTACAACAGTCCGAAATTGACGCGCTTGGCAAACGACCGCTGATCGGATGTGACTTGATCAAGCGGCAAACTCAAGACTTTTGCGGCGGTCGCTTTGTGAATGTCCTGTCCGGCGGCGAAGGCGGCGCGCAAACCCGGATCGTTAGCGATGTGCGCGGCGATGCGCAGTTCCACTTGCGAATAGTCGGCGGCGATGAGCACGTTGCCCTCTTCCACGATGAAGGCGCGGCGCACTTCGCGGCCCAACTCGCTGCGGATGGGGATGTTTTGCAGGTTCGGGTCTTGCGACGCGATGCGGCCGCTGACCGCGCCAGTCTGATTGAACGACGTGTGCACGCGCCCCGTCTTGGGGTTGATCAACTTGGGTAGGGCGTCGAGATACGTGCCCTTCAACTTCGACAACTGGCGCTGCTCCAAAATCAAATCGATCACGGGATGCGTCCCCCGCATCGATTCAAGCACATCAGCCGCAACGGATACTTTGCCGGTTGACGTCTTGCGTTCGCCGGGCGCGCTGAGTTGTAACTTGCCAAACAGCACGTCGCCCAACTGCGCGGGCGAGTTGATGTTGAACGGCATGCCCACCAACTCGTAAACTTGCGATTCGATTTCTTTCAGCCGTTTTTCAAGCCGCTGCGACATCTTAGCCAAATACTTGGCGTCGATCTTGACCCCCGCGAGTTCCATATCCAACAGCACCGGCACCAGCGGCATATCGATCGTGTCCAGCAAGTTCCGCAGGCCCAGTTCCTTCAACTGCGGCTCCTGCAACTTCATCAGTCGCAGCGTGATGTCGGCATCAGCGGCAGCGTAAGGTGCCGCATCTTCGATAGCGACCTGATCCATGCTGATCTGCTTCTTGCCCGTGCCAATCAGCTCGGTGATCTCCGTCATCTCGACGTTCAACTGAGATGCCGCGAGTTTCTTCAACCCGATCTGCCCGCCCGGCTCGATGAGGAACGCGCCCAACATGGTGTCATATTTTAGGCCGCGCACGGGCAGGCCGGCCTCGTGCAGCACAGCCATATCGAACTTGGCGTTGTGTGCGACTTTGGGTTGATCTTCATCTGCGAAGATCGTCTTCAGCGCCGACGCGACCGTTTTCAGCGGCAACTGTTGGCCTTCGGCATGACCGATCGGGATGTAGTAGCCCTCGCCTTCGCGCACGCTCAACGAAATGCCAACGAGGCTACTCAACAGCGGATCGGTTGAAGTGGTCTCGGTGTCGAAGGCGATGATCGGCGCTTGTTTTAGGTCTTCTACTAAGGCCGTCAAGGCGGCTTTGTCTTGCACAATCGTCGTGCGAGTGACTTCCGGCTTGTTCGTCTTCGGTCGGGCGTCGTTCGGTGTTTCTTCCTCCTCGCCAAACATCGAGATTTGCTTGGGTTTCGCCGCGCGTTTAGAGGTCGTGGCGGTGGATGCCGCCTCGTCGTCCGCGGGTGCAGTGGAGGTATCAACTGCTGTATCCGACACGCCGCCTTGCGGCAATCGCGCCCGCAGTGATTTGAACTCCAACTCGTCGAACAAAGATTCAACTTTAGTGCGGTTGTAGGTATGAACGGCGCACGCTTCCCACGTGAGATCGATCGGGACGTTGGTGCGGATCGTGACGAGGTCTTTGCTCAGGAACGCCATCTCGCGATTAGCTTCCAACGCCGACTTGGCCCGCGCCGGCGCTACCGCGTCGAGATGATCGTACACGCTCTCGACTGTGCCGAACTGCTGCAGCAATTGCGTCGCGGTCTTTTCGCCGATGCCCTTAACGCCGGGTACGTTGTCGCTGGTGTCACCCTTCAACGCTTTGAAGTCGATCAATTGGATCGGTTCGAGTCCGTAACGCTCTTTGATCGCTTTGGCGTCGTAAGTGGCCGTGTCATTCCACATGCGACCGGAGGTGAATACTTTGACGTTGTCTTCGATGAGTTGGAAGGCGTCGGTGTCGCCCGTCACGATCAGCGCATCCAGCCCGTCGTGCGCGGCGCGCTTCGCTAAAGTGCCCAAAATGTCGTCGGCTTCGTAGCCATCGGCGGTGATGGCCGGGATGTCGAAGGCCTGCACGAGTCGGAAAATGCGATCCATTTGCCCGGCCAACTCATCGGGCATTTTTTGGCGCGTGCCTTTGTAGTCGGCGAATTTGTCATCGCGGAAGGTGCGCCCCTTGTCAAAGGCCACCGCGATATAGTCAGGCTTTTCGTCAGCCCAGACTTTGAACAGCATCGACGCGAAACCGAAGATGGCATTGGTGAACTCACCTTTGGCCGTGGAAAAACGCGGTCGCCCGCTTTGATCGTATAGCGGCAACCCATAGAAGGCGCGATAGGCCAGCGAGTGACCATCGAGTAAAAGGATCTTTTTCATAGCGGCTCTCACTTTCTGATCGCAAAGACGCAGAGATCGCAGAGAAACCTAAGAGCCCTCTGCGGCCTCCGCGTCTCTGCGATGCACCTTACTTCAATCGATCAATTTCTGCCTGAATGGTTGCTTTGTCTTCCGGCTTGTCAGCCAGTGTCAAAGCTCGGCGCAGATCGTTCAGTGCCAGATCGCGCTTGTTTTGCTTGTCATACACCCGCGCGCGATACAATAACGCTGAGATGTTTTTGGCATCGAGACGGAGCACGGCCGTGAAGTCGGCTACGGCCCGATCGGGTTGATTGAGTTCGCCGTACACCAATCCCCGACCGAGCAGCGCATCGATCGACTCCGGTTTCAGATTCAGTACGGTCACAAAATCATCCAGCGCGGCTTTGAAATCGCGGCGCGTGTACTGCAATCGAGCGCGACGTAAATACACGTCGGCATCGTCGGGCGAAATGACGGCGGCCCGGGTTAGATCAACCAACGCTTTATCTAGATCGCCGCCGCTCACGTACGCCTGCGCCCGTGCAAAGTAAGCGTCGATGTTGTCAGGTTCTAGTGCGATGGCCGCGTTCAGATCGTTCAAGACGCGCAGGTCAACCGCCAACTGCTGATCGGGTTTGTCGGCGGTGTAAGCCAGCGCCCGATAGTAATAGGCGGGCGCGTAGTTCGGATCGATGTCGAGCGCTTCGGTGAAGTTCTCGATCGCGCCGGTGATGACGCCGGACGCTTGCACGATGCGGCCGCGATTCACATACACCGATGGTTCTTTCGGGCTAAGCGCGATGGCTTGATCGAGATCGAGTAGCGCCAACGCATAGTCACCGCGCGCGGCCCGCGCCTCGCCCCGATTGACCCACGCGGCGACGTTGTTCGGATCGAGTTCGAGCACTTTGGAAAAATCGGCGACTGCGCCATCATAGTCTTTGGTCGCCAGATAGACTTGGGCGCGATTGAGATAGAGCAGGGCGTTCTGCGGATCGAGTTGAAGTGCCTGCGTGAAATCCAATAGCGCCGAGGTATAATCGCCGCGGCCGTAAGCCTGTACGCCGGTCCGATAATACGCGGTGGCGGCTTCAGGGGTGGCCGAAGGTTCGACGGTCGGCACGCGCGGCGTCAGCGTCGGGGGCGGCGAGGTGGGCGTGACGGGCGTGCGGGTGGGCAAGATAGGCGCGTCGGCTTCGAGGGTCGCCACCGGAATGATCGGAGCAGGTGGGGCTGCACAGGCTGCGAGCAGGATCAGCCCCGCAAGCCAAATCACGCCCCATCGACCACTTACTTTGAGCCGTTGGTTACTCTTGTGCATGTCGCGATTGTATCACGAGTTACCGGTGTCTCCCAAGACTAAGCAGGCCGTGCTATAATCCTCCCGCACAGGGACGGAAGACTAATAGCCACTATGACGACTTTCAAAGGCCAAGCGGATGAGCGACGCTTGAGCGCGCAGTTGGAAGCGCTGTTCGAGGCGTCGATGACGATTACGGCTGAACTCGCACTGGATCGCGTGTTACAGCGTATCGTCGATCTGGCGCGCTCGCTGGTGGCGGCCAAATACGCGGCATTGGGCGTGCCCAATCAGACCGGTACGCTGGACAAGTTTGTGACGTCCGGTATGACGCCCGAGGAAGTGCGCGCCATCGGTCACCTGCCGGTTGGCAAAGGGCTGTTGGGCCTGTTGCTGCGCGAGCCTAAGCCGATTCGGCTGCGACGCGTGGACGATGATCCACGTTCGTCGGGTGTATCGAATCATCATCCGCACATGGGCAGTTTTCTCGGCGTGCCCATCATCTTCAAAGGCAAGTTGCTGGGTAACCTGTATCTGACGGACAAAATCGGTGCAGAGGAGTTCTCCGATCAGGATGAGCACCTGATTACGATGCTGGCCGCGCAGGCCGCCATCGCGATCGAGAATGCCAATCTGTACAAGCAGGTGCAGCGACTGGCCGTGCTGGAAGAGCGCGAGCGTATCGCAATGGATCTGCACGATGGCATCATCCAGTCGATCTATGCCGTGGGCTTGACGTTGGAATACGTGGGCTTGTTGTTTGATGAATCGCCGGTCGATGCCCGCAAGCGCCTGCAAGACGCCATCAACGGTCTTAACGATGTCATCCGCGACATTCGCAACTACATCCTCGATCTGCGCCCGCAACGTTTTCAGAACAAGAACCTCTCGACCGGACTCACCGATCTGGTGAGAGCCTTCAAGGCCAACACCTTTATTGCAGTCGAAGTGCAGACCAACGATCTGGCTGATGCCGATTTGACACCGGATCAATCGGCGGGACTGTTCCATATCGCCCAGGAAGCACTGGCCAACATTGCTAAGCACGCCCGCGCCCGCAACGTGATGATCAACTTGCGACGGGAGGGTGCGCAGGTGGTGTTGTCGGTGCGCGACGATGGACGCGGCTTCGATATGAGCCACGTCAAATCGTACGCCGGACATGGCCTGCGCAACATGGATGAACGCGCCCGGGCGCTCAACGCCGAGTTTAATGCAACCAGCGCCGTGGGGCAGGGTACGGAGATAGTAGTTCGTGTTGCAGTTAAAAAGTAATATCTGCAAGAATCTCTCGCCAAGTCGCAAAGCCGCTAAGTTCCTCCGCCTTTGCGACTTTCGTTTTGTGGTGAGTGTCCATGACTGAAAACGAAATTGCCACGATTGTGGTTGATGCTGCGTTTAAGATTCACACCCGCATTGGCCCGGGACTTTTGGAATCAGTCTACCAAGCCGTACTGGCGTACGAATTGCGTCAACGTGGGCTAAAAGTTGTCACCGAGCAACCAATCCCCATTCACTACCAAGACGTCGAATTGGACACGGCTTTTCGGGCCGATTTGCTGGTCGAAGATAAACTCATCGTTGAGCTCAAGTCAGTCGAAGAATTTGCTCCCGTGCACAAGAAACAACTCCTAACGTATTTGAAACTTGCTGACAAACGCTTGGGGCTGCTTATCAATTTCGGAGCCGCCCTAATTAAAGACGGCATCCTCCGAGTGGTTAACGGACTGTCCGAATAACAACGTTGAGGCTTTGCGTCTTAGCGTCTTTGCGAGAGGTCTAGTTATGATTCCCAATCCCTTTCAAGTCCCGATGACGCCCGCGGCTTTGCCGCAATCGATTGTGCTAGCACCGCACGTCCGGTTCACGCTGTTGACCTCGCGTCTGTTCCGTCTTGAATTTAGCCCGACGAGCGAATTTGAAGATCACGCCAGTCAGACGTTCTGGCATCGCGCCTGGCCCGCGCCTGAATTCAAAGTCGATCGAACAGACGCCGCGATCACGATCGAGACGGAGCATCTGCGCCTGATCTATCACCCGACTGAACGCGGCTTTGCGAGTGATACGTTGTCGATCGACGTCTTGGCGACCGTCACACAATGGAAGTACGGCGATCGCGGCGAGTGGAAGAATTTACGCGGCACAACCCGCACGCTCGATGGAGTTAACGGTGCCACTCATCTGGACCGTGGCCTGATGTCGCGTGACGGCTGGTCGATCGTCGACGACTCGCGCAGCCTCGTTTTTCGGCTTGACGGCTGGTTGATGCCGCGTCCACACCCGCAGAACATCGATCTGTATTTCTTCGGCTACAGCGATGATTATCAAACTTGTCTATCTGACTTCTGCAAAGTTGCCGGACGTGTGCCGCTGATCCCACGCTGGGCTTTGGGCAACTGGTGGAGCCGTTATTGGGAATACACCCAGCAATCGTTGATGGAACTGATGATGGATTTTGAACAACACGCTATTCCACTGTCGGTGTGCATCATCGACATGGACTGGCACATCACGCAGACTGGCAACGATTCTACCGGTTGGACCGGCTACACGTGGAATCGTGACCTGTTTCCAGATCCGCCCGCGCTGATCGAGTGGTTGCATCGACATGGCCTGAAAACGGCCCTCAACCTGCATCCGGCCGAAGGCATTCATCCGCACGAAGAGCAATTCGGGGCGATGGCGCGCGCGCTCAACCTCGATCCGGCGGCTCAGCGTCCCATCGAATTGAACCTGGCCGATCCCGATTTCGCCCGTGCCTACTTTGAGATCCTGCACCATCCGTATGAAACGATGGGCGTTGATTTCTGGTGGCTGGACTGGCAGCAAGGTTCGCTCAGTCAACTGCCCGGACTTGATCCGTTGATGTGGCTCAACCACCTGCACTTTTACGATTTGGGACGCGATGACTCGAAGCGACCATTCATCTTCTCAAGATGGTTTGGGCTGGGCAATCACCGTTACCCGATCGGTTTTTCTGGCGATTCCGTCGTCAGTTGGGACTCGCTGGCGTTTCAGCCGTATTTCACGGCGACTGCCGCTAACGTCGGGTACAGTTGGTGGAGTCACGACATCGGCGGGCACATGCTGGGGATCGAAGATGGCGAGTTGTACGCGCGCTGGGTGCAGTACGGCGTGTTCAGCCCAATCCTGCGCCTGCACAGTACCAAGAACCCGTATCAAGATCGCCGCCCATGGGCCTACGATGCCGAAACATTCCGGGTCATTCGCACCGCAATGCAACTGCGCCATCAACTCATCCCGTACATCTACTCGATGGCGTGGCGCAATCACACTCAAGATGTGCCGTTGATCACGCCGTTGTATTACGAGCAACCCGAAGTCGACGACGCGTATCGCTGCGCGCAAGCCTACACCTTTGGCACGGAATTGATCGCCGCGCCGTACACCACTCCGATCGACCCCGATACACGTCTAAGCCGCCAGATCGTCTGGCTGCCGTCCGGCGACTGGTTCAACTTTTTCGACGCCGAGCATTTCTACGGCAATCGCTGGTACAGCCTGTACGGTCGCCTCGATGAGATTCCGGTGTTTGCCAAAGCGGGCGCGATTATTCCGTTGGCGGGTGAGGGTGAGAGCGGCGTGCGTAATCCAACCCGATTGGATCTTCACATCTTCCCGAATGCCGACCATCGCTTTGAGTTGTATGAAGACGATGGCGAAACATCGGCCTATCAAAACGGTCGCTATGCGCTGACCGCTTTTACACAGTCTTATTACGGCACCGGCACTGACCTCACGATTGAACCGGCGACGGGCGATCTAGCCGTGCTGCCCTCACCGCGCTATTATCGATTGATCTTTCGGGGCGTCCACCAACCCGATCGGGTTGAGGTGTGCGTCAACGGCGAATTACGCGAAGTGGCGACCTCATATCTCGAAGATACAGAGTCGTTCGTCGTCGATGATGTGATCGTCGCTCCCACCGATCGGGTGGTGATCACTGCGCGGATGGTGGATACACTGTGGATGACGTGGAGCGATCGACGGGAGTCGCTGTGCCGATCGATGCTGCGAACCTTCCGTCTTGAATCAGGCGTAAAAGAAGCCATCGATCGCGATCTGGCGTCGATCTTCGAGGATGTTGATCGGCTTAAGCGTTATGGCGCAGAGTTGAAAGACGCGCATGTCGCCGCACTCACCAGTGTGATTCAACGCCGCGGCTAAGCCCGCCTGACTGCCCTTGGTTGCTCCTGCTGGATTGACATATCCAGCGGATTTGGCAATCCGCTGCGAGCAAATCTGATATAAAATGATCACGGCCTGTCCACTGGACAGGCCGTGATCGTGCGGGCGAAAACTCAGGACAGCAGAATAGTTACGGCTTGGTGGGTACGCGATCTTCCCACGTCAGGAAGAAGCGCGGATCGCGGCGGGCTTCCAGCCAGGCTTCTTGGGCAGCCTGTTGACGGCTGTTCAGGAAACTGGCGTTGATGGGATGCACACCCTTATCCAGAATTTGCGCTGTGTAACTGGCTGTGCCAGCGGCGTTGATTTGCAAGCTCACCACCTGGCTAATCGGTGTGGAGAACAACGCTTCGGCCAGCGCCGGGCCAAACTCTGTGGTTTGCGAGATCTCATCCATCGGCACCCAGTCGAAGGTCTCTGAGGCAACCACGGTAGTCACCGGATAGGTGGCTGACACCACGGCCTGATAGACCTTGTCAAAGCCATCGGTGTTGATGGATTGTGTGACGGTCTGCACATCTGCCGCATCGACACGAATGTAGCGGAACTTGATCTGCTCGGTCGTCGTCGGCACAGTGGACGCAATTGCGGCCTTCACCTTCTCGCCGATCAGACGCAGTTCCACCATCTTGCGATAGTCCGCGTCGGTGACACCGACCGATCCCAACACGCTCAGCTGATCTTGATACAGTTTATCAAACCCTTCTTTGGTAACGGGCGTTGACGTCGGGAAAGGTGTAATGGTCGGCGTCGGCGTCTGGGTAATCGGTTCCGTCACGGTCGGCGTGGGGGCCGGCGTGCGCGTGGGCGCGGGCGTCGGCGGATTGCGCAGATAGCCCAAGTCTTCTTCGAGGAAGACTTGCACTTCGTCCGGCGTGACGGTCACACCAAAGTCCTTGGCACCCTGCTTGAGCAGGATTTCGTCGCGCATTTCATTCAACACTTGCGCGCCCAAGCCCTTGGGATCGTTCAACTGCGTCTGGTATTGTTGCGCCGATTGGGTGTCGCCCAGCGCCTGAGCGCGAGCGACTTGCTGATTCAACGTCAGGCGGGCCAATCGCACGCGATTCTGAAACTCGCGGGTGGAAATGGTTTCGCCGTTGATGTTGGCGACCGGTTCGTTCAGTATAAACACATTTTCGCGCAAGATGCCGAAGCCGACGATGAGCACCAGCAAAGCGACCACGCTGCCGACGATCAACAACACCGTGCGGTTTTGCTTGGCCTCACGTTCGGCGCGCGACAGCTGCTTGCGCGTTTGCTCTTTCGGAATCTGCACGTTACGGGTAGGGGTATTCTTCGACATGCGACCTCGGTCAATAAACCAGTAAATTGGTATTTAGCAAATTGGTAAATTAGCGAAGCAACTGACTAATCTACCAATTTACCAATCTACCTGGATTAGCGAGCCTGCTGGCCGACGAACGGCAGCATCGCCAGATGGCGGGCGCGCTTGATGGCCGTTGTCAGATGGCGCTGATGCTTGGCACAGGTGCCGGTCTGGCGGCGCGGGCGAATTTTGCCCCGCTCGCTGACGAAACGGCGCAGCATGTCAGCCTGTTTGTAGTCGATGGTTTTAACTTTATCGACGCAGAACTGGCAGACCTTGGGGCGCGGTTGGAACTTGCCACCACGGCGCTCGCCGCGCGGACCAGACGGGCGCGGACCAGACGGTCGGCGCTCGGGCGCTGACTGCGGCGCAGCCGGTCGTTCTTGTTGTTCTTGCTCAGCCATTGTAATGTCCTCCACAGTTGATGCCGATCCGCGATCGGCATCAATCAGAACGGAAAATCCTCTTCTTCTGAGGCCGATGAGATTTCGCCGATCTGATCGTCGCCTTCACGGCGATCGCTCAGCATGATCATTTCGTTGGCGACAATCTCAGTCCGATAGTGCTTCTTGCCTTCTTGATCTTCCCAGCCGCGAGTTTGCAGGCGGCCTTCGACGTACACGGTCTGGCCTTTGTGCAGATGCTGCTTGCAAATCTCAGCCAGATTACCCCAGGCGACCACGTTGAACCATTCGGTCTCTTCGCGTTTGTCGCCTTCGCCGGACGTCCACGACCGATTGACGGCGACACTGAATGCCGTCACCGGGCGGCCGTTGGGGGTGTAACGCATTTCGGGATCACGGCCCAAACGGCCGATGATCATGACTTTGTTGAGTCCGCGCGTCATCGCAGCCTCCTCGGCGTGATGGTCTTAGCGTCCGGGTTGAATGATCAGGAAGCGCAGGATTTCTTCGGTCAAGCGGAGATCACGTTCCAGCCCAGCCAATGCCTGCGACGGCAGATCGGCCAACAGCAACACATATTGGCCTTCTGTCAGTTTCTTGATGGGGTACGCAAGTCGGCGGCGGCCCCAGACGTTGGTCTGGTTGACCGTGCCTCCGGCGGTGGTGATCCAGCCTTTGACCTTATCCACCACGCCGGTGAAGGCGGTGTCGTCCATGTCAGGACGGACGACGAGGGTGACCTCGTAGGGTCGAATGACAGCCATGCTATTCTCCTTTCCACGGGATGTGCCCTCGGACCGACGACGCCGAGAGCGGAAAGTGCGAGGTCGTTGTTAAGGGATTTGACCACGCAACGGGGCGGGATTTTAACATGACCAGGAAGTTTTGACAAGGGGCGTACAAATAACAACTCGCCGCCAGATTAAGATCCAACGGCGAGTTCACTTTTTACTCGCTTTGAGTTACTCGTGACTGAGCGGTAGCAGGATGTAGAACGTCGACCCTTCGCCTAGTTGGCTTTCTACCCACACACGGCCGCGATGCCACTCTGCAATAGACTTGACAATGGCAAGGCCGAGACCGGTGCCTTTGATGTCGATCGTCTCACGCCGCTTCACGCGATAGAACCGTTCGAACAGCCGCACCTGATCGGCGGGCGCAATGCCGATGCCAGTATCCTTGACCGTCACTACCATCGCATCACCGCGTTCTTCCACACCGACCGTGACCGTCCCGCCCGACGGCGTGTACTTGATAGCGTTGTCCACTAGATTTGTGATCGCGTGGCGCAGCAGACCTTGATCGCCAAGAATGGTGCGCTCGGAAAGGCGACCCGTCGCCAGCGTTAAGCCGCGCGACAGCGATTGCCCGCCCATCGAATCGACCACGGTTCGAGCGATGTCGGCCAGCGAGCAGGTTTCCTTTACCATGCCCACGCCCGCATCGATGCGGCCCAGATCGAGCAGATCGTCGATCAGTTCCGTCATCTGCTCGATACCAGCCATGACCTTTTCAACGTAGTCCTGCTGCTTCGGCGTTAGCGAACCCACCATCGGCAGCATCGTCGCGTAGCCGCGCATGTACGTCAACGGGGCGCGCAGGTCGTGGCTCACCGTCGCCACAAACTCGGTCTTCATCGCATCGAGTTCTTTCAGGTGGGTAATGTCGCGCAGCACCGCCACGCGCCCGATGACCTGATTGTCGCCGCTAATGATGGCCGAGGCGCTGCCATAGAGCGTGCGGCCGTCGTTCAGCGACACTTCTTCCGTACGCGCCTTGGTCTTATTCGCCGGATCGAATAAGCGGGCCATCGACAGATCAGGCCACACATCCGAAACTAACTGACCAATGGCCGTACCGGCGGGCAACCGGAAGGCGACCTCGGCAGCCGGGTTGCACAACAGAACCCGATTGTCTTTGTCGGTGACGATCACGGCATCGCTGGTGCTGGACAATACCGCTTGCAAGCGGCGGCGACCGCCTTCGGCGACCTGGAATAGTCGGGCATTCTCGATCAACACCGCAGCCTGTCCGGCCAGCGTACCTAACACGTCCACTTCTGATTTGCTGAAGTTGTGGACTTCGGAATACCCGAGCCAGACGACGCCGATGGGGTGAGCTTGCCGTCGAACGGGCAGTACGGCAATCGCCCGAATGCCTGGCCCGACCAAGTTCGGATCGAGCATGGCGCGCGATCGGGCGCGGGTGACGTTATCGATCAAGATCGGCTCTTCACTGGGCGTGGCCAGCAGCGCCAATGACTTATCGAGCGGCGTTAACGACTGCGGGCCATCGTTGGAGATGACGGCATCGGCCGCGCCGGTTTCTGACAGGAGTACCAGGCGGGCGACTTTGGCCGGGCTGGCTTGCATCGCGCCCGCCAGCAGAGGCGGCACGCCGCGTTCCAAATCGAGTGCGGCCGAGACCGTCTGACTGACGCGCAGCAAGAGCGAGAGATCGTCGACGCGATCTTTCAAACTCACGCGCATTTGCTCGAAAGCCCGACCCAATTCGCCGACTTCGTCTTCGCCTTTGATGACGACGGCCTGATCAAGTTTGCCTTGCGCGATCTGGGCAGCTGCTTTCGAGAGTTCTTCGATCGGGCGGGCAATGGCGCGGGTGACCAGCGCCACCCCGAGGCCGGATAGCACGCCTAAAATCAGCAGCAGGGCCAACATGGGCGTCGAGATTTGCATCGCAAGTTGCAGCACACTGAGCACCGGCAATTCGATCACAACCAGCCAGTTAGTGCCAGCCGCCGGCTGTACAAAGAGTAAGCGCGGTGTGCCATCCGGGAAGCGATCTTCAAAAGCCGCGCCCTTATCCGGCGTCTGAAGGACTGGCTGCATCTTCGCGTCGAGGCTCCAAACCGACAGAACCCGCTCGATATCGTGATGGACGACAATGCGGCTGTTTTCGTCGACCAAATAACCAGTGCCTGAGCCGAGGGTGTTCTGCAGCCCTTCGCGCAACCGGACGATGATGGGATTGACTTGTAAGCGCGTGCGACCCAAGAGCGCACCTTGCGCTTCACCGTTGGGCGAATCACTGACCGGAGCGACAAACGAAATCAAGCTTTGCTGATTCAACGCAAAGACAAAGGTTTGTTGCGGCGCGCTGGTTTGGAGCGTGCGTGAAATCAACGTGCGTTCATCGGTTGTGAGATCGACTTTTTCGTTGGGTGGGTAGGCATCAATCAAACGGCCATTAGCATCGAACAGCAACAGTTGATCGAAGAATGGGCCGGTGCGGAGCGCGCTCAACAACCGGGCCTGCCGAATTTCGACATTGGGTGAGCGCAGCTGCTCGTCGAGTGCAAATTCGCCGATGAGCCCTTGTCCAGTATGGAAGAACGACGGCACTTCGCGCGCGGCTGAGAGCGCGTCGCGTGACATCTGCGCATAGGCTTGACGTTTCGCTTCGCCCAACGCACTGGCGCTTACCGCATACAACAACACGATGATGAGGACGAAAACAAATGTCGCAAAGGCCCAGACCATGCGACTGGTCAACGTGCGCGCCCACGGTGCTGCGGTGGGTTCAGCGCGCCGTTGAACAAGCTGGGGCTGCCAAAGATTGACGCCTTCGGTGATAATGCCGCCGATCAGCCCTTCGGTAATGGTGGGGAACAGACCAGCCAGAAACAACGGCCAGGCATAGTTCAAGGCGGTCAGCGCATCGCCGGGCGTGTAGAAGTAAAACGAGGGCAGCATGATGGGCCAGGATATTAGCGCGGCCAGCGGCGAAGCAATGATCGGATGGCGCAATGCAGCGGACACGCGGCCACGATAGTTCTGCCGCATCAACCACGCGGCGATCAGCCCAAACGCGATGACTTCGAAGCGCTGGGTAAGTTCGCCGCTCTGAAAACCTGCTTGCAGGAAGCCACTCAGTGTACTCAACGCAAGCGCGGGGCCGATGCCCAACCAATTAGCGGCCAACAAGACGGGCACAGCACTCAACAACGGCGTTAGTGGAACGGAAGCCTCTTGCGGCCGATTGGGTACCGGTTGATAAGTTGGGGCTGAGAATCGCCACAACAACATATTGCTCAGCACGATGGTCGCTAGTGCCAGACCAGCAAACAACCACCATTGGCGGCGATTCAAAGTTAGAAATGACCGGCGATACTTGAACAGAGCCATCCCGACCAGAATCAAATACAAGGCCAGGACAATCAAGCCTTCGGGACGAACGGGGAGTTGAATTGACCAGTTAAGCTGCCCAACAAGTTGCGGCATAAGAGCTCCACATCATATTCGTACCAATCATATAATGTCATGTATTATAGCATCAAGACTGCAAAAAAGCGCAATTCTACCGCGCCAGTCTGCAAATTTTGGGCGGTGTGCGCCGCCTGACAGGACTGTGCTCGCGGCCTCATTGCCAATGAGTTCTTGCGTGAAACGAATGGGCAGGTTACAATACCGCCGCTCTCCAGCCTGACTTCAGACATTGCCAGAATCATGATTCTCCCACCCATCATTCCCGTCATCCTGCTTATCCTGGGTGCATTGGCGGTCGCAGCCAGCGATTTGGCTCGGTTGCGCCGACCCAGTTTGGTGATGATCGTAACCGCGATCGGTGCACTGCTAGTGATGTTCACTTTACGCAGCGATACGCCGCTGACCCAAATCATCTCGGCGTGGCAGCCCGTGTCGGTGTTCACCGTACCGATCAGCTTTCGCGTCGATCGAACGGCGTGGATCTTGGGGCTGGGCTTCATCGTGGCGGGGTTGAGTGCCGCCTTTACGTGGGCAGCCTATCCTGGCCGCGATCGGCCGGGACCCCGTGCTGTCTCGCTGTTGCTGCTCGCTACGGCGATTGCCAGTGTGTTCGCCAGTAATCTATTGACGTTAGCTCTAACGTGGGGCCTGTTCGACCTGGTGTTTGTCGCTGCCGTGCTGTTAAGGAGTGGGCCACAGTTAGGCCGCCGGGCTGCGACGGCCATCGTACTCAATGCCACTTCAACCGTGTGTGTATGGATTGCAACCTTGTTGATCGAGAACGCGCACGATAGTCTGTATTGGCATCTGATCGATCTTGCGGCTGGCCCGGCTGGTTGGCTGGCGGCCGCGGCTGTGCTGCGTTTAGGGGTGTATCCGTTACATCAGTGGCTGCCGATCGAGTTGGAGCAGGGGCCCGATCGCGCTGCGTTGCTGTTCAGCATTCCGCCTGCGGTTGGACTGGCATTATGGGCACGACTAGCGCTGACGCAGAATTTGCCGCCGACGTCGATTGTGCCGCAGTTGGCTATCATCAGCGCGATGGTGGGGGGTGTACTGGCGTGGCAGAGCAGTCCGGCCCCGCGCAGTTGGTCTTACATTGCGTTAAGCCTGGCGAGTCTGGCAGTAGTACAGGTGGGCAGTGTCGGCGCACAAGGCCCATCGGGTATGCTGACGGTCGCCGCGTTGAACTTCTTGTTTATGGTCGTCAGTTTGTTTATCGCGCGATCGTTTACGTGGCGCGCGCCGTGGTGGTCAGCGAGCGCGATCGTGGCCGGCTTATCGATTGCGGGCGTACCCGGCACGCTGGGCTTTATCGTGAGACAGCAGACGCTGGTGGGGCTGACGCAGTCGAACAACTGGCTGTGGCTGGTGGGCTGTGTGTTGGCCGAAACGTTGTTGATCGCCGCCGTTCTCCGCACGGGTTTCACGCCACAAGATGCCGCACCGCCCACTGGCGTGTTGCGTCGAATCAGTTTTGGCTTGGGCCTCGCAACCTCCGCGCTGCCATTGATTGCGCTGCCGTTGGTGGCTGGCTGGCTGCCGTTGGTGCCTTCGTTGTCGACTCTGTTTGGCCGGATGACAGGGATCAGTTGGCTGGCCTGGCTCGCGCCGATTGTGCTGGGTGTGCTATTGGCCTGGCGCGCACCGCGCTTGGCCGCATCGGCGCCCGAAACAGCCGGCAGCACGCCGATCTGGGTGAGTGTTCTACGGCTCGATTGGTTGAATGCGGCGTTATCGTTTTTGATGCAGCGACTGACGACTGTCTTGCGTGGATTGGCCAGCGTCATTGAAGGCGAAGGCGGCCTAATCTGGGCGATTATCATTATCATTGTGGGGCTGGTTCTCAACACCGGCGTATTCAAATAGGGTTCCGACATTATCATGTCTGATGTATTGAAGACACTTTCATCGATTCCTGGCTTTGCGGTGCTGATCGGCTTGTTGATCGCAGCCGGGTTGCTGGTCGTGTTGGTCAACTGGCGCTTGTTGATTTTTGCGCTGGGCGCTCACTATTTGTTGATCGGTTTGATGTTGACGCGCGCCGTGCCGATCGAGTTGGCGGCGGTTAAAGCGCTGGTCGGCGTAATGATTTGTCCGGTGCTCTTCATCACGGCACGCCGCGTGCGCTGGGGACAGATCGATGAAGAGGAGGGCGACAGCGAACCGCCCAGACGCCGATCGATTATCGGTTGGCTGATCAGCCCCGGCTTGCCGCTGCGATTGCTGGCTGCATCACTCACGGCCGTGCTGGCAGTGAGCCTCGCACAGCGTAATCCCTTGTCCATCGTCGGCGATCCATCATTGTCGCGCGATTTGACCGTGGCGACCTTCGGTTTGTTATTGCTGGGTTTACTCAACGTTGTGTTGAACGAGAATCCGCTCAAAGCCGGGCTGGGCTTGTTGAGTCTGTTAGCGGGCTTTGAAATGTTTTACACGGTGGTCGATCCGACGTTGACGATTGTGGGTCTGCTCGGCCTGACTAATTTGATCATCGCGCTGGCGATCTCGTATTTGACGACAGCCTGGGCCACGCATCCGCCGCGTGAGGTGCAGCCGTGATGAACTCGCCGCTGCCGCTGATCGCGTTGCCGTTGATCGCCGCCATCGTGACCTTTCCGTTGCGCCGCGCGACGACGTTGAGCGCGTTGATCGCGGCGGGTTTGCCGACGTTGGCAGCCGTGCTTGCGCTGACGAATGATCTCAGTGCGCCATTTTCGTTTTTGGGGCGCGATCTGGTCTTAACTACTGGCGATCGGTTTGCCATTATTTATCTGTATCTGTGTGCGGCGGCGACCTTTATGGGCGTGTGGCGCACTTCGCCGAACTGGACCTACTATCCAGTGGCGCTGGCTTCATTGGCGGCGGTCGCCATCGCGTTAGGCATGCGGCCCGTGACGGTGGCCATCATTGGCGGGCGGCCGTTCGATCCGTTCCACTATGCTGTGTTGTTTTTGACGATGGCGGCGATGCTAGCGATCTTCCCCTTGCAGGGTGGTCAGCCCGGCGTGGCGGGTGGCACTGTGCGCTACATGGCACTGATGGTGATCGCGCTGCCAGCTTTCCTGGCTGCGGCGTGGCTGCTCGATCAGTATTCGCAAAGCCCAGACGCGGTCAATCTGGCGCAGGCGGCGCTGGCGTTGATATTGTTTGGCTTTGCTTTGTGGCTGGGCGTTGTGCCGTTCCATTCGTGGCTACCCGGCATTTCGAGTGAATCACCGCCGTTGTCCAGCGCCTTCGTACTCGGCATTGTGAATGTCGGGGCCTGGTTCCTGATGCTGGACATGTTTCATGAGCTGCGTGTGTTTCAGGATAGCACCATTGTCTTCGGGTTGCTGCGGATCGCGGGGATCATCACGGCCGTGATCGGTGGTGGACTGGCGCTGGCTCAACGCGATTTTGGCCGCTTGATGGGCTATGCCGTATTAGCCGATGTTGGGGTCGCACTGGTCGCGTTAGGCACGGGGACATCGTCGGGGCTGAGTGCGGCGTTGATCGTCGTGGTGGTGCGCACGTTCGGACTCGGCTTGATGTCGATGGGGTTGGCCGTGGCGCGGCAGAGACTCCCGGACGATCGTTTCTCGACGTTGACCAGTCTGGCGTGGCGCATGCCGTGGGCCACCGTGGCATTGATCGTGGGCGGTTTCTCGCTAGCGGGCGTGCCGCCGTTTGCGGGCTTTGCAGGTCGCTGGGCGGCCTTGCAGCAAGTGACCCACAATGATTTTGCGACGGCGATTGCGTTGCTCAGCAGCACGATCGGGGTGGCGACGGGGACGCTGCGCGGCCTACAGGCGGTGCTACAGCCGCTCGATCCAACGGAAACCACGCCCGCGCGCGAATCGCGTTTGACGAACGGTTTGTTGCTAGCCGCGTTGATCGTGTGTTTGGTGCTGGGTCTCTTCCCCGATTTGATCGCGCCTGCGATTCGGCAGATGGTGGCGGCGTATAGCGGGTAGTACGCACTGCTCAATGAATTGCCTTGTGCTTAAGGCAGTTCTCCAATTGCGGAACGATGTGACGCCAGTCGTACTGCTCCGCAAATGAGCGGCCTACTTGACCCAACGCTTGACCTCGCTCCGGGTGTTGCATCAAGGCCACGACGGCGTCTGCGAACGTTGTCGCTTCATCGGCTAACATCAATTCGCGGTCCGCTGTCACCGGAAAGCCTTCCACGCCTAACGTCGTGCTGACGCACGGCGCTTGCAGCGCCAGTGCCTCCAATAACTTGAAGCGTGTGCCGCCACCCATCCTCAGGGGAATCACGTAGACGCTGGCGCCCGTAATGTAAGGTCGCGTATCGTCAACGCCGCCCGTGATCGTGATCGACGGGTGGGCGCGCAAGACATCCAGTCGCGCGTGCGGCCGCTGACCGACAATGACGAACTTCGCATCAGGCACGCGCGCCGTGATCAGTGGCAGCACCTCTTGCGCGAACCACAAGACCGCATCTACGTTGGGGCGAAAATCCATCGTGCCGGTAAAGACCAACGCGTGCGGCGGCAGAACAAGCGGCATTACTTGTGATCGATCGTATAAGCGCGTGTCGATGCCATTGGGGATCACGTCGATGCGCAAGTCTCGATCAAGGTCGCGCAATGCTTCGGCGTCAGCGTCGGAGACGGCTACCACCCGATCGGCGATCTGCGCGATGCGGCGCTCGAAACGGCGGAGTTTCCACGCTTGAATCGAGGAGTAGATTGCGCCAGGTGTCCAACCGCGTGTCGAGCGCTCCGTCTGAGCGATGCGGTGCTGTAAGAGATATTCGGCGTTGTGATCGTCAAACACAATCGTACTTTTTTGGTCAGTCTTGCGCCGGGGCAACAGCAAGCCATACCGTGCCAGCTCAATGCCTTCGATCTCGATCGCATCATATTGGCCATCACTCAGCCACATGTCAAGTTGGCGTGCGAAGTCCGGCGACCACAAGCGCAATCCCATATCCGGCCACGGTGAAGTGAGTGTATCGAAGGCGCGGCGCTGCAACGAGCGCTGTGGCACAGGCATCACCGCGATGCGGCGGCACAACCGATCGAGCGGCGTAGGCGACGGAACTTCCGCCGACGTGTGAAAGCTCAACAGATCGACCGTGTGTCGTTCGGCCAGGCCCGCGATCAAATTGTAATTGCGCAGCGTAGTGCCTTTGTGCGGCGGATACGGGAACTGCGGCGTTAAGAAGAGCAAGCGCATGATCAGCTAAATCAAGTCCGTGAAGGGTGTAGGGTGCTGAATGCCGAGTACGCGATGATAAACGGCCAACGTTTCGCGGGCGCAGCGTTCCCACGAAAAGTCGGTGACGCGGCGAAAGCCTTTGCTGCGCAACTCAGCGCGGAGTGGCTCATCGTAAAGGGCGCGCTGCAAGGAGTTAGCCAGTTCCGTATAATCGTCGGGATCGACGATAAGCGATGCTCCGCCCGCAATTTCCGGCAGCGAGCCGCGATCGCTGATGATGGTCGGCACGCCGCACGCCATCGCTTCCAGCACGGTCAGGCCAAAGCCTTCATAGTGTGACGGCAGCGCGAAGACGGTGGCCGCGTTATACAACGCCACCAGATCGGACTCGGCGGGTGAATCGATCCAGCGGACGCGATCCGACAGGCATAGTTGATCAATCAACGCACGCGTCTCGTCGAACAACCACCCGCGCGATCCGGCCAGCAACAACGGCGGACTCTGCCGTTCTCGATCGATCAGCTGGCGATATGCGTGCAGCAGTCCGGCTACATTCTTGCGCGGTTCCAGCGTGCCTGTAAACAAGAGGTATTTTTCAGGCAATTGCAACCGCGCGCGGGCTTCGCTCAGCGCCGCCGGTTCGATCGGGCGGTAGACGCGGCTCGGCGCTAACCATACCACGGTTATTTTGTCGTCGGGTACGTTCAGCCACTTGATGAGATCGAGCCGCGTGGCGTGCGAATCGGCCAAAATATGATCGGCTACGGTCACGGCTCGCTCGATCTGATTGTCATAATAACGGCGGCTTTCAGCTGTCAGGAACTCTGGAAAGTAAAAGAAGTTAAGGTCGTGCACGGTGATGACGCGGCGATGATGTCCCCGAAACGGCGGGATAAAATCGGGGCTGTGCAGCAGATCGATCGAGCGGGCTGCAAGTTCGATCGGAAACGCTAACTGCTCCAAGCGATGGTGGCTCGGCGTCCACGCGCTGACTAATCGCGCCGACGGATGATGTGGCGGTGTGCGATCCTTTCGATTGTGGATGATGGTGTAAGTGTGTTCAGGATCGAGGGCTGGCAGGCGCTCGGCCAAGTGCACGATGTACTGTCCGATGCCGCTATACCGTCGATAGTAAGCCAGCCGCGCATCCAAAGCGATGTTCATGCCGCAATTGTAATGCATAATTCACAATGCACAATGCTTACGGCTCACTTTTCGCCTTCGTCAGCCATCCTCAGTCATTGTTAATTGCTCCTTGTTCATTGTATAATCCCGCCATCTTAAGTGTGTCGCCGATTGGGCGCGGGTGGAACGGGGAGGGTGTATGGAACTGGAAGTCACACAACTAACCCAAATGCTGAAGTTTCTGGAAGACGAGCGCCGTAAAGACAAGGCGCAGATTGCCGTCTTGCAGGAGCGTTTGGCCGGGCAAACCAACGAGATTAGCGAGTTGGGGCGGCGGTTGCAGGAAACGGACGCCAACCTCAAGACGATGCAGTTGGCGGTGGCCCGCACCCAGAAGTTCGACGCGATGCTGGAAGAGTACAAGACCGACCTTGTCGCGCAGATGGATCGGCGCGATGACGATCTCAAGAAGGCGGCGCGTGAATCGGAACGCATCCGTCTGCTGGAGATCGAAACGCTGCAACGCCAGATCGGCGAGGTTCGCAAGGAATTGCCCCGCATCGGCGTGATTGAAACCGAACTCCCCACGCGCCGCGCCGAAGAAAAACGCCTGGCCGAACTGATCCAGCGGCTTCAACCGCAGATTGAAGTCAGCACCCAGTTGATCGAAGAACGCACGCGTGGCATTCCGTATTTGGAAGAAGGCCGCCGTCAGGACGTGAAACGCCTCCTCACGTTGGAACAGGAAACCACCGCGCAGTTCAAAAAGTTCGATGCGATTTTCGGCAAGATGCAAGTGCTGGAGGATGCCATCGGCAAGATTCCGCCGCGCTTTGAACCACTGCAGAATCGCTTGACCGAACATGACAAAGAACTGCAGGACTTGCGCAGCAACGACTTCCGCGCGCAGCAGCAGGTCAAGACCTTTGAGGCTGCGCTGAATCAATATCGCGAACAAGTTACTGACTACACTGCCATCATGAACAAGCTACGCGAGCAAGCGCAGGTCAATCAGCGCGCCGAACACGATTTGCAGGCGTTTCAGGAAACGCTGCGCCAGCGCACCGCCGAACTGGGCGAAGTAGAGCGCTTGTTTGAAGAGCGCGTCAAACGCCAATTCGAAGAATTCCTGGGCGAATTTGAAAAACGCTGGGCTAAAGTCCCGGCCAAACTGGATGAACGTTGGCACGAACACGAGCGACTGCATCATGATCTAGAAGAGCGCGTCGTTAAGACCGAGGCCGCGCCGGCACCGCTGGCTGAGAAGATCGCCGAGCTGCGCGTCGAGCACGAAAAATTCCTACAGTCGTTTGTCGATGCGGTGACCGGTCTGGTCGACACCAATCGCAGTACGTTGCCCGCTGTCTCGGTGCCGCCTGCGCACACGCCCGACGATGGCGTGGGCTTGCCGCGGCCCATGCTCCGCATCAAATAGCCATGCGCGTCATCGGCACAGCAGGCCACGTCGATCATGGCAAATCGACGCTGGTTCAAGCGCTCACCGGCACTCATCCCGATCGGCTGAAGGAAGAGCGCGAACGGGAGATGACCATCGACCTCGGCTTTGCGTGGTTGACGCTGCTGAACGGTGAAGCGGTGGGCATTGTGGATGTGCCCGGCCACATCGACTTCATCGAAAACATGCTGGCCGGCGTGGGCGGCCTCGATGCGGCCTTGTTCGTCATCGCCGCCGATGAAGGCGTGATGCCGCAAACGCGCGAGCACCTGGCCATTCTCGATCTGCTCAAAATCAACGGCGGCGTCGTGGCGTTGACCAAGATCGATCTGGTCGAAGCCGATTGGCTGGAACTCATCCAGTTGGATGTGCGCGAAGCGCTGCGCGGCACGGTGTTGGCTAACGCCCCGATCGTGCCGGTGTCAGCCCGCACGGGTACGGGCGTAAAGGAATTGCTGGCTGCCCTCGATCAACATTTGCGCCAACAAGCACCACGGCTCGATCGCGGCCGCCCGCGTCTCGCAATCGATCGGGTATTTAGTGTCGCGGGCTTTGGCACGGTCGTGACGGGTACACTGATCGATGGCTCGCTGCATCTCGGCGATGAAGTAGCGTTATTGCCGCAAAACTTGCGTGCGCGCGTGCGCGGTCTGCAATCACACAAGACCAAGATCGAGGTGGCAGTGCCGGGCAGCCGCGTGGCGATCAATCTCAGCGGCGTTGAACTCAACGAGGTGCAGCGCGGGCAGGTGGTGACCTCGCCCGATTGGCTGTCGCCAACGATCTTGCTCGACGCGCAGTTTGAATATCTGGCCTCTGCGCCGCGACCTTTAGCACACAATACCGAAGTGAAGTTTTTTCATGGCGCGGCCGAAGTGCCCGCGCACATTCGGTTGTTGAATGATGAAGCATTGCAGCCCGGTCAAACGGGCTGGGTGCAACTTGCGCTGCGCGAGCCGCTGGCTGTGGTGAAAGGCGATCGCTTTATCGTGCGGCTGCCGTCGCCGTCGATCACATTAGGCGGCGGCACAGTGATCGACGCGCAGCCGGGGCGGCGGCATCGCCGCTTCAAACCAGACGTGATCGCGCGGTTGGAAACGTTGGTGCGAGGCACGCCCGCCGAACTGCTGCTAAAAGCGCTGGAGCGCAGCGGACCAATCGGGGCGGCCGAACTTTTCAAGCAGGCGAATCTGCCCAAAGAAACCGCTTCTGCGGCGCTGACGGAACTGATCGAAGCTCAACAGGCTCGTCGCTTAAAAGACGATCTGTACATCGCTGCGAGTGGTTGGGCGTCGCTGACGCGCAAACTGGCCAGCGAACTGGCCAGTTATCACGCCGCGAATCCGCTGCGTTTGGGCGTGCCGCGCGAAGAGTTGAAGAGTCGCTTGGGCGTGGACACCAAGTTGTTCAACGTGCTCGTCGATCAAGCGGCGCAAGCAAACCTCGTTCGCAGTGATGGCGCAACGCTGCGCGCGCCGACGTTTGAGATCGTCTTCAAACCCGATCAGCAGGCGGCGATTGAGGCCTTGACGCGGAAATGTCAGGCCGCACCGTGGAATACGCCGTCACCGAAGGAAGCCGAGCAACTGGTGGGCGCAGATGTGCTGGCCGCGCTGATCGATCTGGGGCACGTGATCAAGTTAAGCGAAGACGTGATCGTGTTGGCGGAGACGTACCAATCGGCGGTAGAGAAAATCCGCGGGCATTTGATCGCGCAGAAAACGATCACCGTCGCGCAAGTGCGTGATCTCTTCGGCACCAGTCGCAAATACGCGCTGGCATTGATGGAATATCTCGACGCGCAAGGCATGACCAAACGCGTCGGCGATGAGCGGGTGTTGGGACGCAGCGCATGAATCATACACAGTTCGATCGAACCCGATCGGCTGATTATAGGAGCACACCGATGTCATTCAAACGCAATCTCGTGATGGTGATGGTGATCGTTAGCGGTCTGTTGGCTGCGTGTGGCAGCCCGTCGCCTGCAGCGCCGACGAGCGCACCAGCCGCACCGCAGCAACCCGCCGCGCCCGCCGCGCCTACCGCCGCGGCTCCGGCTGCGGATCAGAATTTGACAAATACCGTGGCGATGCCGGTGGTGGTGATGCCGGCGGCTGAACCAACTGTGCTGCCGCAGCCGACTGCCATGCCGACGCTGATGCCCGCGAATGTTGGCTCGGCCAGTTTTAATGGCGTCAGTTTCAACTTTGATACGGCGTTTGCGCAGGCAGCGAATCCGCGCACCGCTCCGGCCGAGAATCCCGGCGCGGATGCACCGTATTGGGCGGTCTTTCCCGCCTACGATGTATTTGAGTTTGCGGGCTATCCGTCCAAGAACACCTATCACAAGCCGCGCATCGAAATCTATCCGGTGGCTGAATTCGAGCAGCTGAATCAAGCCGCCAAAGATCAGATCGCCAAGTTGAAGCAACTTTTGGGCGATGCGCCTGCCGCGCCGACTGAAATTCCGTTAGTGCCGATCTTTAACGCGGCACAAGTGTTTCGCGCGCAGGTCAAGTACATGAATTTCCAAAGTGGGCAGGGCGTGCGCTTCATCACGCAATACGATCAAGCCGTGATCCCAATCAGCAACATGGAAGTATTCTACACGTTCCAAGGGCTGACCAGCGACGGCAAATGGTACATTGCGGCGATCCTGCCGGTGGCGACGAGCGCGTTGCCTGATTCCGATCAAGTGCCGGCCGATCAAGCGCAAAGCTTTTCGACAGCTGACGCGTTTACGGCGTATCTGAAGGGCGTCGTCGATAAGCTGAACGGCCTACAACCCGCCGATTTTTCACCTAACCTCGATCAGCTGGATGCGATGATCCAGTCGTTAAGGGTTGAACGTTAGGCTATCGCCAACGATCATATAAACAATAGCGCACGGTGGCATTAGCCATCGTGCGCTGTTTTTTATCAGGCTGGAATTGAGTTCGAAACGCAGATTGGGCGGCTATACCGTGAAACCAGACGCCGCCGGTTTTAAGCGGGCGGCCATATCGCGGAGCTGCCCGAAGCTAATCGGCTTGATGAGGACAAGATCGGCAATGTCCGCCATCGAATCGGCCATGACCGGATCGGCGCTGGCGACGATTACGCGCGTTTTTGCTAATCGAGCATCGCTGCGGATCTGGGGCAGAATTTCCATGCCCGACACCCGCGGCAGATGCAGATCGAGCACAACCACCAGCGGCACAACTGTTTTGAGTCGGTTCAAGGCCACATCACCCGCGGCGATAATCTCCGTATCGAAATCAGCAGCCTGCAGTGCTTCGGCAAAAATGTTCGCCAGGTCAACGTCATCTTCGATCACTAACGCTAGAGGTTTCGTCACGATATTTTCTCCTCGACGGTTATGAGCGGCAGTCGGACGGCGAAGGTGCTGCCGCGCCCTACTTCGCTCTGTACGGTGATCTCGCCGCCCATCAGCAGCACTAACTGTTTAACGATCGACAGGCCTAGACCAACGCCGCTGTGTTCGCGCGTGACCGAATTGTCCACCTGCCGGAACCAGTCAAAGACGTGGGATTGTTCGTCAGCGGGAATGCCGCAGCCGGTATCGGCGACGGTCATGAGCCAGTGGGCTTCATCGGGCCGCGCCAGGCTCACCCGAATTTGGCCGCGGTCGGTGAATTTGACGGCATTGCCGACCAGATTGATTAGGATTTGTCCCAATCGCTGCGGATCACCGCGAAGTTGTTTGGGCACATCCGTGGCGATTGTCGTCGTCAGTTCCAGGCCTTTCGCCTGTGCGATGCTGCCAAACATCGCGACCACATCGTCAACTAACGCGGCTGGCATGACAGTCGAGTTCCGTAAAGATAGTTTGCCCGCCTCCAACTGTGTGCGATCGAGCAAGTCGCCAACCAGGCTGAGCAGTCGTTTGGTGTTGGTGTTCAGGCGATCGACCAGACCGGCTTGCCGCTCGGTGAGCGGCCCGTGAATGCGTTCCCGTAGAATTTCACTGTACCCCAAGATAGCATTGAGGGGTGTGCGCAATTCATGCGACACCATCGATACAAACATGCTTTTCATGCGATCTAGTTCGGCTTCGCGCGTGAAGTCTCTGAACACCCCGACCGTGCCTTGATGCAGCTCTGCGCCTAACTGGACCGGCGCAAAACTGGCTGAGAGCGTCTTCTTGGCCCATTGGAATTTGGTGGTGGGGCGATGTTCCGTATCATACAACGCGGAGGCAACCGCCGCGCGATCGGCGTCGTTAACGACGCCCTGCATCAACGTGTCGATGTCGCGGCCGAGAATCTGATCGGATGGTAGATCCAATAACTGTGCAATCGCCGGATTAGCGACGGCGGCTTGACCGCGATCGTCGAACACGATCACGCCATCGGCGATACTTTCCAGGATTGCCTGATTTTTGCCCGCCTCGGCTTGAACCCTGATCAACGCTTCGGCGAGATCGCGAGTCCGATCGGCCACCCGTTGATCCAACTCTTGATTGATTACGCGCAACTCGTCGAGCGCGTTCTCCAGGCTGCGCGCGGCCAACCAACCGATCAGGGCCACGAGATAGAAACCTAGAACTCCCACCAGGATCAGGCCGGGATCAATGGCGTTGTCGAGTGCCAGCACCACCAGATCGATGCTGACCAGTGAAGCAAAAATGAACGACGAAGCCGGGCTAAGGACGACGCTGGCCATGATGATGGGTAGCACAAAGGTCACCGTCGAACGACCGCCGACGAGGTAACGCGGCTCGTCAGAGAACGACAGGACGACAACCAGGATGAGCAGGAAAAGCGTTGCCGCTAAGCGCGGCGAACCTCTACGGTTAAGGATATACAGGCCGGTACAGACTGCTAACATCACCAGGCCGCTGACGATGAGGGTCAACCAATCGGTGGTGAGACTCTGTGTGAAGCTGAGGAAGATGGCCGCGGCGATGCCGATGAGTGAGGCGACACCGACACTCAACAGCAGGATGTTCAACAGCTGACCGCGTCGAGCTTGAGTAGGATCGCGATGATCGATCCTAATCAGCCGCTCAAACCGGGTGGTGTGCGTCAATGCTGAACCTGTCAAGACCGCCTCCACAATCGAACGGACGAGCGGTGAATCAACCGGCGTCCGTTGATAATTCCAAGCTAGCTAGGTCAGGACAACTCGCCTGATCTTACCACACCTTTATCCCGGAGTGCGCCCAAAAGTTTCTTGATAGAGTATGAGGGCCGCTAGGATCGCTGCGCGGACGATGTCGTAGGGTGCGAACAAGTCTTTGCCAATCCACAGTTCAGGATAAAGCGAAGTTGGACCTTGATGTGTCCGAGCCAGATAGTCCGCGCCACGATGCAGAATGTCCGGGTCGATTTCTTGATACTTGTGATAGTGCAATAGAGCGGTCAGGGCATAGGCAGTCTCTTCAGCTGTGCCTTGTTGGAAGAAGCCCCACGAGCCGTCTGCGTGCTGTGTATGGATAAGCCACTCGATCGATGGATCGCACGCATCGTGCAAATGATCGCCTTGCGCCAATAGTGCAACCAGCGCATGGGCAGTCGCATAATACGGTGAAGTATGCCATTTATCGATCCAGTAGACAGCATACACGCGGCTGTCTAGCAGCATGCGCGTAATCTGTGCCTGCACCACCGCGCGCTCAGGATAGTCGGGCAGCAGCTGGAGCGCTTCAAGCGCGTGAACATTGGTGCCGATGCTGGCATTGCGTTCGTAATTGTAGGTGCGAAAGACTCGGTTTTTCTTGTCCTCGAATTTGGACAAGATCAGCGGGTCAAAACTGTGGCCGAAGTTGAGCAGCAGCTTAGCGCCGACAGACGTAGTATCGCCGTCGGGAATGCCAAACGACGGATCGAGACTGATGCCGTCCTCGTGAACGTTGGCCTGTAAATCCTGCCAGATTTGCTCGTCAGCGAAATTCTCGATGGGCCGCCCGCTGAACATCAGGTTGTTGAGCACCCAGTTCAATTCGAAAATTCGAAATGGATACAGGTAGATCACGTGTTGCGAACACTGTTGCATCGTGTCAAGATAAGTCCAGGCGCGTTGGTCATCAGGATGATAGGTAAGATAGTAAGCGGTAGTGGCGGGCGAATTACCCAGTGAGCCGTTGCCGGCTATGGCCGCGCGTAAACGCGCTGCATCGGCCGTTGGACCGAGAAATTCCAACGAGTGGATGGTGGTCACGTGCGGCGAATATAAAAAGTCCGGCGGGATGAGCTGCAGTTTAGCGATCTGGATCTCGCCATACCCGCAGGTGTGCGATGGCACATCCAGCCCTAACGCTTGTGCTTCCTGCAACAGCGTAGGCAAAATAAGTTCAAAGCCGACTAGTTCAAACGGATCACGCGACAATAAGTGAAGATGATGCCAGACGTAACGCACGCCGCGCTCGATCGCCGCTTGGATCGGTTGCGTTTCATTGTTGTAGCGCAGCGCAATAACCGCCGCAAGCGTACACACGATCCGCTCGTGATAATAGACGATTTGCCCGCCCCAACTGCCATCAGCATGTTGATGAGTGACTAACCAATCGACCAGATTAGGCCAGCGAGCATGCCCGTTGGTCGGCGATTTCAAGCGTGCCATCCAGGCAATGTCATACGCACTTGGTCCCATGCGCTGATTCAAATTGCTAACTAACTCACGTGCTTCATGCTCATAATCCATTCTTAAACCCTCTTCGCGGCCCAGTGGCAGTAAGTCGCAGACGTATCCGACTGAATCTAATCAACTTCGACACCTGGCAAAACCGGGTACCATGTCCCATTTCGGATTGTTCCCACACCTAACGTTGTTTCTCGCTGTGCCTGATAATAAGCACGCATACGATCAAACTCTACCGCTGATAGATCCGCATAGTTCGATTTGGCCGATGACTGCCGATGATAAAGATGATCATAGAGAATGCCGCGCAACTGCTGCTCCGTCAGGAAGGGCGATGGCGCAACAGTGAAATAAAGGCTGGTGTCATCCGTTTCTAGAAGAGGCATGCCAAACACATTGAACTTACCGGACGTGATGAACAAGCTGACTGGTGGTATAGATTCGCCATAATACAGTTCAATCAACGCGGCCCGATCGAGTAGTGGCACCTGAGCGGCGCGTTTTTGCGCGGCCAATTCGACCACGTCTTCAATCGCTCGCCGGGTGCTGACACCATAGAACAAGCGATGGCGTTGATGCTGTTGTGTGCGCTGCATGCAGCGGTCGAATTCGTCGGACAAGTGCGCGAACGCCGTCCCTGGAAACGTTTTTCGATAGTCGCCATAAAAGCGAACCCGTACCTTACACGCGTCATAGAAATCGGTGAATATCGGGTGACCGGCGACCGCCGCCAGCCCCTGCGTCATGATCGTCTGCCGATATTCTTCGCCACGCTTTTGCATCTGCGGTTCGTAAATTGGCGCTAAGATCGTATCGATGCCGTGCTCAAACATGAGTTGATACAGTTCGATATGACGCTGGGCGTTGATCTCGATAAATTCAGCAATCGATGCGCCCGGATGCTCCAAGAGCAACCAGCGTCGTGTCCCATTGATCGGGAACGCGCACACGGTTGCCTCCGCCCGACGGACCTCTGCGGCGACTTCGGCTCGTGTCAGGTTTTGAAATGTGTCAAAGTCCATAACTCACACCTACTTCTTAGTTGAGGCACGCGTAATCGCTCGTTTTGTCCAGGCCAGCATATTGAAGGTATGTACGAAGGGCGACGATGGTCGGCACATCGACTCGGCTTGGGCCAAGTTTGCTAGCAGCTCGGCTGGCGAGTTGGGAAGTTGCGGGATTTTCAACACCGCATGGCCAATCTCCAATCGATAATGCGCGTCCGAGCCGACGGTCTGCAACTTGTGATAGTGTTGGGCGAAAGCGAGCGCCCGTGCATTATCGGCGGGGAAGACACATCGCGAGTTAAACACCTCGATCGCATCGACCAGCGGCAAAATCGCTTCTAAATCAGCTTCACGCCACGCACCGCTGCGCCAGCGATCGAACGGGTGGGGGACACTGATCACCGCGCCTTGATCTTTGAGTCGAGCAATGGCTTCGAGTGGCGGCAAGCCGCGCGGAACTTCCTTCTCCACAAAGTAGGCCAGCAGTTCACCCTGTGTCGTCATGACTTCTTCGCCCACGATCACGAGGTCAGGCGCGAGTGCGCGCAGTGCCAACGCACCGTGGATAGAGTGATGGTCCGTCAGCGCCAACCGATCGATCCCACGCTCCCGACAAGCCGCGATGATATCCACCGGTTTCAAACGCGAATCATAAGACGCTTGCGAATGGGCATGCAGCTCGATAATTGGCACACGGCCTCCCCGAAAAACAAAAAATATCTGGCTGCGATGCTCGCTGCATCGCAACGCATTTTGTCAGCAGGTCAGCTGATTGTCCGTGCCTTAAGGCGCGGACAATCAGCTGACAATGAATTCGCGATTCAGCAACTGTCCCGCGTGATGTTAACAGCCCGCAAGGCCAGGCTGTCTAGGCCGATTAGAAGGTGAGCGCTCTTAGCCAATTCAGTTGAACCTTGAGAGCGTTGACCTTCATAATGACTTGCGCGTTGTCGGGTTGCCGCATCAAGATAGCCGCCAGCGCCCCGTACAGATCGAAATTTGGATCGGTCATGGCTTGATCGGCCAGCGATGATAGTTCCGCATCATCAGTGATGGTCGAAATTCGCTCTTGCATGGTGAGCGCCACGATCGTCTGGCCGCGTGTCGCAAAGCCGGCTGTTGGATCGACTACAACCAAGCCGCTTTGTTGATCGGTGGCATAGTCAGGATGCAGCGCAATGACGGCGGCGGTGGGATCAAAGAGGGCGACGCGCGGCCCAGACAAGTGCTCGCGAACGCGTGCCAGGGCGGTTCGCAAGTGTGAACTGCGGGCGTCACTGGCGCCGGTCGCCGCTGTCGTTGATGTGGCTGACGATTGAGTCACAGCCGCGGCATACATTTGTAAAGGGCCGGCCACTAGCTTGCCCAACGCATTGCCCCGCCTGGCCAAAAAGTTAAAGACATCCGGATCTACAGCAACAGCCCTGGAAGCATCGGTGGTGACCATCGTCAATTGAAGTCCGGCTTGCAGCACAAGCTGTGCAGCCTGTGGATCAAACCACGGGTTGAACACGCTCACGGCCGTGTTGCCTTCGCCATCAACTGACTTGGCGCCGCCGAGCCAGATAACCTTGTAGAGCGCCATCTGAGTTGGACAGCTTTGGACCGCCTGTGCGATGTTGGTCAGCGGCCCCAAGGCCAGCAGCGTGACACCCGCCTGAGCGTGATTGCACAGAAAGCCCACTGCGTCGTGCGACAGCCCGCTCAAGTCGTGTGGATACTGATAGCCTAATCCCCATAAGCCGTCCGGCCCGTGAACAAAGATGCCTTGATGACTGGCCGGAACCACCAGGGGGCAGCGGCACCGATCACGACGGGTATATTCGTCCGATTGGCTGTTTCTAGAAGAATCAAAGCGTTGTTCGCGGCATTCTCGACACTTGTGTTGCCCGCGACCGTCGTGATGCCGAGGATGTTGGCTTCTGACTGACCCAGCAGGTACGCTAACGCAGCCGCATCGTCCACTCCAATATCCGCATCGACAATGAGCGGGACAGGCGGCTTCTGTGGCGCGGCCCAGACAGGTGCGGGAATCAGACCGGTAACAATAAGTGCGAAGGCACTGACAAACAACAGCACTTTCTGTTTCATTGCAAACTCTCCTGTTGTGTAGGTGTCGGCACCACACGAAGATTATCAATCGTGAAAAACCTAAGTGTGTGGGCCGGATTAGTTATGAGTGTATTCTTCCTCGATCGGGATATCAAGATAACGATGGTCATAGGGTGAAGTCGGAGATCGATACAGGGCTTACATCTTCCAGCCCTTCATCAAGACTTCACTCATTTGTAGTGTACTTGTAACCCACGGTAGCAGAATCTAAGGTATAAGTTATAAGTACAAAACCTGACCAATTCTATCATTCGCCCGATTTGAATTGGGTTTGAAACGCGTTCATGTTAGCCGCCTAAAATTCCGCCGAAGGGTCTAGGTTGATAGGCTCAAACCGGGCTATGCTATAATCTCTCCAATGAAAGCCACCATCGAAGACGGTATCATCATTAAAGGGACGCGCGACGGTCTGCTGGTCACACTTGGACCAGGGGCATGGCATAACGCGCTCCGTGCCATGGAACACCGGATCGCGGCTACGCCTGCTTTCTTTAAAGGAGCGCGGGTGGCGCTGCACGTAGGTGGCCGCCGTTTGCTTGAGGTGGATGCCCGCGCTGCGCGCGATATGCTGGCCGAGTACGACGTGGTGCTGTGGGGCATCGTCAGCGACGACGAAGAGACGCAGCAGATGGCAGCCCAGATGGGGCTGAACGCCGATTTACCCAAACGTGAGCCGCGTCCGGTGGTCAAAATGGAGCCGCCAGTGGAGATGCCGCTAGCCCACGACGACCCCGACGCGGGTCTAATCGTGCGACGGACGTTGCGGTCGGGACAGCAACTGCGGCATCCGGGCAGCATCACCGTCATCGGCGAGGTGAACCCCGGCGCGGAGATTGTCGCGGGTGGCGACATTGTGGTGTGGGGCAAGCTGCGCGGCACGGTGCACGCGGGGGCGATGGGCGACGAAAGCGCGATCGTGTGCGCGTTGGACTTGCAGCCGACGCAACTGCGCATCGCGCAGCACATTGCGCGGTCGCCGGAAGATCGTCGCCGCAAGCCGCAGCCGGAAGTGGCGCGCGTGCGCAACGGGCAGATTGTGGCGGAGTCGTGGGAGATCAAGTGAATGCGCAATGCACAAGATCAATCTTCGATTTGAACGCGGTTCTGGGTGCTTTGTGAATTGAGAATTGTGCATTGGAGGGTTTTATGGCGGCACGAGTGATTACGATCACGTCCGGCAAGGGCGGCGTGGGCAAGACAACAACCACAGCCAACATTGGGGTGGCGCTGGCGCTGTTGGGCAAGCGCGTGGTGTGCCTTGACGCCGACATTGGTCTGCGCAACCTCGACGTGGTGTTAGGCCTGGAAAACCGCATCGTGTATGACGTCGTGGACGTGATCGAAGGCCGCTGCAAACTGCGCCAGGCGCTAATCAAAGACAAGCGTTTGCCGGAATTGATGCTGTTACCGGCTTCTCAGAAGCGCGATAAAAGCGCGGTGAATGCCGACGATCTGGTGAAGTTAACCGATGATCTGCGACCCGAACATGACTTCATTCTGATCGATTCGGCGGCGGGCATTGAAGAAGGTTTCCGCACGGCGATTGCGCCGGCCGATGAAGTGGTGATCGTGACGAATCCCGAAGTCTCGGCAGTCCGGGATGCCGATCGGGTGGTGGGTCTGATCGAGGCAGCCGAGAAAGGCCCCGCGCGCTTGATCGTCAATCGCTTGAAACCGGGGCTGGTGCAGCGTGGCGACATGCTCGACACGAATGACGTGTTGGATATCCTCGCCATCGACTTGATTGGCATTGTGCCAGAAGACGAATCTGTGTTAATATCTACCAACAAGGGCAACCCGGCGGCGTTCGAGGAAAAGTCTAATGCGGGTGTCGCGTTTCGGAATATCGCGCGACGCTTGAACGGTGAAGATGTGCCGTTCATGACTTTCCGCGAAGAGTCCAACTTGTTCGGGCGCATTTCGCGCCTGTTTCGCCGCGATGGGAGATAGGCATGAACTTCTGGCAACGCCTGCGTGGTCAGGCGCAACCGTCGAGCCGCGAAACGGCCAAACAACGCTTGCAGCTGGTGTTGGTGCACGATCGGAGTCAGATCGAGCCCGGCATGTTGGAACGCATCAAAGATGAAATCATCGCCGTGATCTCGAAGCACGTCGAGATTGATCGTGATCATGTGGAAGTCAACTTCTCGCAGGGCGATCACGAGAACCGCTTGACGGCGGATATTCCCCTGTTGACGTCGCGCCCGCGACGCAGATGATTTTCGATTTTAGATTTAGGATTGCAGATCGTTTGTTACTCGATCGATAATCTCAAATCCAAAATCGTAAATCTAAAGTTGCTATGGCTACACTTCGTAACACGTATCAAACCGCCGATATGCGCCGCAGTGGGTGGCGCTACTTCGACTACACCACGCTGCTGATCGTTGTGCTGTTGGTCACCTTAGGTGTCTTGATGATCAACAGCGCGACGTTAAATTCCACCGACCCCGATTTAGCTGGAGCAGCCCGCCGCCAGGGCATCTACGCGATTGTTGGTTTGGTGATCATGTTGATCACGGCCACAATCGACTATCGCATCTGGGCGAATGCCCGCTACGGGCTGTACGGCATCGCGCTGGTGTTCCTGGTGGTCACGCTGGTCTTTGGCACTGGCGAGATTGGTGGAGTGGGGCGCTGGCTTGATCTACAGGCCTTCCCCATTCAGCCCGCCGAGCTGGCGAAGGTGCTGATCATTTTATCGCTGGCCGGTTTCTTGGCCGATCGGCGCGATGATTTGGTGCGATTTCGCACCTTGCTACTCTCGCTGGGTTTTGTGGGTGTTCCGGCAGTGTTGATCTTTCTGCAGCCCAACCTCAGCACGGCGGTCGTGTTCCTGTTCATCTGGTTGGCGATGGTGATTGCCGCCGGCGCGCGCGCACGCCATTTGCTGGCCTTGTTTGGGGCGGGCCTGGCCGCGCTGCCGCTGGTCTGGGTGGCGATGGCGCAGTACCAACGCGATCGGTTGATGGCCTTCCTCGATCCGGAACGGAATCCGGCGGCGAAATACAATCTCGATCAAGCTTTGATCGGTATTGGCAGCGGCGGCTGGTTGGGGCAGGGGTATAGCAGCGGCAGTCAGAGCCAATTACACTTTTTGAAAGTGCGGCACACCGACTTTATTTTCTCAGTTACCGCGGAAGAACTGGGCTTCGTCGGCGCGGTCCTGCTCATCGGCCTGTTCGCCGTGTTGATCTATCGGTTGCTGCGCATTGCCGACAAATCGCGCGATCCATTTGGCGAATACGTCGTCGTTGGCATTGCCGCGATGATCTTTTTTCAAACGGCGATCAACATCGCGATGAATTTGAACATCGGCGTCGTCGCGGGTTTGCCACTGCCGATGGTCAGTTATGGCGGCAGTTCGTTGATTACGGTGCTGTTGTCAATCGGCCTGGCGCAGAGCGTGATCATGCGCCACAAGACGATCGAGTTCTGACACCGTATGCGTCCGGACTTGCGCCGCGCTTGCTCGTTGCTGATTGCCTTGAGTGGTGCGCTGATGGCTGCCTGTCGCCCCGAAACACCGCTCAGCGCCGGGCTGCATACGCCCACGCCACGCCCCATCATCAGTCTTACCGCGCCCGTTACCCCGCGCATTGCTCCCGCCGAAGCGACGGCTACGCCGCTGTTGCCGACGCCCACGCCGGAACTGACTGGTTTGCACACTTATCAATTGCAAGGCGTCTTTTTTGATGCCGCCGTTGACGCCGATGTGCGCCTGCTGGATGCTCGGTTGAGCTGGCAATTCGCTGCGGCTGAACTGCAAGCCTATAACGGTGAAATGATGGCCGACGACAGTGGCATGTATCAGTTGGCACTGCCTATGCGGCCCAACGACGAGGTCTCGTTGACGGCGGCCGCGCCGGGTTATCAGCCCAGCACGGTCTGGTTGCGCGGCACTGAGATCAACACAGACACGGTTCGACTCAACTTCGGGTTGTATCATACAGCGCGGTTGGCGCCGACCGTGCCTGGCGATTTAGGGATAGTCGAAGTGCGCGGAATCGTGTACAATGCGACGCGCGGCCCGAACGCCGGAATTGCGGCGGCGCGCATTACTGTGGCGCATGCGACCGTGGTGCGGCCGGCAGTTCAACTCGATGTCACGACTACGCCCTCCGGCACGTTTACCATCCCGCTCGAACTGCACGCGTCCGATCAGTTGGATTTCACGATCGGCGCTGACGGCTTCATCACCACGACGATTTCGCGCCGCGCCAGCGAAGTGATCGATCAGCCACAACTGTCGATCGCGCTGCAACCAACACCCTAATCTAATCCGCGAATTGATCCCAATCAGCATTCACGGTTTCATGGAGATGACATGACGGTCCGAGTTCGTTTTGCCCCCAGCCCGACCGGCTTTCTGCACGTTGGCGGTCTGCGTACGGCGCTGTTTAACTGGCTGTTCGCCAAGAAAATGAACGGCACCTTCATCCTGCGTCTGGAAGACACCGATCAAAAACGCTTCACGCCCGGCGGCGTGCGCGCAATTATGGAAGGCTTGTTGTGGCTGGGTCTGCGGTGGGATGAAGGTCCGAGTCGCGCCGAATTACGCGCGATGCAGACCAACGAAGACTGGGACGGCGCGCCCGATTTGGGTGGACCGTTCGGACCGTATGTCCAATCGCAGCGATTGCCGATCTATCAAGCCGCTGTCGATGAACTGCTAGCGCAGGGCAAAGCGTATCGCTGCGACTGCACGGCCGAGCGGCTCGATCAAGTTCGCAAAGATCAGATGGCGCGCAAAGAGCAGACGCGTTACGATCGGTGCTGCCGCTTCAAGCAGCCTGGCGAAGTTGATCCGAACAAGCCGCATGTGGTGCGCATCGCGGTGCCGCTGGAAGGCACGACCACCGTACACGATCTGATTCGCGGCGACATCACCGTTGATTACGCCAAGTTGGATGACTTCGTCATTCTCAAGTCCGATGGGTTCCCCACGTACCACCTCGCGGCGATGGTGGACGATCATGCGATGCACATCTCGCACGTCTTGCGCGGCGACGAGTGGCTGCCCAGCCTGCCACGTCACTATTTGATCTATCAAGCGTTTGGGTGGGAGCCGCCAGTCTTCGCGCACTTGCCGGTGATCTTAAATCCCAGCGGCAAGGGCAAGATGAGCAAGCGCAAGGCCACGTCAGCCGACAGTGTGTTTGTGTCGGAATTTCGCGATGAAGGGTACTTGCCGGAAGCGCTGCGCAACTTTTTGGCGTTTGTGGGTTGGGCACCGGGCAGCGGCATCGAGAAAGAGATCATGCCCATCGACGAGATGATCGAGTTGTTTGATCTCGCGCACGTCAATCCTGCGCCTGCGGCCTTTCCGTATGACAAACTCGATTGGATGAACGGCATGTACATCCGCGCGCTACCCGCCGAAGAGTTGGCGAAGCGCATCTATCCGTTCCTGCTCAACGCGGGCATCGAAGCCGATGTTGATCGCCTGATCAAGATCACGCCGGAAATTCAGGAACGCATGGAAACGCTGAGCGATGCTGTGGCCGCCACCGACTTCCTGTTTGCCGAGACCGTCTCGCCTGATCCCAAACAATTGGTGGGCAAGGGCATGACAAATGAGCAGACAGTCGCCGTGTTGCAGCAGGCCGAGAATCTCATCAGCACGTTCGAGCCATTTGAGGCCGAACCGTTGGAGCACGCGTTCCGCGCCGCCGCCGAGGCAAGTGGGCTGAAGCCCGGCCCGTTCTTCACGCCGATTCGCGTGGCGGTGACAGGCAAGACCGTTTCGCCACCGCTGTTCGGGTCGATCGTCGCGTTGGGGCGCGACAGAACGATCGAGCGGTTGAAGGCCGCCGAACGGTTGTTGGCGAACTAAGCGCGTCTGTTATAATATCCACGAAGTTTCCTCAGAGACTTCGTGGATTATTTTTTTGTTAAGGACCATTGACCATGCCTGATCTAGAGAACATCAAGCCCACGGACTTTATCCGTGAAGCCGTCGTCGAGGATTTGAAGTCCGGCCGCTTCACTAAGGTACACACGCGCTTTCCGCCGGAACCGAACGGCTATCTGCACATCGGCCACACCAAGGCGCTGATCATCGACTTCGGCATCGCGCAGGAATTTGGCGGCATGTGCAATCTGCGCTACGACGACACCAACCCCACCAAAGAAGACGTCGAGTATGTCGATGCGATCAAGGACGACATCAAGTGGTTGGGCTTTTCGTGGGACGATCGGGAGTTCTACGCGTCCGATTACTTCGAGCAGTTGTACGAGATGGCCGTGAAGTTGATCAAGAAGGGGCTGGCCTACGTCGATGATCAAACCGCGGAAGAAGTGAGCGCGAATCGCGGGACGTTGACTGAACCCGGCAAGGACAGCCCGTGGCGCAATCGATCCGTTGAAGAGAACCTCGATCTATTTGAGCGGATGAAGAACGGTGAGTTCCCCGATGGCTCACGCATTTTGCGCGCTAAGATCGATATGGCGTCCGGCAACTTTCTGATGCGCGACCCCGCCATGTATCGCATCATCCATGAACCCGCGCATCACCGCACGGGCAAACAGTGGTGCATCTATCCGATGTACGACTTCGCCCACGGGCAGAGCGATTCGATCGAGGGTGTAACACATTCGCTGTGTTCGTTGGAGTATGAGATCCATCGCCCGTTGTATGAATGGTTCCTGAAGGAACTGGAGATCTTCGCGCCACGCCAGATCGAGTTTGCGCGCCTGAACATGACCTATACCGTGATGAGCAAGCGCAAGTTGCGCCGACTAGTGGAAGAAGGCCGCGTGAGTGGCTGGAACGATCCGCGGATGCCGACACTGCGCGGTCTGCGGCGACGTGGCTACACCGCCGAATCGATTCACGATTTCATCAAGCGCGTGGGCGTGGCGAAGTCGGATAGCGTGGTGGATGTGGCGCTGCTTGAAGCGTGCCTGCGCGAAGATTTGAATAAGCGCGCGCTGCGGCGCATGGCCGTCCTCCGCCCGATCAAGTTGGTGATCGATAACTATCCCGCCGATCAGGTCGAGTACATGGATGTGATCAACAATCCCGAGGATGCCAGCGCGGGCACGCGGAAGTTGCCGTTTAGCAATGTGCTCTACATCGAGCAGGAAGACTTTCAGGAAGTGCCGCCGCCCAAATACTATCGCCTATTCCCCGGCAACGAGGTGCGTTTGCGCGCCGCGTATGTCATCAAGTGTACGGGCGTGGTGAAGGATGACGCGGGCAACGTGATCGAAGTCCATGCGACGTATGATCCGGCGACGCGCGGCGGCGATACGCCCGATGGCCGCAAGATCAAATCGACGCTGCACTGGGTGTCGGCTGCACACGCGATTCCGGCGGAAGTGCGCCTGTACGATCGGCTGTTCAATCGACCCGATCCCGAAGCGGGCGAGGAAGGCTTCCTGGGCTGCCTCAATCCTAATTCGTTGACGGTGTTGAGCGGCTGCCAGATCGAAGGCAGTCTGGCGGGCACGCAGCCGGGCGATCGCTTCCAGTTCGAGCGGCAGGGGTACTTCTGCGCCGACATCGACTCCACGCCCGATCATCTGGTGTTCAACCTCGCGGTGGCGTTGAAGGATACGTGGGCTAAGATCGAGCAGAAACAGAAGTAAGAGGACGCGGAAAAAGCGGATTTTACGGATGAATAGCGTAGGGGCGGCTCATGAGTCGCCCCTACGCTTGATCTCAATTCGGTTTGACCGCTTCCGCGAAGACGTGGTCGAGGAGCAAAGCCCCTACTTTTGCCGCACTTTATCAACCATATCCAAAATCGCATCAATGACCAGCTGCGGCTCGTCTGTCTGGATGAAATGTCCCGAGTGTTCTGCGCGGATCAGGTGGCTATCAGTCGATAAGGTCAGATATTCCATGTGCAGATCCAACCAGATTTGATCCAGGCGGGCGGCAACTTCAGGCTGAATATCACCCCAATCAGTCCGCGTGGGATCTGTTGCCACCAGCACGACGAGCGGCATGTTCCCAAGCGATTTGACTGCTCGCGCTTGCGCCAGGGTCCTGGTCCAGTTCATTGTTTCCGGTATACATTGACGATTGTGCCAAGGCAGACCGGCGCGCAGATCCATCAAGGCCTGGTTGTCAGTGGCCGCTGGCGTTGGCAATGCGGCTAGCCAGCGATCGGCCTGATCGGGATGGACGCTGTCGATCAGCACGATGCCCGCTACTTCGGTTGGATAGCCGTCGGCAAACAGCAGCACATTTACGCCGCCAAGGGAGTGGCCTACCATAATGTAGGGTGCTTCAATCTTCGCGATCCCAAGTAGCCGATGGAGTTGCCCGGCTATCTCTTGACTGGTACGTTCGCCCCCCTGATCGTCGCTTTTTCCCAGGCTGGCACGATCATAGACGCACACCTGAGTAAGGGCTCGAAGGTCTGGTATGATTTTCGACCAGGTGTGTGAATCGTCCCCCCAGCCAGCATCAAGCACGATAGTGGGATGGCCTTGACCTTGGCATGAGAGAAAGAGGCGTACACCGCCCACATCAAACTTGCCTTCAAGCGCCGCGAGAGGTGTTGTAGGAAGTATCGGTGAAGGTGATGGTGGTAGCGGAGTTGCGATCAACGTATGGGGAATGGGCTGATCTGCCGGTACACAGGCGGTTAGCATCACAACCAAAACCAGTGCCAGCAGCGTCATAGACTTCGACCTGCGGCACATCGCACTCCTTTCTTGAGACGGACCAGCCCATCGTCTCCTCCCTCGGAGTGCGTATGTTATAGACCTATACTGCGCTCAAATTTGCGCAAAATCAATTGCCGCCGCGTATCAAAACAGTATCTGTTGGGTAATCAAAACTCGCCAGCCCGATCGATCGGACTGGCGAGTGTGCTTCTTGACTCTTGCAGCCTGCTTCGTGCTAGGCTGAGCCCAACACCTGATTGGGCTTCAACCCGCTAAGGAGATACTCGATCACATCCTTAGCCGAGTAGGTGGTTTTACCCGCGCGCAGGTACTGTCCGGCCGCCACTAGATCATCGCCCGCGGTGATGAGCGGCTTCTCGACGTAGCCGTCTTTGCGCACCTGCGGAAAGCCCGCCGTCGCGCCGAGGTTGTTGCACAGGCACGATCGGCCCACGGTATCTTCCAGTTTGCCGCCCTTCTTCACGTAATCGTCCACCGGCTCCGCCGCGCACCGATACCCGATCGAGCCATCCTCGCGCTTGAAGAGCGTGCGCAAAAAGCCCATATCGCAGATGCGGGGCCGCGCCGCATAGAGTTCGGGATCAGACAACGTGCCCGATAACTGTGCCACCTTAAACGGGAATCCCGTCGGCGACACGGTGGGGCTGGTCAGGACTTCGGCTTCTTCGTCCAGAACCTGACGCAACAAACGCGCTTTCAGATCCGCCGCCAGACCCGATTCATCACATAGCGCGAAAGCCGTGCCCACCTGGACCCCGGCCGCGCCCGCCTCTAAAGCCCTTTCCACCTGCGCGGGCTGTCCATATCCGCCCGCCAGCCAGAATGGCAGACCCAACTGCTTCATCTTGTCCAGATCGACTGTGTCTTTGTCGCTGTAGATCGGTTCGCCTTTGGCGTTTAGCTTCAACGCACCGCGCGGCGGTGCATTGTGCCCGCCGGCCGTTGGTCCCTCGATAATGAAGCCGTTGACCTCACCCTCACTGCGCTTGATCAACGCCTGCGCCAACACGACCGATGAAATGATGGGTAAAAACTTGGGGCGTTTCAACTTCCCGATGATGTCGGCCAGTCCCGGAAAGATCGCGGCCGGATCGAACTGAATGCGCACATCGTCGTCAGCGTCCGCGCCGTGCACGTCGAGGCGATACGAGACGGCTTCATGGTTTGCTAGCTTGTCCAGGATCTTGGCGATCTGCGTGGGGATACCCGCGCCCATCAACACGTAGTCTACGCCCGCCAGCATCGCCCCGTACAACGAAGCCAGCGTGGGCATCTGCACTTTCTCCAGCAGATTGATGCCGACTAGACCGGTATGATTTTCCTTGGCCAGAAAGACTTCCACAAAGTTGGCAATCGCCGTCAATTGATCGAGCGATTTGGGCGGGGTGGCGCTGTAGGCGACGGGCGATTTGTACGGCTCGTCGGCGCGTTTGCCGCCGGGCACGTAGAACCGATCGAGAATGGCTTGCACCGGTTCGGGCAATGCAAAGTTCGCCAGCGCTCGCCGCATGTGACCGGCCAGATCGCCATCGGCTAGGCGGCTGACTAACACCCGCGCAATGCCTGTTCCAGAGACTACACCCATTTGTCCCAACTGCGACACGGCCTTGGCCAACTTCCAATCGGAAATCGCCACGCCCATGCCGCCTTGAATGATGACTGGCAAATTCATGCTGCGCTCCTATCCATTTGAGATGTGCTGATCGTTCCGCTCGCTTGAGAAGGTCGATTGTTCTGCCGAAGGGGGTCAAAGTGAGGGACACGGTACAGACTATGACAACCCGTGCCGATTGGTTAAGTTACGATCTGGTGTGCGCTCAAATCGCGGCGCAGCGCCGTACAGTGCGGGCCTGAATTAGCTTGAAAAAGCACGCGCCAGCCCAATCGATTGAGCTGGCGCGTGCGCGGCAATTTAGGCTGATCGCCTACGACTGCGGTGTGCCGATACCGCCATCGCAGACCGCGCCGGGTTCGGGCGTCTGCGGACCTTGCTCATAGCGCGAGATGAACACCGGCAAGCGCGCATCGTTGGCATCGTCGAGCGGCAACTGCAACCCCCACGCACTGGCGAAGATGGGCTTGGTCAGATCGGGGTAGGGCGACACGATCACGTGCGAATGGCCGCGCGCCAGGCTGCGCAGCTTATCGATCGAGGCTTGCGGCAGATCAGGCCGATAGGTGATCCACACCGCGCCGTGCTCCAGCGAGTGGACGGCGTTCTCGTTTTTCACGGGCTGATCATAGATGCCGCAATTCAACCACGTAGCGCTGTGCACGCCGCCGACGGGTGGAATGGGATTGTAAGTCTGGGCAGCTTCGCTGTGATCGCGTGGCAGATTGTTGTAGACCTGGACCCCATCGAGTACGGCAACGGGCCGCGATGGCAGCCAGATGACCAACACCACAGCTAACAGCCCCACGACGCTAATAATGCCGATCGTCCAAATCCCCGCATTGCGCGATGACTTCTTTTGTTGCTGCCGTTGCATCTCGCGTGTGACCTTGCGTGACGCCTTCGTCATATCTCTCCCCCTGGATAATTGATTTGAGCGGCGATCGATCTTGTGGCTGGCAAGCCCGATCGGCTGTCACAATGACAACGCCGGTTCAGTGTAACCGGCGCGATTCAAACTGCCATAGATTGTACCTGATATTCGAACCGGTGTCGCTTGTTTGCACTCAACACTCAGCAAAGTCTTATCTTTGCGCTGTGGACCAGCTCACTCGATAACAAAACTCGCCACCCCGAAACCGGCGTGGCGAGCCTTACCATTAAAACCCGATCGTTAAATCTTGCCCTCTAATTTTCAACTTCCAACTTCTAGCCTTTAGATCGCCCCATTTTCGAGCAAGCCGGTGGCGCGCGCTAACTCGGCGGCCTTGATCCGGCTGGAGCAGCTTAACTTTGCCAAGATGTTGCCCACGTGGCCTTCGGCAGTCTTCTCGCTGATGGTCAACCGCTGCGCGATCTGTCGATTGGTCAGACCGTTGACGACCAACGCCAGCACTTCGCGTTCGCGGCGGGTCAACGAGCCGGGCGTGCGATTACTGGCCGCGGCGCGGCGTTGACGCGGTCGCAAGCCAAACTGTTTGGCGCCTGCTTCGCAGCGTTCCATATCGGGCTTGGCGTTCAAGCGCGATAGGATGGAATGCGACAGAGAGAGTCGTTCGCGGCCTTCGTTCTTGCTCTCGGCATCGCCGAGTTCCAGCAGGGCCAGCGCCAGGCCGTTGTTCGCGCGCGCTTCCAATAGGACATCATGCAACGTTGCCGCGTGTTGAACCGCTGCACGATACGCGCCGATGGTCATGCGCCAATCAGCGGTGCGGGCCGCTAACGCGCCCTGACCGATCGAGGCCGCCAGCTTCGCGATGGGATGCCCCGATTGTTCGGCCAGCGCATCCAGGTCGCGCTGCCAGGCGCGGGCTTCGTTGAGTTGTTCAGTCTCGGATAAGTGCACGATCATGTCGGACATGATCGTCGCGGCCGCGGCCGGATCGCTGGTGTGACGCGCGGGTACGCGCCAGCGACGCAGCGCCTCCATTAAGTGACGCGCGGGTTGCTGTGCCATCGAGCGCGCTTTGTAGCCGCCCCACAACGCCGCCGCCGCCAGATTGCGATCTTGCGCGCAGGCCGCCGACGTGATGACGAGATCACATTCGGCTTGTGCTTCGGCCCATTGGCCCAGGCCTAACAGAATCTGGCTGCGAATCACCCGCGCCGCGGCGAGAACGTAATCGGCCTTGAGCGTCTGCGCCAGCGTCACCACGCGCTCGGACAACGTCAACCCATCAGTCCAGCGACCGGTTCGGCGGCACATTTCCAGCAACGGCACGCCGCCTAGCAACAACGCTCGCTCGTGACTCTTGGCCGATTCCAACATTACATTGAGCGGTGTCTTGCGGCTGAACAAATCGTCGAGAAAGATGGCAACGTCATCATCCCAAATCGGTGCGCAGGCAACTCGCACCACGTCCGCATCGGACAGCCAGTTGCCTAACTCTGTGGTGTGTGGTTGATCGGCGCGGAACGTTCCGACGATGACGAGTGACGTCTGCTTCAGCGTGGCGCTTAAGGCCTGCAGCCACTGCAGGCTTTCGCTATCGGCGCGATGCAGATAGTTGAATTGCAGGACGAACGGATCACCTTCGGCGACGGCTTCCACCGCCTGACGCACAATCTCAAGCGGGTTGGCCGGCGGGGTCGGCAGATCCGATCGGAGCAGCTGCGAACTCAGCGAGTGCGCGGCCGCGCGCGCCGCCGCCCGTACTTGCGGCATCTTCGAAATCGTCGCCAACAAGTGGCTGATCAGGCCGTAACGTGACGGCAGCAACGGACTGTCAATTTGAAGATCAGGGAGATCGTAAGTGAAGGTCGGTCCAGGGTGATCGACGGCGATGAGGGCGGTCACTTGCTGACCGCTGCGGGCCAAAGCCTGCAATCCATCAATGAAAGCGCGTTCGGAACGGCGCAACTCGCGAGTAGTGGGTAAACCAAGCGCCGGAGGCGCAATCACCGGCCGGGGACTCAGAGCCGGCCGATTAATTCGCAGGGTCTGTAAACTCATGCCTACTCCTTTCTTATGGTAAACCGTTAAGCATATTCCATCTTGAGTATAGAGGAGGTAGTTAAATTAAACATGAGATTGAGATGAGAGGACAGGGCGGTTGGCCTACGTCGACACTACGGTTTCGTGACGATTTTAAGCTGTGTGCCATCTCTCAACTTAATTGTGAACGGCATTGCATAACATCACAACATAAGCCAAGCTAAATGCCAGCATGGCTCTATAAATGACGCTGCTCCAGCCGGATAAGTTCCGCTGGAGCAGCCAAGTCTGCTGTTTCACAATGAGATGCTGTTATGGGAAGTCGTGGAAAGCCGCTCGCACGGGATCGATCAGCGATTGATCCGGCAGCAACAGCCACAACACGTTCTTCTCGTGCAGATACACACACGCGACCTGATCATTGCCCGACCAACACGCCGCACCCGATTGATCGATCCGTGCCCCACGGAAGCGCAGGTCAAGGTAAGCGGTGAGCGCGGCTTCAAACTCTTTGGCATCGGCAGTGGTGTCCCAGGTCCAAGCCGCCGTCAGTGCCGTCGCGGTGGCGTCATCGTTGTAGTACGCCTGCAGATGATCGCCGCCCCAACCCTGCGCGGCTTTTTGCGCGACGTTGTCCGGCACACGGAGGGCCTCGTCGGCATTGGCGCTGAGGATCAGGTACGTGGTCCATTCACCCAACACATCGTCGCTGATTAAGTGCCAACCCGCGCCCAGCGTATCGGTCAGCGGCGGTACCGTGAGGATAACCGGCGCCTCAGCGGCTAAGTACTTCTCAGGATGCATAATTTGCTCGGTGCTAAGCGGCAGATTGCCGTAAGCGCGATTCACGCGTGGCCAGCCGCCGCGCTGATAGAGGTACTGCACAAAGGCCAATCCCGCGCTGCGCCCGAAAGCGATGTCGCGCCTGATTGCTTCGGGAGCCAGATCGTCGGGTACGGCCAGATCGGGAGCGCGGAACGCCGCTACGTCGGTTCTGTCATCGGCTGATGCGGCTTGTTTCAACCATTGATCTTGCGCTAGCAGCGCATCGCCAGTGATTAGGGCTTGAATCGCCTCGCATTGCTGCGTATTTAACGTGCAGAGCGGATAAGCGCCAGTGTTGGCGAATTCGTAGGTCTGATCAATGCTGGCCTGAGCGGCCGCCAACGCGAACGCATAATGCATCACGCCGTTGGCCCGATTGGTTGTTACATAAGCTTCGAGTGTCCACGGGCTATAGAAACTGCCACTGGGATCCAGCACGCGGTTGAAGGCGGCTCGCTCCAGAGTGTAAGCGGGCTTGGTCAGACCCAACGCACTAACCACGCGGGCACGATCGGGTAGGGCGCTCAACACCCCTGCGCCGTCCAGTACAGACGCGAGTGCAGCGCGGATTTGCTCGGCCGGCGCGACATAGCGACCAGCGAGATCGGCTGCGGGCAAGCCGCGCAGACCAGCCACTTGGTTTTGGACAGCGCGCAGGCCGGCTTCGGTGGCGGCGTCTGGCGCGGCCAACGGTGTAGGCGTGCGCGTTGGGAAAGGTGTCGGCTGCGGCGTGGGTGTCCACGTCGGCGGAAAGCGCGTGGGTGTGATCGTCGGCGGTTCAGTCGGTGATGGCGTTGCGGTAACTGTCGCGGTTGCTTCTGTGACTACAACTGGCGGCATGGCTGCTGGCGCTGTGGGCGGGCGCTGGGTCAGGAAGTACCAGGCAGCGCCGCTACCGGCGGCCACAACGATCAGGAACAACAAAACTACGCGCAGTTTTGATGATTTGCGTTGTGGCCGATTGGCCTTGCGCGACGACAACTGCTTCCGTAGATCGGCGAACTCGCTGATTGGCTCAGGTTCGGTTTTGGCCTTGCTAGTAACAGGGGGCCTCACTGGTTCAGGCGCTAGCACGGGTTGCTCGGGTTCTGGCGCCTCGATCGGCTTAGGTGCAACGGTGGGAGCAGGTGGTTTCTCAGCAGGTGTGCTGCGACCTGTCATGATCTCGACGAGGCGCGCTTGGGCTTGCTTGTGCGCGGGATTGTAACGCAGTACGCGCTGCAAACAATCGATCTGTTGTTTGGGGTCAGACACCGTGAAGCTGAGCCAATACCACGCGTCATCGGCGTCAGGATGCTGGCGGAGATAATTGGCGAGCAGCGGCTGTGCCAATTGCGGCTGTCCGCGTTGAATGTACTCGGCGGCTTGTTGAATGGCCTCAGCGGATACGGCCGGCATACCAGGTCCTTTCGATGCGTGCGCTACACGCTGATAAGAGCGTTAAAGATAACGTCAGTTTTGGCGGCTGCGATAAAATCGTTGCGATGCAGATCCTTGATCACATGCGTTGACCACCATACCGTGACCTTGCCCCATTGGAGCAAAATATCAGGATGATGACCTTCGGCCTCGGCTAATTCGCCAAGGCGATTGGTGAACGCCAGCGCCTGAGCAAAGTTTTTGAACGAAAAGATCCGTTCCAGCTGGCGCACTCCAGCGCGATCAACTAATTTCCATGCGGACAGTTGTGGCAGCCACTCGGCCAGCTCCTGATCCGTGACAGGCGGTGAATCAGCCCGGCAGGCCACACATTTTAGATTACTCAGTTTATCCATGTGATCTTCTCTGGGACTGAGTATAAACGGAATTCAAACGCGAGGCAACTCATGACCTGGGTGTCAGATAAATACCAATTGGTCATTTCCTATTTCGCGACTGTCCAGTACCTTATGACGGATGTCATGTGACGGTGTGATATATTTCACTTATTATAACATTCGATTGGGTGTATCTTCATTCCAGACTGATCGACTCCGCTTTGTCGAGAATTGACCATGGAAATCACCCAGCAGGCCGATTACGCCGTCCGTGCCGTCCTAGAACTGGCCCTGCGCCCGGAAGGTGAGCGTGTGCCGTCAGATGAGATCGCAGACGCTCAAGATATCTCGCCATCCTTCCTGATCAAGATCCTGGCGCGGCTCTCGGCGCAAGGCATTTGCAGCACGCAACGCGGTGTCAACGGTGGGGTGCGGCTGAGCCGGGCCGCCAGCGCGATTTGCCTGTTGGATGTGATCGAGGCCATCGACGGGCCGATTACGCTCAATCGGTGTGCACGACATCCCAGCGACTGTGTGCGTGATCACGTTTGCGCGGTACATCCCATCTGGACGGAGTTGTGTGCCGACTTGCGCACTAAGCTCGCCAGCTATACATTTGACTACATCGCGCAGCGTGCTCGAACGGCGTCATTACCGGGACAAATGATTACTTTGTACGAGGAGTTGCCTATTCAGAAGAAAACCTAGTGGGACGGGGAGGGACAATCGGGTGCGGGGAAATTTTGCAAGGAGATTGAGATGGATTCGTTGGTACTCGCTCAGTTACAGTTTGCCATCACCACCGTCTACCACTTCTTCTTTGTGCCATTGACGTTGGGGCTGTCGGTGCTGGTCGCCGTGATGCAGACGATTTACTATCGCACCGGCGACGAAACCTACAAGCACATGACCAAGTTCTGGGGCAAGTTGTTCCTGATCAACTTTGCGATGGGCGTCGTGACCGGGATCGTGCAGGAATTTCAATTCGGCATGAACTGGTCGGAGTATTCGCGCTTTGTCGGCGATATTTTTGGCGCGCCGTTGGCGGTGGAAGCGCTGCTAGCTTTCTTCCTCGAGTCGACCTTCCTGGGTGTCTGGTTCTTTGGCTGGGATAAGATTTCCAAGCGCGCCCACCTGATCGCGATCTGGTTGGTGGCAATTGCGTCGAACCTGTCGGCGCTGTGGATTCTGATCGCGAACTCGTTTATGCAACAGCCGACCGGCTACGCGCTCAACCCGGCGACCGGTCGAGCCGAAATGACGGATTTCCTGGCATTGCTGCGCAATCCCAATGTGTGGGTGCAGTGGCCGCATGTGTTCACGGCAGGCGTGACGACGGCGGCGTTCTTCATTTTGGGTGTCAGCGCGTGGCATTTGCTGCGCAAGAGCAACATCGATTTGTTCAAGCGTTCAGTGCAGATCGGCGTGATTGCGGGGCTGATCGGTACGCTAGGTGTAGCCGTGATCGGCCATCAGCAGGCGCAACACATGGTGCAGACTCAGCCCATGAAGATGGCGGCCGCCGAAGGGTTATTCAACTCCGAAAACCCTGCGCCGTTCTCGCTGTTAACGATCGGGACACTGGATGGCCGCAGCGAAGTATTTTCGATTCGTGTGCCGGCTGTGCTTAGTCTGCTGGCCTACAATCAGTTCACCGGCGAAGTGAAGGGCTTGAATCAACTCAATGCCGAGTATCAGCAGAAATACGGCGCTGGCGATTATCTGCCGCCCGTGCCGTGGATTTACTGGTCCTTCCGCGCCATGGTCGGCGCGGGCTTCTTGATGATCTTCCTTGCGGCGCTTGGCCTGTACTTGCTGATCAAAAACAAGTTCGAAACCAGCCCGCGCTTCCTGAAGATTTTGCCGTGGGCGATTCTGCTGCCCTATATTGCCACCTCAACCGGCTGGTTGATGACAGAACTGGGCCGCCAACCGTGGATCGTCTTCGGGCTGATGCGCACCGCCGATGGTGTCTCAACCGCCGTCGATGGCGTCTCGGTGCTGATCACGCTGATCCTCTTTACCGCCGTGTACGCCGGTTTGATGGTGGTCACGATCGGGTTGCTGCGCCGCTTCGCCAAGACCGATCCGATCAAGGAAGCGCTGCCGACGGGCGCGTATTAGTGGAGGACATCATGGATCCTGAATTCCTGCAAACCCTGTGGTTTATTCTCATTGCGGTGTTGTGGACGGGCTTCTTCTTCCTGGAAGGCTTTGATTACGGCGTGGGCATCCTGCTGCCGTTCGTCGCCAAAGATGACGTGGATCGTCGGGTCGTGATCAACACGATCGGGCCGTTCTGGGACGGCAACGAAGTCTGGTTGTTGACGGCGGGTGGCGCGACTTTCGCCGCATTCCCGCACTGGTATGCGACGATGTTCAGCGGCTTCTATCTGGCGCTGGCGGTGTTACTCGTCGCTTTGATCATGCGCGGCGTGGCCTTCGAGTTTCGCAGCAAAGATAAGCAGCCGCAATGGCGCGCCTTCTGGGATTGGTCGATCTTCGGCGGTAGTTTAGTCCCCGCGTTGTTGATGGGTGTGGCGTTTGGCAACTTACTGCAAGGTGTGCCCATCAACGAGAAGATGCAATTCACCGGCAACTTCTTCTCACTGCTCAGCCCTTACACGCTAATCACCGGTCTCTACGCCTTGTCGCTGATGACCATCCACGGCGCGATCTATCTGAGCATGAAGGCCGAAGGTGAAGTGGCCGAGCGCGCGACGAAGTTGGCGCAGCGCTTGTGGTTGCCCGTGGTTGTGATCTTGGGCCTGACGATTTTGATGAGCGACCTCTCGACGGACATGTTCAGCAAGCTCGGCGTCAATCCCGGTCCGATTCCGTTGACGGGCATTGCTACGCTGTTGGCGACGGGCTGGTTCATCCGCAACAAGCGACCCGGTTGGGCGTTTGCGATGACGGGCGTGACCATCGCGACCAGCGTGATCACGATCTTCATGACGTTGTTCCCGCGCGTGATGGTCAGCAGCACGAATCCTGCGTACAGCCTGACGATCCAGAATGCGTCATCGACGCCGTACACACTCTCGGTGATGACTGTCGTGGCGGTTATCTTCGTCCCGATTGTGCTGGGTTATCAAGCCTGGACGTACTACACTTTCCGCAAGCGCGTGACGCGCCAATCGGTTCAGCCTCAGGCGTAATTGCTCCTTGGAGACTGGGGCACGGAATGGAACTTGATTCCGTGCCTCGGTCGTTGAACGATGAAACTCGATCGACGTCTCCTCGCCGCGGCCCGCATCGCCCGGTTGTTCCTCGCTCTCACGATCGGTCTTGGCGGCCTGATCGGTCTCGCCATCATCCTGCAGGCGCGGACGTTGAGCGCCATCCTCGATCGCGTGTTCCTGAAAGGCGCGACGTTAGATGATGTCGGCGGCTGGCTGTGGTTGCTGCTTGGCGTGATTGGGGTGCGGGCGTTGTTGGCATGGGCAGCCGAAGTGAGCGCGCTGCAAGTGGCGGTGCGCGTCAAGACTGATCTGCGTCAGCGTGTCTTCGATAAATTGTTGTTATTAGGACCAGCCTATCTGCAGGGCGAACGCACCGGCGAGTTGACGACGACGGCGGTTGAAGGCATTGAAGCGCTGGAAGCGTACTTCAGCCAGTATCTGCCGCAAGTGGTGTTAGCGGCATTGATTCCGCTCTTCGTGCTAGGCGCAGTCTTCCCGATCGATCTATTGTCGGGTATCGTGTTGCTCATCACCGCGCCGCTGATTCCGTTCTTCATGATCCTCATCGGCAAAGCGGCCAAGGCGTTGACGCGCAAGCAGTATGCGGCGTTAAGCGTATTAGGCGCGCACTTCCTCGACGTGCTGCAAGGGTTGACAACGCTGAAAATCTTTGGGCGCAGCCGCGCCCAAATCGAAACCATCGCGCGCGTCAGCGAACAGTTTCGCTCCACGACGTTAAGCGTGCTGCGCGTCGCGTTCCTCTCGGCGTTTGCGCTGGAATTGCTTGCCACGTTGAGCACGGCCATCATCGCCGTCGAGATCGGCTTGCGCTTGCTGCACGGCGGCCTGCAATTTGAACAAGCCATCTTTGTGTTGGTGCTTGCGCCTGACTTCTACGCGCCGTTGCGCTTGCTCGGTACGCGCTTTCACGCGGGTTTATCGGGCGTGGCCGCCGCACAGCGCATTTTCGAAATTTTGGAAATGCCAGCATCACCGTCAGCGGTCAGCGGTCAGCCATCAGCCATTAGCCGTCAATGGTCAGTCATTCGCTTTGACGATGTACACTTCGCTTATAACGATCAACGTTCCGCGTTGAATGGTGTGTCGTTCGAAATCAAGGCCGGACAGCACGTTGCATTGATCGGGCCGACAGGGGCAGGCAAGAGTACTGTCGCTCATTTGCTGCTCGGTTTTAGTGTGCCGCAGCGCGGCTCTATTTACCTTGATCATATAGCGTTGAACAATCAATCATTGCAGGCTTGGCGTAAACAAATCGCGTGGGTGCCGCAGCGGCCGTATCTATTTAACGACACCGCTGTTGCCAACATTTTGATGGCGAAACCTACAGCCTCGCTTGCGGACGTGCAACACGCGGCGCGGCTCGCCCACGCCGATGAGTTCGTTCGCGCTTTGCCACAGGGCTACGACACACTCATCGGTGAACGAGGTGCGCGGTTGAGTGGCGGACAAGCGCAGCGAATCGCATTGGCGCGGGCGTTCTTGAAAGACGCGCCGCTGCTGATTTTGGATGAAGCCACCTCGCAACTGGACGTGGAAAATGAGGCGTTGATCCGTGACTCGATCGAGCGGTTGTTAGCCGATCGGGCCGCGTTGATCATCACGCATCGCTTGACGACGACCCAACAAGCCAATCGGATCATCGTGCTCGATCAAGGACGCGTGATCGAAAGCGGCTCGCCCGCAGAGTTGAAGCAACTCAACGGACGATACGCGCACTGGCTGGCGACGCTATGACTTCGCGAGCCGTATTCGTGCGCTTGCTGCGGTTGGCCGCGCCATTCAAAGCGCAGATGGCGTTGGCAGTGTTGTTGGGCGTGTTGACCATCGGCAGCAGCCTGGGTTTGATGGCGGCCTCGGCGTGGATCATCGCGACGGCGGCGCTGCAACCCTCGGTGGCAGATCTGGCCGTAGCGATTGTAGGAGTGCGCTTCTTTGGCCTGTCGCGCGGCGTATTCCGTTATCTCGAACGGCTCGTCTCGCATCACGTCAACTTCAGCATTCTGGCACGCTTGCGCGTGTGGTTTTACAGCGCGATCGAGCCGCTGGCTCCGGCGCGATTGATGGCGTATCGATCGGGCGATCTGTTGAGCCGCATCGTTGGCGACATCGAGACGTTGCAAAACGTGTTTATCCGCGTGATCGCGCCGCCGTTAGTCGCGGTGATCATCGCGCTCTTCACTGCGATTTTCATGGCGGCGTATACGCCGTCGTTAGCGCTAATCGTGCTGGTCTTCATGGCGATTTTAGGCGCGGGCGTGCCGTTGATCGTACAGCGACTCAGCCGCCACAGCGCCCGAAAACTGATCGCGGTTCGATCGGAGTTAAACGCGACCATTGTCGATGGCCTGCAAGGCGCAGCGGATTTGATCGCGTTGGGACGCGAAGCCGATCAAGTCGCGAAAGTCAACGCGCTCAGTCGCGAAACGGCGCGCTGGCAACTGCGCATGGCGTCGATCACGGGACTGCATACGGCGGCGGGCACGCTGCTGGTCAACCTGGCGATGTGGTGTGTGTTGATCGCGGCGATTCCGTTGGTGCGCGCGGCGAAGTTAAGCGGCGTGGATTTGACGGTGTTAGCGCTGGCAACGCTGGCGAGTTTTGAAGGTGTGCTGGCGTTGCCGTTAGCGTTTCAATATTTGGAAGCAAGTCTGGCGGCGGCACGGCGTCTATTTGAAATTGCAGAGATACCCTCACTCCCCAACTCCCGTTCCCGAAGTCAAACAGCAGGCCTCGCGCGAGAGGGTGGAGGCGAGTTGATCGTGCGTGATCTGAGTTTCCGCTACGCCGCGCATGAACCGTTGGCACTTGATCATATGAGCCTTGAGCTCAAGCCGGGGCAGGTGGTGGCCATCGTCGGGCCGAGCGGCGCGGGCAAGTCGTCGTTGGTGAACGTCCTGTTGCGGTTCTGGGAATACGAGGCAGGTTCGATCACGCTGGACGGTCACGACGTGCGCGATCTTGATCCCGAAATAGTTCGCGCGCGGTTCGGCGTCGTACCGCAAGCCACGCACTTGTTCAACACGACGATTCGCGAGAATTTACGGCTGGCGCGATCAGATGCAAGCGACGCGGAGTTGATCAAGGCGGCGCAAGTCGCGCAGATTCACGATTTCATCGCAGCGCTGCCGCAAGGCTACGGCACGCCGATCGGGGAGCAGGGCTTGCGCTTGAGCGGCGGCGAACGGCAGCGACTGGCCATCGCGCGCGCCGTGCTGAAGCGCACGCCGATCTTGATCTTCGATGAGGCCACCGCCAACCTCGACGCGGAACATGAGCGCGAGGTGCTGCGAGCGATTCAAGCCGCTTCTGCGCAACATGCGGTCTTGATGATCACGCACCGGCTGATCGGGTTGGAGACGGCCGATGAGATCCTCGTGCTGAACGGCGGACGCGTCATCGAGCGCGGTCGCCATGCTGAGCTGCTCCAAATCGACGGAGCATACCGGCGCATGTGGCAACTGCAACATCAGGTGAACGAGTGGACGGCGATGTGACCTTTGGTCGCTGGCTGCATCTAACAAGACAGCCATTATCTAACTAACGAGGTTCACATGATCGCGTCGAAAACCACTTCACGTCAGGCACGTAAGCAGCAGCGTGCGGCCGAGCGCCGCAAATCAACAGTCCAGTCGGTGGCTCTGATTGGCGGGCTCGTACTGATCGTGGCGGTCGCGCTGGTGTTGTCATTTTCCGCGCCAAACGTCAGCGTCGGCCCTGCCAAAGTCGGCCAACCGATTTCGGATTTCACTTTGACCGACATCAACGGCGCAACACACAAAATCAGCGATTACAAAGGCCGCCCGGTGTTGATCAACGCATGGGCGACGTGGTGTCCGCCGTGCCGCGGCGAAATGCCCGATCTGCACGCGTTGTATTTGAAGTACAAAGACGCGGGCTTTGAATTGTTGGCGATCAATTCGGGCGAATCACAATCGGTGGCGGCGAGTTTCATTCACGAAATGGGCTTCACGTTCCCGACATTGGTCGACACCAACAAGGCCGTGTTGGATGGCTTGGGCATCAACGGCTTGCCCACCTCGATCCTCGTCGGGCGCGACGGAACTGTGAAGTACATTCACGTCGGCGGTTTAACGCCGGACATGATCGCGACACAGATCGAACCTATGCTGGTGCAGTAGGCGATCCGGGTTTGTATGTGGCGCATGGCCAGCGTGCGCTCTTTCAATTAGACGTCTTCCTCCTTGAAACGTCCCGCTCGATGATAGGCGCATCGAGCGGGACGTTGCTTTGTACGGTCAGACAACTCGATCGGGCTGTTATAATTCCGGCGATCTATGCCGAGCCAAGTTAACCTCGCGAATCAGGAGGATCACGTGTCGACGAACTATCAACATCTGGGTGTGTACAGCGATTGGGTCGAGGCGGCTCAACGTCAACAGCCGTTGTTTCCAAAGGCCGCGCCGGGTGCGGCGACGCAGACCCGCGTGCGCGAGGTGCTGGGTTTCAATCGCGCCGCCGAAATTCCGCTGGCGGCGCAGATCGAGCGGCGCTGGCAAAGCGACGATCTCATTGGCGAAGAGGTGTCATGGTCGGTGGGGTATGGGCCGCGCACACACGCCTATGTGATCAAGCCTGTGCGTGCGAAAGAACCACTACCGGCGTTGGTGGCCCTGCACGATCACAGCGATTTCAAATTCTACGGTAAAGAAAAGATCGCCGATGGGCCGGCTGGCATCGCAGCGGGCGTGCAAGCACTGCGCGATATCGAGTACGGCAGCCGATCGTATGTCGCGGCGTTGGCGCGCGAAGGCTTCGTCGTCATAGCGCACGATGCGTTTCTATGGGGCAGTCGCTGCTTTCCGCTGGAGACGATGATCGCGGCGGTTGGTGATCAGCCGATCGAGCCTTCGCCATTTACGGATGCTGCGCCGGAGATCGAGCACTACAACACCATCGCCGCGCTGCATGAACATCGCGTGGCGAAGTACTGCAATGCGCTCGGCACGAGTCTGGCGGGCGTCGTGGCGTATGAAGATCGCATTGCGCTGAATTATCTATTGTCTCGATCGGACGTGATCGCCGATCGAGTAGGCTGCCTCGGTCTATCGGGTGGCGGCAATCGCGCGGCGCTGTTGACAGCCACACATGATCGCATTGCCGCTACCGTCATCGTCGGCTTGATGACGACGTATGAAGGCTTGCTCGATCACAATATGTCGCACACGTGGATGCTGTTTCCGTTTGGCTGGTCGCGTTACGGCGACTGGCCTGATCTGGCCGCGTGCCGCGCGCCGTCGCCGCTGTTGGTGCAGTACGATCTGGAAGATGATCTATTTACTGAAGCTGGCATGCGCGCCGCCGATGCGCGGCTGGCCGCACACTATGCCAGTGTGGGCCAACCGGAGAATTACGTTGGCCAGTTCTATCCTGGCCCGCACAAGTTCGATCTGGAGATGCAGGCCGCGGCGTTTGACTGGCTGAAGCAACAGCTGCGCTAAACACTCACGCTGAGCGGCATGCGGCCTAGCAAGGGTAAGTGCGATTCTTGACACTCGACAGTTCCTGTTTACAATACGCCGAACTTTTCCGGCGACCGTCGAATATTTCGCAGCCATGACCACACCCATCCCGGCCATCGAACCCAAGCCCGGCGTGCCTAGTGCTTCGATTGGGCAGCTGCCTGTTTCGTCCACGCGCTTCATTGGACGCGAACGAGAGATCGATCAGATCACGCAGTTGCTTCAAGACGCACGCCTGGTGACGTTGACTGGCCCCGGCGGCTGCGGCAAGACCCGATTGGCTGTGGCGGCCGCGCAAGCCCGGTCGTCGTTCGAGCACGGTGCGTGGTTCGTCGATCTGAGCGGGCTGGATGAGGCCTCGTTGGTGATTCACACGGTGGCGACAACGCTGGGTGTGCCGGAAACGCGCGGCCGCGCGCTGCCCGACATCCTCACCGATTATCTTCGTCCTAAACAACTACTGCTCATCCTGGACAACTGCGAACATTTGCTGAGCGCCTGCGCCGATTTGGCGCAGCGCATGCTGGACGAGTGTCCTGGTGTCCGCCTGTTGGCGACCAGCCGCGAACCGTTGGGCTTGAGCGACGAGTCGGTTTGGCTGGTGCCGTCGCTGAGCGTGCCGAGCGCGAGTGCCGACATGGCGCACGTGGCCATGGCCGAGGCTGTGCAATTATTCATGGCGCGCGCGACTGAAGCGTTGCCTGACTTCAAAATCGATGAGCACAACGCGGCGACGATTGCGCAGATTTGCCGCCGCCTCGACGGGATTCCGTTAGCGATCGAGTTGGCGGCAGTCCGCGTGAAACTGCTGGATGCAGTGCAGATTGCGGCACGCTTGGACGATGCCCTGCAATTGTTGACGCGCGGCCAGCCCATGGCCGCCTCGCGTCATCAGACCTTACGTGCCGCGCTGGAGTGGAGTTATCGACTGCTGCAACCGCGCGAACAACAGTTGTTTGTGCGACTGGCGGTCTTTGCGGGCGGCTGCACACTGGACGACGTGGAAGCGATCTGCGCCGATGATCAACTGCCCGCGGCAGAGATGCTCGATCTGGTGTCTGACCTCGTTGATAAGTCGCTGGTCACCATTGCCGAACGTGTGCCCGGCGTAGCAGTACGCTATCGGCTGCTGGAACCGATCCGGCAATATGCACTGGAGTGCTTGCGCGATCTCGGCGGCGAGGCGGCTTTACGCGATCGACACCTGGCGTACTTTACGGTCTTTGCTGAACAGGCCGATGCTCAACTGAAAGGCGCAGATCAACTGCGCTGGTTACAACGGCTCGATCGGGAGCACGATAATTTGCGCGCGGCGTTGGATTGGAGCGGGCGTGCGGGGACACGCAGCGCGATCGGGTTGCGGTTGGCCGCCGCATTGCGTTTGTTCTGGCAGCGCCGGACATACTTGAGCGAAGGCCGCCGCTGGCTTGAATCGATCATCGCTAAGTTCGATCAACGAACCACTGAACTGACGCCAGCGATTAACCGCGATCTGGCGCGGGCGTTGGTGGCGTGCGAATGGCTGGGCGTCTATCGCGGCGAATATGCCACAACCCGATCGAACCTCGATCGCGCGTTGACGTTGACGCGGGCACAAGGTGAGCACGTCATTGAGGCCCAAGCCTTGGGCATGCTGACGGTGCTGCATGAATACACCGGCGATATGGCGGCGGCGCAGCAGTATGCGGCCGAGGCGGTGGCCGCCGCACGTCAGTCGGGTGACATATGGACGCTGGCGCTGGTGACGCATTTTCAAGGGCGCGTCTTGTATCGGCGCGGCGAGGCGGCGGGGCGAGTGGCGGTTGAGGCCAGTGCGCGGCTGTTTCGCGAGATTGGCGACAAGCAGTCGATGGGGACGCTGGCTTCGACGTTGGCTGGCATGACACCCGATCTCAACGAGGCCCGTGCCCTGCATGAAGAGGCGCTGGCGATCTTTCAAGAACTAGGCCATCGTGAAGCGACGATCATTTCGTCCAGCAATCTGGCAGGACTGGCGTTGTTGCAGGGTGACCTGGCCCGCGCTGAGCCGTTGTATGAACTGGCGCTGGCTCAGGCGCGCGATTTGAACGCCCGTGTCACAGTGGCGTTTTGCCAGCGCGGTTTGGGACGCATTCACCTCGCGCACAGTGACTGGTCTGCCGCCGAACGTTGCTGGCGTGAAAGTGCGGCGATCAATCAGGTCACAAATCATCAGACGTGGCTGGCTTTATCGATCGCCGGGTTGGCGCGCATCGCCGCCGCGCGCGGACAGTTATCGTTGGCCGCGCAGGCCATCGGCGCGATTGAAGGCTATCTTCAGGCCAATGCGATCACGCTGGACGCCGACGATCAGGTGGAATGGGATCAACATCACACGGCGGTGTACGCGGCGATAACGCCCGCGACTCTCAAAGAGGGCCGGGCGGCTGGTCAGACACTCACCTTGGAACAGACGCTGCACCTGATGGCGACTTACGATCAGGCGAGCGGCAGCGCCACTCCAACGGCGGCCGTTGCTCCGGAACTGCGCATCATAGCGTTGGGTCCAATGCGCGTGCTGCGGGCCGAGCAAGTGCTGACTACCTGGCCGTTTGCCAAAGTGAAAGAGCTGCTGTTCTATCTGATCTCGCAACCGCCACGCACTAAAGCGCAGTTAGGGTTGGCGTTGTGGCCGGACGCTTCTCCAGCACAGCTGCGCAACAGTCTGAGCACCACGCTCTATCACTTGCGGCGCGTGCTGGGCCAGGTCGATTGGATCGTGTTTGAAGATGATCACTATCGCTTCAATCGCGACCGTGCCGGTTGGATCGATGTGGACGAGTTCGAGTCTAATCTGGCTCAGGCCGCGCGCATCAGTTCGTCCGCACCGGAGCGCGCCATCGCGTTGTTGCAGGCCGCAGTAGCGCTGTATCAAGGCGACTTTGTGGAAGATCTGCTGGACGGCGACTGGTTCTTGCTGCGGCGTGAAGAATTGCGGCGTAAGTATCTGGAGGCCTTGCTGTCCTTAGGCCGCCTGCACTTTGCACGCCAAGAATATGCCCACGCGGCGGAGGTCTATCGCCGCGCCATCGACAAAGACGAAGTGCTGGAAGCCGCGCATCGGGAGTTGATGCGCTGTTACGCACGAGCGGGTGAACGCGGACAAGCCCTGCGCCACTATCAAACGCTGACTCGCATTCTGCGCGATGAACTCGGTTCGCCGCCCGCCGCGGACAGTGTCGCATTGTATGAACGCCTGAAGCGCGGTGAAGATGTATAGCCGATCGGGCCGTCTGAGACCGATCTCTTACCTCGCATTTAATCACTTCCTATAGCACCTGCTGGTATCCTGAGCGACAAGCCAATGGATACCGCCACGCGCCGTCCCACCTCCTATCTCGTTTCAGTCTGGTCAGAACGTGCCGCCGACGGTGTGACTGTCTGGCGGGGCGTGCTCATCACAGCGGCCGGGCAGCGGCTGCATTTTTCGACGCTGACCCAATTGAGCCATTGGCTGGGCGAACTCGCCGGGTGGCAAGAGCCGCGCCAAAATGGGGAATCGGCGCTGCCAAGATAGGGTGGGCTTCCCGATGTTTCTTCACCGATTGTGACGTATCTTAGCAACAACCAAATCAGCCAGGGGAGGCTAACATGAACCGGTCCGCTCAACACCGATTGATTCTCGCGGCCCTTGCGGTGGCCGTTTTACTGATCGCCGTGGCGGGCCTGCCAGGCGGCGTCAGCCAATCGGCGGGGCAACCCATCGCGCAAGCGGCGGCCACACTTGCGCCGCGCCCACATCCGATCTCGCATCGGTCGTTTCCAGCAGGGATCGATCTATTGAATCCACGGCCGCATCCTGAGTCACACCTTCGATCATCAGCCAGCCAGCCGTGATCGAGGACACAGTCAAGGGAGAAGACTATGATTCGGTTTATTGCCGCTAAGTCCGCGCGTTTGGCTTTAGCCGTCGCGGTGCTCATCGCGATTGTGCTGGTTAGCCGCGTCGCGCCTGTTGCCCAGGCAGCCCTGATCACCGTCAACACCACCGCCGATGAGTACAACACCGACGGTGACTGCTCGCTGCGTGAAGCCATCATCGCGGCCAACACCGACACGGCCGTGGATGCGTGTCCGGCCGGTAATGGCGCGGACACGATCGATCTGCCGGCGGGCATGTATGTTCTATCGATCGCACCGACTACCGGCGATGATGCGGCGTCGGGCGACCTGGACATCACAGCCAATCTGACGATTGCTGGCTCCGGGCCAGTCGTTACCACCATTGAAGCGAATGGGCTCGATCGGGTGCTGGAAGTTTCCAACGGCAGTCAGGTGTCAATCTCGCGGCTCACGCTGCAAGGTGGCAATACCACGACCACCGGCAGCGCTGTCCGCTTGACGGGTTCATCGACCTTGAATTTGACTGCGGTGCGCGTCACCACCAACGTGGGCAGCGCAGCGATCTACGTTATCAATGGTTCAAACCTTAAAGTCTTTGGCAGCCGAATCGAAAACAATACCAGCGGTGGTGTCTATCTTCAGCCTAACGTCATCGCGAACATTCGCGACAGCACACTGAGCAATAACACAAGTTCGCTGGGCGGCGGCGCGATTTATTCGTTGGGCACCCTCGCGCTGGTAAACAGTACGCTCAGCGGCAACACGGCTGATAGCAGCGGCGGTGGTCTGCTCAACACGGGCACAGCCAGCCTCTACAATGTGACCATCGTCAGCAATACGGTCACAATCGGGTCTGGTGGCGCGACGGGCGGCGGACTCTATAACCACATCAGTGCGACACTGACCCTGCGCAACAGTTTGATCGCGAACAACATCGACGCTTCAACTTTTCAGGTCTTCAATGATTGCTCAGGCACCGTGACCAGTGAAGGTTACAATCTGATCGAGGATACAACGGGCTGCACGATTAACGGCGTAACTACTGGCAATATCACCGGTAGCGATCCGAATGTGGGTGCGTTAGCCAACAATGGTGGTCCAACGTTCACACACGCCTTGAATGCGGGCAGTCCCGCCATCAATGCGGGCGACATCCTCGGCTGCCGCGATGAGGCCCACAGCCTGTTATTGACCGATCAGCGTGGTTATCTACGCAACGGCACGTGCGATATTGGCGCGTACGAATACAACTCGCCAGGGCAGGCCACGCCGACCAACACACCAACCCAAACCAATACACCGACTCCCACGAGTACGGCAACGAGCACGCCAACGCGCACACGCACGCCGACCGCGACCGCCTCGGCTACACCGACGATCACTCAGACGCCTACGCCAACGTCGACGGCGACCGTGACGGCCACCCCGACCAACACGCCAACGCGAACAGCGACGCCAACTCGGACACCGACGGTGACGGCGTGCACGCCGGGCCCTGATGGCTGCGTGTCGACGTCAACGCCCACGCCCACCGCGACGCCCAGCCACTGGCTGTATCTGCCGGTGGTGGTCAAGTGAGAATGAGGTTGGCATGCTTCCATTAGCACGCTTTGTCAAACCGATCGCTTTAGTCAGCGGCGCAGCGCTTGTGGCTGTATTGAGTGTCACACTGGCGCTGCACTCAGCCTCGGTAACAAAGGCGCATTCACTAAGCACGACCTTTACGGTGACGAATACGAACGACAGCGGGCCAGGCTCGCTGCGCGAAGCGATCGTCAATGCCAACACACTTGGCGGCGATGACGTGATCGATTTCAACTTGAGCGGCTGTCCGTGCGTCATCGTGTTGTCCAGCACGCTGCCCGTCATCGTCGGCACACTTGAGATCGTCGGGCCGGGCGCGGATCAACTCGCCATCGATGGGAACAACAGCGTGCGCGTGTTCGAGGCGAATATTGCACCCGTAATCATCGCGAACTTGACCGTGAGGAACGGTTATACCAGCGGTGCGGGCGCAGGCCTGCGCAGCACCAGCGATGTGATCCTGACCAACGTGAACCTGCTCAGCAACACCGCAACCCTGGATGGCGGCGCAGTCTTTGTGGGTGGTACAGCGCAAGTCACTCACAGCCGCTTTGAGAATAATCAATGTATGGCCAGCACTTGCCGAGGCGGCGCGTTGTGGGTGGCACTGCCGCTGACAATCAGTGACACCGACTTCATCAGCAACACGGCGCACGATAACAGCGGCGCGGTGTTCGCGGGTCAGGTCGTTGACCTCACCGGCGGGTTATTTCAAAACAATCGCTGTGTGGGTGTGCCCTGCGTCGGCGGGGCCATAGCGATCTCTGGACGATCGACGATCACCGACACAGATTTCATCAACAACACCTCGGTCAGTTCGGGCGGCGCGGTATTTTCGAACTACCCCATCACCGTGACCAATGCACTGTTTCAAGGCAATCACTGCACTGGCTCAAATTGTCACGGCGGCGGGTTGAATGTCAATGAAGCGCTGACCGTGATTGATACCGTGTTTATCAGTAACACCGCGCAGAGTGCCGGTGGCGGACTATACGGCGTCGGGGCCACGCTCAACGGTTCGCTGTTTCAAGACAATCAGTGTACGGATGATTTTTGCAATGGCGGCGCGGCGATGGTGGTGGGTGATCTCACACTCAGCGCGACGAAACTGATCAGCAACACTTCGCTGGGTGATGGCGGCGCGCTATTTGCCGATCGACCTGTGACGCTGACCAAGTCTGTGTTCGCCGGAAACACCTGCACCGGTGCGACGTGTTCAGGTGGCGGACTATACGCCGAAACAACTTTGACCATGAGCGACACCCAATTCATGCGTAACTCGGCCGGTCAGGGCGGTGGTCTGTTTCAGAGTTCGGGCGTCGGGCGCTTCGTCAACGATCTCTTTGTGGGCAACGTCGCGACGAATGCGCATGGCGCAGCGTTGTTGTTTGCCACGCCGAGCCAAGTCGAAGTGATCCACACGACCATCGCCAACCCGATCGTGCTCGGCGGCTCAGCGGTTGAAGTTCAGGCCGGAACGGTTTATCTCACCAATACCCTCATCGCCAGTCACACGATCGGGCTGAGTAACACCGCCGGAGTCGTCACTCAAGATTACAACCTCTTCTTTGGTAATGGCAGCCAGACAGCGGGCGCGATTGCGGGCGGTGCACACAATGTGAGCGGCGACCCCGACTTCGTGAACGCTGGCGGCGCTGACTATCACCTTCGGGCTGGATCAGCGGCTATCGATGTTGGCACGGCTCTCGGTGTGCTGATTGATTTTGAGGGCGATGCGCGTCCGCAGGGCAACGGCGTTGACATCGGCTATGACGAAGTCGTGTTGCAGTACATATATCTGCCACTGATCGTGCGGTGATTGCAGCCCATGAACAGCAGATCGGAGTAGCAGCATGAAAATCGTTATTCGAGCGTTGATCGCAATCGGGTTCATGTTAGCCGCCGCGTCGATCAACAACGTTACGCAGGCCGCACAGGTTAATCGCAAACTCAGCGGGACGTTGACGGCTTTGGGCAATGTGGTCTCTGTTCTCGTCAGTTCAGATGGACAGTCTGCGGTCTATCTGGCCGATCAGGACCTGGACGAAGTGTTTGAACTGTACAGTGTCAGGCTGGATGGCAGCACGCCGCCGATCAAACTCAACACGCCGCTGGCCGGTGCCAAAGACGTCGTCAATTACCAGATTACGCCCGATAGCACGCGAGTCGTCTACTTCGCCGATCAAGACACGAACTCCCGCTTTGAACTGTACAGCGTGCCGATCGCGGGTGGTGCGAATGCCAGACTCAATGGAGCGCTGGTCACCAACGGCGACGTCGATGAATTATCCTGGAAAATCAGCCCCGATAGCAGCCACGTGGTCTATCTGGCCGATCAAGATACGGATGGCGTCAGCGAACTGTACAGCGCGCCGATCGACGGCGGCGGTTCGCTCAAACTGAATCTCTCCATGGTCAGCGGCGGCAATGTTACTCGTTTTCAGATTAGTGCCAACAGCAGCCGGGTCGTTTATCTGGCGGATCGGTCGACTGATGAAGTATATGAACTGCACAGCGTGCCGATCGGCGGCGGCGTGACCAGCAAGCTCAATCCGGTGCCGGTCAGCGGCGGCGATGTGCTCGATTTTCAGATCAGCCCCAATAGCAATCGGGTCATCGTGATGGGTGATCTGCTCACCGACGAGGTCGTTGAACTGTGGGCTGTCGCGATCACTGGCGGCAGCCACGTGAAGTTGAACGGTGCATTGGTCACGGGCGGTGATGTGCTTAACTTTCAAATCAGCCCGGATAATGGCCGCGTGGTCTATCAAGCCGATCAGGATACGGACAACGTGCAGGAGTTGTACAGCGTATTGCCGGGCGGCAACGATCTCGTCAAACTCAACCCGGCGTTGGTCAGCGGCGGCACGGTCTACTACGCCGCCTACCTCATCAGCCCGGACAGCAGCCACGTGGTTTACAACGCCGATCAGGATACCGATAACGTCTCGGAACTTTATAGTGTGCCGCTAGCCGGCGGCAGTTCGGTCAAACTCAACGGCCCGCTCGGTAGTACCGGCACCGTCTACAGCGGCTATCAGATCAGCCCGGACAGCAGCCGCGTCGTTTACCGCGCAGATCAGGACACCGATGGCGTGGAGGAATTGTATGGCGTGCCGTTAATCGGCGGCAGCGCGGTCAAACTCAACGGCTCGCTGGTCAGCGGCGGCGATGTTTCATTTGACCTTCAGTTCAGTTCAGATAGCAGCCGCCTGTTCTATCGGGCCGATCAGCAGGTGGATGAGATGATTGAACTCTACGGCGTTCCATTGACCGGCGGCACGCCCATCAAGATCAATGATTCGTTGGTCAGCGGCGGCACGGTCATTTACGGTTACTCCGTCAGTTCGGATAACAGCCGCGTAACCTACATCGCCGATCAGGATACCGACGAAGTCTACGAGTTGTACGTCACCGATCTCAACGTGGAGCGCACACTGTACTTGCCGCTCGTGCTGCGTTGAAGTCACAGCGATTTGTTTGCTAATTTCACCTGGCCAAGGAGCAGAGACCATGTTGTCCTCAACCATCGTTGAACCCAAGATCCATTTGATGCTCACACCCGAAGCTGCCGCCTTCGAAGAATTCCGCTCGTCATATCCGGCCTATGCTTCAACTCACCAACTCGACGAACTGCGCGCCACAGAATACGCCCGGCTCGATCGGACCGGACACATCTATCTGGATTACACGGGCGGCGGACTCTATGCCGAATCTCAACTGCGCGAGCATATGGCGCTGCTCAGTGACAGTGTCTTTGGCAATCCGCATTCCAAGAACCTGACCTCGCTGGCGATGACGGACCTGGTGGAGCACGCGCGCGACTACGTGCTGCACTACTTCAACGCCTCGCCCGACGAATACACCGTCGTCTTCACGCCAAATTCAACCGGTGCGCTCAAACTCATCGCCGAAGCGTATCCGTTCGAACCGGGCGATACGTATCTGCTGACTTTCGACAATCACAATTCGGTGAACGGCCTGCGCGAATTTGCACGAGCAAAAGGTGCGGCGGTTAACTACATCCCGATCGTGCCGCCTGACCTTCGCGCGGATGAAGATTACCTGGCGCAAGCGTTGACTGCCGCGCAGCCCGACCGGCACAACCTCTTCGCCTATCCGGCGCAGTCCAACTTCACGGGTGTACAGCATCCTCTCGAATGGATCGCCGCCGCACAAGCTCAAGGCTGGGACGTGCTGCTCGATGCCGCATCGTTCGTGCCGACCAATCGGCTTGATCTCAATCGCTGGCAGCCCGACTTCGTCGCGGTGTCTTTCTACAAGATGTTCGGCTATCCTACGGGACTGGGCTGTCTCATTGCGCGCAAATCAGCGCTGAAGAAACTGCAACGACCGTGGTATGCGGGTGGCACCATTACGTTCTCGTCGGTCGTCGCCTTCGATCACTATCTCACACCCGGCCCGGCGGGCTTCGAGGATGGCACGGTCAACTATCTGAACATCCCCGCGGTCGAGATCGGCTTGAAATGGCTCGAATCAATCGGCCTCGATCAAATTCATACACGCGTGATGAGCCTGACCGGCTGGTTGATCGATCAACTGCTGTCACTGCATCACAGCAACGGTCGGCCGCTGATTCGACTCTACGGGCCGCCCACTACCGATCGGCGCGGCGGCACGATCCAGGTCAACTTCTTTGATCGCGAGGGTGAGATGTACAGCTGTTACGAATTGGAGAAGTTGGCGAACGTAGAGCACATCTCATTGCGCGCGGGCTGTCATTGCAATCCCGGTGCGCGCGAAGCAGCGTTGGGCTTCACGCGTGATGATCTCGAAGTTTGCTTCCGCGACAAAGATCGCCTGACTTTTGAGCAGTTTTTGCACGCCATCGACGGCAAGACCACGGGGGCTTTGCGAGCATCGATCGGGTTGGCGAGCAATTTCGCTGATGTGTACAAATATCTGCAATTCGCCGCTATGTTCATCGATCAGCGCTAGGAGGTAGTATGAAATCGGTCAAAATTTCGCGGCTGGCCTTGATCGGACTGCAAACGTCATTACAATGAATCAGCCCGTACACCACAACTTCACATCTTGTAGCATACACAGGCTGACCGCGAGATAACCGCGTCAGGCCTGAAATTTGTTCACGTGCGGCCATATCTATTTATTTAGGGAGAGACAATGAACCTTCGCCTTGTGTTTACGACAATGAGTGGCCTCGTACTGACGATCGTACTTTTGGTTCTTCTTCAGCAACGAGCACTAGCTGCGCCGTCGGCCACCACGTGGTATGTCTCCACCACCGGCAACGATGGCAACACCTGTCAGACCCCCGGCGCGGCGTGCGCCACCATCGGCGCGGCGGTTGGCAAAGCATTCAGCGGCGACACCATCGAGATTGCGGCCGGTACGTACCTTGAGCACGACGTTCAGATCGACAAGCCACTGACGCTCAACGGCGCAGGCGCCACCACGACCTTTGTCGATGGCAACACCGCCGGTCGGGTGTTTTACGTGACCAGCGCGGTGACCATGACCAATCTACGCCTGCAAAACGGGCGCACCCCGGCGGGCGCCTTGTTCACCGCGGCAGGTGGCGCGATCTTGAACAACGGCGCGGGGCAGTTGACGCTGCGTAATGTCACACTGTTCAACAATCGCGCGGGCGGATCCGGCGGCGCGATCTTCAACGCGGGGCAGTTGACGCTGGACAATACGCAAGTGGTCAGCAACACCGCCGATGAAGCGGGCGGCGGCCTGTACAACTACAATCTGGGTGTCTTGACGATCACGCAGAGTTCCGTGCTGTCCAACACGGCGAGCGCGTTTGAAAGCGGCGGCGGCATTTACGCGGCGGGCGCACGGGTGAGTGTGATCAGCACCACCATCACGGGCAACGTCGGCGCGACGTTTGGCGGCGGGCTGTTGGTGTTTATGAACGGCACCACGACGCTGGACAAGGTGACGTTGGCGGGCAATCAAGCCTTGAACGGTGGTGCGTTGTATGCGGCGCAGGGCGTGATTACGCTGACCAACACGACCGTCAGCAGCAACAACGCCGCCAACAATTATGGCGGCCTCTACCTCAATGGCTCGCCCCTCACCCTTTATCTGATTAACACAACCATCGCCTACAACACACGCACTAGCGCGGCGGGCAATGGTGTGAATGGGTTGACCATCAGCGGCGGCGCGACGGCGAATTTGGTCAACACCATTCTCTCCAACAATCAAGACAACAACTGCCTCAGCGCCACACCGCCTACTTCGCAGGGCTACAACCTGTCCGATGATTTCTCGTGCCAACTCAATCAGACGGGCGACAAGCAGGGGCTTGATGCGCAGTTGGGTGCATTGACCAACAACGGTGGACGCGTGATGACGCACGCATTATTCCCGGGCAGTCCCGCCATCGATGCGGGCGACACTGCGCGCTGCCCCGCCACTGATGCGCGCACCGTCGCGCGACCTTACGACGGCGATGGCAACGGCGCGGCGGTGTGTGACATGGGCGCCGTGGAGGCGCGTCATTCGATCCGTATTGCGGACAGCACCGTGCTGGAAGGCGACAGCGGCTCGGTCACGGCGGTCTTCACGGTTACACTCGCCCCGACCGGAACCACGCCCATCTCGGTGACCTACGTCACGATCAATGATACCGCTCTAGCTGGTTCTGATTACGTGACTACTTCGGGTACATTGACTTTCAGTCCCGGCGAACTGACGAAGACCATCGGCGTGAGCGTGACTGGTGATTTGATTGACGAATTCAACGAAACCTTCCGCGTCGATTTGTTCACCGCCGCAGCGCTCGATCTGCTGGACGCGCAAGCCATCGGCACGATCATCGACAATGACGGCCTCTCGGAACTCTCGATCGCCGATCAAGCGATCACGGAAGGCAACAGCGGCTCGAAGAACATGTCCTTCGTCGTGACGTTGTCGCCGGTCAGCACCTCGATCGTCACCGTGACCTATGCCACCGTCGCGGGCACAGCCACGCCCGGCAGCGATTACGTCGCAGCGAATAACACACTCGTCTTTCAGCCCGGCCAGATCAGCAAGACGCTTTCGATTAGCGTACTGGGCGACACTTTGGATGAAGGCATCAGCGAGGCCTTCACCGTGCAGCTCAGCAACCCGATCAATGCCGCGCTGGCCGACGGCTCGGCCACAGGCACCATCACCGATGATGATGCCGCGCGGGTGTCCTTCGATGGCGGCCCGACGGTGCTGGAAGGCGACAGCGGCTTTACGGCGGGCACGTTCACGGTTACGCTCACGACCGCCGCCAACTTCACCATCACCGTCGATTACAACTTGTCATCGGGCGTGGGCGCGGGCGGTGCAACCGTCGGTGAAGACTTCGTCGCCGCGTCCGGCACGTTGACGTTCACGCCCGGCCTCACCACGCGGACGTTTACCGTGCAGATCATCGGCGATGAGCAGGGTGAAGCCGACGAAATTTTCTACGGCAATCTCAGCAATGCCACGGTGCCCGTCAATGGTGGCGTCGATTCCGGCCTGATCCTGAACGACGATAATTTTCTGATCTATTTGCCGCTAGTGTTGCGGTAGGGGCGACTCTTGCAGTCGCCCTGGGCGAGGGCAAACCTCGCCCCTACATCATCATCGCTTTCAAGGGAGGAAGCCATGTTGAATCATTCAGTCGTTCGTCGTGCGCTGAGCGTTGTGTTGAGCCTCTCGATCATCTTCTCGCTCATCCCCATCTCGATCAATGCAGCCACGCCCGCGGTGTCAGCCGCGCCCCGATTGATCGCCCCGGCCACGGCGGCCCGGCCTTCAGCATTGGCACAATCGCTCTCCATCGCGCGGGTGCAAAGCCAGTACACGGCGGGCACGCTCGACGTGATCTTCACGCTGAGCAACAATCTGCCCGTCACACGCGTGCCCGATGCGCCGCCCAATGCGACCGACGAACAACTGGCTGACTCCTTTGCTAATTTTGATCCATTGCAAGATGCGAACACTTTGCGATCGATCAGCGTGACGGATACGTTAGCCGCCGGTGTCACGTTGATCGCCGCCTCGGGCAATGTCACGCAGACCGGCAGCACGCTCGCGTGGCAACTGCCCGACCTGCCGCCGCAGAGCAGCGCGCAGATCACGTTGACGATTCAGACCCCGTCGGCGGGCAGCGATTTCATCAACCTCGATAGTGGCGCACAGGCCAGTGCTTTGCGTTGGGGACAAGCCATCAACGCCCACGCCCGATCGGCCAGCATCATCCCGACGGGCCTTAACGCTGCTTACGTCGCCAGCACTTTGGTGGCTGATCCCACCGATCCCGAATTGATTTGGTATACGTCGGGCTTCGAGCAAGATCCACTCGCGGCGTTTACGGCAGTACAGTCCTTCCGCACCGATCTGTATCAAGGCGCATTGCGCGGCACGCGCGGCACGCTGTGGGGTGAAGCGGGCAACTCGCTCGATAAATCATCGGCCTTGATCGCGATGCTGCGCGCAGCGGGCATTCCCGCTCGTTATCGACATGGCACGTTGAACACCACGCAAGCCAAAGCCTTGATCGCAAGTTTATTTCCAGCGGCGAACGGTGTTGCAGGCTACTTGCCAATCGGGACTGAGTTGGCCGATCCGGTGAATGACGCTGCGCTCATCGCGCTCGCATCCGATCATTGGTGGGTCGAAGCGTACTTGCCCGGCTCGGGCTGGACTGATCTTGATCCGACGTATCCGCAAGCGAGTGCCGGTCAATCGTTTGCTACTCCGTCGAACGATGGCACCGATCGGGCCGCCGATGTCCCATCGGGTGTGCACCATACGCTGCGCGTGCGCTTGAAGAAAGAACAGTACAACACTTTTCCCGTCGGCGGTGTGATGTTATCGACGACATATCCGTTGGATGAAGTTTTCAATGTCAGCCAACTCGCGGGCAAGCGCCTGACGTTGGGACATCTGGTGCATGAAGTGATTCAAGGCGGCGTATTCAGCAACATCACGCGCGATTACACGCCGTATATGATGATCGAAGATAACGGCGTGGCGTATGAAGGCGCGACGTTTCAGGAGATCTTGACCAACTTCCCGTTGGCGACGACCTTCACGACAGCCGAGTGGCTGGAATACGAAATTCATTCGCCCGATGGTCACACCGAAACATTTACGCGTGAAGTGAAAGACCTCATCGGTGCGGCGACGCGGCGCTTGGGCGGCAGTCCGCAGTTGGCGGTGGGCACGAGCAGCGGGCCGTTCTTTGGGCCGGAAGATGTGTATGTGAATTGGGTGCTGCCGAATGCCGTCAGCGCGTGGGCGGCGCAGCGCCAAGCGGTGGGCGTGCTGGCGCGCTTGAAAGAGGCGGGCGCGCTGAGCCAGGCGATGTTAGAGATTGCCAGCCGTTATACACCGGGCACGTTCTTGAACAGCACTGATGAAGCCGCGTATCGCGCCGCGCGTGTTGACCGTGTATTTGTGTCCGAGTTCGCGTTGAGCAGCATCGGCTTGAATTTTGCGCGGCAGGCGGATGCCGCGTTGACCGACATTGAAACGGGTTTGCGCACTCGGTTGTATTACGCTTTGCCGCGCGTGTTTACGGTGTCGTCGATTGGCACGCCTACGGCGGGCATCACCAGCACCGTCGATCTGCGACACACGGCGGTGGAAGCCGCGGTGTATCCGGGGCAGGCGCAAGCCGCCGGACAAGTTGCGCAATGGATCAAGGGTCTGAATGAATCGATCCTCGAAGGCGAGGCGCTGGTGCAAGGGCAGGACACTGCGCCGCTCACGACGATGCGCGTCTTCGATGAAATGACGGCGCAGGGCATTGATGCGGTGCTGCTCAAGCCCAATGAATATGGCTTGCTGGATGCCTATGCTTTTTCGGACGCGGCGAAAGCGCATGTGATCGATGCGTTGTTGGCGGGCCAGCAAGTGCTCATTCCGTCGCGCGCCGTCATGATCGATGGTCAACCCACCTTCGCGTGGTGGGAGATCGATCCGGTGACAGGCGAGACGATTAGTGTGGGCGAAAATGGCTTGCACGTAGCTGCCATCGAATTGTTCGTGATGATCCTTGAAGAGTTCATCGACGATTACGTGGGTTTATATAGCCCGGTCAAACAGGCCGATCCGGTGCAGTTGGCCGAAGATGCGCTGCACATCGGCATGACGCTGCGCGGTTGGTTCTTTCAGGTAGCCGCCGCTCTCAACACCAACAAACCTACTCGACCGGAGCGCGTTGAGGCGGCGATCTCATGGCGCAATCTGCCCGCGTATTTGTGCCCCGTGGCCACCTGCGGCGTGGAGCAGTTCTTCATGGATGCTGCGGCCGATGCCTTGCCCTTGCCCGAAGTCGCGTTCACTTACGGTGATGCCGCTGTCACTGATGTAGCGATCGCAACGCTGACGGCCTCGGCCACGGGCAGCGGCACACCCGCCTTCACGCTGGCGGCGAATCCCAATGCGACATCGATCGCGCCCGGCACGACAGCGAATTTTCAAGCGCAAATCACCAGTAATTTCGCGGATGATTTCACGGTGGCGGTCTACGCCCCGATCGGTTGGGCGGCGACGATTACGACCACCGGGCAGATCAGCATACTGCCGGCTGCGGGCGTTGCGCCCGGCAACTACGTGATTCAACTTGTGGCGCAATCGAAGGTACATCCTGAGTTGATCCAAACAGCCACACACACCATCACGATCCAAAACGCGACGAGCGCGCAACTCTCGATCGCGCCTGAGCCGAAGATCACCGTGCCGATGGGCCTCGCGGCACTCAACGCCGAAGCGAACGAAACTAACGACGGCGCAGTGGAAGTGCCCGGTGCGGCGTACACCATCGTGCTGACCAACACCAGCGCATCAGCGCGCACCTTCGATGTGAACGTCAGCGGCCCGCCGTCGGATTGGTTGATCCTCAACGCCACACACTCGACGACAGCAACGGTGACACTCGCTGCGGGTGAAGTGACGAAGTTAGGGTTATACATTTCTCCATCGAGCGGGACATTGCCTGCGGTCAATACCAACTATCCCGTCGATGTTACCGCGACCTCAACGCCGATCAATGTGCAAGCGTCATCGGTCTTCGTCATGCCGCCGCAGCCGTTCAATCGCATGACGCTCGATCCGGCGAATTTGTATCTGCCACCCAACAGCAGCACGTTTGTAAATCTCACTATCACGAACATCGGCAATGCGGCGGGCAGTTTTGATCTATCCGCGCACGCGCTACCGATTTCTGGCACGATCAACGGCTTGCCTGCGTCACAAGCGTTGGCGCAGGGCGCGAGTGCGTCACTGCCGTTGACGTTGACACTCGGCGCGGCGACACCGGGCGCGACCTTCCCACTGGTCATCGCGGGCAAGGCGATCAGCAGTACTACGCAGTACGCCACCACGAATGTGCGCGTGGCCGGGCCGTACAGCGGCGGCGTGTTCCAGGCGGCCGATCAATTGAAGTTCTGCCCGTTGAGTGAGCCGCGTCTGTCTGCGACGCTAACGACACTGGCCGTAGCGATGGCCAACCTCGAAGCATCGTGTGACGCAGGCACGTGCGATGAAGGTCAACGCGGGCAAGCGGTGCAAGCCGCGCACGACGCGGCGAACTACGCGGGATCATTCTCGCCGCTGGTCACGGCGGATGAGGCCTTGTTGCAAGCGGCGAATTCGCTGCTGACGCACACCATGCCCGCCAATGTTGAAACTGATCTCGCCGCGATGCGCGATGCCATCGCGCCGCTGCTGGCCGATCAACTATGCGCGTTGAGCGAGCATATGCCCTCGCTGCGCTGGTCAACGGGCTACAGTGCCGCGTTGATCGGTCACTCGCGTGACACGGTGTTGGAGGTGAAGAACCTCGGCACGCTGACGACGACGTATGCGATCACGGTCTCACTGCCCAGTGGTTCGCAGAGTTTCAACGTGCCGATCAATCCCGGCGCGACGGTGACCTACACCTACGCGTTGAGCAACAGCGTGACGGGCCTGCTCAACGTCAACGCGCAAGCAACGGCCATCGGGCCAGAGATCAAACTATCGGGGTTGAGTACGTCCGCGACGACGCGCCTTAACGTGCTGGAGCGTTTTGTGCAACTGACTGCGGTTAATCCCAATCCCGCCTTTGTCGAAGCGGGGCTAAGTTCCAGCACGATTGCGATTGAAGTAAATAACTTTGCCAACATTCCCATCGATACCACGGCGCTGATCACAATCGCGTCACCTGCTAACACTGTGGCGTACTCGTCAACGCAAGCACTGCGCGTGATGGGGTCGGTGCAGACCTACACCCTCAACGCGATCAATACGTCGGGGTGGACGCTTGGCGTTTACACGGTAACGGTTAACCTGTTGTGCACGGGTGATCTGTGCGACGCGCCCAACGCCGTGCCGAATGGTCAAGGTTACGGCTTCCTCACGGTGGGGCAGGGCCTGCAGATCGAGCACGCGGTGTCGCCGGAAGTGGTGACGACAGGCGCATTCACCGTGACAACTTTCATCACAAGTGAGATCACGACTCCGGCCATTCAACCGCCCGTGGCCCAGCCCTCACCCCTGGCCCCTCTCCCACAGGCGAGGGGAAATGCGCCCGCGACCACGTGGGCCATCACGCGCACCGAGAATTCCAGCCCTGCCATCGTGGTGTCTGGCACATGGACGGTGGTTAGCAATGTGCTCGCCATTCGCGCCAGCAACGGCGATTACAGTTCGGCTGCAACGACCGGCGCAACGGCCACCCTCGCTTTTTCGGGCACGTGGATCAACCTCGGCTTCGTCACCGCCTCGAATACCGGGCAAGCCGACATCTTGATCGATGGGATCAATGTCGGATTGGTTGATACGTACACGCGTGATAACGATGTGAAGAGTTTCATCTTCAACAACTTGAGCGCGGGCGCGCACACGGTTACGATTCGCGTGCGCGGGACGCGACATCCTAATTCCACGGCCAATACCATTGTGTTGGACTACATCGATACGTGGGATGGCACCGACATGCCGACAGGGCGCGTGGAGCAAAACAGCCCGCGCGTGTGGCGCAGCGCCAGCTTCAGCACGATTACGGACACCATCGCCAGCGGCGGCACGTACATGAGCGACAGCGGCAGCAGCGATGCGACGGCGTGGTTCCCCTTCACCGGCGACTCGATCAGTTTCATCGGGCATGCGGACTTCCGCCAGCATCGCTTGCACATCTCGATCGATGGTGAAGAACGCGGCTTCTTCAATCAATACGCGGGCAGCGCCGAACAACGCGCCATCTCGTTCAACGACCTTGGCCCCGGCCCGCACATCATGCAGGTGCGCCACTACTACAACGAGTTCCACGTCGATGCGTTTGAGACGCCGGGCATTGCGCCGTTCTATGTGCCGCCCGCGCCCAACGGCTTTACGCGCTATGAAGAAAATCATCCGGCCATCACGTACAACGGCTATTCGTATGCGCAGCGTCCGCAGGGTTGGTTCCAGAATTTCCTCGTGCCCATCGCCAGCGATGGCGGACTCGCGGCGTCAAGCACCGCCAGCAACACCGTCAGCCTGACGTTCTACGGCGTGTGGGCGCGCATCGGTTTCCGCGTGAATGGCGATGGCGGTCGCGCCGACATTCGGGTCGATGGGGCCAGCGTGGGCACGATCGGGTTGTACAGCACCACCAGCGAGTTGAAGTCGTTTGAGATCAGCAACTTGATCACCGGCACGCATACGCTCGACATCGTCGTGTTGAATCAACCTGATCCGCCCGGCACGGGACGCGTGATCTATTTCGATTACGTCGATGTGTGGGACGGTTCGCCCGTGCCCGATAGTTTTGTCAACGCCCAACGGTCTGAAGCTGATGGCCGACTGCGCTTCAACTCATCGGGCGATGATACTCCGGCGTCCGGCGCCATCGACGGCGACATCTACTATTCGGGCTTGCCCAACAGTTGGGCTACGGTCTGGTATCCGTTTGTGGGCGATGCGTTTACGCTGTACGGCTTCAGTCGCAACAACGTCACCACTGCGCGCGTCTATGTGGACGATGTGTTGATCGACACGCCCAGTTTCTCGTCGCCGTTTTCGGAACAGCCCATTGCCAAGCACTATGGCGGCTTTGGTGACGGGCTACACGTCGTGCGCATGATCAACGTGGCAACGATGCGCATCGACGGCTTCGCATCGAACCCGTCGTATCTCGGCGGCTATCAACCCTATCCCGAATGGTACGAGTCTGATCAGTTAGCGGGTGCATCGTGGTGGGGGGGCGTGCACGTGCCGCCCGCGATTGGCGATCTGGAAGGTGATGGATCGATCGAGATTGTCGTGCCGGCCAGCGTGCTTGGTCCTAATGGGCAACTCTCGGTCTTGCGCGGCGACGGCGGCGATACCGGCGACGGTGATCCGATCAAGTGGACGCAC
>JAXLWI010000060.1:0-27028 GCA_046328575.1 Anaerolineae bacterium
TTCCAGTTCCAACCAACGCTCGATGATGTCATGCTCGGGCGCGAGGCGATAGCACAAGATGGCGAAAAAGTTCTGCACCGGGTCTTTCAAACGCACGCGCAGCGTTTCACGCACAGTGCTATTTTTCAGGGGCAAACCGTGCGTAGGCGCCAGACCAGGTCGCGCATTGGTGACCACCTCGTGACCGACATAGCGCAGGCGCAGATCGCGAATAGGCAGATGCAGATCCTCGCCAGATTGCAGGGGCTGCGGCAGCGTCGGGAAGTTCGCCTTTAGTGTGACCTGATACGAGGTGACATCGCCAAAGGTCAGCACTTCATCGGGACGGAACTGCGTGATAAAACTCGCCGTCAGATCATAGGTTATTGGAGTCGCTTCGCCGCGAATAACGTCATCCGGCGAAGCGCCAGCCGGTCGTGGCCCCCAGCCTAAATGTACGACGCGCTCGGCTGGATCGACTTGAAAAGCATAGTAACTGTTGTAAAGGACTAGGTTGAAAGTGCGGGTATCAGAGTTGAAGTGGATCATGATCAAGACCGGGAAAGATTCGACTACGCTTCAGCCACGGCGGAGGATCGGCTCAGGCGTCGCAGTGACCAACGAGTGCGGATATAGACGGTCGCGAGGGTAGCCGCCCAAATGGCTAGAACTATGCCTAGATGTATAAAGCCCATCAAGGTCGGATCGTGATCGGGAAAGGGCCAACCGGGTAAGCGCATGATTGCATATGCGGCGAATGATTGCAGGACAAAAGCGGTTAAAGCATGTTGACCTAAAGGTAGCAGTACCCAACCCAGGAGAAGTTTGATAGGCTGCCATAAGACCGTAACTAGCAGGTACAAACCGGCAAAGATCCATAAGGTAAAGATGATTCGTAAAGGCGCCAAGAGCGGACGGCTAAACGCGGCGGCCCCGAAAAAAGTAGGTACTTCGGGCCAAGCACCATTAATATTGATCTGGTAGCTAAACCATAAGACGCCGAGTGCCGATGTGACTACCAACACAGAGCGTAGATAGGCTAAGGGTTGCTTTGACCACCACGCTGCAATCGAGCGGTAATAGTAGCCAAGAATTAGGCCTATAATGAATAGGACTTGCCAGATGGCAAAACTGAAGTACATGGCAAAGATTGTAAAAGCACGCGGCTGAAGACGAGCTGCATACCATAGCGCCACAGAACCACCCAACACCCATGACCATCCAGTTCGGCGCAGACTAAACAAGGCTAGCAATCCCCAAAACCCCAACAACGCATACAGCGGCATGAGATCAAAATTAGCCGGCGCACGCCTCGTTTGAAAAATGGCAGCTTGAATTAGGTCGAAATAGCTTTCTGGAACAGAGGTGTCTAGCTGGCGCGTAAGACGCAGCACATAGTCGATGGTATTGATCAGCCAATGGCCGATCACGCCAATGGCATACAGCAAGATTGCACGTTGTCCTATTCGTCTTACTGTCCACGACCAGCCTCGCTCTAGGCTATAGCGGCCAAAGACAACCCCGAAGACAAGACCTGCAATTAACACAAACCCTTCGGCTGCGGTGGTCCACAATTGAGCTCCGCCAGTAATCGCCTGTGTCCATGCTGGAAACAATCCCACATGATCGATCGTCATGACGGCCACACAATAGCCACGTAGCAGATCAAGTCGTAAATCACGGCCGGTTGACGTTGTCGGGTAGTGCCAGCGAGATAGAAAGGTCATAAAGGATATCCTGCGGTCGTTAAGTGTACCACGGCCAGCGTGGATTTGGAAAAGCCCTGCGTCAATCTGGGTCTTGCAAAGCTGCACGATTATGTCATAATCACGGCGGGTAAGGGAGTTTACGATAGGGCAGACCGATGTCAGATTTGATTGGCCGGACGCTCATCAACCGCTATCGCGTCGATAGCTTCATCGGACGCGGGGCGATGGCTGACGTCTATAAAGTCTGGGATGCACAGCGCGTGTCGTTTCTGGCGATGAAGGTGCTGCATGAAGAATTGGCGATGGATGCCATCTTCTTGCGGCGCTTCCAGCGTGAAGCGCGCGTGCTCGCTCAATTGCAACATCCCAGTATCGTGCGTTTCTACGGCCTCGAGGAGCAAGATCTCCTCGTCTTTATTTTGTTGGATTACATCGACGGCAGTACACTCCAGCGCGAAATAAGACAGGCTCGTCAACCGTTATCGTTCGATCGGGTGTTGGAGATTTACAAGCCCGTCTGTAGCGCCATCCATTACGCGCACTTGCAAGGTCTGGTGCACTGCGACCTTAAGCCATCCAACATCATGATCTCCAATACGGGCAATGTGCTCGTCACCGATTTTGGTCTGGCGCACATGTTGGAAGGCGCGACCAGCGTTACCATGTTGGGCGGTGGCACGCCCGCCTATATGTCACCGGAGCAAGCGCGGGCGGAAGACTTGACGCCGCAATCTGATATTTACTCGCTCGGGGTGATTCTGTATGAAATGTTGACCGGTGGCGAGCGGCCGTTCACCGGCGAAGAATCCAACTCGACTGGCACACTGCGTAAGAAGGTGATGTGGGAACAGGTCAACCGCACTGCGCCGTCACCGCGCCGTTATAATCCCCGCATTTCAGCGCAACTGGAAACGGTGGTGATGAAGTGTTTGGAAAAATCACCAACTCAGCGTTATGCATCGGCACTGGATTTGCTGGTAGCGATGGAAATGGCGATTGGCGCACGCCCGATCGGTTCTGCCACGCTTGATGCGACTCGCGCGGAAGAAACGCCGGTCGCCCACGTGCGTCCAATCACACAGCGCTCTAAGCGCGGGTGGTGGTGGATCGCCGGCGCGACCGCGGCCTTTGCGCTGTTGGCCGTCAGTGGTGCGTTGCTGCTCAACCGCCCGATCGATCCCATCGTGCCCAATGTGCCGGATCAAGTGACAGTTACCGAACCTGCTGCCGCAATCATACCCACAGCCACGACCACTGAAACCGCAACCGCCACTTCAACGTGGACGCCAACTGCTACGCCGACGACGACATCGACTGCCACCGCGACGTCCACCGCGACTGCGACGCCAACGGCAACATCGACTGTGACCCGGACGCCGACACGCCGCCCAACGCTGCGACCAACTGCCACGCCGACCGTGACGCTGACACCTTTGCCAACGGATACACCGACTGCCACACCAACTGAGAAACCTGATAAACCGCCCAAGTCTACCCGTGTTCCTACGCCGGATGGCGGCTGATTCAATCAGAATGAGAACCTCTATGCTCCGACGACTAAGAGTCAGCGGCCTAATAGTTGTGTTACTTTTGGCTGCAGTTAACCCCGTTTACAGCCGGGAACTCCAGGCTGCACCCGCTGCGGTGTACTTCGAAGACATCGGCGCGAACTTGACCGCCGTGCACGACAGTGCCGTAGCCTGGGGCGACTATGACGCCGACGGCGATCTCGATCTGATCGTGACCGGGCATACCGGCACAGCCTTCCTCTCGACGATCTATCGCAATAATGGCGATCATACGTTTACCAACATCAACGCCAACATCGTCGGTGTGCGCAACGGGGCAGTGGCCTGGGGCGATGCCAATAACGACGGCTTGCTGGATGCGTTGGTGGCCGGCTACAGTGCTTCTGGACCAGTGACCAAACTCTATCGCAACGACGGTAGTGACAAATTCACCGAAGTCACCACCGCGGTGCTGCCTGGCATCAGCCGTGGCTCGATCGGGTGGGGGGACTACGACAACAACGGTCGCCTGGATGTATTAATCGCGGGCGAAAGCGCGACCGGTTCAATCACCAAGATCTATCGTAATAACAGCGGCATCACGTTCACAGACAGTGGTTACAGTCTGCCCGGCATCAGTAATGGCGTCGCCGTGTGGGGCGATTACAACAGCGACGGCTGGGTCGATGTCGTCTTGACCGGTGAAGGCAAAACAGGCACGCCAACGACAAAGGTCTATCGAAACACCGGTACGAGCTTCATCGAAGTCGCAACGTCACTACTGGCGCTCAGTGATAGTACTGCGGCGTGGGGCGACTATGACAATGACGGCGACCTTGATATCTTGTCGGCTGGATACAACGGAACGACGGGAGTTGCCAAGGTCTATCGAAACGATAACGGCTCTTTCACCGATATCAATGCGGGGTTGCTCACGGGCGATTCGTTCACCGCGCGCGCTGCCTGGGGAGATTACGATGGTGACGGGCGGTTGGATATTGTATTATCCAGCCAGAGCGGGACCAACGTCTACCACAACGACGGCAATAATATTTTTACGGATGTTCAAGTTGGTCTGCCCGTGATTACATCAGGGGCATTGGCGTGGGGCGACTATAACGGCGATCGAAAACTTGATCTGGTGTTGACCGGCCGATCGAGCCAGGGATCGCAGAACAAGGTCTTCCGCAACATCGTCACTACGACTAACGCTGCACCGACTGCACCGGGAAGTTTGGTGGCGAACACAGCCGCGCGTATGGTCACGCTGAGCTGGGGGGCAGGGTCGGATGTGCAGACACCAGCCGCGGGCTTAACCTACAATCTGCGAATCGGCACGACGGCGACCGGCGGCCAGTTAGTGCCGCCGATGTCGATGAGTAACGGTACACGTTTAATTCCGGCGTTCGGCAATCGCTATCACACCCGATCGGCTGTCTTGACCAACTTGTCGCCCGGCTTGTATTACTGGAGCGTACAGGCTGTCGATCCGGGTTTTGTCGGTTCGACGTTTTCGGTGACGGGGACATTTCGCATTTGGGCGTACAACGTTAACCTGCCATTGATCGTCAACAACTTCGTACAGCTCTTCGACAGCCCGACCGAGATCGAACCGAACAACACACCTGCTCAAGCTAATGGTCCACTGATTTCTGGCCGTGCTTACAATGGTTTGCACAACGACGACAAAGACTATTTTAGTTTCTACGCTTCCGCGCCCGGGCAGGCCACAATGGTGTTGACCACCACGTATGTCGATCATCTGCAATTGCAATTGCGGAGTCCGGCCACCAACGGCACAAACCTTCTGGCCTATGTTTATGCCCAGCCTTTCAGTTTGACCTATCCGATCACACAAGCGGGCTGGTATTACGCTTATATCTTTGTCGAGTCCAACTATGTGGATAATTCCGCCTACACTCTGACGGTCTCTTTCCCATAATTGCTGTGAAAATTCGCGCGACCATTACCCAATCAGGCCATTGACGCCGCTTCGGCTCTATGGTATAAACGCGTCCAACAATTTAATATCAGATACGCTCTTATCCAGAGAGGCGGAGGGACCGGCCCGATGATGCCTCGACAACCTGCCTAAAGTCGCTTAGCGGCTGACAGCAAGGTGCCAAATCCGACAGAAAATTCTGGAAGATGAGAGAACAATCGACACTCTGTTTGTTCAACCTCTTCTTTCGGAAGAGGTTTTTTGTTGTAGCGCGCGGCCACGCGTTGACCTCTTCTGGAAACGAGCAACGCCAAGGGGGCAATATCATGATGTGCTTGTGTAATACCTAAACTGAAACTTCGACCGCCAGCTTCTAAAGAGTTTGTTGCGACCTTTACAGCCTAATAGATGCACATTCAGGGAGACTCTATCATGACGACCGATCGCAAGTTTGGCTTTACTACTCGACAACTACACGCGGGCCAACAGCCCGATCCGACGACGAATTCGCGCGCCGTGCCAATCTATCAGACGACTTCGTATGTGTTCAAGAGCACCGAACATGCGGCGAATCTGTTTGCGTTGAAGGAATTCGGCAACATCTATACGCGCATCATGAATCCGACCAGCGATGTCTTCGAGCAACGCCTCGCCGATCTGGAAGGCGGCGTCGGGGCGTTGGCAGCCTCATCGGGTCACGCTGCGCAAACGATGGTGGTGCTGGCGCTGTGCGGCGCAGGCGATCACATCGTATCGGCCTCAACGTTATATGGCGGCACGTTCAATCAGTTCAACTACACGTTCCCCCGCATCGGCATCGACGTGACCTTTGTCGATCCAAGTGATCCGGAAAATTTCCGCAAGGCTATTCGCCCCAACACTAAGATTCTCTACGGTGAAACGCTTGGCAATCCGCGCATCAATGTCTTTCCGTTTGAAGCCGTCGCGGCGATTGGCAAAGAGTACGGCATTCCGCTGGTGATCGACAGCACCTTTGCCACGCCGTATCTATGCCGCCCATTTGAGTGGGGGGCGAATATCATCACACACTCGACCACCAAATTGATCGGCGGGCACGGGACCTCGATCGGCGGCGCGATTGTCGATGGCGGTAACTTCAATTGGAAGGACAATCCGCGTTTCGCCAATTTCAATACGCCCGACGAAAGTTATCACGGCTTAGTGTATGCCGATCTCGCCGCGGCCGGTCTGCCGCCGTTCATCATCAAGAGCCGCGTGCAGGTCTTGCGCGACATCGGCGCGAGTCAATCCCCGTTCAATTCGTGGTTGTTCCTGCAAGGACTGGAAACGTTAAGCCTGCGGGTCGATCGGCACGTGCAGAATGCGCAGGCCGTGGCTGAATTTCTCGAAGCGCATCCTAAAGTCAATTGGGTCACTTATCCGGGTTTGAAGAGCCACCCCGATTACGAACTCGCGAAGAAGTATCTACCCAAAGGCGCGGGCGCGATTTTGGGCTTTGGTGTAAAGGGTGGTTTGGAAGCGGGCCGCAAATTCATCGAGAATTTGAAGTTGTTCAGCCACCTGGCGAACGTGGGCGATGCGAAGAGCCTGGCAATTCATCCGGCCAGTACGACGCACAGCCAACTGAAAGCCGACGAACAAGAGAGCGCGGGCGTGACGCCGGACTTCGTGCGCCTCAGTATCGGCCTGGAAGACATCGAAGATATTCTGTGGGATCTGGATCAGGCGTTGTCAGCGGCATAAAGCTGACCCTCACCCGCGCGCGAGTGAGGGTGAAAACGGATTGGCTTATGAACGGATCAAACTCGATCGGGTTAGTAGAAACTAAATACTTTACGTTTGCCGACAGCGCGCCGATGCAGCTCGACAGCGGTGAAACGCTCGGGCCAATCACGCTGGCATACGAAACCTATGGCCGCTTGAATGAGGATCGCAGTAATGCGATCCTCATCTGCCATGCGCTGTCCGGCGACTCGCACGCGGCCGGTTACTACTCGCCCGATGACAAAGGCCCTGGCTGGTGGGACGATTGCATCGGGCCGGGCAAAGCGTTTGACACCAACAAATACTTTGTCATTTGCTCTAACGTCATCGGTGGTTGTCGCGGTTCAACTGGGCCGGGTTCGATCAATCCGAAAACAGGTCGGCCGTATGGTTTGAATTTTCCCGTTGTGACCATCGGCGACATGGTACGCGCGCAGCGCCATCTGATCGATCATCTTGGTATCGATAAATTGCTGGCGGTCGCCGGCGGAAGCATGGGCGGCATGCAAGTTTTGGAGTGGGCGGCCACGTATCCCGATCGGGTGCGGGCTGTCTTGCCGTTGGCGACTACGGCTCGTCACTCACCGATGTTGATCGCGTTCAGCGAAGTCGGCCGACAAGCCATCTATGCTGATCCCAACTGGAATCACGGCGACTACTACAACGGTCCGCGTCCCAATGCGGGTCTCGCCGTTGCGCGCATGGTGGGCCACATCACCTATCTAAGCGAAACCTCGATGCATCAGAAGTTCGGTCGGCGGTTGCAGGATCGCGCGCGCTACGGCTATGACTTCGAAACCGACTTCGCGATCGAAGGTTATCTGCGCTACAAAGGCAATCGCTTCACAGAGCGTTTCGACGCGAACACGTATCTGTATGTCACTAAAGCGATGGACTACTTCGATCTCAGCGACACCGATGGTCGATTAGAATCGGCCTTTGCGAAAAGCAACCATCTGATCTACCTCGTCGTATCGTTCACGTCCGATTGGTTGTACCCGACCTATCATTCCAAAGAGTTGGTCAGTGCGTTGACGGCCGTCGGCGCCGATGTAACGTTCTGCAATTTGCAATCGACGTGGGGCCATGATGCATTTCTGCTGGAAGTCGAGACGATGACGCAGCTCATCGGCGATTTCTTGGAGCGCATTTCCAAACGCTTCAAAGTGACTGCGCCGTCGATGCTCAATGCTGATCAATGGGAGATTTGATGAACCTCGAACTGCGCGCCGACCTGCAAGCGATCGCCGAACTTATTCAGCTGGACGAAAAAGTGCTGGACCTGGGCTGCGGCGACGGCTCTTTGTTGCGACATCTCATCGACACCAAGCACATCACCGGACGCGGCATTGAGATCGCTGAAGCCAAAGTGTTGGCGTGTGTGCGTAATGGCATCACGGTGCGGCAGGGCGATCTCACTGAAGAGCTGCGCGACTATCCGGATCAATCGTTTGATACGGTGATCCTCAGTTACACGATTCCATATCTCAACGATCCGGCGTCGATCATCAAAGGAATGCTGCGCGCGGGACAACGCGCGATCGTGAGTTTCCCTAACTGGGGTCATTGGCGCAGCCGATTGAGCCTGTTGCTGACCGGTCATATGCCCAACGTGCCCGGCGATGACGAACCGTGGTATGCCTCACCGCGTGCCCGCCCATTGACCATCGGCGACTTCGTCAACTTCTGCAAACAATACGAGATTCGCATCACGAATCAGATCTATCTGCAAGGCTCGCATCGCGTACCTGCTCGCTTCGATACCAACCTCCGTGCTACCACTGCGATCTTTGAGTTGAAGTAATCCCACTGGTGCTGAAAATCCCGGCGGTTCGATCAATCCGATCGGGCCGCCGTTTTTGATCGGATTGGCGTGTAACGCTTTCGCTGGTGCCGTGACTATTCGGCACATTCGAATGCGATCCAACTCTCAGCGCTGAGGTGTAATTAACTCGTAAGACTTGGGTAAGCAATTCTCAAGCAAAACCAACTATCCTGCTCATGTCGAGCAGAACTTCACTTAAACCAAGGGAGAAACCTAGATGAAAAGCAAGGTGATGCATTTCGTGGTAGCAGTCGTTTTGATCGCTTCGGTCGCGTTGAGCGGTGTCGGTGTCGCAGCCGCAGCGGGGGACACCGGCGCAGTGTACACGTTGACGAACAACGCGGCGGGCAATGAAGTGGCGATCTTCAATCGGGCGGCCAATGGTACGTTGACAGCGGCAGGAACAGTTTCGACAGGCGGTCTGGGCAACGGCGGTGGACTCGGTTCGCAAGGCGCGCTCACGTTGAGCCAAGATCACAAGTGGTTGTTTGCCGTCAACGCGGGCAGCAATGAAATTTCGGTCTTCGCCGTATCGGCGCATGGCCTGAAGCTGGTCGATAAGGTTGCGTCGGGCGGCGAACAGCCGATTAGCGTGACCAGCCACAAGAATCTGGTGTACGTCTTGAATGCAGGTGGCAGCGGCAACATCACTGGTTTCACGCTTGGCAAACATGGCAAACTCACTCCAATCGCCAATTCAACGCGTGGCCTTAGCAACAGCGGCGTAGGCGCAGCGCCCGGCCCGGCGCAGATCGAATTTAGCCCCAAAGGTGATGTGCTCGTTGTGACGGAGAAGGCAACGAATCTGATCGATACCTACGCGGTGGAAGGTGGTGTGGCTGGTAATCTGACAACGCATCCGTCAGCTGGTATGACGCCCTTCGGATTTGAGTTCAGCAAGCGCGGCACGCTGATCGTATCCGAGGCAGCGGGTGGCGCAGCGAATGCTAGTTCGGCGTCGTCGTATGCAGTGAATGATGACAGCTTCGAATTGCTCAGCGCCGCAGTGCCAACCAATCAAACAGCGGCGTGTTGGGTGGTGGTGACAAAGAATGGCAAGTACGCGTACACGGCTAATGCCGGCAGCGGCTCGATAGCGACTTTTCGAGTTGAGCATGACGGTGGCTTGAAGCTGCTCAATGGCGCAGCCGGCTCCACAGGCGCAGGCAGCCATCCCAGCGATATGGCGCTTAGCACAAACAGTCACTTCCTGTATGTCTTAGCGAACACGACGCAATCCATCGGCGCATTTGAGGTGCAAGTCGACGGCAGTCTGACCGCAGTTAGCGGTGTGAATGGACTACCTGCCAGCTCGGCAGGGTTGGCGGCTTGGTAAACAGACTTTAAGGCGTTCGACCAACTGAGCGGCCGACATCGTACGGATGTCGGCCGCGTTTGATCTTAACGGTGGTATGATACGGGCATTGCCGAAATGCTCGTGACCTCATGATCGATTCTCCGCGCCCTTCAGCATCACACACTGAACTCCAGGCGGTGCTGGCCGAAACGCCCCGCTCACCCGATTACGTACTCTTGAAGCACTTCGATCTGGGCGATTGCGTCTATCGTCAGGGCGAGGCTGCCACGCATCTGTTTTACATCCTCAAAGGCCGCGTGCGGACCTACGTTCTGTCGCCGGATGGCAAAGAGAAGACCTTTTTTATCGTAGGCGCAGGCGATGTGCTGAATGACGCCGATTTCTATTTACAGCGACCGCACACGACCAATGCAGAAGCGTTTGAACGGCAGGTTGAGGTCTATCAGATTGGTCGCGCAGGTTTCGACCTAATCGTCCAGCAGCACCCTGAATTGAATCAGTTCCTTCTTGCGAATCTCGCGGCTAAGACCAACTGGTTAGCTGAAGAGATCATGCGGCAGAGTTTTCACGATGTGCGTGGCCGCGTGCAATTGACGCTGATCCAATTGGCCCAACAACATGGGGTGCTTACCTCACACGGCCTGGCGATCGATCTGCGGATCACGCACGAAACGATCGCGCGGTTGGTGGGGGCTAATCGGGTTACGGTCAGCGCGTGTCTCAGCGACTTGCAGCGCGACGGTTTCTATCAGGTGATCGAGCAGCGCATCGTGTTGGCGCCGTGGGCGATCGGCCAGACGCTGCCGCCCTAAAATTGCCACTTTTTGCCTCACTTACTGGTTGTCGTCTAAGCGACAGACAGTCACCGCAATGTGTGCTAAACCTATCAGCATTCGCCTTGTCGAAGGTTATCAGCCGCAATGTATGATTGGTTAAAGGGTGCGCGCCGAGTAGCGGCCGCCGTTTCGGGCAAGCCGGACTGTGTGCCGATTTACGGCCCGTTGCCCGATCATGCTCTGCACCTTGCCGGTATTCCGAGTGAGAAGTTCTACACCGACGCCGAACTCTTCACTCAAACCCAACTTTTGTTAGCCGAATACTACGGCTTCGATTTGCCTTACCTCGAAGGCGATGTCCACAATATCGAGGCCGAAGCGCTGGGGCGGCGCATCATCTTTCGGGATCAAGTTGCGCCGTTGCTCGATCCGACTGATGTGTTGATCCGCACCCCGGCCGATCTCGGACGCCTGCACACGCCCGATTTTCTCACCGCTGGCCGCATGCCCTTCATGCTCAAGACGTATCGTCTCATCGGCGAACACACGGGTTTGCCCGCATTGCGCTGGTTCACGGCCCCCTTCAGTCTGGCGTGCGCCGTGATGGGCTATTCGCAGCTCGTCGTAGCGACCAAGAATAATCTCGCGTTTGTGCAAGAACTTCTGCAAGCATTGATCGATCGTATCTTAACGCCGTGGATTCAGCACAGTCTTCAATATCATCCAGCGGCGCGCGCGGCGACCGGCATCGATCACTGGGCGTCGTTTCCGATCATTTCGTGGACGATGTTTCAGGATTTCGTTGTGCCATCGGCCCGCCAACTGCGCGATCGCTTCGCCGCCGACGGCTATCGGGTGGTGGTGCAAGGCGGGTGGGGGGATAGTCAACTCGCCGATCCGATGCCGTTGTTTGAAGAACGCATTCGGTTGCAAGGTGCGCTGCGCGGCTTCGATCCCGATGTGTATCAGCTCGGTCCAGAAATTTACGCCGATGTGGCGACGCGCCACAACGTGGCCTTGGGGTTGGGACTCGATTCGCATCTCATCCACAATGGCCCGGTCGAGGCGATCGTCGATCGGGTTAAAGCGTATATTCGTCAGGCCGGTTCGCGCGGTCGCTTGACGTTGATCATCAACAACGTCCCCGGCGATACACCCGTTGAACACATTCACGCCGCTGTGACCGCGGCCCATCTCTACGGCAAGTATCCGTTGGCCGATGATCTGGACGCGATCCCCTTTGCTATGCCGGACGTCGAACCGTTCGTCGACTTTGCGCGGCGACAAGGTTGGAAGCCGCCGCAATCCAATTGGCTGGCCTCAGCCCCAGTGCGTTGGGACGCTTTGATTCAGGCCATCATCGACGGAGATGCTGAACTCGCTGCGGTTGAAGCTGAGCGGTGTGTGCGCGCGGGGATTCCCGCGCAAGAGGTCTTCGATCAAGCGGTGGTGCGCGGCATTCAAGAAGCCGGTCGCTTATGGGATGCCAAGATCTACGCCGTGCCAGATGTCTTATTAAGTGCCGAAGCGTTCAAAGCCGCGGTGAAAGTCGTCGAGGAACACTTAACGACGCCGCTGCAAGGCAAACATGGAAAGGTGGTGATCGGTATCGTTGAAGGTGATGTGCACGATCTGGGCAAGAGCATCGTCACGACGATGTTACAAGGCGCTGGGTTTACGGTGATCGATCTGGGCGTAGATGTCTCAGTCGCGCGTTTCGTCGAAGCGGTTAGAATCGAAACGCCGCAGATTTTAGGGATCGGCGCGTATCTATCAACCACTGTCCTCAAGATTCGCGACGTGATCGAGGCGCTGGAAACTGCTGGTCTACGGTCAGGCATAAAAGTGATGATCGGTGGCGGCCCGACCTCGCAATCGTTGGCCGATCACATTGGCGCCGATGCTTGGGGCGAAGATGCTTCGGTCACCGTCAAGTTGGCGCAACAACTGGCCGCGTCAGGAGGTCAACCGTCAAGCGATGACCAATGACGCCAACGCAGTCTGAATGCGGAATCGCCGCTCTGGTGCATCATCCTCTTGTCGGTTCCTAACAGGCTGCGCAACGTTCTCCATCGACTAAATCCCACCTGGCGTGTCACGGGTGCGAGTCAACACCACAAACATTGACATCTGTCACTTTTGTCGTACTGACAGTCATACTATAGTAATCCAAAGCTGCAGGTATGGGCCTGAATACCTGCAAAATAAGATGTTTTTGTCAGGTCGATTGTGAAATTCTCAACAAAAACTCTCCATCTCATTCCGAGGTAGGTCGCATGCAAACAGTAACGATCGATGTTCCTACGATGTACGCTGATCACCATGTCAGCGAAGTCCGGCGTCTGTTGCTGGCGCTGCCGGGCGTTGAAGATGTCTATGCCAGTAGCGCGTTTCATGTCGTGCGAGCGCGCATCGACGAAGCCAAAGTCACTGAAGCGGATCTCCGCGCCCGATTGGACAGCGCCGGCTATTTAGGCGAACTGGCCATCGAAGTTGAAGCGTGGAAAAGCGGCACGCCTAAAGAGACGGAAGACAATCCCTTCCGCCACACCTTTGCGCTGGAAGGCATCAAGACCGTGACGTTTGGCCAGCGGATCGACGAGGCCAATCGGCCGCTGTGGCCATGCCCCGGCATGGGTCCGCTTCAGAAGATGGATGAATAAAGGGAGAGAGACATCATGGCGAAAGAAAAGAAGACCCCACAACAATTCTCGGCCGACCCCGCCGCACAGCAGATGTTGATTCGCGCGGATCAACTCGGTATCGGTACGGCGTTTACGCGCGCGGAAGCGATGCCGCCGTGCAACATTGGCTCAGCGGGCATGTGCTGCAAGATGTGCGGCATGGGGCCGTGCCGATTGACCAAGGACGGCTCGACGGGTGTGTGCGGCGCGACCATCGACACGATTCAGGCGCGCAACTTTGTGCGCATGGTCGCGGCGGGCGCAGCCGCCCACTCGGATCATGGCCGCGACATGGCGTTCTTATTGAAGGCTGTGGCGAATGAAGAAGCCGAAGGCTATACGATTCGTGACGTGGCGAAGTTGCGCATCGCGGCGATGAAGTCGGGCGTGGCGGTTGAGAAGCGCAGCCCGAAGGAAATTGCCAACGACCTAGCCGATGTATATATCGCGCAATTTGGGCAGCAGCGTGGCGAGTTGATCCCGGTTCGGCGTGCGCCTGCCAAGCGACAAAAACTGTGGCACGAGCGGGGCGTGGTGCCACGTGGGATCGATCGTGAAACGGTTGAAGCCCTGCACCGTACCCACATCGGCGACGATCAACATCCCGAGCACTTGTTGCAGCACGCCGTCAAGACCGCAATGGCCGACGGGTGGGGCGGTTCGATGATCGCGACCGACGTGGCCGACATCGTCTTCGGGACGCCCGCGCCGGTCGTGGGCCAGGCCAACCTCGGCACCCTGAAAGCCGACATGGTCAACGTCGTCATTCACGGCCACGAACCGATCTTGAGCGAGATGATCGTGGCCGCGTCGCAAACGCCCGACATTATCGAGTATGCCAAAGCGGCAGGCGCGAAGGGCGTGAATCTGGCCGGTATCTGCTGCACGGCGAATGAAATCCTAATGCGGCAGGGTGTCCCGGCCGCCGGTAACTTCCTCCATCAAGAACTGGCCATCCTCACGGGCGCGGTCGAAGCGATGGTGGTCGATGTGCAGTGCATCATGCAAGCGCTGGTTGGCCTTGCTGAAAACTTCCACACCAAAGTCATCACGACTTCTCCTAAGGTGAAGTTGAAGGGCGCGACGCACATCGAGTTTGAAGAGCACAAAGCGATGACGATTGCCAAGGACATCCTCAAGGTCGCCATCGATAACTACAAGAACCGCGGCGCGATCGAGATTCCAAACGTCGTGGAAGATCTAGTCCCCGGTTTCTCGCACGAGTACATCAACTACATGCTGGGCGGTTCGTATCGCGCGTCGTTCCGACCGTTGAACGATGCCATCATGAGCGGCCGCATTCGCGGTGTCGCCGCGATCGTGGGCTGCAACAATCCGCGCAGCCAGCAGGACTATCTGCACACGCACGTCACGCGCGAACTGTTAAAGCAGGACGTGCTGGTCGTGGAGACGGGCTGCGGCGCTATCGCTAGCGCGAAGCTGGGCTTGCTGCTCGGCGAAGCAGGCCTCGATCAAGTTGGGCCGGGCCTGCGCGAAATCTGCGAGACGGTGGGTATTCCGCCGGTGCTGCACATGGGGTCGTGCGTCGACAATACCCGCATCCTCACCGTGTTGACGCAGATGGTGGAAGAGGGCGGCCTCGGCGATGACATCGATCAGATTCCGGCGGTTGGCCTCGCGCCCGAGTGGATGAGCGAGAAGGCTTTGGCCATCGGCACGTACTGCGTGGCTTCGGGCGCGTACGTCATCTTTGGTGGCGCGTCGCCGTTGGAAGGCATGCCCGATAAGGTCGGCGGCAGCACCGATGTGTTGAACTATCTCGTCAGCGGTTGGGAAGAACTGTACGGCGGCAAGATGGAATTCATCGCCGATCCCGACGAGATGGTGAAGAAGACGCTGGAGCACATCGACAAGAAGCGCGCGGCGCTGGGTCTGCCGGAATGGAAGGCCGATAAGTTCGGTCGCAGCGGCGACAAGCGCATGAACGAACTCGAAGCGCTGCCGTTGGATGACAAGCTCGCCGCCATGTACGGGGCTGCGCTCAACTAAGAATGAGAAGACGCCGTAGGAGGCGAACCTGCGTGTTCGCCCAGGGCAGACACCTAGGTCTGCCCCTACAAAACGCGTCCTCATAACCGGAGAACATCCATGTCCAAATACATTGCTACTCGTGCGATGCGGGGCGCTACCGCCCTGGTGAATGAAACCGAAGCGATGCTGCAGAAGGCGCTGGCCGAGAAAGGGCCGGATTGCAAAGTCGCTTTTCCGAACACGGCTTATTATCTGCCGACGATCTACGGCATGACGGGCACAGCCGTCGAGACGCTGGGCCAGCTCAAGCCGATTTTGCAACAAGCGCGTTCGCTGTTGCATCCGCTGCCGTCCAACAAACACTGGACGCCGTACCTCGGCGAGACGCTGGACAGCGGCATGGCGACGCTGCTCGCCGCCGAAACGCTGGAAGCGATCCGCTACGTGTACGGCCTTCAACCCGAGCCGATGCCGGGCTTCAAACTGGCGGGCGGCACGTCTTTTACCAGTCCCGATGTGGCGCAAGGCACCGATGGCGGCGCGCTCTCCGGGCATCTCAACGGGCCGATCGACGACATCCAACTCCGCTCGTGGGGCATTCAACTGGTCGATGGGCGTATGCCGGGCTTCGCGGCGATCGTCGGTTGCGCCAAGAGCAACGAAGTCGCCGTGAAGATCGTTCGAGAGTTGCAGCGCCGCAGCATCCTCACGTTCCTATCGGGCAACGTGAATGGCCGCAGCATAATCGATCAATTGAATGAAGAAGGCGTCGAACTCGGCTACGATACGTTCACGGTGCCGTTTGGCCGCGATACGCTGAGCGCGATCTACGCGTTGGGCTTCGCCACTCGATCGGCGTTGACGTTTGGCGGCATGAAGGGCGGTATGCCGCGCGAGATTTTGCAGTACAACAAGGATCGTGTGTTCGCCTTCGTGCTCGCGCTGGGCGAAGTCGATGATCTGAAATACGCGGCCGCGGCGGGCGCGATCAACTTTGGCTTCCCTGTCATCGCCGATACCGTCATCCCCGAAATTCTGCCGACCGGCGTCACCACTTACGAGCACGTCGTGTCGATGCCCTTCAACGAGATTCCGGGCAAGGATGATCTGGAACGCGCCGAAGCGCTGGTGCAGAAAGGCATCGAAGTGCGCGGCGTGAAGGTGAAGGTCTCCAACGTGCCCGTGCCCGTGCCCTACGGCTCGGCGTTTGAAGGCGAAGTCGTGCGCAAGAACGATATGCGCGTTGAGTTCGGCGGCAAGCATTCGCGCTGCTTCGAGTATCTGACCATGCGCGATCTGGACGCCATCACCGATGGCAAGATTGAAGTCGTCGGGCCGGACTTCAGCACGATTCCCGCGCAGGGCCACATGGATATGGGCATCGTCATCGAGGTAGCGGGCCGCAAGATGCAGCAAGACTTCGAGCCGGTGCTGGAGCGACAAGTTCACTACTTCGTCAACGGCGCGTCGGGCATTCAGCACATCGGGCAGCGCGACATCGCGTGGATTCGCATCAGCACTGGCGCGGCCGATAAGGGCTTTAACTTAGAGCACTTCGGTAAGATTCTGCACGCACGGTTCCACGCCGACTTCGGCGCGATCGTCGATAAGGTGCAGGTGACCATCTACACCGATCCCGCGAAGCACGCCGAGTGGCTGCAAAAAGCGCGCGACGGCTACGACTTCCGCAACAAGCGTCTGGCCGATCTGACCGACGATAAGGTAGAAGAGTTCTACTCGTGCACGCTGTGCCAATCGTTCGCGCCCAATCACGTGTGCGTGGTGAGTCCGGAACGCTTGGGCCTGTGCGGCGCGTACAACTGGCTCGATTGCAAGGCCTCGTTCAGCATCAACCCGACTGGCCCCAACAAGCCGATCAAGCTCGGCAGCCCGATCGATACGAAGAAGGGCTATTGGTCCGGCACCAACGATTACGCCAAGATCGGTTCGCACGATGTCGTCCAAGAAGTCGCCATGTACTCCATCATGGAGAATCCGATGACAGCCTGCGGCTGCTTCGAGTGCATCGTGATGTTGATCCCCGAAGCAAACGGTGTGATGGTGGTCAGCCGCGAAGATACGGCGATGACGCCCGCGGGCATGACGTTCTCCACGCTGGCCGGTGTGGCGGGCGGCGGGCAGCAGACGCCGGGCGTGATGGGCGTGGGCAAGTATTACCTGATTAGCCCCAAGTTCATCTATGCCGACGGCGGCTTCAAGCGCATCGTGTGGCTGAGCAGCGTCTTGAAGGAATCGATGGCCGAAGAGTTGAAGGCCGTCTGCATCCGCGAAGGCGACCCGGATTTGCTGGACAAGATCGCCGACGATAAGAGTGTGACGACGGTAGAAGAACTGCTCGCATGGATGGAGGAGCATAACCATCCGGCGCTGACGATGGATCCGATTTTCTAAAGGATGAAAATAAAAGGTTGAAGTATGAAGCCAGAGGCAGGATGCAAGAAGCAAAATGTGTCCTGCCTCTGGTAGATGGATGGCAACGAATGATCTCGAATCAACGAATGTTGCCCGCCGCGAGATTCGGTGATTCGAGAGGATTTGTTGATGGCAATTTACCCTCATCCCCAACCTTCTCCCAGTGGGAGAAGGGAGCGTGTTCCCTCTCCGATGGGAGAGGGTGGCGCGAAGCGCCGGGTGAGGGTGCCAGGCAACCGATAAACCAATTCTGCTAAAACACATTTGAAGACAAATATGCCAAGTACTTTATTTTCACGAAAGTTGATGTTCAAATAAACAACGGTACGAACTTGCAACGCGTTGTCCGATCAAGCGACCTAAGCTAAACAGGTATGGACAATTGAGTCGACTTACGATGCCGAAATACTAACATCTAGTGGCAAAGTAAAACAATCCGTGTCAGTGCCAGAAGCGCTCGTTGATATTTCGACAGGAAGGGTGTCTTTGGATCGACACAGCGGGGGCACTTGCCGGAATGGGAGTAGACACGCGAGATCAGGGATTGGATCTCAAGTCATATTGCCCATGAAGACAGCACTGACGATGGATCCGATTTTTCGAAGATGATGCAAGATGCGAGAGGCAGGATGCAAGAATGATCGTGCCTCTCGCAAAAATCTAACCAAGAGAGATCAAGATGACTTGCAAGTATCTGACCTTCGTAAACCAGCCTTTGCCCGTTCAATCAGGTGGCATGACAACGTCGGTTACTCTATCAAGTTCCGACATGCAGACTAAATCGACCAGTACCCAGTGTGATAGGAAAGCCTGCGTTCCGTTGTGAAGACACACCGCTTAATGGCCCATGTTGGTGGTGGGTTGCGTGAGCGACTAATGGCACTGATATAGAGTTTGCGACTTCCATGGCTTAAAGCACCAAGTTGGACGTCTTTAGGCAGAGTATGGAAAAGCAATATTATAAGATCCTCCAAATCGATTCCACCGCCGAACCGGAGATCGTCCAGCTGCTTACAAACGATTGGCATTGAAGTATCACCCAGATGTGAATGGCTCAGCCGATGCTACTCGGCGAATGCAGGACATTGAACGAAGCTACGCTGCTGGTTTAGTGATCCGATCAAGAGGGCAGCATATGATCGATTACGCGAAGAGGAGACAGCAGCTTTGGCATAAGGCTAGGACTGAACGAGATCGAAGTGAGCAATATCAACATGGCAGTCCGATTGGCGATTTTCGACAGCAAAAAGCCGATACCAACAACGTGCTGACCATGACCGCGAGCAGAAGGCGCAGCTGAAGCGCAACATCAGCCGATGTTGAACGCCAAAGAAAAGAGCAGGCGCAACGTCCATCGCAGCCTATGGCACTATGAAGGGCAAGCACTACACGCTTCTCGAAGCCAAGCCGGGTGCAGTGGACTTCATTCTTAATTGTCAGCGCGTTCATTGTTGCTTTTTGACGTGGGGGACAACATTGCGAGCGCTAAAGTGCGAGTGTACTAGTAACTGCGAGTACGCAGATCGGCCCGACCGAGGCACAAATACATGCGTCGCCGACTCATGCATCATTGCGTTTGCCGGCAACTGTAACGCCAACCTTGATGCCATCTACACCATTGCCATCGCGAGTATTCCTAAAGATGGTATGGTGATGATAGATATTCCTGCAGGCACTTTCATGATGGGACCGAGCAATGGTATAAGTTCGGCAATATTGAACCAGTGAGCGCACCGTCTATGTAGATTCGTTTTGGATTGATAAAACCGAAATAACAAAAACGCAATGTATGCCAAGTGTGTAAAAGAGGGCGTCTGTCTAGGGCCAAAATCGCGCTGAAGCTTCTGCTACTCGCCCCAATTACTATGGCGAACCAGAGTTTGACAACTACCCGGTCATTACCGTGACTTGGCTCGATGCAAAATACTATTGTGAATGGGCTAATCGACGTTTACCAAATCGAGGCCGAGTGGGAAAAAGCAGCGCGTGACTGGATGGGCGCATTTATCCGTGAAATCCTGAACCGCTCTCCAGTTTTCTAAACTTTAATTCGTATATAGGAGACGTGACACCGCAGTCGGGATGTATTCTTCGGGAAGCAGTAACTACGGTGTGGTAGATATGGCAGGGAATGTATGGGAGGTAGACGAGGTAGATAAGCGTTAGCGGATCAGAGCCGGTATATGTTACGTGGCGGAAGCTGGGAATCATCCGTATCGGATGCGGGCGTGCTTCGGGGTCTTATGCGTCTGCATTGCTCTGTGCCGTATCGTTGGTTTTCGATGTGCAACCTCTGGTCAGCGACAAGATGCGGTTGCTCTGTGCACGGGCGTGGATTCAATCTTTGGCGGGCAGGGGCTGTCATCGGATGGAAACGGCGTCATCGAATGGCATCGAATCAACAAATGTTGCCCGCCGCGAGACTCGTGTATTCGCTGGGAATTCGTTGACGGCGCGTTCCGCAAATGAATTGCAGCCATAGGCTGCGCGGAGAACCCATAACGGACTCTTGAATCAGACAAGCGGACAGAAACGACGCGATTTCACCATCCCAACCCTTCTCCCACTGGGAAAGAAGGGGCGCGTGTTCCCTCTCCGATGGTAGAGGGTGGCGCGAAGCGCCGGGTGAGGGTGCCAGGCAACCGATAAACCAATTCTGCTAAAACACGATTGATGGACACCGACCGCGACCTGTACCAAATCTTGCAAGTCGACCCGGCCGCCGAGCAAGAGGTAGTGCAGGCGGCCTTCCGGCGGCTCGCGTCCAAATATCATCCCGACAAAAACTCGTCGGAAGACGCGCATCGGCGTATGCAGGAACTCAATGAGGCTTACGCCGTCATCGGCGATCCGGTGAAGCGCGCGGCGTATGATCAACAGCGGCAAATCGCGCTGACCGCGCAGCGTCACGGTGAAGATGAAGCGCGGCAGCGCGCCGACGCAGAACGTCGCGCCGAAGCGGCGCGGCAGCGCAAGGAACAGATGGCGGCTCAACGCCACGCCGATAATCAGCGGCGCGAAGCAGAGCAGGCAGCCTCGGCCCAACGTCGCGCCGAATACGAGCAGCGCATTCGCGAACAGATGGCCGCGCAGCGCAAGGCCAAGCGCGAGAAGCAACAGCGCGAATATGAGGCCCAACAGGCGCGCGATCGAGCCGCGGCCCAAGCGGCCACAGCCACTCCGATCGAGCCGGTAAAACCGATCGAGCCGGAGCCAGAACCGAGCGTTGTTCCGCCGATCGAAGTGCCGCAACTGACCGAGAGCGAACGCCATCAAATGGCGCTCATTCAATCGCGACGGGCGCTGCAGAACGAAATCTTTAAAGTCGATTATAGCCTCACCGATGCGGTGGAACGCCTGAAATATTGGAACACCCGGCGGATTCCGTGGGAGGTGAGCCTGTTGTGTGGGCAGCGCACCGCGTTCATCGTTGGCGGCCTGGTCACGTTCGGCGCGTTGATGGCGGCAGTTTTGGGACTGAGCCTGGAGGGTCACATCGCCTGGCTCGTTTGGGCCGGGGTCAGTCTCGGCGCGGTGTGGTGGACGTGGCGTAACTGCCTCTCGATCGTGCCGGTGCGATCCTTCGTGGACGCGTGGAGCACGGCCAAGCACGCCCATGAATTGCAATTGAAACATCTCCAAACCGAGTTGGCCCAACTCGAAGCGGCGATGCAGACGGATGAACGTAGTAGCGAAGAGTAGCGAAGATACGCTTGTCGATGTTATTCTGAGCCGTCGCCAGACAGCGAAGAATCTCAAGGCCGGTGAGGCACTGAATGCCTGAAGAAACAAATCTTTCCGAACGCAAACTCGTCCGCGACCTGATGACGGTCGGCGTACCGACGTGTCCGCCGACTACGCCCCTCGTCGATCTGGTGCGGCTAATGCTGGAGAAAAACTGGGAAGCCGTAGTCGTCCTCGATGGCGATGAAGGCCACGCCATTGGCGTCGTTAATCAGGACGAAGTCGTCAAAGCGTATGAGCGCGAGGATGCGCGCACGCTCACCGCCGAGCAGGTGATGCATGAAGGCGTGCCGCAAGTGCCACCCGATATTCCCTTGCCCGTGGCCGCGCAGATGATGCTCGATCAGCGGGTGCGCGCCTTCTTCCTGATGCACAACGCGGGCGGCGTCACCTATCCGGCGGCGATGATCACCTATCGCCACATTCTGCGCCACCTCGCCGCGCAAAGCGACGATGACCTTAAAGACATGGGCATCGCGGCGGCGCGCAAAGCGCCTCTGCAGCAATTCATCGAACGACGTGACGCGGCCAAGCGAGCCGCTGATAGCCGTAAAAAATAAACTTCGAGGTTGGAGATTGGAGATTGTAAATTGGAGTGAGCGCTGATATACCGTGAGTGCCTCCAACTTCTAACCTCCAACTTCCAACCTCCAAATGAGGAGTTTGATATGCCGATTGAAATTCCGAAAGACAAGTGGGCGGGAGCAGTCAAGACGATCACCCTCGGCGCGACCGCGGCCGACGGTGGCACACGATCGAGCGTGGTGACGATCGGCGGCGAGAAGGCGTTGCCCTTCATGCACTTCGAAGCCGAGACGCCGCACCAGCCCGTCGTCGCGATCGAGATCAAAGATCGCAAACCGGACGATTGGTCACCGCTGTTGCTCGACGTGTGGGGCGATGCGGCGAACGATCCGGCGGCGTGGGCCAAAGCGGCCGAAGCGGCCGGCGCTGAACTGCTGCAAATGACCCTCAGCCTCACCACCGCCGATGGTTCACCCAACACCCCCGCGGCTGCAGTGACGGCCGTGAAAGCCGTGCTCGGCGCGTCAGGCTTGCCGCTGATCGTCTTTGGGCCGGGGCAAGTCGATATTGATAATGAACTGCTCGTGCCGGTGGCTGAAGCGACCAAAGGCGAGCGTTTGCTGTTGGGTATCTGCGAGGACAAGAACTATCGCACGATTGTGGCGACGGCGATGGCGAACGGTCACCTCGTCACGGCGCGCACGGCGATGGATGTCAACCTCGCCAAGCAACTCAACATCCTCATCAGCGACATGGGCCTGCCACTCGATCGCGTGGTCATGGACCCGACGACAGGTGCGCTCGGTTACGGCATCGAATATGGCTTCTCGGTGATGGAGCGTTTGCGTATGGCCGCGCTGCAAGGCGACGCGATGACGCAATTGCCCATGATCGTCACGGTCGGCGCGGAAACATGGAAGACCAAAGAATCCAAGGTCGGTGAAGGCGTGCCCGCGGCCTGGGGCGACTGGGCTGAGCGCGGCATCAACTGGGAAACAATGACGGCGATCACGCTGCTCGAATCGGGCGCGGACGTCGTCGTGCTGCGCCATCCCGAGAGTGTGAAGCGCGTCAAAGCGGCGATTGCCGATTTGATGGTGGCTTAACGAGTAACCAGTAACGAGTAACTGGCTCTTACTCATTACTCGTTACTCATTATGAATTTAAGGAGCAAACGATGGCTCTATCCGGTATTCAGATCTATAAGATGCTGCCGCAAACCAACTGCAAGGAATGCGGTTTTCCCACCTGCCTCGCCTTCGCGATGAAGTTGGCCGCGAAGCAAGTGGAACTCTCGGCGTGCCCGTACGTCAGCGAAGCCAGCAAAGCGCAGCTCGCCGAAAGCGCCGCGCCGCCGATGCGCCTCATCACCCTCAAGTCCGACGGTCATGAACTCAAGGTCGGCAATGAAGTGGTCTTGTTCCGTCACGAGAAGACCTTCTACAATCGCCCTGGCCTGTTCATCAAAGTGCGCGACGATGAAGACGTGGCCGCCAAGGTCACACCCGCCGATCAATTTGCCGTGTCCTACGTGGGCATGGATTTGACGATCGACGGCTTTGCGATTGAAGCGACGGGCGATGCGGCGAAGTTCGCGGCGGCGGTGAAAGCCGTCCGCGCGATCAGCAAACGCCCGATCGTTTTGATCAGCCCCGACGCAAAGATCATTGCCGCCGGTCTCGATGTGATCAAGGGCGAAAATGCCTTAATTTCAGGCGCAAACGCGACCAACTGGGAAGCGATGGCCGAAGTCGCGAAGGCCAACAAGGCCGCGCTCGTTGTCACCGCTGATTCGATCGAGGCGGTGGCCGATCTCACGGAAAAGATCAAAGGCAAGGGCGTTGAAGACCTCGTGATCGATCCGGCGATGAAGAACCTCAGCAAGTTGCTCACGATCAGCACGCAACTGCGCCGCCTCGCGCTAAAGAAGAACGTCCGATCGGTGGGGTATCCGCTCTACGTTGCCGCGAATGATTCGGTGCTAGCCACGCAAGCCATCGCCAAATACGCGGGCTTTGTCGTGCTGGACGACTTCAAGGCTGAGACGGTTTATCCGTTGTTGGTCTTGCGCCAGAACATCTACACCGATCCGCAGAAGCCCATTCAAGTGCAGCCGGGCTTGTACGAGATCAACAATCCCAAGCCGGAATCGCCGGTGCTGGTCACCACCAACTTCAGCATCACCTACTTCAGTGTGGCGAACGAAGTGGAAAGCAGCGGCTTGCCCGCGTGGCTGCTGGTCACCGACGCGGAAGGCATGAGCGTGCTCACCGCGTGGGCGGCCGGCAAGTTCGATGCGGAGCGCATCGCGAAAGCCGTGAAGGGCTTCAACGTCGCGGACAAGATCGCCAAGAAGCGCGTGGTTTTACCCGGTCATGTCGCCGTGTTGTCGGGCGAACTCGAAGCGGAACTGCCCGGTTGGGAAATCAAAGTCGGTCCGCGCGAAGCGGTGGATTTGCCCGCGTATATGAAGCAGGTGTTGTAGTCCTTCGGCGTCATTGCGAGCCGCAAAGCGGCGAAGCAATCTCATGGCTAAACTCGAGATTGCTTCGCGCCTCCGGCGCTCGTAATGACAGAGTAGTAAGGAGGTCACCATGTTGATCGATCCTGTGACCAAACTTATCGAACCCGTCGATCAAGCTCGCTGTGACAACTGCCCACCCGAGCGCGTGTGCGCGTGGGACTGCGAACAAGGGCAGGGCGTCCTAGAAATCTTGATGGGCGACGCGTTGGCCGATCAGGCGCGCGATGCACGTAAACCGATCGAGCCGGAAGTCGAATCGATCGAACGGACGTTATACGAAATCTACACGTAATGAGTAACGAGTGACGAGTAAAAAGTCATTACTCGTTACTCGTTACTCGTCATTCATTATGACTGAACACCTCGTTACTTTCAGTTTAGACGGCGCTCAACCCGTTGTGGTTCACGTGCCCACGGGCACGCTGTTGACCGAAGCCGCGCATCAGGCGGGCGTCGAGATTACTCAACCGTGCGGCGGGCAGGGACGCTGTGGTCGCTGCGCGGTGCAGGTCACCGGCGGCGATGTCCGTCGGCGCAGTGCCTTGCGTTTGACGGCCGATGATGTGGCCGCGGGTTATACGCTGGCGTGCCAATCCGTTGTCGAAGGTGATGTCAGCGTCACCGTGCCGCCGCAAGAAAAGATCGAACGGCGCTTGACGACCGATCGCGTCGTCGCCGAAGTTCAAGTTCCAGCGGGGTATGATCCCAAGACCACGCAGACGATTCAACGCGTGGCGTTGACGTTGACGCAACCCTCGATGGATGATCAGACCGACGACTGGAGCCGCCTCACGACGGCCTTTCGCCAACAAGCGGGCATCGATCAAGTCTCAGTATCGTTGTCGCTGCTGCGCCGCATCGGCCCGGTGCTGCGTGACGGTGATTGGAATATCAGCGCGGTGTATGAAGCAGCAGACAATGGTCAATCGTCAATGGTCAGGCTTATCGATGTGCGCTTGGATCAACCACCGCTCTTCGGCCTTGCAATCGACATCGGCACAACGACGGTCTCCTGCTGGCTAGTCGATCTGATCAGCGGGCAGGTTATAGCCCAATCGGCCGAATACAACGATCAGATCAAGCGCGGCGAAGATGTGATCTCGCGCATCATCTATGCCAGCAAGAATGGCAGCGGTTATGAAATGCAAGCGTTGGTGCTGGATACGATGAACTTCCTCATCAACGCGGTGTGCGAGAAAGCCAAAGTCGAGCCGCAGAACATCTTCAAAGTGACGATCGCCGGTAACAGCACGATGGTACATCTGCTGCTGAACATCCCCGCGTCAAGCATCCGGCTCGCGCCGTTTGTCACCACGATCAATCACGTGCCCTTATTGACGGCGACCGACCTCGGCCTGAAGATCAACCCCGAAGCCACGGTCGATTGTCTGCCGGGTGTCGCCAGTTATGTGGGCGCGGACATCACGGCGGGTGTGTTGTCGTCGGGCATGGAGGACAGCGAACAACTCACGTTGTTTATGGACGTCGGCACCAACGGCGAGATCGTGTTGGGCAATCGCGATTGGCTCGTTACTTGCGCGTGCTCGGCGGGTCCAGCGTTTGAAGGCGCGGGCGTTGTTAACGGCATGCGCGCCACGCGCGGCGCGATCGAAGAAGTGTGGATCAACAGTGAGACATACGAACCATCGTATCGCGTGATTGGCAACACGAAGCCGCGCGGCATCTGCGGCAGCGGCCTAATTTCGCTGCTGTCGGAGATGTTCGTCACCGGCGTGCTGGACAAAGGCGGTAACCTCAATACGCATCTGATGCACCCCTCGCCTATAGGAGAGGGGACGGGGGTGAGGTCGCGAGTTCGATCGGGTGAGCACGGGCTGGAGTACGTCGTGGCCTGGGGCGCGGAAACGTGGAGCGGTCACGACATCGTCATGACACACGTCGATGTCGATAATCTGCTGCGCGCCAAAGCGGCGATCTACGCCGGATATAGCGTGCTGGCCGATCGGGTAGGTGTGCCGCTTGAAAGCGTTGAACGGTTTTTGATCGGCGGTTCGTTTGGTAAGTACATCAACGTCGAGAAAGCCGTGCAGATCGGTTTGCTGCCCGATATGCCGTGGGATCAATTCGCGTTCCTCGGCAACACGTCGGTGAAGGGCACGTATCTGGCGCTGCTCGATCGGGCGCAGCGTGACCGCATCAGTGAGATCGCGTCGCGCATGACGTACATCGAATTGTCGGCGGACAACACGTTCTACGAAGCATTTACGTCGGCGTTGTTTCTGCCGCACACGGACTTAAGCAAGTTTCCAACGGTTTCTCAAGCATTGGAGAAAAACTAACCGCTAAGACGCGAAGTCCGCAA
>JAXLWI010000061.1:0-26088 GCA_046328575.1 Anaerolineae bacterium
GCACCGACACAGCGTTGACGGTGTGGCTGCACGACGGCTACAGCGAATCCGATAATACTACCGGGACCATTCGCCTCGATTCGATCACGCTGCAGCGCGATGAAAGCGGGCAGGGCGCGTGGGGGCCGAATCTATTGTCACGCGGCGACCCCGATACTTATCAGTATATCGATCAGGTGGGCGCGGCGCGACTGGACGAGATCATGCGTCTAAGCGAGCAGTATGGCGTGTATCACAAATTGACGCTGTTTCACAAGAACGATGAACTTCTGGGCGTGATGAAGCCCGATGGTACGATCACGACGACGTGGGACATCAACAACTTCTACAGCGGTGACGGGCAAGTGGCGCGCACCCTGGAAAAAGCTTACGTCCGCTACTTTGTAGCGCGTTGGGGCTATTCAACCGCGCTGCACTCGGTGGAGTTGGGCAACGAGAACATGCTGACGACTAATAGTTACAATGCGGCGTTCAGCGTGTTGGGCTACATCCGCACCATCGAGCCGCGTCATTTGCTATTGTCGAATTCGTTTTGGGGGTACTTCGTCGAGTCGTTTTGGACTGACGCAACGTACGGCAGTTTGATGGATTACGCCGACAAGCACTGGTACGCTCGGCCCGGTTCTGGTGACGGCGAACTCGTTAGCACGATCTACACGGACACAGCAGCCAACGTCCGCGAGTGTCAGCGCCAGTTTGCGAACTATCGCAGTTGGTATGCGCAGAACAAACCGATCGTGCGCGGTGAGACCGGCGTCTGGCAGCCCGGCACGAACAATCCCTATGACTTTGGCAGCGGCGCGGCCAACTACTTCCACAAGCAACTGTGGGCGCAGATGGGTGATCAGTGCGGCGGTGAGTGGTACATCGACGATCTGGTCGATAACAATTGGTGGGGCATGTATGCGCTGTATGAGAACTTCTGGCAGGGTGAACCGTTAACCAACGGCCACTACGTCGACGTGGGCACCGACACCGGAGCGATCACCACCTCGAACGTATCGGGCAGCGTGCGGGCGTGGGGTAAGGTCGATACGACTAATGGCCGCGGCGCGGTGTGGATCGACAATGCCAATGACACATGGCAGCGGGTTGCCAACGGCCAGTCGATCGGCACGACGAGCGCGACGTTGTCGCTTAACGCGCCGAATGGTACTTATCAGATTACGTGGTTTAACACCGATACCGGCACGACGACGACGAGCACCCAGAACGTTACGACCGGTAAGTTATCGGTGACGGTCTCGGCGTTAGCACATGATGTGGCAGTGAAGTTCAAGAAGCAGTGAAAAGTGACGAGTGACGAGTGAATTCTCATTCGTCACTCGTCATCGTGATTATTCATTCGTTAGCGTTCGGGCTGGATGGTATACTGTGAGGCATGCCCGAACTTCCCGAACTCGAAGTGGTGTGTGAGGTCTTACGGCGTCGTGTGGTCGGTCAGACCATCGACGCTGTCACGTTGATTCAACCCGGCGCGGCCATTTTGGTGCGCGATCTGACCGCCAGCCAGTTTGATGTCGCGTTAACGGGCACGACCATCGAGACGGTGGCGCGGCGCGGCAAGTTCGTGATCTTTAACCTCGCCAAGCCTTACACTGCACTACACCTTGCTATCAATCCCAAACTCACCGGGCGACTACAACTCGCCGCGCCTACCGAGAAGAAACTGCCCAAAACACACGTGATTTGCGCGTTGTCCAACGGCCTCGATCTGCGTTACCTCGATCAAAAGACGATGGGGCAGTTGTACCTCACCGCTGATTTATCGCAGGTGCCCGATCACGCTACGCTCGGCCCGGAGCCGTTCGACGTGTCACTCGATCAATTCCGCGAGCGATTGCGACCGTATCGGGGCGAGATCAAGGGTATCCTGGTGCGTGGCGAATTTCTGGCGGGCATCGGTAACGCGTATGCCGATGAGATTTTGTGGGTGGCGAAGATCCATCCGTATCGCAAACGCACAGCGTTGACGCCCGATGAGATTGAGCGACTGTACGACGCAATGTTATCTACACTGCGCGAGGCTATCGACAAAGTCCGCGCCGAGATGGGCGAGGCCATTCATCGCGAACCGCGCGACTTCATGGCGATCCATATGAAGGCCGGGCGACCTTGCCCGCGTTGCGGCACAACTATTTCGCAGGTGAGCGCCAATCAACGCATCACCAATTTCTGCCGCACGTGCCAACCGGGCGGTTTGATCAAAGGGATGTGAGGCCTGATGCGAGAAAAGCTGCCGTGTTATGGCCGGACATTCAGCACTACCGCCGCCTGATGTGCTCCTAAATTGATCGAAGTCACTGCCGCATAATTGATTGTGCCCGGCGCTAAGCCGTCTGCCGGCACAATTCCTCCCCCGCTAGGATTCGCTTGATAGTACGTGCCGCCGAGGTTGATGGTGTGCGCGTCGCTAGCCGGATTGACGATGACCATCCCTTTAGCATAGTGCCGCACATACAATTGCGATGTCGCATCGAAGAGACCGTCGATGGTGACGGGCAGCAGATCGATCGGGCGGCCGAGATCGATCGCGTATTCGGGGAACCACTCGGGTTCCATCACAATATCGAGATTGATGTAAGTGTGTGTCCCTTTGATCAATAGATAAGTGCCGAGTGCAAACAACCGCTCGTTCACATCCGTCTCAACGGGATACGTCTGCCCGATGATGATCTTATCGTTGCGGATCAACGGCAGCACACGATTCATCTGCAATTCCCAATCGCTGACATCAAAGTAATTGCCGCCGCCCCATTCGGCAAAGCCTTCCAACATCGCGCCGTCAAGGTTGCTGTAGTCCGACGGATCGCGCGACGTGATCCACGCGCCAATGTTGGGCAGCCACTTCCAGCGGCCTGCGAACCGCGCCTGCATGTAATCGGTGAAGGCATGTTCGCGATCGGCCCACGCTAACTCGAAGGTGCTGCTAATGATTGGCAAGCACGGGTGGTAGGCGCAATCACCGAAATAATTAGGCACGCTGAAACTATCGGCAAACAGCGCATCGTCTTCGTTGTTGATCAGCTGCGAGATCACCTGTGTACTCCACCACTGTCGCCAACCCGCGTCGTTCAACTCCATCAGGTAATGACCGTCGGTGCAGCTAAACACGCGCGAACTGGGGTAATGATAAAACCAGTTTTCTTGCACCACCGCATTGCCCGGCCATTCTTGCACCCATTGATCGCCGTCGATAATTTGCAGGTAATCGATGGTAGGCGCACACGCATTCGGTAGGCTGTGACCCAAAGCTTGCGCCAGTCGATAATGCAGCACCAAAAAGTTGGGATTATATTGCCGCAGATGCCGCGCCTGATCGCGTGTGACTTTTTGCGTGCCGACGTAGTGCGTCGCGGCGAATTGGAACTGCGCTTCACTCATACTCCACGTGGCGAGTTGATCGTTGAGGACGTAGATGCCATTGGTCGTGTCCGGCCATGGACGGCCGACGGCGTTGCGGATCAGCGGCAAATACACGGTGCTGGTCACGGTGGGTGACTGCACCTCATCGATCGGGCGGGCTTGGGCCGCTGGTTGTGAGGTGGATCGCAGAGCGAGCACGCTGAGGGTCAACACGGCCGTGCTTAATAGTATAGCGAGGATGCTGTGTTTAAGGGCGGACATGATAACCTCCGAAATAAGAGCCTTGACCAACGTACCGTTGAAATCGTCGCGCGATTTACCTATGATCAAAGCACATTGCTTCCGTGAGGTCAACCATGCTTAAACGTGTCGCTATCGCCATCGGGTTGTCACTCGTGCTCGCGCCGATCGTACTATCGAGACCCCAAGCTGCGCCGCCGACGATTGCGGGTTGTCCGGTGTTGCCCGCCGACAATATCTGGAATGTGCCGGTCGATCAACTATCTGTCGACACTAACTCGGCGACGTACGTCAATGCAATGGGCGCAGCATCCAAAGCCCATGCCGATTTCGGCTCGGGCACGTGGGAGGGTTTCTCGATCGGCATTCCGTACACGACTGTGCCGGGTAATCAGCCCAAATTCACGGTCGATTTCTGGTGGCCGGATGAAAGTGATGCCGGACCGTATCCTATTCCGCCCAACGTACCCATCGAAGGTGATCCCAACGGCAACGGCGATCGCCACATCCTCATCGTCGATCGTGACAACTGTAAATTGTATGAACTGTATGCCGCCCATCAGGCCAGCGGTCAATGGTCTGCGGGTTCCGGTGCAATCTTTGAACTCAACTCCAATACGCTGCGCCAGGACACGTGGACCTCAGCCGATGCCGCCGGTCTGCCGATATTGCCGGGCCTGGTGCGCTATGATGAAGTTGCATCCGGCGAGATCAATCACGCCATTCGATTCACATCGAATACGACGAAAGCCGCTTACGTGTGGCCCGCGCGGCATCAAGCCGCGTACAACACCAAAGCTGGTTCGCCGCCCATGGGACAGCGATTTCGATTGAAGGCCAGTTTCAACATTGACAGTCGTTTTTCGCCGGAAGTGCAGGTGATTTTGCGCGCCCTGAAAAAGTACGGCATGATCCTCGCCGACAACGGTTCGTCATGGTATCTCAGCGGCGCGCCCGATGACCGCTGGAAAAATGACGACTTGCATGCGCTGGATCTGTATCTGCATGGCAGCGACTTTGAAGCAGTGGATGTCTCGTCGTTAATGGTCGATCCAAATTCGGGGCAGGCCCTCAGCGACTTCACGGTGTCGGCCAACCCGATCGGCCGTGCCGTCGACGCGGGCAGTGTGTCAACCTATCAATTGCGTTTCGAGAAGAGCGCAGCCTTCACCAGCGCGATCACCGTCACTGTTAGCAGTCCGTCGCCGAGCCTTACGTTGAAGTTGTCGCAAGCGATCGTCACGCCGCCGATCACAATCACGCTGACGATGACGGACTCGCATCCGATCGGTTCGCCGCCGCTCGCGTACATCATCCCCATCACGGCCACGGGCGGGACGGCGACACATTACACGATGGTGAGTGTGTTGATCAATGGGCTAAAGGTGTTCCTGCCGATCATGCGGCGCTGACACGCTATGCGTGACAGGCTGACAATCTGATCCTTTAGTCAGAGATCAGCTTGTCAACGATTGGCGACCAGCACCAGATTGCCCTTGATGCCATGTTCAACGGCAGTCGCTGCGAAATAACGGGCTTGATCTGGCCCTGTTCCAATAAGCGCAGCAATTCCGCTAAGTCGGCGCGGAACCAATCGGAACGTCCCGATCGGCACAAATATCACGGTGTGCCGAGGCATAACCAACTGCCCCAACTGAGGTGGTCCGCGCTAGAGTGCGCCGCCGCGCGCTGCGCCAGGGCCAGTGCGCGTGCCACGCTTTCTCCAGCTAGGAAGTGCCGATAAAAGTCACGCATCAAATCAGCGGCGGCGTCATCGCGGATCGGCCACAGCGCTCCGATCACGTGCCGCGCCCCGGCGGCCAGACACGTGGTGGCCAGACCGATCGCCTCATCACCTTCGAACAGCAGGCTTTGAGTACCGCTGCACGCCGAGAGCGTGATCAGATCGGGCAGGGGGGCGAGTGCCCGTAATTGATCGAGCCACACATCCTGATCGGCCAAGGCGATGCCGCTAAGGCGGCCTGTGATCGAATCGTAAAAGGCGTGGCTGGCGATGTGCCAGAACGCGAAGTGCTGCAGGCCGGTGGTTTGGTTTAGCGCCTGCAACTGCGGCCACGTGGCGTCGCTGTTCAGCAAGCAGCGACTGCGATCAGCCAACAATTGGGACAACGTGTTGATTTCTGACGCTACTTGAGGCAGCGCTGGTCGCCGTTGGCCAAAGTCAGACACGCCGAGCAGCAAGCCATGCGATCGATCATCGATTGGGGGTGTGGGGCGCTGCCACAACTGATGCAGACCGTGCAGCGACGGCACACTGGTTGGAATGCAGACTTCAGCCAGCGCGGGGCTAGATGCCGCTGCGCGCAGCGCCGCCCACGGCACTTGATGCAGTTGGCGATGGGGCGCGATCAATAGGTGTGTATCCGATGTGAGCAGCGGCCAGATCATGGGCGGCAAGATCGAGCGACCCAGTGTGACCAGATCGGACAGTGTAGGATAGCGTCGGCTGCGTTGGGCATTAGCACACGTGTCCAGCGCAAACCGCACCACACTGGTAATGGGTTGCTGCCAAACTGCGTAGTCACGCTCAGTGATGATGACGGCGATGACGTGCGAATCGGTCAGATAATAATCGAGTGCGATCCAAGCCGGGCCGATCAGCTCGTTAGCGCGCTGCCGAAAGGGAGCCAGATCGAAAGCATCCCGTGGTTGCCCCACCGCTTGATCGGTAACGGCGCTGCGCTCCAACCGATCGCGCAGCTGGGCGTACGCTTGATGTTTCTGGCGCAGTTGCACGACCAGCGCGGCGTGTTCGGACGACGACAGGCGGCGTGTGGCCTCAAAGGTTGAGTGCAGGTGGGCGTTCAGCCAGCGGATGTCGGCCGCGAGTTCGGTCAGTTCAACCGAGGCGGCTAGCGGGTGATCATCCGCATTGAAGTGTTGGGCCTTGCTGGTTTCGATGATGTGCGCGGCCTCCACTGCGTCGGCGCGTCGAACGGCGAACTGTACGGCTCGATCGAGTGCGGAGGCGGGCCGTTGCAGATACGCTCCCGCCAAGGTGGGTTGTGAGAAACCATGTCGGAGGCGGCTCAACGCTTCAAGCAGGTGTCGATTCGCTTGTACCGCGGTGTCTTCATCAGTGACTTCGGCTAATTGCGCTAGACCCGCCCAGGCTTGCCAATCGGTGTCGGGCAGCAAGCCTTGACTGAGATCCAACGCCTGCCGATAAGCCAACTGTGCCGCAGCGGGCTGGGACAAGTTGAGGTAGCAATTGCCCAACGCTACCAGGCAAATAGCCTGTTCCAGACTCATACCCATTTCAACAAAGCTGGCGTGCGCACTTTGAAGCGAATCCAGCGCTGTGCCGAATTGATTGAGCGCCGTCAGCGCTTCGCCTAACAGCCGCTGGGCTAAAGCGATCTGTGCCTGCGAACCTTGTTCATGCGCAACCGCTAGCGCCTGTCGCAAAAAGTCAACGGCTTCATCACCGCGCTGTTGGCGGAACAAAGTCTTGGCACGGAAGTTGTAAACGGTGGCGAGAAAGTTAGCCTGACGATTGGCGGCCGCGTAAGCCGTGGCTCTATCAAGATAGGCGTGGGCTGTGTCGTAATGACCGATCTGCAACCAAACTTGCGCCAGTTGCATCGCGCACTCGGCCACTCGATAGGTCGCGTGCATCTCTTCAAATCGAGCGTACGCGGCTTCCAGATGGTGCAGTGCCCGTTGATATTCCGCCCGTTGATTGAGCGTTTCACCTAAATACATCGCGGCCACAGCAGCCATGAGCGGCGAGCCGAGCTGCGCGTAAATAAGTTCAGCCTGTTCATAGTCTGCCAGCGCGAGATGTTCGTTACCCTGCAATAACTGGAATTTGCCGTGATTAACGAGGAAATCCGCATACGGCCCAATCAGTGGACTAGCCGCATATAGACTCGCGGCCAAGCGCAAGACCCGATCGGCCTCCGGCAGCCGACCGAGGTCACTGTAAAGTTCGGCCAGACCCACATAGCATTGCCCTAACCATAACGGCAAATCGGCTTCTTCAAACAGTTTGGCCGCCAACTGAAATTGCTCTTCGGCACGCGGCAGATCAGCGTTGAAGTAGCGCTGACAAGAAGCCAGTTGAAAGTGCGCCTTAGCCGCGTCGATCGGCGCGTGATGGGCGTCGAGCAATTTCAACACCTGATTCAAGGCCTCAATGGCCGACTCGAATTGGGCTTGTTGCCGCAGGTTACGCGCCCGCGTGATGAGACAGCGCGCCAGATTTAAGCGATCGTTCTGTGCGGCGAATTCTTGTTCGCTAGCGACGAGCTGCTCGTCGGCTAGGGCGTGGTTGCCGATCAACGCGGCGGCATAAGCCAGGGACAGTCGGCAGTGGGGGACGAACGCGCTGAAGTCCGCCTCGATCAAGCCGGCTAATGCGGAAGTCAATTGGGTGACAGCGGTATTGAAGTTGCGTGTCCAGGGCACAGCATACAGTTGCCAATCACAAGCGGCCAGCCAGCCCGGTTCGTTCAATTCCGCAAAAGCGGCGCGAGCGCGCTGCACGGCTGCCTCAACGCGATCGGGGCGCAGCCAATCATTAGCGGCGCGCGCCAACTGCCAGGCCGCGCAGGCTTGCACAAACCGATCGGCTGTGTGGGTGGCCGCCGCATCGGCCACCGCCATCAGCGCCCAGCCGTAGCGCGGACGATCGAGGCTGGCAGTTGCCGCTCGATCGGCCAGAGCGTCAAGTCGTTCGGCCGTCAACGGCGGTAGATGTGACGTAGCAGCCAGGAGATCGCTTTCAAGCGTGAGGTCGCGATCGAGTTGTTGGGCGAGAGTTTCGTAGGCAGCGAGGACTTCGGTGTTGGGCGTCACGCCCGAGATTATAGCGCAGGTTCGACGATCAAACGCAAATCGGCAGTGATGCGCTGCGCCGCCGCATCCAAAATCAGATCGAGCGGTAACGGCGGAAAAACGGCTCGTCCGCGCTGAGTGATGAGCACCGCCTGATCGTAAGCGCCCCAGGTCAATTGGGCGCGCAAGTCGGGCAGCCGCTCAGCCGTCGCGGCCCAATCGGGTGTGAGGCCTACCGCGATGTGCAACCGCAGCTGATCGGGCGCAGCCATCTCGCGTACAGCTTCCAGCACGACGCTGGCTTGCATCTGATCGATTTTGATCTCGTCACGGAAAAGGGTGAACCAGGCGTCTTCCAGATAGGCGGCGGATCGATAAACAGGTTGGAATTGATCGGCCGCAAAGAAGATCTGCTGAAGTTGATCGAGCGCAGCCTGCCACTTGAGCCGCCAGCGGGCAGGCGACGTGAATTCGAGAAGCGGCCGAATGGTTGCGGCGTGCAGGAAACTGAGATCGCTCTCAGCAGTGGCCGGGCGCGACACCGATTGATTTTCGACGGCCTCCATGGTTGCCAGAAAAGCCTGGCGCAGATCGTCGTCCTCCAGCAACCGCTGAAAGAAGTCGGGATACCGGCTTGAAATATCGACACCCTTTAAGGCGTCGTCCACGACCAAAGATAGCAGAGTCTCATTCTCCTGATCAGAGAAGGCGGCGGGTTGTGAAGCCTGGCTCAACCTGGCGAGTAGTTCATCGGCTGTCGTGGGCCAGTCTTCAGGTCGATTGATTAAGTTTCGCACTACCGCCCGCGCATCGGATTCTCCGGCCGATGACGGATTGAGTTGGTTACTCATCTTTATGCTCTTGACCGGCCCAAATCTTTCTTAACTCGGCCAGTGCGTCAAAATGGAGTTTATACACGGCTGACATCGTTTTGTTCAGCCGGACGGCGATGTCGGGCAGTGTATAGCCTTGAAAGTAGTGTAGCACAATCATTTGTCGGCGGGCATCGGACGACAACTGCTCGATGGCTACCAGCAGGTCGCGACGGAGATCGCGGCGGCGCGTATCATCGGCCTGCGCCAGATCGGGCGTTTGGACCAAACGTTCGTCGTCCAGCAGTTCAAGCGACGGGTGCTCACGGCGCAACAATTGGCGGCACACATTGCGCACCAGGACGTACGCCCACGGCTCAAATTCGGTGTCGTAGGGGAAATAGGCTGTTAGAATCTTTTCTGCCGCGGCGTCGGCGTATTCAGCCGCCAACTGATTGAGATCGGCTATGAGGCCGGGGGCTTGCCACAAGATACCGTATGCCCACTGGCGCAGCGTCTGTGACAGCGCCTCCCACACTTCAGGAGATTTGGCCTGCTGGATGTTGTACAAATAAGGGCTTAGGCGGTCGTAGTAGTCGGCCACGCGTCCGACGTAGTCATGCAGCTGCGCTTGAGCTTGGCCATCCAGGTAGAAGTCGATACGCCCGCGTTCCAGGTTGGCGAACAGAATCGGCCGCAGGGCAGCCGCGAACTGCACGCCACGTTGCTGCGCGACCGCGCTTAGAATCTGTTCGAGATTTGACTCGATTTGATCAGGTGGCATGACCATGGCAGTTAATCACCGGACCGAGATTATACAGCTACCGGAACGACTAAGTTCGCAGAGCCAGTTGCGCCATGAAGTAGTTTTTTGATTTGGACGGCAAGGTTATTGGGTCAGTGCTGTCAGCCACAACTCGGCCAGCGCATCATAACCGCGGCCGTTGGGATGAAGTCCGTCGGCATCCATCAGCGCAGGCGTCGTGAAGATGTGAGTTGTGTGGACATCGACGATGGCGGCCGCATACTTGGCGGCGAGCAGTCGAATGGCGTCATTATACGCGGCGGCTTGCCGCGAGAGGCGCGACCACTCTTCGGGTGTGGTGGAATGAAAAAGGCCGCCCGTTGGCGCGCCCCACAACGTTGGATCGCCGAGTTGGGCGACGAAGATTTTTGCGCCGGTCGCGCTCAACCGGTGTAAAGTTTCGTCGAGGTTGGCGATGAAGCGATCACGATCAGCACGTTCCTCATCCACTGAGGGATTGCCAAATTCGTAAAGGTAGAAGAGATCGTTGGTGCCGATCCAGACGGTGGCGATCTTCACGCCAACAGCGCGACGCAGTTTGTCCACCGCCCGATCGATCTGGTTCGATTCACCGTACGCGCCGCGCAATAGATCGGTTGAAGTCCAGCCCGCGCGCGCGAAGTTGATGACCTGCGAGCCGGGCCGTTGGGTTGCAAGGATCGATCGGATGCGGCGCGGCCATCCGCCGCCGTCTGTTGAGTCATCTTTGTCGCCTTCGGTGAGACTGTCGCCTAGGGTGACGATGGTAATCGGGCTAACATCGAGCGTAGGTGTGGGCATAGGTGTGATGGGCGCGGCGCAGGCCGTGAGGGCGAAGGCGATAAGGGCACAGAGTGTCGGGCGCATATTGATTGACCGGATGACAAGATGATCTGATTCAAAAGATCATCTTGTCATCCGCCGCGCTTGCAGCGCGTCATCAGTTCATCTGGTTGTGGCGTTACTTTACCACAGTTGGCAGCATCACGCGGCACGTATTCGCGCCGAATTCCGACGATGCAATGCCCAGGACATTTTCAATCAAAGTGAAGCGGCTGGCCGCGCTGCTGCTGACGTTAAGTGTCCAATGTCCGCTGCTGATGGTGGCCGTGCCCAGATAGGTCTTGCCTTCGCCAAAGCCACTGTTATCTGGCGCAACGCCGTACACTTCCACCAGTGAGCCGTTTAGGCCAGTGCCCTGCAAAGTGGTAATGCCACCCACGGTGCTAACGGATGTGATCTTGGCCGTCGGCGCAGTGACGATGTTGTCCAGATCGCCGGTCGCCTGTTTGTCGATGCCGAGGCCGTTGTTGGCGTAGGCGCTGATCTCTGTCCAGACGTTGAAGGTCGCGCCGTTGCGCTCACCGATGCCGTCGTAGCCGTTCTGGAAGACAGCCGTGCGCGAGATGTATGTGCCTGTCGTGGCCGCGCCGTCAAGGATGATGCCGTAATAGGCATTGTTCCAGATGCCGTCGCCCAGAATCCGGTTGGCGTTGGCGTTGGTGACGTAGATGCCGCTGGCCGAGCCGTCCGCGATCAAGTTGCGCTCGTTGTGGGTGCTGCTACCGATCGTGTTGTTGCTGGCGCCGTCTTGAATCGTGATGCCATCCCAGCCGCTGCCATAGATGTTGTTATTGCTGACCGTGTTGGTAGTCGTGCCCGTGCCCGCAATGTAGACGCCGTAGCGCGTGCTATGGCTGATCAGGTTGAGGTTGTTGCCCGTGCCGCTGCCGATGATGTTACTGTGCGCGCCCAGCATGATCGCCACGCCGCTCCAGCCGTTCGGGAGCAATTGCGTGTTGGTGGAATTGACGCCGATCAAGTTACCTTGCACGCTGTTGGCGTGCGCACCGCCGATCAGAGCGAGGCCGTCCTTTAAGTTCCCGGCGATCACATTGCCGTCGTTGTTCGTAATGCCGATGATGTTGGACACGGCCCCATCGACGACGATGCCCGCGCCGCTATTGGGCTGGGCGGCGGTCTGATCGGCATTGAGGCCCACGTTGTTGCCCAGCACCCAGTTATAGGCCGTCGTTTCGTCCACCAACCGAATGCCATTGTCGCCATTGCCGCTGACGACGTTGCCCTGCGCGCGCGGCCCGCCAATGGGACTGCCGATGGAGTTGAACTGCGGACCGTTTTCCAGGCGGATGCCATCGACCGTGTTGGTCATGATGGTGTTGGCGCGCACAATGTTGAAGCGCGTGTTGGTATCGGCCAGCTGCACGCCATACACGCCGTTGTGGGCGATGGTGTTGGTAAGGATTTGATTGCTCGATGCGCCCGCCAGCAGTTCTACACCGCTCACGGAATTCCCCATCACTTCGCCGGATAGCTTGAACCCGATCGAGTTTTGCTGCACGATATTGGCATTCGCGCTCGCAATCGTCACGCCCGCTTGCAGGTTGCGCCCTAGATTGTTTTGATCGATCCGATTATCGTGGCTGCCGTGCGAGATGTACACACCCGAGCCGTTGTTGCCCCAGGCGGTGGTCATTCCGCCCGCCAGGTTGTACGCGACCAGATTATTTGCGGTGGCCGCATCGCGCAGCCATAGGCCGTGACCCAGCGCACACGTCAGGTAGTTGTTGTTGAGGGTGTTTTGAACTGAGCCGTTGCGCACGACGATGTTGGACGCGCTGTTGCGTTCGGCCGCGTTGCAGGCCGCGGGCGGCGTGACAGCGGGCGCCTGGCCAAACACATTGAAGGAAATCTGGTTCAGGCCGCCGCCGTCGAGGACCAGCGCGTGATCGGCGTGGCCGTAAAAATAGTTCGTCAGTACGAGGTTGTTGCTGCCCGCCACGCGCACGCCAAAGCCATGTGAGTTGGCAAAATTCAATTGCTGCAGGGTGTTGCCATGCGACGTGATGTTCAACAGTGTAACGCCAATGCTCAAGGCGCTGCCGTTCACCGTGATCGAGTTGAGGCCATAGGCGGGACCAGTGATTTCCAGCGCGGCGGTGTCGTTGATGTCGGGCAGAGCGCTATTCAAATTGATCGTGCCGACAACGGAAAACGCGATCGTATCGTTGAGGCTGCCGCCGCAGCCGCCGCTGATGGTCCAACTGTTGGTCGAGCCGGTGAAGGTGCAGCCGCCCAACTGCGCTTTTTCCGCATCGGTAAAGGTGCCGGTGAGGCTGCCATTGGCGACTAAGATGGCTTCACGCAAACTCAAAAAGTTATCAAAGGTATTTGAATCGGCGAGGGTATTGACGATGAAACTACCCGTCGTCGGTGACTGAACGGCGGGTGCCGCAAAAACAATCGGGGTGGCGCTGAGCGCCAGGACGATGACTAAGGCCAATCGGAACCAACGCTGTAACGAAGCCATGACAAGTGTTCTCTCCTGAACAAGATAGTTGATGTTGAAAAATAAATTGGATGTGGCGTTAAGCCAGTTGAAGATCGGTCGTCTGTCCCGTTGCCTCCTTATCGATATGTCACGACACGGCCATTGAATCGCATCGATGGCCGTGTCGGGGTGGTTGCCCAATAGTTGGAGCAGCTAGCGCAGCACCGTGGGCAGGTTGACACTGCACGTCGTGCGGCTGAATTCCGATGAGCCGATCGGCACGATGACGACCAGCGATTCAAAGGCGGTGTAGCAGCCAGAGTCGGGCGACGGATCGACGATCTGCCAGTTGCCATTGGCGTCGGTGGTCGCGCGGCCGACGTAGAGTTTGCCCTCGCCGTAGCCGCTGGGATCGAGATCGATGCGATACAACTCGATTTCGGTGATCACCAGAAAGCCGCTGGCTGAGGCGCGGCCTTGCACCACGCCGGTGCTCCGATTGACGGACGTAATCACCAACCCCGGGGCATTGATGATGTTCGTCGCATTGCTGCTGGCGTCTTTGTCGATGCCCAGCCCGCCATTGCCGTAAAGGCTGACATTGTTCCAGAAATTGGCCGCCGCGCTGTTGCGCTCGCCAATGCCGTCGTAGACGTTCCCTGAAATGGTGGTATTTGAGATCACCGTGCCAAGCGTTGCCGCGCCGTCCAGCAGCACGCCGTAAGCGCTATTCCCGATCACTGCGTTATACAAGATCGTGTTGGGGCCAGAGTTGAACACGGCGATGCCGCTGCCGGTGTTGCTATTGATCACGTTGTAGTCCGACGAAGTGTCGCCCCCCAACTGGTTGTCGTGGGTGTCGCCGTCAAGCGCAATCCCGTGGCCGGAGTTGTTCGCGATGTCGTTGTACTTCACCACGTTGCCGGTGGTGGTGCTGCCATCAAGGTACACGCCATGCGAGGTATTGTTGCCGATCGAGTTTCCGCTGGTGATCACATCACCGCCGATGACGTTGTCGTAAGCGCCGCTCAGGAGGCTGACGCCATAACCGATGTTATAGCGGATGTCGTTGGCCAGCACCTGGTTGGTATGGGTGTCCGCTGACAACTGCACGCCGACCTGGGTGTTGTACTGAATGCGATTGCCCTTCGTCGCCGGGATGAAGCCATAGATCGCCCCGCCGATGGTGTTGGCCTCACCGCCGATAATCCTGACGCCGCCCGCGCCGTTGCCCAACGGCGCATTCCCCGCCACATTCGTGCCGATGTAATTGCCCAACACGCCGATGCCCACGCTGCCGGAAATCACCACGCCGGCGCCGTTATTCCCGGAAATGATATTTCGATCAGCGCTATCGGCCCCGCCGATGAAATTCTGGAAAGCGCCATTGATGATGTACACGCCGTACGGGCCGTTGGGGGTACGTGCCCCGGTCGGACCCACGCCGATGCGATTGGCGCGGACGACATTGTTGTAGGCGCTGTTGCTGTTGGGTGTGCCATTACCGACGATGACGACCCCGCCCAGGCTGTTGCCGGCAATGACGTTGTTGGCGACGATGGTGTGGCGCGTTGCATTACTGCCGCCCGCTGTGGCCAGGTAAACGCCGTAGATGCTGTTGGTCAATGTGATCCCGTTGGCGCTGACGCCGATGGTGTTGGTGCTAGCCGTGCCGTTGGGCAGTTCACCGATGCGCGCGTAGTCGGCGCCAAAGACGCCGATGCCGGAACCGGCGTGACAGCCGATGGTGTTGCCGTAGACGTAAGCCGAACCGTTGCCGGTGCCGCTGCTGCCCGTGACGGCCGCATCAATCGTGACGCCATAAAACGAGTTTTGTGTGACACTGCTAAACGTACAGCTAGTTGCGCCGGGCAGTGCGCCGAGAAAGTTGTTGGCGATCTCGTTTTGCGTCCCACCCGCAAGGCGGATGTCAGCCGTTTGAGCAGACTCGTCGGCATTGACGATGGACAGGCCCGACAGTCTGACCCGGCTGGCGTTGACAGTGAAGACATGGCCTAAGGACATGCTGAGCGCATCGATCCTGGGCACGCCATTGATGCCGATGATCCACACATCGTTGGCGGCGATGGTCGACAGCGGCGCCGCCACGTTCACAGTGGTTACGGTTGGCGAGAAGTAGATGGTGTAGATGTTAGCCGGATCGCCGTTCGCTTTGTTGATCGCACCGCGCAGCGTGCAATCATTGGTGGCAGCCGTACACGCTGTAACATTGGTGTCATCGTTGCGATCGACATAGATCGTGACGAAGGCTTCGGGTGCGGCGGTATCGCGCGTGCGTGGTGATGGCGGCGACGAGTCTTGCGCCAGCGCGATGCCGACGCCGAGCAGCAATACCCCATTCAAGAGCAGCGGTGCGATGAATCGCCAGGCTGTCATGTTTCCTCCCTAGGTTGGATGAGTGGTTGAATTGACAAGGTGATCGAGCATATTCGATCACCTTGTCATACCTTACAGAGGTGTTATTTCTGAATCAACGGTAAATACACTTTCAACGGTGCGGCGAATTCGACGCTGAAGCCGCTGGCTGGCTGGCCGTTCAGTTTCAGTTCTACGTCGACGCGGACGACATCGCCGGAGAAACTGGGCGAGGCGGCCTGCGGCGCGTGTTGAACTGCTGGCACCAGCATGAGTTCGCCTGTCCACAAGCCACCGGGCGGCAGATCGGGCGGCGGATCAGGTACGAATTTGGGCATCCACTGATTCAAGCCGATTAAGATGCCGTTCAGATCAACCTCGCTGTCGTAGGGGAACGGATTGCCGATCGAGAATGGGATGTGCACCGTGCTCGGATCGAACAATGGTTGCCGCCGCACGAGATCGAGATTGCGCTGGCTGCGCTGTGTTTGCCAACCCGGCTGATCAAGTTCGACCAGCAGGCAGCGATGCAGGGTGCCGCCGGGCAGCGGCGTCCAATTGACGCAGTACTTTTGCAGGCTGTTGGGCGGCAGTGTAAACGTCTGCGTGGCGAATGGCGTGAAGCCGATGCCCGCGCCAAAGTCGGCCTCTTTGAAAGTGACCGTCACTTGCCGCGAAACGCCGAGCGGATTCTGCAACTCGATGCAGGCTTGATTGACTGTGCCGCTGATCGGCGGCGTGGGAATGGTGCTGATTTCTTGCTCCAACCACGGCGGATCACTGTGTGGTAGGTTGACGGGCGGCACATCCAACTTTCGGATGCCGCCGATCAATTGCGTGCCGATCCAGCCTTGCACGTCGATATGACAGGCTGTGCCCAAGACTGCTGGATTGGGCGGCGTAACGCTGAGCGTCGCCGTGTAGATCACGCCGGGTACGGCATTCGCGATCGAGGGCGGGTTGACCACCGCCGACCAGCCCGGACAAGTGTTATCGACGACGAGATCGATCGTGGCTGGGTTGGCCGTAGGATTCATGACGGTGAACGTCAACACATCGGTGACACCGGGCTTCAGATCTTCAGTCACGTCGAGGTTACGATAGGTATAGATCGGCGCGTAGCCCGCGCTTTCGATCTTCACGGCGATGCAGTAGTGACCCGAACTGACCGGCGTCCAATCGAGCACGACTTCAGCGTAACCCGCTGGCCCGATCGTGACGACGCGCGGATTGCCCGGCACGGCCAGTGTGCTGAACGGAATGCCAATGCCAAAGCGATTGGGGCTGGTCTGGAACGTCACCGTCACGGTCTGTGACGTAGCGCTGTTGTTGAATACCCGCACACTCAGATGCGTGGGGCTGCCGGTGACCAGCGGATAAGGATAAATCTGAATCTCGCTTTCCGCATACGGCGGATCATTGTTGGGCGGAATGACCGGCGGACAGTTCACCTTGTGCGTCGTGGTGTTGCTGGTGAACACGCCGAGCGACGTTTGTAACTTCGCCGTATTCGTGACCGTCTGCTGGCGGCAGGCCGTATCGAGTACGCTGACTTGGAATGACTTGCTGCCGGTCGCGCCGGGCGTCAAACCGCCCGCATCCCACGTCAGGGTGTTGTCGAAGTTGGGCACCACGCCGCCCGCGCTGCCCGGTACGAAGAGCGTATGCTCAGGCAACTTGTCCAACAGCAACGCACGCTGTCCGGTGCACGCCGCGTCGTTGGTCACGGTGTAGGCCACCGTGTACTTGATCGTGTCGCCAGGCTGCACTGTCGAGCCGGACGGCGGTTCCGCCGTTTTCACGATAGTCACACAGTTGACGGGTGGTGGCGGTGTCGGCTTGCACGATCGCGCCAGTGTTGAGTAGCCGTACTTCACAGCATTGAGGAACAGCCGCTGACCTTCCGGCGTCATGCGCGTAGGACTTTCGCTGAAGCCCCACAGTTGACTGCACCCATCGCTGATCAACGGCGCGTGGTCGGGTGCGCCCTGCGGACTGGTGATCAACTCCCAGCCTAAAACTGTACTGCCAGAAGGCGGACTGCCCGGCACATAGATGCCTACTTCGTTGTTCGGCGCTTGATACAACTTGATGTGCGAGCCGAGCAAACCGCTTAAATCATAGGGATCGGCGTAGTAGTTGGCGGGCACGGGCGCAGGATTGTCAATGAACTGCGCAGGGCCATGCCAGCCGTTCGGCCAGCCGATGAACGAGCCGAGCCGACCGAAGAACGCATAGCCGCCTTCGCCCAGACCTAAGATCGGTTTGTTGGACGCCGTGATCGGATTGACCTGGCTCAGCGCTGTGCCCCACTGATCAAGATTGCCGGTGTCGTCGGCCACGATCAGTTCGGTGTAAGTCGTGAAGTTCGTCGCCGTCACCGCGCTTAGCGGGATCAGATCGACGCCATAGCCCACTGAAGTCAACAGCGCTTTGAAGTCATTCGCCTTTGCCAGATCGTAGCGATAGATGTAGGCGATGTCGCTCTTGTTAGTGCAGTCAGCCAAACCGTTGAGCTGCACTTCCTGCCACGTCTGCGGTTGATCGTACCAATGGTTGCTGGGCCAGCCAAAGTCAGTCGCGCCGGAACCCAACACCCAATGATGATAAACTGCCAGACCGAACGGCAAACCACAGGCGCCGCCCGTCAGCGCGATGGGAATTTGATACTCGGCGCCATCGAACGGCGCAATTGAGCCAGCGGCCGTGCCCGCTGACCAGCCGTTCAACGTCGTCGGTGTGTAGCCGCCAGAGCCAGTGCCTTTGGCGCTGCTCAGCGTGCCGGTCAGGATGTTGGCCCGCAGACCGTAATCAGTCGGTCCAGCGAAGTGTGAACGCGTATCCAGCGTATCGAGGTAAACGCTGGCAAACCGATTGGGGGACGTGCCGGTTGCGACCTGCAAACACACGTACAAGTAATTGTTGTCGTGCTTGAGTAGGACGGTGCCGGAAATGCCTTGTAAATCAGGGTAATTGACAGCTAAGGCATCGCCCCATTCAGTGCCGACTTGGCCAGTTGGACATTGACCATCGAACTTGCTGGGGGCCGTGCCGATCGGAATTTGCAGTGGCCCGGCGGGCCGCGCAGGCCGATCGAGGTGCGGAGAATCGATCGGGGCCGTTTGGTCGATCGCACGCGCGGGCGTTGCACTCAGTAACATCACTAGCGTGGCGATCGTCATCAACCCGATCGCGATCGGCAGCCCGAGGCGCAGCGAACGGCGAGTGTCACGTAACATCGAGAACCTCCCTTACAATGATGTGTGGTGAACAAGACTCACAGGCGGAAGTCGATTCACGTGCGGCGCGATCACCTCCTCATTTGCTTGCAGTTGTCGCCCGATTTATACTTGAAGGACGTCTTTAGGGAGAGACTGCCATGCCAACGATCAATTGGCGCGAAGTGGCGCAGTGGGTGCTGACTTCGCGCGCGCTCGATCACCTTGAAGAAACCGAGTTGGTGCCCAGCGGCAAAGTGACGTATCAATTCTCCGCGCGCGGACACGAACTGGCGCAAGTGCTCCTTGGCTTGTCCCTTGACCATCCCCATGATGCCGCAGCGGCGTATTATCGATCACGACCCTTTTTGTTTGCAAGCGGTCTAAAACTTGACGAAGCGCTCGCCGGTTCGATGGCGAAAGCCGCCAGTTTAACGGGCGGCCGCGACATCGGCGTCGTGCACATGCTGGAGCGGCGCGGCCGCGCTATGGTGCTGCCCGCGGCGGGTGATGTCGGCTCGCAATATACGCCCGCCGTCGGTTGGGCGCAGGCGATTGTATATCGGCAGCGCGTGTTGCGTGAAACCGATTGGCAAGGGGCGATCGCCGTGGTGCTGGGCGGTGATGGTTCGACGGCGGCCAATGGCTTTTGGGCCGCGCTGAACATCGTGACTACCCTTAAGTTGCCGTATCTTTTTTTCATCGAAGACAACGCCTACGGCATCTCGGTGCCCAGCAGTCTGCAAACGCCCGGCGGTAATATCGCACGAAATCTAGCCGCGTTCAATAATCTGATGGTACTAGAGGCCGACGGCACCGAACCACTCGACGCTTCAACCAAAATCGATCAAGCGGTGCAGTATGTACGATCAGGCGCGGGACCGGCTTTGCTCCGATTGAGTGTGCCGCGCCTTAACGGCCATTCGTTTGTCGACAATCAAGGTTACAAATCGAAAGAACTGCGAGACGCAGAAGAAGCGCGCGATCCGCTGTTGAAATTAAAAACGTTTTTGCTGATGCGTGAAATTTTGAATGAAGCTGAATGGGCCGAACTGGAACGATCGATCGAGGCTGAAGTCCGAGCGGCGGGTGAACGCGTGGCCGCGTGGCCTGAACCCGATCCAGCGACGGCGACGACGCATCGCTTATTCGACGGCCGCAACCTGCAAATGATCGGTGGTGCGGCAGCCGATGGCGTCACGCTCAAAGCCGGATCGACTGTGCCGCACCCGACTGAACCCGGCGTGCGTATGAATCTGCTCGACGCGGTGAAACGCACATTGGAAGTTGAGTTGCAGGTCAATCCGCGTTTGATCATCTACGGTGAAGATGTCGGCGTGAAAGGCGGTGTACACGGCGCGACAACGGATCTGCAGGCCAAGTACGGCGTGGATCGCGTGCAGGACACATCACTGAGCGAAGAAGGCATCATGGGCCGATCGGCGGGATTGGCGTTTGCGGGGTTGACACCCGTGCCGGAAATTCAATTCCGCAAATATGCCGATCCGGCGATGGAGCAGATCAACAACATCGGTTCGCTGCGCTGGCGCACGCTGAGCCGCTTTGCCGTGCCGGTGGTGGTGCGCGTACCGATGGGTGTCGGTCGCAAAACGGGCGATCCGTGGCACAGCGTCAGTGGTGAAGCAGTGCACGTTAAGAGCCTCGGCTGGCGGATTGCGATCCCGTCAAATGCAGAAGATGCAGTGGGACTGTTGCGAAGCGCGTTGCGCGGCAACGATCCGACGTTCTTCTATGAACATCGGGCGTTACTCGACACCGCGCCCGCGCGTCGACCGTATCCCGGCGACGACTACGTGCTGCCGTTTGGTGTGGCCAGCGTGATTACGAGTGGCGACGACCTCACCGTGATCACGTGGGGGTTGATGGTTCATCGGTGCGCGGAGGCAGCCACCGGGCTGAGCGGCTCGATCGAGTTGATTGACTTGCGCACGATCGTGCCGTGGGATAAATCAACGGTGCTTGAATCGATCGCGAAGACGGGCAAGTGTCTGATCGTGCACGAGGATGGCATCACCGGTGGCTTTGGCGCGGAGATCGCGGCGACGATTGCACAAGAAGCGTTCTTCGATCTGGATGCGCCGATCGTGCGGCTAGGCACGCTTGATACACTGATTCCCTACAGTGGTGATCTATTGCACAGTGTCGTGCCGACGGCGGAGAAAATTCGAATAGAGATGGAAAAGCTGCTCAAAGTATAGTGTCCGCTAGCCTGGTTCGCTGTCTGTAAACAGCCATGCGTGCTATTCGATTCGTCGTCGGCTGGCTTAGCCTCGCGCTAATTGGTTGGTTAGGGTATGCCCTAACGCGGGCGTTAGCCGCCATTATCTACCTGGGCGTGCCATTCTTCGATTGGCAATGGTATGCCCCCAGCATCGTTCTAATCACCGTTGTGCCTCTCTGTCTGCTCGATTGCCGGTTGCGACCACAAGCCAAGCGCATTAGCCGCCGCATGGTTGTGATTTTGATGTCGTTGCTGATCTGGGTGGTGTTGGGAGTGAATGGTTTTGGGCAAACCATCGAACTTCAACCTAACACCGAACCTGCTCCGCCGGTGTCCTTCTGGTCATTTTCTGATTTCCGGCAAGTTCCGGAAACGCTGCTCAGAGACTTGCAGGTCGCGGGCGGATCGATTTTCTTGAGCATCGGCGATGTGTCTAAGCCGGAAAACGCACACGCTTTGGCCGTTGGGCTTAAACGATTGGCAGAATATGACGTTCCCGTTTATCTGGCTCCGTCACTTTCCAATTTTCTATCTGTACCTGTTTACACCGAATGGATCACGCAGTCGCAGCATGTAGCCGAGTTGATTCAACGTGAACAGTTAAGGAATGTGCGTGGTCTGATCGGCGATGCGGAATCTCCACTGAATATGCCGCTCGATTGGCTCGGCCGTGATCGATCAAATTTCGATCGGATGATCAACCAGCTGCGAGATTCGCTTGAGCAGATGCATCGTCAATTTCCCAATTTGCAAATTGGCGTCACGGCGATGTGGCCGCAATTCGCGGATAGGCTGGATGGCGATACAGATCTGGCGATGGTGCTGCGCAGTCCGGTCGATCCGCCGGGTAATTGGGACTTCATCAACCTGATGACGTACTCGTCGTACTATCCGGCCGATTGGCGCAGTTACTACATCTATGTGCACGAGACTGCGTTGGCGCGGCTTTATCCGGCGAGTCGGCGTAGTCATCTCATCGGTCTAGTTGGTGCTGGTTTTCCGGGCGAGCCTTTGCTCAGCTTCGATGATTTGGTGCGAGATGCGGGCTTGAGCCGGGCGCTGGGCGTGCAGGAAATTGTGATCTTCCAAATGACAGACGCACTGCGGGCTTTTGGCGCGGACTTTGTGGGACGAGTCACCAAAGCGATCAACACCGCCGCACAATCGCCAGTGACTGTGATATTTTCGCGGCCCGTGTCGCTGATGTTCTATGGCACAGTCGCGTTAGATGCGATACTCGATGCGCGTAGTTCGCAGACGTGGTTGTGGATCGGTTGGCTGATCGTCAGCAGCGCTGTTGCCTGGCGGTGGAGTCGCAGACGATCCTAGCCTAACTTGCCCACCGGGCGGATGTTTTTTGAATTGCGGGCTGCGTTCTATAATTCATGCATGTCCGCGCCCATTTTGACCACGAAGTTATATATTCCCCCACTGCGGCCTAAGGCGATCCTCCGCCCTCGCTTGATCGAACGCCTCAACGAGGGGTTACAGCGCACACCTGGTGTGACACTTATCTCTGCACCTGCCGGTTTTGGCAAGACCACTTTAGTCAGCGAATGGATGGCAACTCTCACTCCCGCAAACCGTGCCGGGGTGAAGGCCGCGTGGTTATCACTCGATGAGGGCGATGGTGATCCAACGCGCTTCCTAACGTATCTCATCGCTGCATTGCAGACGATTGTGGCCAACATTGGAGAAGGCTTATTGAATGCGCTCCAATCGCCTCAGCCACCGCCAACCGAATCGATCCTGACGGCTCTGCTCAATGAGATCGCCGCCGTCTCGGAACATTTCATCCTGGTGCTGGATGATTATCATGTCGTTGAGACTCAAGTGGTTGATCGGATGCTGGCTTTTCTGGTGGAGCACCTGCCGCCACACATGCAGCTGGTCATCGTCAGCCGAGAAGATCCGCCACTTCCGCTGGCCCGCCTTCGCGTTCGCGGCCAGTTGATTGAATTGCGCGCCGCCGATCTGCGCTTTACGCCCGATGAAGCCGCCGAGTTTCTCAACCGTGTAATGGGGCTAAATCTTTCGGCTGAAAACATTGCGGCTTTGGAGAATCGCACTGAAGGCTGGATTGCTGGACTGCAACTCGCCGCGATCTCCATGCAGGGCCGATCGGATGTAGCTAGATTCATCGGGTCGTTTACGGGCAGCCATCGCTTTGTGCTGGATTATCTCGTCGAAGAAGTGCTGCGGCATCAGCCTGAACACATCCGCAGCTTCTTGTTGCAGACCGTTATTCTCGATAGGTTGTGCGCTTCGCTGTGCGATGCGGTTACTGGCCGAGAAGACAGCAAAGAACTGCTGGATGTTTTGGAGCGCGGAAACCTGTTTCTTATATCGCTTGATGATCAGCGTCAGTGGTATCGCTATCATCATCTTTTCGCTGACGTTTTGCGCGCACACTTGATGGAGGCGCAGCCCGATCGGGTTGCCAGCCTGCATTCACGGGCGAGCGCGTGGTTTGAGCAGCACGCTCAACCAGCCGATGCCATCCGCCATGCGCTGGCCGCCGGGGAATTCACCCGAGTTGCCGACTTGGTCGAGTGGGCTTTTCCTGCCATGAATCGCGCTCGACAGTTTGCCACTTTGCTGGGCTGGCTCAAGGCGCTGCCCGATGAAGTCGTTCGCGTCAGGCCGATACTGTGTTATGCGTATGCGTTGACATCAATGGCTTGCGGTGACAATGAGAGCGTGGAGCCTCGCTTGCGAGACGCCGAACACTGGTTGGCTGCGACCGCCAACATCGGCGAGCGAGCGGCGTATCCGGCAACGAAGATGGTTGTCGCGAATGACAAGGAATTTCAGCGCCTGCCGGGTTTGATTGCCCTGGTCCGGGCGGGTCAGGCTTTGGGACGAGGCGATTCGTCCGCAACGGTAAAATTTGCTCGACGCGTACTCGAATTCGCGCCGGCGGGCGATCATCTGATGCTCGGTGGGGCTGCATCGCAATTGGGTCTGGTGGCATGGTCCAATGGAGAGCTCGAGGCAGCCCGCCGGATGGCGGCCGACGGCATGGCGAATTTGCAGCTCGGCGGGTATATCTCGCCCTCGATCGGTTGTGCCATCACCTTAGCGGATATCCAGATCACGCAGGGTCGCCTCCGCGAAGCCATGACCACCTATGAACAAGGCTTGCAGTGGGCCATGCCACCGGGTGCGCCAGTTCTGCCGGGCGCAGCCGATATGTATGTGGGCATGAGCAACCTTGACTATGAGCACAACGATCTAACTACTGCCACCCAACGCCTACTGACCAGCCAGTCGTTGGGCGTGCTGGCCGGATTGCCACAAAATCCCTATCGTTGGCGGGCAGCGATGGCGCGCATCCAAATGGCTCAAGGTGATTTGGCTGGCGCGTTGGACCTGCTCGATCAAGCCGAGCGTTTATACGATGGCAACTTTTCTCCCAACGTACGTCCGATCGCGACGCGCAGAATTCGAGTGTGGTTGGCGCAGGGTCGATTGAATGACGCGCTGGCCTGGGTGCGTGAACAAGGATTGTCGGTTGACGACGAGCTGAGCTACATGCGCGAATTCGATCACATCACTCTGGCGAGGGTGTTGCTGACTTGCTACCAGCGTGATCGCTCCAATGATTCCATTTCAGCGGTAATGGAGTTATTGGAGCGACTGCTGAAGGCCGCAGAAGCAGATCAGCGGAAGGGCAGCGCGATCGAGATTCTGGGATTGCAGGCGTTGGCTTATCACGCTCAGGGTGACCTCGCGGCGGCTCTGTTACTATTACAACGTGCCCTCGCGCTAGCCGAGCCGGAAGGCTACCTGCGGATATTCCTCGACGAAGGCGAGTCGATGCGATTGCTTTTGCAAAGGATGAAGGCTGAGGGCGGAAGGATGAATGAATACGCTGGCAAACTATTGGCCGCGTTTGGGCAGCCAGGCATGGCTGATGACTTTCATCCTTTAGCCTTCACACCTGCACTTCGCGCAGGCGCAAGTGTCCCTCAGCCTTTGATCGAACCTTTGAGCGAACGGGAGTTGGAAATACTGAAACTCATCGCGCAGGGACTCTCCAATCGTGAAATCGGCGGGCGGTTGTTCCTGGCGCTGGATACGGTAAAGGGTCACAATCGCCGCCTCTTCGATAAACTGCAAGTCAACAGTCGCACGGAAGCCATCGCGCGCGCTCGCGAGTTGGGTCTGCTGTAAACCCTCTCTCTTAAAACAACACCTCGATCAACACCAAAGTGTCTAGACGTTAACACCGTGTGGCGGGTATAGTGCTGGCATGACGAGCACTGCCCTGCCAAACGAACTGAACTCTCCATCTAATTTGTCCGAATCACCGATCTATCAGATCCGGCTGAAGGGCCAGCTTAGCAGCGAGTGGGCCGACTGGTTCGAAGGCCTGACCATCACGCAGGACGAAGACGGCGATACGCTGTTAGTCGGGCCTGTAGCCGATCAAGCCGCGTTGCATGGCGTGCTCAAAAAGGTACGCGATCTGGGGATACCGCTAGTCTCGATCAACCGGATCTAGTTCAACGCAACTCATCCCAATCGTTCAAATAAGGAGGAAGAAATGAACACACACAAATCGACTGCCGGAATAGATCCAAGGGTAAAACTTTCATTGCTATGGATATTTGTAGTACTGCTGATGGTTTATGCGGATATTGTTTCTTTAATGGATCCAACCTCTGCAATCCGGGTAAGAATGGTGGGAACTCCAATGTCTGAGGGATCTTTGTTGGCAGGCGCAATCGTAATGGTAATTTCGATTGCCATGGTTATCCTGTCTTGGGTATTGAACTACAAAGTAAATCGCTGGGTAAGTCTCATCATTGGTGTATTCATGGTTTGGCAAATCGTCACAGGCGGACACGGCCTGTATTATGTGTTTTTTGAAACGGTGGAGGTTGCGTGCATATTACTAACTGTCTGGTTTACCTGGAAGTGGACTAACCCTGAAGTGAAGTCCGAATAACCTG
>JAXLWI010000062.1:0-24911 GCA_046328575.1 Anaerolineae bacterium
GCAGATCGTGCAGTTCAACCAGATGCCCCAACAAAGCGCGGCTATGCTCAGCCGATAATGGCTTCAGTTCGATCTTGATATCGAAGGGCACGGTGACTGTGTGATCGGCTGGTGGAATATTCAACTGCAGCGGCTTTTCAGGCTGCGGGCGCGTCATCACGCACAACAGAACCTGTGCATCGGCTGTGAGGTTGACGACGGCTTGCAGCAAATCGCGCGAAAGATCGTCGGCCCAGTGGAAATCGTCGATGATCAAGATCACTGGCTGCTGCCGCGCTTCGCCTAACACCCACTCGCGAAAAGCCAACGCCGTTAACTGCTTAACGCGCTCTGGCTCCAAGTTACGGAACGTGACCTGTTCCTCAGGCGCTAGCGGCAAGCCCAACATCTGCCGCAAAAACGGTCGCAGCGCGGGCGTCATATGCTGATCCCAATTATCACCGACCGCCGCCGAACGCAACGCATCTTGCAGCAACGATCGGAAGGCCGCATAACCAATGCCTTCCGTATACGGCAAACCATGCCCACGCCACACCACGGCTGGCGTCGATTGCGGCGCGGCGAGCCATTCGCGCACCAAACGCGACTTGCCCATACCCGCTTCGCCCTGCACAACGACGACACGGCCATGTCGATCTTGAAGGAAGGCCTCCAACGCCTGGCGCAGCTGTTGAAGTTCAGCGTCGTGGCCGAGGAAGATACTGGACACGCCGGCGATCCCGCGCGTGGGCAACGGCTCCGATCGATCGCCAATCGCCTCGTAGACCATGATCGGTTGATCAAGTCCCTTGATCTGCAGCGAACCGGCCGTCTGGAAGTTGAAGAACGGTCGCGTCTGTTGATAAACGCGGGCACTGACCAAAATGCCACCGGGGCGGGCTGCAGCTTGCAAGCGCGCGGCCAAATTGACCGTCTCACCAATGACGGTGTACGCCGCTTGCTGCTGTGTGCCTAAAATGCCGGATACGGCCAATCCGCTGTTTAGGCCAATCCGTATCTGTAGCGGCGCGCCCAGTTGGGCGCGCGTGATCGACTCAAACTCGACGGCGGCCTTCTGCATGTCGAGCGCGGCGCGCACCGCCAGCTCAGAGTCGTTTTCGTGCGCGATCGGGGCGCCGAACACCGCCATCAAACCGTCGCCCGTAAATTTGTCCACCATACCATCGTAACGATGAACGCACTCAACGAGGCGGCTCATCAGATCATTGATCAAGTTAAAGATGGATTCGGCGTCAAGCGAAACAGACAGGTGGGTAAAGTTAACAGCGTCGGCGAAGAGCACCGTCACTTCACGGCGTTCACCCCGCAGGCGGTCCTGATCGTGCAGCACACTATCCGCGACAACCGCCGGGAGGTAGCGACGCAAACGACTAATCGCGTCCTGCGTCGCAGCCAGCTCAGCGCGAAGGTCAGGCGCATTGTTGGGGGCAACCACTAACACCGCACCACATTGGGTGCAAGTGGCCGCTGATTCGACGTTGATGAAACCGCAGTTGGGGCAACGCATAGATTACATACAGGTTGAGCTACGATTCATTAACAGATCGGATACGAGTTTACCACTTTTCGACAAAAGCGGCACCTGGCGCTTAGTAGCGCATTTTGCCAATTGGGTATATAAACGGCGTGCGACCATTATACCCTAAGAGGATTACATCTGATGCTGACTGTCGAACCCGTTAACCTAAGCAAGCGCGCCGACATCCACCGCTTTATCGATCTGCCTTATCGTCTCTACCGCAATCATCCCCAGTGGGTACCGCCGCTGCGCATGGATATCGAGTTGATGCTCAACAAGCAGAAACATCCGTATTACGAGCATAGCGACGCCGATTTCTTTGTGGCCGTGCGTGACGGGCGTGTCGTCGGACGCATTGCCGCGCTGGAAAACAAGTCGTTCAATCAGTATCATCAAACGCGCCAGGCGCAGTTTTATTTGTTTGAATGTGAAGACGATTTAGAAGCAGCTACAGCGTTGTTCGAAAAAGCCTTTGAGTGGGCGCGGTCGCGCGGCTTGAACAAAGTGGTTGGCCCTAAGGGCTTCGGCGCGCTCGATGGGTATGGCGTGCTGATCGAGGGCTTCGAACACCGTCAGATGATGACGATGATGAACTACAACTTCCCTTATTATCCACAGCTAGTTGAAGCCAATGGTTTTGAGAAAGAAGTAGACTTCATCTCGTGCTATCTGAACTCCGGGGTTTACCACCTGCCCGATCGGATTCGCAGCATCGCCGAGCGCGTGGAGCAGCGCGGCACGCTGCAAGTGAAGCGCTTTAAGAACAAGGCCGAATTGAAAGCGTGGGCGCCCCGCATCGGCGAAGCCTACAACAAGGCTTTCATCCGCAACTGGGAATATTACCCGCTGACGCAGCGCGAGATCAAATTTATTCTCGATAATATCCTTGTCATCGCCGATCCTCGGTTGATCAAAATCATCACCAGCGGCGACGACGTAGTGGGCTTCCTCTTCGGTTTCCACGATGTATCGGAAGCCTTACAGCGCGCCAAAGGCCGGTTGTTTCCGTTTGGCCTGATCGGTCTGTTATTGGAGTTACGGCGCACCAAGTGGGTGGCGATGAATGGCGCGGGAATTCTACCGGAACATCAGGGGCGCGGCGGCAATGCGCTGCTCTACAACGAGATGGACAGGACCATCCGCGACTTCGGCTTTGAACACGCCGATCTAACGCAAGTGGCCGACACTGCTGTTCAGATGCGCAACGACCTGGTCAACATCGGCGGTAAACTCTACAAAACGCACCGCGTTTACACCCGCGAAATCTAGATCCAAATTGTGGGGGCTGACCTATGTGTCAGCCCCTACAATTTACACCGTCTCCAGCGTCCCGCGTTTCTTGGCTTGCGTTTCGAACCACCGAAATAGTACGTATCCAATCAGCACGTAGCCCACGCCGATCAGAAACTCGCCCAGCAACAACGGCGCGACCTCTTGAAAACTCGCGCCACCGATCAGCGCACGTGACGCCGCAATGCCGCGTGTCAACGGCAGTGCCTGCGAAATGGCTTGCATCACGCCAGGTAACGTGGCAATCGGCACGTTCGCACCGGAGAAGATCAACAGCCCAAAGTACACGGCGTTGTTGATGAACATCACGTTGAGGGTGATCAGGCTGATGCAGCCCATTAACAGCCCAAGGCCCGATGTGCTGAACGTCGTGATCAAGATCGTCAGGATCAATGCGGGCAGATCGGTGTGTGAGAGATCGAGTCCCAACAACAGCACGCCCCACATAAACCCGATCGCCACACCCGCCGCGCCATCGAGCACGTGCATGAAGGCGCGGCCCACGAACAACATCAAGCGATTGGCCGGTGTGCCAAACAGATACGGCAACGTCCCCGACCACCGATCGCCGCCGATGCTCATGGTCACGCCGTAGATGCCGCTGACCGCCGCGATCTGCATCGCGTTGCCGATGACGTAGAAGTTGGCGTTCGACGCGCCAGTCGCAAACGTACCAATGAGCGTGAAGAACAGCAGCTGCGCCAGCGGTCCGACGATCTTCGACGCCAGATAGGTCGATGGCTGCAACCAGCGAAACAACGCGATGTACGACAAGATCGTGCCTTGCCAGAAGAGACGAAGGTTAGCTGCAAGTGAGGTCATTCTCAATTCCTAATTCTCAATGCACAATGCTCAACGCGTCACTTTGCTTAATTGAGAATTGTGCACTGCACATTCACTGCATGTCCAATGTTGCATCCGTCCGCGCCTTGACCAACATCCGCTTGAACAAGCGATTAGCAATGAACAGATACAGGCCGCTAAAGATCAGCATCATGATCCACGCCAACACAGTTTCTTCAATCGGCGCATTGCCGCTCGTTGTGCCATGTAAGGCGCGCGCCGCCCAATATGTCGGCAGCACGTAACTAAAAGGCGTCGTCCAGCCGGGCAACAACGCGATCGGGAACAGAAAGCCGCTCAGCACGTAGACCGGAAATTCCAGCCCATTCTGCCACTGCTGCACACTGGGATTCATCACAAAGATCGGCGCGATCACCAAGCCAAAACTGATGAAAGCGATCACGGTGAACAGCAGCGAGATCACAAACAGCAGCGGCTGCGAGATCGTCAGCGTGTAACCGAAGAGCACAGCGGCCAGCACGTAACTCACCACCATCGAGACCAGCGACTGCGTCACATTGGCCAGATTTTTGCCAACGATGATCACCGACAGCGGCGTCGGCACACCGACCAGTGTTTCCAGCGTACCCGACCAGCGTTCGGCGGTGATGCTGTTGCCACAAATGAATAGTAAGCCACTCCATAGGCCGGTCATGCCGCTGCCGATCACCACGAACATGATGTACTCGCTGCCTTTGTCGCGCAGCATCCACAACGCCAGCACCGCGATGATCAACGGCTGCACCAACAGCGTGAAGATGATGAAGGCGTCCATCACCTGCTGGCGAAAACTCATATCAGCGGCCGCCCACAGGCCGCGCCAATTCGTTCGCAACCACGTCATGCCTCATCACCTCCCACCAAGCGCACGTAAGCGTCCTCCAACGTCGGTTCGCGCACGACCACGCTGCCAACTTTGGAACCGTTCAGCGCCGACATCAAATCGGGAACGGCTTCCGAGCCGCGCGGCGAATGGATCAGCAGCGCCTGTTTCTGATCGCGATTTTGCACGTTGACAGCATCGACAAACGCTAAGGCGCGCAACTGCTCGATCGTTTTGGTGGGCACCCCGAACGTTTCGATTTCGATCACGGCCAAATCGCTGACGTGGCGCTTCAGGTTCGCGGGCGTATCCAGCGCGATGATGCGCCCGTGATTGATCACGCCGACACGCTGACACAACGCATCCGCTTCAAACATATAGTGCGTCGTCAGCAGAATCGTCTTCTTCTGCAATTGCAGATTGCGAATGACCTGCCGGAAATCGCGCGCCCCGACCGGATCGAGGCCGATCGTCGGTTCATCCAAAAACAATACTTCGGGATCATGCAACAACGTGCGCGCCACATGCAAACGCTGCTTCATGCCGCGCGAATAACCTTCGACGCGTTCATTGCCGCGATCGTGCAACCCCACCAGATCGAGCAGTTCGGGAATGCGCTTCTTCGCCACATCCGGCTCGACGTGATACAAGCTGGCGAAGTAGCGCAGGTTGTCGATGCCGGACAGCCGCCAGTACAGGCCGCGTTCACCGCCGAAAATGAATCCGATGCGTTTCTGTACTTCGTGTGCACCCTTGACGACATCATGACCCATGACACACGCCGTGCCTTGGGTCGGAATAAGCAGTGTGGTCAACATCTTCACGGTGGTTGTTTTGCCCGCGCCGTTCGGGCCAAGCAAGCCAAACAACTCGCCAGGCTCGACGGCAAACGACACATCTTCCACCGCGACGACTTCTTTGATCGAGCGCCGGAACACGCCGATGGTGGCGCGATAGACGCGACGCAAATTCTGGGCTTCGATAGCCTTCATGTTGATCCTTCATCTCCCATGTGAGGAATGATCATTCAATCCGATCCACATTGCCGTTGCGACTGGCAACCGTGAATCGGGTCAGACGTTGGCAGGGCTAACATCGGCTCTGCAGGCGGTCCCGACAGAACGCATTACAGATGTGGATTCGACGATTATCGACGTTGGGGGGCGGCTGGCTAAATCATTATAGAACAAAAGGTCTAACCAAGTCAACGATCAATTTTGTTCTCGACAGACCGAGATTTTACTTATAGAGCGCGGCAAAGGTTCAGGTTAAGATGATGTCAAGCGTCGAGTTGCGCGGAAAAACACAAACAGCAGAGCCAGCACAATCACACCGTAGATCAACACTTCGGTCAGACCCGTGAAAGCATCGCCTGTGGCCAGACGATTCAACAAGCCGATTGGGGATAAGTTGAGCAGCGTGCTGACCGCGACCGTGCCCAGCAGCGCGATCGAGTACACGAACTGCGCGCGTTCGCGATCGCGCAGCGCCACGGCGATCAGCGCCGAACCGATGGCATTTAGCGCAGCAATGAGAAGCGCCACCACTAACACCAGCAAGCCGTTTTGAATTTGAATCTGATTCAGGCGGAGCAAACCCAGCCACGCCACGCACTGAATCAACGCTAACACCAAAGCCGCGACAATCTTCGCGCCGAAGATCGAATTAACCGAGACCGGCCCGGCCCGCAACGTATCCAGCGTTTGATTTTCCATTTCCTCGGCGATCGAATCGACGGCCATGCTGCCCGCCACAAACGCCGGGAAGAACATCAAAACCGGCACGATCACGGTGTACAGGAATTCAAACGTCGTTGATGGCTGACCGCCTAACCCGGTGTAGTTCAGCGTCGCTCCACCGCGCGCGCGCAGATCATTTTCAAATTGCTTCAGCGGCTCTTTTAACAGCAGTAAGATCACGGCCGAGCGTGTTTCCGATTTAGGCAGCACCAACTTCATCTCCGTCAAACCAGTTTGATTCGCCGGGATGGAAATGATCGCGTCGATGCCGCCTGATTCAAAAGCACTTTCGGCCCGATCGACATCGTCAAAGAACACGGTGCGAATGTTGCGCGTACGCAGATATAAATACAGCGTGCTATTTGGATCCCCCAGCACGCCTACACGGATCGTTGCTCGCACGTTGGCGCTGATCGCTTCGGGATCATAGAACGACAATAGGCCGACCAACACGACCGACGAAAACGACGCGATAAACAACTGAATGCCGATCGCGATCATGATCGTCTTCTCGCGCGACACCGAACGCAATTCTTTCTTGACCATCGCCCAGAAGGACCTCAACCCAAACCTCCCGCGATGATGGCGTTGTAAGCGACATGCAGCGCCGCGCCTGCCAGAAAAGCGATAAAGTAACGCGCTTTCAACTGCGAGCGCAGCAAACACACCACCGACGTAAACACAAAGTGCGCCAGCAGCGGCACGATCAATGCGCCGGTGTTGAACAGCGCCGCCGATAACGCCGACTCGGACACTACGCTCACCGAAATTAACAACAGCAACTTCTCGCCGATCAAGAACCCGATCGCGGCGAGCAGCGACAGCACAATCACCTGCCGCCCCGATCGGATGATCCCGCGATCGATCAGTAGCACAATCGCGATCGATTTAGCGATCTCTTCCACGATTGCCGCCAGGATCAACGTCGTCCCAATCGCGTACGAGGTCGGCAAGTTGGTCGACATCGCCAGCAGCGTGAGTTGCAGCATGTACACCAGCGGGATCGTCAACAGGCTGAAGAAAAAGACTGACGCATACGGTCGGCGGCGATTTAACACCAGATAGATCGCATCGGCGATCTTGCGATAGAGCGGTTTGTAGCCCAGCAGATATTCTTCGTTCAGCAAGCGCGTCGCGGTGTACAACGACAGCGCAAATAAGGCCGCCATCGGCACGACTGAAAACAGATATTCGCGCAGGCCAAACGTCTCGCCGCGATACATCTTCACCGCCAGCGTCAGCGGCGAGATGTAAGCCAGATCGTTTACGCCCGAAAAAACCGCCGGGAAGATCAGGTACATCGTGGTTGTCGCCGTCGCCAGCATCGAGATAAACGTGGTGTCTTTGAAGGTACGGTACAACATCGGCACCATCAGATAGATCGCGAAGATGAACAGAATCACCGGCACGAAGATCGCCAGGCCCAGCAGCACATCGCCGTGCGAGACCAGCGTGACAATGATCGCCGATACGATCGAGAACGCGGCATACGGCAGCATCTTGCCAAGGATGATGTGCAGCGGCGTGACAGGCGCAGACATCAGAATCGTCAGCCGCCGATTGATCTTCTCGTCCATGAAACTGCTGACGAAAAACACGCTGACTAGCGATACCGGCAGAATGTAGATGAAGGCGATTAACACTTGCGCAAACGGCAACGGCGGCGTGAGCAACGACGGGATGATAAAGCCTTTGTCGGCGGCCGGATCGAATTGGACCGTAGCCGAGCCGTTTTCCACCGCCGCTAACTGCTCGCGCACAGCGGCGTCACTGTTCACCAACTCGCCATTTTGGCCAGTGCCCAAATTGCCTGAAGCATTGCCCGGCAACGCCGAAGTTGAGCCCAACAAATCGGCTAACGCACCTGTTTCACTTGTCACGGTCTGCGTGAGATAATTGACTTCGATCCGCAAAGGGAAGGCCTGCGCGAGCGGATACTGTGCGTTGACGCGTCGGAGTTCTTGTTCTTCCAGATAGCGCTTGAGCGCGCCCAACGCATACTGTGCTTTAGCATCGGAGCCAGCCACGACTTGCCGCGCATCGACGTACGCATCGATTTGATGCGCGTTGAGCAGCGCGGCCGCTTGAGTCGGATCAACCGTGACGGCCGCAAACCGCCGATCGGCCAGGACCGGCCCGTCGGGTGACACGCCGATGCGATATAATCCCTGTCCGAGGTTGACGCCGCCGCTGAACGCTGCCGCCGCCAGCACCAGCGCCAACGCCAGAAACATCAATACCAGCGGACTGGAGCGACCGCGAAAGCGGCTGCGCAGGCGCTGCACTTCTCGTTTAGCAATCGTCAGAACAATTCGCATGATCGAACTCAAACATGTTACTAAGCTGTATCGCGACTTCGCCGCCGTCAAAGATCTGGACCTGGCCGTTCAGCCGGGCGAGATCATGGGTATCATCGGGCACAACGGCGCGGGCAAATCGACGACACTGAAGATGATCGTGGGGCTCATCGCGCCGACGTCGGGCACAGTGACGGTGCTAGGCCACGACATGGAACGCGACGCGGTGAAGGCGAAGCAGCACATCGGTTATCTGCCGGAAGACAGCCCGCTCTACGACAACCTCACGGCGCGCGAATACCTGCTGTTTTTTGCCGAACTCTACGGTCTCTCGAAAGCCGTCGCGCAGCCCCGCATCGACGAGTTGTTGTATTCGTTGAAACTGAGCGAACAAAACAAACTAACCGGCGAATTTTCCAAAGGCATGCGGCGCAAAGTCGCAATAGCGCGCGCACTGCTGCACGATCCTCAATTATTGGTGCTCGACGAACCCAACTCCGGTCTCGATCCGCTTACGTCGTTCTTCATCATCAACTATCTGAAAACCCTGAAAACGCAGGGCAAAACGATTGTGCTCAGCGCCCACAATCTCTTTCACGTCGAATACGTGTGCGATCGTGTAGCGATTCTGAAAGATGGCCGCTTGCTGATCTGCGATACAATGGACGCCATCCGATCGAGCCTCGGCCGCCGCGAGTATCACGTCATCTTCAAGGCCGACACACCGCTCGATTACGAGCATCACGACGGCAACTACATTTTCCGCACGGATGATGTGAAACAGCTGGCCCACGTGCTGGACGAAATCTCGAATCACAATTGGGCGTTGGTAGATCTGTCGGTGCAAGAGTCGGCGCTGGAAGAGATCTACGTCAAACTCATGAACGAGACCGGCACGCCCATCAACTCGGATTAAGGCTGATTCGCGCTCACTTGATCGGCGGCGTGTTTAGCCGTGACATCTTGCAGCATCCCCACGCGCCGCGCGGGTCGACCAGCTTCATCGGGAATGTAAAAACCGCGATCGAGCACCCACGCATATTCGTGATTGCTTTTGCGAAAACGATATTCCACTTCATAACTCGCTAGGTTTGTCTCGGCCACATCGATCGTGCTGAGCAGTCGTCCACGATCGTCAGGATGCACGCGCTCGGCCCACTGGTTCAAACCGCCGTGCATCTGTGCCGAGGTGTAACCCAGCACCTCTTGCACACCGCCGCCCCACAACATCAGGCCGTTTTGCGTGTCGCAGTCGTAAACCACTTGCAGCCAGTGCGCGGTGACCAGCTCATAACGCAGATTCCACAGCTCGGCTTGTTCTTCTGCTTGCTTGCGCTCGGTGACGTCTTCGAGCGTGCAATCGGCGTGCAGCACCTCCGCATCGCTGACGGCGTTGAGCGTACACAACAGCGTCGCGCCGGTTCGCTTGCGCAACCGCACTTGCAGCGTCGTCGAGCGATTGTCGGCAATGAGATCGTTGATGAACGCCTTCAGATCGGCTTCATGCGCGAACAGATCGTTGAGCGTAAAGGCGGCCAACTCTTCGTCGGAGTTTAGCGCAAACATGCGCCGAAAAGCCGGATTGACCAGCGTGAACTTGCCGTCGGGGGCGAGCGAGACGCGGCACACGCCGATCGGCAGTCGATCGATCAAGATTTGATGCTCGTTGATCTTCTCTTCCGGTTCCGGCGGGTTCGTCTGAACGGTCTTATCCAGATCAGACAGATCAGAGAACAAACCGGCAAGTTGATCGTTCAGTTCAGGCGGCATGATTAATTAATTCTCGCGCCAGCGCACGATACTGCTCCGCCCCGCGCGTATTTGGCGCGTAACTGGTGATGGGCTGATTGTAGACCGGACTTTCGCGCAGCTTGGTATCGACTTCGATGATGGTGTTATACAACGCTTTGCCCAAGCCGGTTTGTAATTGCTCCAGAATCACACGCGAAATGTTGTTGCGCCGATCGTACATCGTGACCAGAATGCGATATTGCAAATTCGGGTTCGTCTTGGTGCGCACCGTCTTCACTAATTCGATGACGTGTCGTAGCGCCCGCGCCGCATAGTATTCGCACTGCACGGGAATGAGTAACTGATCGGCGGCCGTCAGCGCGTTAAGCGTCAACGTCGCAAAGGTCGGCGGGCAATCGATCAGGATCGTGTCGTAGACGCGTGGCGGCAAAGCGTCCAGCGCCTGTTTTAGGTTGTACTCGTAATTGCCGCGGCTGTACAAGATTTTATCGACTGTGATCAGGCCGCGGCCCGCTGGCACCAGGTCGAGGCCCAGCACGCTGCTTTCGCGGCTGACGCTCATCAGCGACGCGCTACCTAACAGCGCATCTTCCAGCGAGCGCCGCAATTCTTCCGGCTTGATGCCCAGCGACAAGGTCAGACTCGCTTGGGGATCAGCGTCGATGAGCAGCACGGTCTGGCCCAGTTCCGCCAGCGCCGCGCCTAGCGACAGGCACGTGGTCGTCTTGGCTACGCCGCCTTTTTGATTACCAATTGCAATGACGTTCGTCATGTCCGCCAATCAGTATACGGCAATCGCCGCCCGCTAGCGTTACCGCTGGGTTACAACTGTGGTGCGAAAGAATTCACGCACGGCCTGTGTACATTCGGCGCGCAGAACGCGGTCGTCATGAATTGAATGGCCGCCGTCGGGATAGAGGCGCAATCGGGCATGCGGAATGCATCGCGTTAGTTCTTCGATCTCAGCGACCGTTGAATGCTCATCGTGCACGCCATGCAAAACCAGTGTTGGGCACTGGATCTCACCCAATTGATCATGATAAAGATCACCTTCACGTTGATACAGTTCGATCCAGCCGCCAGCCCACAATCGAATGACCTGCGGCCAATACACCTCGCCGTGATAGCGCGCCAACTTGATCTGCGCAGCTTGCGGCAAGACCGTCGGATCGTCATAGGTCTGCCGCATCACATCTATCGATGAGGCTTTGCGACACCACAAGTGACCGCCTTCGAACACCAACCCCGCGACGCGATCGGGGTCGCTCAACGCCAACATCGCACCGATGATAGCGCCATCACTGTGACCCCACACCCCAACCCGATCGATCTTCAGCGCGTCAAGGAATCGCCGCATATCGTCGGCGGCTTGCCAGTGATAATCGGCGTCGAAGCGCTCAACGGGCGTCGATTGCCCGTAGCCGCGTCGATCGGGCGCGATCAATTCAAATTCATCGGCCAGCGTGTCTTGCTGATACGCGAAGCCGTTGACGCCCAAGCCCCAACCGGCGTGCAATAACAACAGCGGCATACCTGCGCCGTGTTGGGTGTAGTGCAGTCGAACATCTGGCAGATTAACGAAGGGCATGCGCTTACGCTTTGACGCGCTTGAAGAAGGCTTGCAGTTGATCAGACCGACCAAACAAATGATCGCGCGTGGTCACGTTGATCAACTCCCAACCGGCCTCGCCCAGCGCGTCCAACATTTCCGGCAAATCCAGGCCTTTTTCCCACTTATCGAGTTCTTCGCCATCGGCGAAGCGGGCGTGCCAACCGGTGGTCTCCTGGAACGTTACCGTCAAATATTCCCACTTAGGCCCAGACTCTCGCTTCGCCGGAGATTTGCGCGGCGCGGTACGCGGTGCGACGGGCACGACAGATCCGATCGGTGTTACAGGCTGATCGGGCGTGGCGACGTTCCCTAAGATTTGTCCTAAAATATCGGGCGTTTCTTTACGATCAGGCATCGTGCATGATCCTTTCTGTCAGCGCGGCGTAATCATCCGCGCCGGGCGAACCGGGTGCATACTCGAAGATCGTTTGGGCGTAACCGGGCGCTTCCGACAAACGCACGCTGTAGCGAATGGGCGTACATACTTGCGAGGGGTAATACGTCTGCAATTGCGTGAAGATCTCCTCGGACTTCTTCACGCGCCGATCGAAAAACGTCGGCACGATGTAGTTGAGTTTGAGGTTGGGGTGATAACGCTGAATCGACGCGAGGTTCTGCGCGAACTCCGACAGGCCTTGCAGCGTCATCACTTCCAGCGACACCGGCGAAAGCACTTCGCGCGCATAAAACAAGACGTTAACGGTCAGCGCATCCCAACCGGGCGCGGAATCGAGAATGACGAAATCATACTGGTTTTCAAGAGGCGCGAGAGCCTCAGCCAAGGTGCGTTCCGCGCCAAACTCTTTGCGCGCGATCACCATCTTGAGTCCAGCCAACGACTTACCACCGCCCAACAGCCACAGATTCTCACGCGCAGACACGATGGCTTGATCGGTTGCGGCATTGCCCGCGGCCAGTTCCGCCAACCCGATCGACGGTTGGCAGCCCAACATTTTTCCCGCTTGTCCCTGCGTATCGACATCGATTAACAGGACGCGCTGACCAGCGTTCGCCAAGCCAGCCGCGACGTTGACGGCGGTCGTCGTCTTGCCCACGCCGCCTTTAGTGAGAGCGACCGCGATCTTACGCATGGTTCAACTCCCATCTTGTTACCGCACAGACGCAAAGGACGCGAAGTTCTTTGATAAATCTCTGCGCTCTCCGCGCCTCAGCGGTGAGTGTTTGTTTTACGCCATCGCCTTCTGATAAGCCGACACCGCCGCCGCCACGCCCGCGCCCGACGTGAAGCCATAACCGCATTGCGCCAGCGCCGTTTCAATCGCGCCGATGGTGGCCAGCACGTCGCCGATGTTCGTCGGCCCCATGTGCCCGATGCGGAAATACTCCGCCTTGTTCACAGGATGCAAGCCGCCCGCCAGTGTCACACCAGCCTTCTGAACTTTGGGCAACAGATCGAGCTTGCGTGATGCCCTTGGGATACTTGGGGGCGCTCAATGTATGCGCGGCAACTTCGGCACTCAACGGCACTTGATCGAGTTCGAGCGCACGGAAGGCCGCTTGCGCTGCCGCACCGAGTGCGCGATGTCGCTTGAAGCGTGCCTCAAGACCTTCATTCAGAATCTGCGTCAAACTCACATTTAGTGCAACGACTAAATTCACAGCGGGCGTGCCAAAGTAACTTGGTTTGCGCGCTTCGTACGCTTCCATCACAGGCAACCAGCTGGCCCAATCCGAATAGTAGCTTGCCACTGGTGTCTTGCGTGCCTTAAAGGCTGCCATTGCGCGCGGACTGGCGACGAGCAGCGCCAAACCGGGCGGCACGCTGATCGCTTTTTGCGATGCAGTCAACGCTACGTCGACGCCCCACTCACTCATGCGAAATTCTTCGCCACCGATTGAGCATACGCCATCGACCACGCACAACGCGCCATACTGCTGCGCCAACTTCGCCAACGCTTGAACATCGGTCAACACTGCCGTTGACGTATCAACGTGCGTGATCGACATGACTTTGAATTGGCCTTGTTTTAAGGCATTTTCAACATCCTCAAGCGACGGGCGGCCGCCGATCGGGGCGCGGACGTGCGTGACTTGCGCGCCGTAGCGCTCCATGATCGCGCCCATGCGATCGCTGAAGAAACCGGTGTTGACGACCAGCGCCTTGTCGCTCGGTTCGATCAGATTCGCCACGGCGGTATCCATCGCCAGTGTGCCCGACCCCGCCAATACAAAGGGTTGACCATCGTCGGACAACCACACTTGGCGCAGCTTCGTCAGGGCTTGCCCAAATTCCTCGATGAAATCTGGCGCGACGTGGCTCATCGTCGGCGCGCCCAGCGCGGCCAGGACGGCGGGTTCAAACTCGATCGGGCCGGGGATCATCAACAGCGTGCGATTCTTCATACGATTGGTCCTTTCCTGAGTTGATCGAAATAATCACGCACTACTTCCGTATGCAACGAGAACGCCAACTCTTCCGGCGCAGTAATGATCTTAATTTCTTGAGTTTCTTCATTAGGCACAAAGGGCGGCAGGTCGGCCAACCCGATCGGCTGAGCTAGCCCGAAGATCAGCAGCGTGCTATCGGGCGCGCTCTTCACGCGAAACTCGCGGATGTGATCGGGGTCGAGTTGCAGGCCCGTTTCTTCAAACACTTCGCGCGCGCCCGCCGCTTGCCACGATTCGCCGTAGTTGATGTAACCGCCGGGCAGCGCCAGCCAGCCGCGTTTGGGTTCGATGTTGCGGCGCACGACAAGGAGGCCGAGATCGATCGGCGCGAGGACGACCGCCACGGGCAAGGGATTGAGGAAAGTTGTGTTGCCGCAAGACGCGCAGGTGCGCGGCCACGCCTGATCGACATCAAACGCTTGACCGCAATACGAGCAATGCGAATTCTTCTTGGGCATCGGCGGCGCTCAGTTAAGGAGGATGGCTTGAAGTATAGGCGGTTCGGCACGAAGTGGCAAATCAACTGGTCCGATTTCGGCGATTCTGAATATGAACTTCACCCTCAGCCTGGCCTTCTCCCTGGCAGGGAGAACGAACGCGACGCACCGGGGTGAGGGTAATGGCCCTCCACTGGGACTCAGGTCAGGTTGCGTCATGCCGCCGATCGACTTACGATGATGATCACCGGTTGATTCCACCTTCGGAGCCAAGCATGGCCGATAAATTGAAGCAGGCAATTCAATTCATCAAAGCGGGCGACAAAGGCCGCGCGCGTCAACTTTTGATCGAAAAGTTAAAAACCGATCCGAAGAATGACGCGGCGTGGGTGTGGATGGCAACTGTCGTCGAGACGGCAGAGTTGAAACGCGAATGCCTTGAAGAAGCTCTGAAGCATAATCCGGACAACGTCATTGCGCGGCAGGCTCTAGAAGGGATCGAACAACAGCCGTCACCATCTCAGATCGCGGCAGTCGCGTTCGACACAGTTGAGGCGCGTCCAGTCAAAACTTCAGCGGGACGCCGTAAAATCAATCGTTTCGCGTTGCCGCTTTTTCTAGTGGCGCTGATCGTGATCGCCGCCACGTACTTCATCAGCCGCGAGGAGCTAGACTACCGCAGCAACGGCGAGATTATCAGCGCGACGATCTTGAAGATGGATAAAACGGACAACTCAAAAGACAAGGCGGAGGTGTGCACAGCCGATTATCAGTTCATGGCTTACGGGGCGCTGCGCAAAGGCAGCAGTGATTTTCCGTGCACAGAATGGAACCGTCTTGAGAAAGGCCATTTAATTCAGGTGCAGTTTCAAGCCAGTCACCCCGGCTTGAACCGCTACTATCCGCGCCCTCAAAACGAGCAACTCCTTATGTGGGGCGGATTTGGGCTCGGTGGGTTGCTGATAATCGTTAGCGTAGTCTTGCTGGCATATAGTCTCATGCCGAAAACTCAGAAGCCGATTCAACCACCGAAGTAGTAACTTAGTAATCCAAAATCGAAAATTACAGATTCAACCTCGGCCACTCGTCGCTTTGCTCCGCTTCCTCAACCCAATTGCGTTTGCCACTCCAACTCTCGATCGCAATCGCGTATACGCTGGTGCGCTTCAATTCCTGATCGGTAATCGGCCTGAACTCTTGCCCTGGTGTCATCGTCGGGAAATACTTCTTCAGCATACCATATAGCGCGTGACGTTGCTCATCCGCATCAGCCACCACGCGGATCGATCCAAAAGCGACGACGCTTCCATACTGAACCGAAAATTCCAGCGCCACATTCGACGGCAAGAAACGACCAAACTCGCTAGCCTCAAAACACACCCGATCGTGCTTCTCGGCGTTGGCGCGCACGCGTCCCACGATGTTGGAGTGAAAATAGATCACGTGTCGATCAACGTCGTACCAGAAGTTCGTCGGCGTGATGAAGGGCTGATCGTCCCAGCGAGTTGCCACGTGTCCAATCGAGGCGCGTTGTAAGAATTCGCGTGTCCACTCATCGCTCATCGCGTTCTCTTTGCGACGTTGTTGATTGGCGGGCGTAACATCGAGATTGTAGTTTTTGGGCATGGGAACCTCGCAGACCGTAAACGTCATTACGAGGCGCATAAAACGCGCCTCGTAATGACGGTATGAGAGTTGAGTTCATTATACCCGCCCCCTTTTCAATTCTTCCTCGCCCATCGATTCGTGATATTCCACACGGAATAATCTATCCACTAGCAGCGCGGGCATTTGCATTTGTTCCGCATATTCAATAGAATGCCAAACATTCGTTGACAGGAGGAGATCGATCATGATAAAAGATTCTCAAGCGCCGCCACTATCCGATCTGGATCGCGCCATCTTGACGGAGTTGCAGACCGACGGCCGCGTCAGCAATGTGCAGCTGGCACGCCGCGTACATCTCTCGCCACCGGCCACGCACGCGCGTCATAAGCGACTGGAGAAGGACGGCTACATTCGCCAGTACGGGGCTACGCTCGATCGAGAAAAGGTCGGCTACGATCTATTGTGCTTCATTCACGTCAGTCTTCATCTGCATCAACTCGATCAAGTGGAAAAGTTCCGGCACGCGATTCGCAAGTTTCCCGAGGTGCTGGAGTGTCATCACATCACGGGCGAGTACGATTACCTGTTGAAAGTGGTGCTTCGCAATCGCAAGGACCTGGAACGCTTCGTGGTCGATCGGTTAACGCCGCTGTTGGGCATGGGCCGCATCCATACGAGCCTTGTATTGAGTGAAGTCAAATCGACGACGGCGCTGCCGTTGAAATAGGGGAGATCATGAACACGTATCGCTTAGCCATCATCGGCTTCGGCAATGTGGGGCAAGGTTTTGCGACGATTTTGCGCGACAAGGGCGATGACCTGGCGCAGCGCTTCGGCGCGCGATTTCAAATCATAGCGGTGTGCGATTTGCTCAAAGGCAGCGTCGCCGATGAAAGCGGCCTCGATCCCGCGAAGTTACTGGACTCGATTGCGGCCACCAACAAACTCGATCGAGTCTCCGCGCCCCAGCGCGATTGGGACGCCTTACAGACGATCGAACGCAGTGACGCCGACATTGTGATCGAACTGAGCTACACCGATCTAAAAACAGGCGAACCAGCGATCACACATTTGCGGCGCGCACTCGAATTGAGCAAGCACGTCATTACGACCAACAAAGGCCCGATCGCGCTGAAATACCCTGAATTAAAGGCTTTGGCCGATGCGCACGGTGTCGAGATCGGTGCGGAAGGCACGGTAATGAGTGGGACACCGTCGCTGCGCATGGCGCAGGAGTTGCTGGCGGGCGCGGGCGTACGCAAAGTGCAGGGCATCGTCAACGGCACGACGAATTACATCTTGACGCAGATGGAAGCTGGCGCGCCCTACGCAGAAGCGTTGGCGGATGCACAAGCGAAAGGCTACGCCGAAGCCGATCCGACCGGCGATGTGGAAGGCTTCGACGCGGCGGGTAAAGTCGTTATCATGGCGAACCTATTGATGGGTCAAGCGATCAGTATGAGCGATGTCGATCGTACCGGCATCACACGCCTCACACCTGACGACATTGCGGTAGCGAAAGCGGCCGGTGAACGCTGGAAACTGATCGGGCGCGTGGAATCGATCGAGAGCAAGGTTGTCGCCAGCGTGAAGCCTACCCGTTTGCCCATCACCCATCCGTTAGCCTCCGTCGGCGGCGCGACCAACGCCATCACCTTCACCACTGATCTGTTGGGCGACGTGACGCTGATCGGGCCGGGCGCAGGCCGCATTGAAACGGGTTATGCGATTGTTGGAGATCTATTAGCGATTCATCGCAAACTTAACAAGTAACGAGTAATGAGTAACACATAACTTACTCGTCACTCACTATCCATCCCACCACCTCACACAAGGAGATCCTGAATGACCACTACGCCACAAACGATGGGCCAGCAATTTGGCCGACGATCCTGGGCCGAGCCCTGGAAGATCAAGATGGTCGAGCCGTTGACGATGATCGATCGGGCCGGGCGTGAACGCGCCGCCGCCGAGGCCGGTTACAACACCTTCCTGCTCAAATCCGATGATGTTTATATCGATCTGCTCACCGATAGCGGCACCAGCGCGATGAGCGACCGCCAATGGGCGGGCATCATGCTGGGCGATGAAGCGTATGCGGGCAGCCGCAACTTCTATCACCTCGAAGAAGCGATCCAGAAATACTATGGCTACAAATACATCGTACCCACCCATCAGGGCCGCGGCGCGGAACACTTGATCAGTCAGACGGTGATCAAGAAGGGTCAGTACGTGCCGGGAAACATGTACTTCACCACCACACGCCAGCATCAAGAGTTGGCCGGCGGCATCTTCGTGGATGTGATCATCGACGAGGCGCACGATACGCAAGTTATGCTGCCGTTCAAGGGCAACGTCGATCTCGACAAGGTGCAGGCTCTGATCGATCGTGAAGGCGCGGCGAATATCGCTTACATCAGCCTCGCTGCCACGGTGAATATGGCAGGCGGCCAACCGGTGAGTATGGAGAACATCAAGGCGTTGCGCGCGCTATGCGACAAGCACGGCATCAAGATTTTCCTCGACGCAACGCGATTGATGGAGAATGCGTTCTTCATTCAAGAGCGCGAGGCCGGTTACGCCGATAAGACCATCGCGCAGATTCTCAAGGAGTTTTGCAGTTACAGCGACGGCGCGTGGATGAGCGCGAAGAAAGATAATCTGGTCAACATCGGCGGCTGGTTGGCCGTCAACGATTGGGACATCTTTGAGGAATTGCGCAATCTCGTCGTCGTGTACGAAGGCCTGCACACGTACGGCGGTCTGGCCGGACGCGATCTGGAAGCGATGGCGATCGGCATTGAAGAGGCCGTGCATGACGATCACATTCGATCGCGCATTGGCCAAGTGCGCTACTTAGGCGAGCTGCTCACCGATTGGAATGTGCCCATCATGCAGCCCATCGGCGGCCACGCCATCTTCCTCGATGCAAAGCGCTTCTATCCGCATCTGCCGCAAACCGTTTTCCCCGCGCAAACTCTAGCGGCCGAACTCTATCTCGACAGCGGCATCCGCTCGATGGAGCGCGGCATTGTCAGCGCGGGCCGCGATCCGCATACGGGTGATCATCACTATCCCAAGCTGGAACTGACGCGCCTCACCATTCCGCGTCGAGTCTACACGCAAGCGCACATGGACGTCGTCGCGGAGTCAGTTAAGGCCGTCTATGATCAACGCGAGGCAGCGCGCGGCTTGAAGATGGTTTATGAACCGAAGTATTTGCGGTTCTTCCAAGCGAGGTTTGAACGGCTCTAACGAGTAACAAGTAATGAGTAACGAGTAATGTGCGATCCGCATTACTTGTTACTCATTACTCATTTCACATGATGTCCCGCGTTTCTCAACACCGCGATCGCCTCTGCCACCCGATCGGCCTTCACCAGCACATAGTCCGTATCGAAGGTTGAGATCGCAAAGAGATTGATTTTCGCTTCAGCCAAAGGCATGGCGATAGAGGCTAGTACGCCCGTCAGCGATAGGTCGAGTGGACCTTCGATTTTCAACGCCTGCCAGCCCCGATCGGCCTTCACGCCCGACGGCACATCACGCTCAGCGCACACGATCGCCAGTTCATCGCTCGTGCGCGTGATTGACACGAATTCACCTGTTGCCCAAGCAGGAATCACCGCATCACGTTCAAGTCGGCAAATCACCAAGACATCGGGCACTACCGATAGCGTCAGCATTTACACGCTCTTCAGCTCAGACACTGTCCGCTCGCTCTGCACATTGCCCGTGTTCAACGTCGATTTCGGTTCGAGCAACACCACGTGCGCTTCCTCAGCCGCGATAGGCAAATGTTCCACACCCTTTGGAATGATCACGAATTCGCCCTCATCCAACTCGATATCTCGATCGCGCAGCTTGATCGTCAGATGGCCCCTCACGACGAGGAACAATTCATCTTCGTTAGTGTGATGATGCCACACAAACTCACCTTTGAGTTTCGCCAACTTCACATGCGAATCGTTCAACTCGCCTGCAACGCGCGGACTCCAGTATTCGTCGAACAGACCGAACTTCTGCGCCAGATTCACTTTCTCGATCATGCCGCATCCTCCCTGATCACTGCATCCACTTCGATCTCCACCAGCATCTCGGGGTCGATCAGCCGCTTAACTTCTACCATCGTCGCGGCCGGCCGAATGTCACGAAAGACCTCACCGTGGGCGTGGCCAATCGCTTCCCAATCGTCGATGTTGATTACATACATTCGGGTGCGAACGACATCGGCCAAACTCGCGCCCGCGCGCTTCAGCGCGGCTTCGATGTTCTTCAACGCCTGCACAGTCTGCGCGTACGCATCGCCGCGCCCGACGATCTTGCCCTCCGCATCTGTTGCCGTTGTGCCGGACACAAACACCTGCCGTCCCATTCGCACAGCACGGGAATACCCAACGATCGGCTCCCACGGCGTGCCGCTGGAAATGTTCTGTCGCGTCATACGTTTCCCCCGATGCCTTACGCATCACACACCACAAATCACGCTTTGGCTAACGTCCGCACGGCTTCAATCAGCTTGTTCACTTCCTCCAGCGTGTTGTAATGCGCTGCGCCAACGCGCACCATGCCGCCCTTCTCTTCCAGTCCCAATCGATCCATCACCGCCAGCGCGTAATAGTTGCCGTCCCAGACGTAGATGCCGTGCTTGTCGAGTTCGGCTGCCACATCGCGCGGCTGCCAACCTTCGAGCGTAAACGATACGGTCGGCACGCGCCGATCGAGTTGGGCGTCATCGGTAATGCCCCACACATGCACGCCTTTAATCGCGGATAGCCCTTCAATCAGCGCGTGGCTTAGCGACTTCTCGTACTCCTTCATCGCCGTCATCGCTGCCACCAGTTGATCGCGGCGCTTGGGACTATCGGTGACTCGCCGCCCAAGCCATTGAAGATACTCTAGGGCTCCCAACACCGCCGCGATCGACTCAAAGCTCTGCGTACCCGTCTCAAATTTGTGCGGTGGCTCGTTGTGTGCAGGTCGGACCTTGTAGGCTTTCAGTTTATCGAGCAACTCGTACTTGCCGTACAGTATGCCGGTATGCGGCCCGAAGAATTTATAGGCTGAACACGCGAGAAAATCGCAATCGAGCGCCTGCACATCGATCGGGCCGTGGGGCGCGTACTGCACCGCGTCGATGTAGACCAGCGCGCCAACTTCGTGCGCAGCCTTCACGGCTTCGGCCACCGGATTGATCGTGCCGACAGCATTAGAAGCATAACCGATGGCAACAAGTTTGGTCTTCGAAGTTAACTGCGCCTTCAACGCCTCGACGTTCCACGTGCAATCTTCGGGATCAAAATCCACCCACTTCAACGAGCAGCCGCGATCCTCCGCGATCAACATCCACGGCGAAATGTTGGCATCATGATCGAGCCGCGTCACCACGATCTCATCGCCAGCGTTCAATGTCCGCGCAATACTCCGGCTGATGTGCAGCGTCAACGACGTCATGTTCTGCCCGAACACGATCTCTTCGGAGCGACGGGCGTTGAGAAAATCGGCCACGGCCGATCGAGCGGCATCGACGACGGCATCCGATTCGCGACTGGTCTTGAACGCGCCTTCGTGATTGGCATTGGTGCGCGTCAGATAATCTGTCATACGCGCCAGCGATTGCTGCGCTATTTGCGTGCCGCCAGGATTGTCGAGGAAGATCGCGCCGGAAGCCAGCGCGGGGAACTGCGAGCGAATGAGATTGAGGTCAAACATGTTTTCCCTTTCTAGAAAGAATAACCACAGAGACACAGAGTTTTTAAATCGTCTCTGTGCCGCTGTGATTCTAGCGCTAAATCAACTCAAACTTGGCTCGCGCCCGAATATCCCGCGACGACGAACCGATCAACACTTCGAACATACCTGGCTCCGCTACCCATTGTTTGCGATCGGGATTGTAGAACGATAACGCCCGTTCGTTCAACTCAAACTCGATCGTCTGCGCTTCGCCCGGTCGCAACGCCACTTTGGCAAAGCCTTTCAATTCCTTCACTGGCCGTTGCAACGTCGCTTGCTCATCCCGCACGTAGACCTGCACTACTTCTTGTCCGGCGACTGCACCGACGTTCTTCACCGTCACGGCGACCTTCACTGTCTCGCCGCGCTTCACGCTGTTCGGCACTTGCCAGTTACTATATTCAAACGCCGCGTACGATAGTCCATGTCCAAACGGGAACAACGGCTCGACATCGCGATATTCATAGTGACGATAACCAACAAAAATCCCTTCGCCATAAACCACACTGCGCCCGCCCGGATAGTTGTTGTACGCGGGCGTATCTTTCAATGACTTCGGCCACGTCGCCGTCAGTTTGCCCGATGGATTCACTGCACCTTTCAAAATATCGGTCAGTGCGTCCGCACCCACCATGCCGGGATAATGCGCCAGCACGACTGCCGCAACCTCATTGATCCACGGCATCGTCACGGGCGAACCGACATTCAACACCACCACCGTCTTCGGATTCGCCTTCGCTACCGCCGCGATCAATTCATTTTGTTGGCCGGTCAAATCCATGTGGGGCCGATCGTGTCCTTCCGTTTCGAAGTTTTCGGGATAGCCCGCGTAGACGATCACTACATCCGATCGCGCTGCGAGTTCGACCGCTTGCTGAAGGCGCGTGTCAGGCTCGGGCTGATAGGCCATACCCACGCGCACGTGCCCAAACACTAACTCATCCGCCTTCTTCATTTCGACCCTGAAATCATAGGCTTTTCCGACCTCAAGATCGAGCGTCACATTTGGCTGGCCGTTCGTTACGATCACGTGCCCGTCCAGTAACACTTGCGCGTCACACGACGCATCGATGGCAAACGCATAACGTCCCGATTGGTCCACCTTGATCGTCTTCGACCACCGCGCCGAATACTGCATCGTCGTGACTTCGGGCGCAGGCGTAGCAAACCACCAGCCTTGATTCAGCGCCGGATCGATGCGCGTCGCCGCGGGTTCGCCCATCAACGTGGCGTTGTTGAAGAACTCAGCTTTGAAGCCGCCGCGCATCGTCGGGAGTTCGACGTAGTTATCGCAACCTTCGGCATACACGATCTCAACTTGATCGCCCAGCTTGGTCTTCAGCGCCGCTAACGGTTCGCTCACTTGCGACGGCTCGACGCGCGAACTGCCGCCGCCACTGATCTGCCAGCTCGTCACGCTCGGCCCGATTGCAGCAATCGTCTCGATCTGGCCTGATTTGATCGGCAAAATTCCATCGTTCTTCAACAGCACGATCGCTTCGGTGGCGACCTCGCGCGCGAGTTGCTGATGCTCGATCGTGTTCACCGACCCCGCGATTTGTTGACCATCGAATTTGCCGGTGCGCGCAATCAACGTCAACACGCGGCGCACGGCCTGATCGATCGTCGCTTCCTCGATCTGCCAGCGCTGCACCGCATCGACAAGCAATTGGCCGTAGTATTTAGCCGGGCCGGGCATCTCCAGATCGAGGCCGCCCTGCACTGATTCAAAGATCGTGTGGTTCGCCATCCAGTCCGACACGACCAAGCCATCGAAGCCCCATTCGCCGCGCAAAATATCGTTGAGCAAATAATTGTTCTGGCTGGCGTATGTACCGTTGATGCGATTGTACGAACACATCACCGTCCACGGCTGCGCTTCTTTGACAACCATCTCAAATTGCGACAGATAAATCTCACGTAAGGTGCGATCATCCACGATCGAGTTGCCGCGATCGCGCTCGAATTCCTGATTGTTGCAGGCAAAGTGTTTCAGCGACGCACCCACGCCGCGGCTCTGCATGCCCTTCACCCACGCCGTGCCGATGCGACCTGCGAGAAATGGATCTTCGCTATACGCCTCGAAATTGCGGCCCGCCAGCGGGTGCCGCACAATGTTGACGCACGGGCCAAGCAGCACATCGCAGCCCATGCCACGCGTTTCTTCGGCCAGCGCCTGCGCGGCTTTTTCGACTAAGGCCGGATTCCACGTCGAGGCCATCGACACGCCGGTGGGAAACGCGGTCGTTGGGCCAACCGGCCGCCCGGCTTCAAATCGATTCGCACGCACGCCATGCGGGCCGTCCGTCATCGTGATCGACGGAATGCCCACGCGCTCGATCGGCACGGTGCGCCAGATGTCCAGCCCCGACAACAGCGCGGCCTTTTCTTTCAGTGTCAACTTCGATAACAATTCTTCGATGCGTTGTTCGAGCGTCATCACCGTTAATCCTTGGGGAAAAATGATCACCGCGAAGACGCCAAGACTGCAAAAGATAAACCCTTCGCGCCTTGGCGGTTAATTCTTTTCGATGTACTCCCGATAGAGTTTCACCGTGTTGCGCGCCGGATCGCGATAGAACTCAGCAGGCGACATGGGTAAATCGATCGATCGGGTGGCGGCTTTCACGATCGGTTGGGTAGCGGCGAAATCGCGCATCACTTTCGCATGCGGCTTGATCGATCCGTCGGGCCGAATCAAACCGAAGTGCCGTTCGTGCCGTGCTTCATCGCATGGCGGTTGATTCCACAACGCTTCATCGTAATCGGCAAAGCACCACAACAGCGCGCCGGTCGCGCCGACTTCAACCAACTTCGGCAGCACCGCCGCGATGTATTGCGCAAACTCA
>JAXLWI010000063.1:0-24818 GCA_046328575.1 Anaerolineae bacterium
TCACCTCACGCGTGAACAAATGGAAGAGCGCCGCTTGACGGGTGCGTGATGTGGCGCTGATGCTGTTGATGTGGAAGGCTGGCTTGCGCGTATCCGAGATCGTGGCATTGAATGTCAATGACGTAAGGATTCAATCGAATCAACGTGGCGTGGTACAGGTGCGGTTGGGAAAGGGGCGTAAGTCGAGAGGCGTACCGTTGAATGCAAGTGTGATTGCGGCGCTCAAGACTTGGCTGAAGATTCGACCGGCCGAAGGCGCCGCCATGTTTCTTAGCCGCTCGAATATCCGTCTGACGACGCGCGCCGTGCAGCAGATTGTGGAGCAGATAGGACGTAAGGCAGCGGCGCTGGGGCGAACACGTTCGCTGGCTGATCGTGAAGCTGGCGCTGCTTTGAATGTGTTGACGCCGCATGTGCTGCGTCATACCTGCGCGAAGCGCTTGCTCGATGCTGGCGCGCAGTTGACCGAGGTGGCCGCTATCCTTGGCCACGAGGATCTGAACATGACACGCCGCTATACTCAACCCGGCGAAGCCGATCTGCAGCGAGCAATGAATCGGATCGAGCGTCTGTATTAGATGTGACGCACCGTTTCACGATCTGCTCAGATGCTGTATTGACCAATGCGCTCTGGTTGCTACTCATCCAGCAGGGGTAAGGTATGGCAGATAGGAGTAAATTAGCCGCCATACTGCTGGGTAAATTGTGCGCCACGCAACAATCTACCTCGTTTTTCGGTCTTGCCAAAGTCGCTTGATTTTTGCTACAATATTCGTACCCTCCCTCTAGCCAAGGGCGTCCGAGTTCAATCGCACGCAAGACAATCATGGACAACGCTGGTGTGATACCGCTGCTTGCCACCAAGCTGTTCATACCGCCACGTCGACCGCGCGACAGCGTCGTCGCTCGAGCGCGGCTCACCGAGCGCCTGACCGCGATTGACGGTCAGCGTCTCACGCTCGTCTCCGCGCCTGCCGGTTTTGGCAAGTCCACGCTGATCAGCGAATGGATTCCATACAGTGAACACTGCGTGCCATGGCTCTCGCTCGACGCCAACGACAACGATCCCCAGCGTTTCTGGGCTTACGTCATCGCCGCGCTGCAAATGCTGCGGCCTGAGCTGGGTGCGAGCGCACTGGCCTTATTGGAATCGTCGCAGCCGATCGAATCGATCTTGATCGCATTGCTAAACGATGTGGCCGCATTTCCCGATCGGTTTGTGCTGGTGTTGGATGATTATCACCTGGTCGAAGCGCCGGCCATTCACGCCGGGCTGACTTTCCTGCTCGATCATTTGCCGCCGCAAATGCACTTGATGATCACCAGCCGATCAGATCCGCCGCTGCCGCTGGCGCGCTGGCGCGTGCGCCGCCAATTGGACGAAATTCGTGCCGCTGATCTGCGCTTTACACCCGATGAAGCCGCACAGTTCCTCAATCACGTGATGGGCCTGAATCTCTCCGCCGACGATGTTGCTGCGCTGGAGACGCGGACCGAAGGCTGGATCGCGGGCTTGCAACTGGCGGCCCTGTCGATGCAGGGTCACGACGATGTGGGCAGCTTCATTCGATCGTTCACGGGCAGCCACGCGTACATCGTCGACTATCTGGCCGAGGAAGTCGTGCAGCGTCAATCGGCTGACGTTCAGTCCTTCCTATTACAGACCTCAATCCTCGATCGCATGTGCGGCGACCTGTGCGATGCGGTGTTGGACCGGACGGGCAGTCAGGCGACGTTGGAAAGATTGCAGCACGGCAACCTGTTTGTGATCCCGCTGGATGATGAACGGCGCTGGTATCGCTATCATCACCTCTTTGCCGATGTGCTGCGCGCGCGCCTGCGTGACGCGCAGCCCGACACTGTGCGCGCGCTGCATCGCCGTGCCAGTGAATGGCACGAACGCAACGGGCTATTTATCGAAGCTATCCGACACGCGCACGCGGCTGGAAGCACCGATGAAGCGGCCCGACTTATCGAGCAGCACGGGCTGGCGCTTATTGCGCGAGGTGAATCGCGAATGATCCTGGCCGCGCTGGAAGCGCTGCCCGATCGAGTGTTTCAGGGTCGACCTCGACTGTGCATCGTGCATGGCGCGGTCCTATCCCTGATGAATCAAACCGAAGCGGCCGAAATGCGTCTGCAGGAAGCGGAGCGCGCGATCGCACATTTGCCGTCCGACGAGCAGACTCGTCATCTGCGTGGCATTGTGCTCACAATCCGAGCCGAATTGAGCCGGTACATGGGTGATGTGGCAGTCAGCGTGCATCTTGCGCGCGAAGCCAAGACGCTGTTACCCCCGACCGATCGGGCGGCGCATCAACGTGCCATCGACTATGCCGCGCTCGACTTTCTTCTGACCGGCGACATGGTACGCGCGGCTGAGGTGTATCCCGATAAGCTCATCAAGTCAACCGGGGCCTCCGGTGATCTGATCGGCCACTTCAGCGCCATCTCAACCGTCGCCTGGGCGCATTTGTATGAAGGGCGGCTGCGAGAGGCGGCACAACTGTTTGAGGCCGGCCTGGCCGAGGCTGCCACGGCTGGCTTACAGCATTCTTTTGCCGATGTGTTTTATCATCTCGGCCTGGGCACGATCTATTACGAGTGGAACGATCTCGAAACAGCCGAGGCCCATCTCAATCGTGGTCTTCAACTGGCCGAGTCCAGAATGTCGATTGAGGCGAATGGCGCGTTGATCGGTTCGATGACGCTGTCACTCACGCGGCAGGCGCGCGGCGATGCCGCAGGCGCGCGCGAGGTGCTCGATCATTTTGCAAAGTTGGCGCACCAGCACCACTTTGCCGCGCCCTTGATCGCACGGAGTGAAGCGCTGCGCGCCCACTTGCTGCTGCTGCAAGGTGACATCGACGCCGTCGAGCACTGGCTGGAAACGAACGGGCTAACCGTCGACGCCGAACTGACTTATCCACTGGAGCGCGGCCATCTGACGCTGGCCCGGGTGCTCATCGTTCGACAGAACAGCCGGGAAGCTCTGCAGCTGCTGACCCGGCTGCTGCACGATGCAGAATCGAAAGCGCGCTTCAACAGTGTAATTGAGATTCAGATGCTGCGGGCCTTGGCCTTTCAAGCCGAAGGGAATGCCCACGAGGCCTTCACTGCCCTCGAGGGCGCCCTGACGCTGGCCGAACCGGAAGGGTATATTCGCACGTTTATCGATGAAGGTGAACCCTTACGATTGTTGATGGCTGATTTTGGGCTGTTGATTGAGAAACGGCCAGGCCCTCTCAGGCGGTACGTTGATCAGCTGCTGTCGGCATTTCCGACCGGACATTCGACATCGCATGAACCTTCAATCGGCAATCAGCAGTCAACCATCAATCATCTCATTGAGCCATTGAGTGATCGTGAGCGCGAGGTCTTGCGCCTCATTGCTGACGGTTTCTCCAATCAAGAAATCGCCGCCAAATTGATCATCGGCCTGGGCACAGTCAAAACGCACATCAACAACATCTTTGGCAAACTAGGCGCGAAGAATCGCACCCAGGCTGTGGCGCGCGCCCGCGAATTGAATCTCCTGTAACTTTTTCCACCCGTGTTGTCGCTCCTAATCTAACTTTCGGCTGATGACGCTCTACCCACTTGCAGGCTATATTGGTCGCATCACAGTCGGATAAGTCATCTATCTAGGGGAGACAAAATGAAAACACACCACGTCGCAGCTTCAAGTGTCATCGATGCGCCAGCCGCGCAAGTCTACGCCATTCTGTCCGACTATCGCGTCGGGCATCCGAGTATTCTCCCGAAGCAGTATTTCTCGGCGCTGAAAATCACTCGCGGCGGAGTAGGCGCGGGCACGGCGATCCGCTTTCAGATGCAAGCAGGCAACAGCACGCGCTCGTTCGTCGCCGATGTCACCGAGCCGGAACCCGGTCGCGTGTTGGTGGAGAGCAATCGGCTGGAGAATGATCCGAACGTCACCTCCGTCACGACCTTCACGGTGGATTCAAACGGTGAACGGCAAACGCGCTTGACGATTGCCACCGAGATGGTGGTATCGAACTGGCTGGAAGGTGTAGTCTCAACGTTGTTTCTGCGCCGCGTGTACGCGCAGGAAATGAAGCAGATCGCGGCACTGGCCGAAGAACAGTCGGCCCCGCAGGTGGTCCACGCCTGACATGGAAATCACCTCAACTTCTGGCGAAACGAAAGAGCGACCCCGATCGATTTCTCGCGGGCGACGTATCCTGCGCGGTCTCGGGCGCGGACTGAAATGGCTTGGCATTGGCATTGTGGCCATTCTTCTGCTCGGTTTCAGCTTTCAAGTTGTGTCAGTCGAATTGGATAAGCGTGGCTATCGGCCGCCCGGCCAACTCGTCAATGTCGATGGGCATATGATGCATATCTACTGCACCGGGCAAGGCAGCCCGACGATCATTCTGGAGGCAGGTGCGTATAGCTATTCAACCGAATGGTACTGGGTGCAGCGTCAGATGTCGAGCACCAATCGCGTCTGTTCCTATGATCGCGCTGGATACGGTTGGAGCGACCCCGTAGCCGGATCGCGCGATGGCTTGCAGCTGGTTCACGAATTGCACAGTCTGCTGCAGGCGGCGAATGTGCCCGGCCCCTACGTCATGGCAGGTCATTCGCTAGGTGGCGTAACGGATCCCATTTATGCCGCGGAGTATCCGGGCGAAGTACTGGGAGTGGTTCTGGTAGATTCGGCAATTCCGTTGACTTCAATGTCCATCGACGATTACGAAAAATACAAATCGCAAAACGAGAGCGCCTACTGGTTGCTGTCGGTGTTGGTTCGCTTTGGTGCCGCGCGATTCATCATCGGCAACGAGGTCGCGGGGTATGGCCTGCCGCCGGTAGTGGCCACGGAATTGACCGCCTTGAAATCGACTAACCAGGCTGTAGATACGTGGGATGCCGAAGTGCGGCAATCGCTGTTGAAACTCAGCCAGGAGGCCAAAGCCGCCGCCGATTTGGGTACGCGTCCGTTGGTCGTGCTGTGGGCGGGACATCCCGAGTTGACGGCACCCGACGATCGGGCTAAGTTGAAAACGATCTGGAGTCAAGTGGCTGTTCACTCAGCGAACAGCGTAACCCGCGTGATCGACGGTGCTGATCACGGTTCGATTCAAGGTAACGAGCAGTATGCGATGCAGATCAGCGCGGCCATCCGCGAAGTAATTGAATCGTCGCGCACCGGTCAACCGCTCCCGAATAATTGAGTTCAAGTCCAATGACCGAGACATATCGCATTCGACTGAAAGGCCATCTGGCCGCGCACTGGGCCGAGTGGTTCGATGGCCTGACGATCACACTGCTCGACAACGGCGAGACCTTGCTCATCGGTCCCGTGATCGATCAAGCGGCGTTGCACGGGATGTTAAATCACATTCGCGATCTCGGCCTGCCGTTGCTCGCTGTTGATCGACTTGAGTCTGATCAGACGAAATAAATCCATTTCACGTTTAGGAGACAGATACTATGACCATTTCTCGAAATCGGTGGCTCGCAATCGGCGGTTTGAGCGCGCTCTTGCTAGCCGCCTTCGCGTTGTTCGTCATCAGCCGGGTTGAAGTCGTGACTGATGCGTTTTTCAACCGCACCGATCTGCCGGAAACGGTGACCGCGCATTACTATGAAGCGATCCGCAATCAGAACTATGCGGCGGCGTACACGGATCTCGATGAGCAGGCCACCGTAGACGGGCGAGCGATCGATGAGGCGGCTTTCATTAAACTTGCCAACGAGATCGATTCGCAACGCGGCCGATTGGACAGCTATGGTATCTTCAAAGAATCCGATGATGCCAGCCAGTATACCGCCAGCCTCAGGCGCGGCGCTAACGCCTACTCGGTGAATCTTAAACTCCGGCAAGTTGGCAATCGCTGGAAGATCATCAGTCTGGACGGACTGTAGGTTGCTGAGAGACTACTTTGCAGAAGGGAGACTCATCATGTCCGAAGCAATGCCCATGCCCGATGTTACCGATAAGCCGACACGCTGGCAGAACTTTTCAGCGGCCAAGAAAACGCGCGTGATCGCGCGCGGGATCACGCAAGGCATCGCGAACCTGCTCCTGATCCTCTGGGCCGTGCGCGATTTACGTCAACGTCCCGATAGTGAACTCAACGGCAACAAAAAGATCTGGTGGGCCGCGGTTTTCGCGCCGCCGATCGGCCCGCTTGCCTATTTCATTTTTGGGCGTAAGCGCGGTGCAACCGGAGGCGGGCATGTCAGCGACGAACGACCTGGGGAATGACACGCGCGCTATTGAGCGGTACGTCGAAACCGAGATGAAGCGGTTGGGGATTCCTGGTCTGGCGCTCGGCATTGTTCGCCAGAGCCAAATCTACCATCTGCAAGGCTTCGGCGTAGCCGACTCAGCAGGGCGCTGTGTGACGCCGGACACACCGTTTCACATCGGTTCGCTCACCAAATCTTTTACCGCGCTGGCCATTATGCAGCTCGTCGAGGCGGGCCAGATCGAGTTGGACATGCCGGTACAAGCATATTTGCCTTGGTTCACCCTTTCGGATGCGGACGCTGCCGCCCGCCTCACCGTTCGCCATCTGCTCAATCAATCCAGCGGCCTGTCAGAAACAGACGGCAACTGTTTGTGGACCAGCACGGTGGGTATGGAAGAGGCCGTGCGTCAGATGCGCACGCTTCGACTCTGTTCGCCAGTGGGGACGAAGTATCAATACTGCAATTTGAACTACGTCGTGCTTGGCTTGCTGGTAGAGCAAGTGAGTGGGCAGGCATATGGCGAGTACGTGAGCGAGCACATTTTCAAGCCACTGGGCATGGACCACTCTTATACGTCACACACTGAAGCGAGGGAGCATGACTTAGCTGCAGGTCATTACTATGCGCTGGGACGGGCATATCCGCGCGAAGGGATTTTTCCGCCTGCGTATCTGCCTACCGGCCTGCTGATTTCCAGTGCCGAGGATCTGTCCCATTACGTGATCGCTCAACTCAACGCCGGACGATTTGGCAATGTGTCGGTGTTATCCTCTCAAGGGATGGCCGAACTGCATGCACCGGCCGTGCCAATGATGCCGACGAATACGCGGCCGCAAAACTCTTACGCGATGGGTTGGGCGATCGGTCCGCTGGATGGCGTTACCACGATCCGGCACAGCGGTGACATTGGCGTGTCACACGGCGAGATCATGTTTCAACCTGCGAGCGGTTGGGGCGTCATCTTGCTGGCCAATGTCAGCGGCTTCGAACAACTCATGCAGATAAGTGACATGGCTAAAGGTGTGCTCAGTTTGTTGAATGGCCATTCACCACCTGGGCCAGTGTCATTGCCGGTTGCATTTCGTGGGCTCTACTGGGGCATCCCGCTAACGCTGGTCCTGCAAATCTTCGGCATTGTGGCTGGATTGATCAGTTGGCAGAGCGGCTTCGTCAGTCCACCGTGGCAAGTCGTTGCCACGATTGTTTTGAACTTGGCAATCGCCCTATTATGCCTGTTCAAACTACCGGGCTTGATTCCATTTCCACTGGCTTCGCTGCGCGCCTTTTATCCTGAAGTGGGTTATGCGCTAATCGCTGGCGCAACGCTCGGCGTCGGTTGGAGTGTTGTTTACGCAGGCTTGAATTTGCTCAGAGTAGGCTAGCGATCCTCAGCCGCTCGGTTCGGTCACACGGAGTTCTGGTTTGAATTCATTTCTGTTTTATGCAACCAATGGTGCTAGTTTGACAAACGGCATCGGGCAGATCCAATCTAAGGTTGCCAGACCAAATAGCGAGGAGCCAGCTCGATGCTAAACACGTTGGCGATGGCTACGCTCAAAAACGAAGACGCGACATAGGGTCGATCGTTGACGTACTGATCCAGCCCGCCCCGCTGACCGCGCACCAGATGAACGGGATCAACATCCAGCAGCAAGGCCGCCGTAGATCTGTCTGGTGTGGCTTCGGGATAGAAGACATGAGCCTTGCCAAAGCTCAGATCAAATGACTGCACGCGAGCAGGATGCTTGTGCAGCAAGTAGCCCAGATCGGTGGCCGGCGCGGTGGTTGAAGTAAGGGTGAGCAGCATGAACGTTTCCTCGTCCTGCAAAACTTCAACGCGATTATAGCGCAGCTCAGGCATGGCGGGATGGAGGGAGTTTTCTTTGCGCTGTGTGTTAAGAGTAGCCGCTAAGGTGGCCCACGCGCAGTCTCAGCGTCTGACCGCAATAGATGATCGCGGAAGAAGCGACGGCGTGAATCGGCGATGGGTTCGGTGCAAATCGCCGTGAGGCCGAGATCATCGTCGGGGTCGTAGAAGGCCGCACAGTGGACGTTGATCGTTGCCAACCGATCGATCATCTGCGCCAACTCGATCTGATCGACGACGAGATGACAATCGCCGTCAGGTTGGAAGTGACACCCTGCCTACAGGCAGGCGTGACCAACTTGCACGACAGTCTGGCGCAGGCCAATGCGACCCAACCCATGTGGATCACAAAGCTTGGCTATACCATTCAACCCGGCCTTCACCCGCATGTTTCGCCAAACGAGCAAGCTGATTATTTGCCAGGCGCATTTAGGTGCATTCGCGCCGAGTGGCCGTGGGTAACGATGTTCACCGTCTGGAATTTGAGTTATACGGGCGGCACCGACGAAATACGCGGCTTCAGCATCATCAATCCTGATCAATCACCCCGCCCCGCCTTTAACGTCATCTGTGAGATGCACGACCAGTTGGGCACAAAATAACGTCCATGCTTGCCGTAGCATGTTACAATCTGCCTTCGACGTTTCTGCAAACACTCATCCGTGAAAGGGAATTGTGACTCTATATCATTCGCTCGCCAGTGAAACCGGACCTGCGCGACAATCCCCCCCGATTGTCCCTGCAAAATCCGGCTTATTCGGCTTCGTGCGGAGCCTGCGACGTCTTTTCAGCGGCAAACCGCAAGTGCCGCCGTCGTTGGCCCATAATCCGCTGTTGGAGGTGATCCTCAAGCGGCGCAGTGTGCGCAGTTTTGCCCAACGCGAAGTTCCGGACGATGTCTTCGCTGCAATTCTGGAAGCGGGCCGGCTGGCGCCTTCCACCGTCAACCTACAATCGTGGAGCTTCGCCGCATTTACAGCAGCCTCGTGGCGGGCCACGTTTGATCGCCCAATCCCTTTTCAAGGCCAGCGCGCCATCATCGTGATGGGCGACACGTACCGCGATCGATTGGTCTTGGATGCCTTTCCGAAGTCGCCATTGATCGAGTACACCATCGCTGTCGTTAATGCGTCCCTGGCGGCGATGAACATGAACCTCACGGCTGAGGCGCTGGGCGTGTCGTCGGTCATGTTATCGGAGACGGGGCGCACGGGGATATTGGATGCTGCGTTTCTGAAGCAAACGTTGCAGTTGCCCGACGGCGTTTTTCCGCTCATGACGATCATCTTCGGCTATCCACGCGGGCCGTATCCACCGCTGCCACCCAAACTGCCGCTGGATCAGATTTGTTTTGAAGCCAACTACCCGGAACCCGATCGCGCCGTCATGGCAGATTGGCTGGCGCAGATGAAGGCCGGGTACAAGGCCAGCCATTTGCGCTCGTCATTTGAAGCACAACTGCGCTTATACGAAAGTAAGATCGGTCAGGCTGAGATCGATCTGCACTCAATGGTATTTCGCGAGGGGCAAAAGAAATGCTGAGCGTGGGAGGGAACTCAAGGGGTCAGAGCCACAAGGCCTCGATGAGTAGATTCTGAATGCTGTGTACGATGCTGATGAGCCAGAGGTACACAGTCAAGAGTGCTGTTGAAAGGAATATCCACCTGCCATCAAGTGTGTGACTCAGACCGAGTGACTCGATCGGCTTGACGGCGATCGAGTCAAACATCACCCATGCCGCCGACTTATCAACTCCCCGATCCCACTCAACGTCCCTCTGCGCGGACCAACATGCAGACCCACATTCAGCGTCCATTCGTTGTATATCTCACTCACGATCGGCACAGGCGTATCGGTCGGGGCGTGAGAGCCGATCGAGATATTAGGCGAATTACCCGGGGCCGATGGGATTGGAGTTGATCCGAACGATCGAACTGTAACCATTATTAGGACCAGCCGATGTATCGGTAATAGAAACCGACGACGGTAGGTTGTTGTGTAGCGTATGATCAATTTATTCCCCTTGGTTTTTGACTGAAGGATATCGAAACTATTGTGCGCGCGCGTAACGCCGCAGTGCAGCGCGTGCGATGAAGGTACTCAGCGCGGTACAGACGACAACGCCGCCCACAATCATGATGGCCGTGAGCGCTTGTGACTTGCCCACTTCCGACGGATCAACCGGCATGGCTTGCGCGCTGACCAGCGCGAAGACGAGGCCCAGGCCCAAACCCAGAACGGCGCCGACCAAAGCGGGACCTAAGGGGCCGGACTGCCCGTCCGATAGACGGACATACTGGCGTCCACTCCACAAGGCCAGCAACCAGGCCATCGGCGTCATACAGACGACACCGGGTTGGCCGGCGCGCGTGATGGTGAACACCGCCACTCTCCAGGCTAGCAGTGGCACGATCAGAGTGCGTAGAATGGCATTCCAGCAAATGGTCGATACGTTGGCTGAAGACTTAGCAGACATGGTTCTCTCTCCTCAGTGATGTGTTTCAACTATTTCTCAATCAACGGTAACCAGATAAAGTAACTGACATCTACCAACTGGCGTTCCACTGCGCCGACATCGCAGGTACCATTGACGGGGCGAGACTTGCCACGCTGATCGATGTTGAGACAATCGGTATTGTTGCCGTGATCGATCGCGGGACTACCGGGGAGCGGAAGGTATGTCTGGGTGGGACCGCCATAGTTACCGAGCGGCGCGAGCATGGCATCGACGTTATCGCGGCCCGCACCAAAACTGCAGGTGTTGTCCGACGACAAATTAGACTCAGAGTAATCGGGGGCTTTTCCAAAATAGCAATTACCTCCGATCGGGTTGTCCGCGACGATGACGTTGAACAGGCCCAGATGGGGCGTGCCGAAGCTGGAGTTACTGACGCCGCCGCCGATGTTGGAGGCTGAATTGCCTGACAACGAGACATTGGTCAGATACGCTGTCCCCGTGTAATTGTAGAAACCACCACCTCCCAACGCCGTGTTGCCACTGAGTGTAGCGTTGGTCAGGCTCACCGATCCATTTTCGTTTTTGATGCCACCGCCTGTAACAGCGGCGGCATTGTTCGACAAGGTGAGGCCGATCAAACTCGCCGAGCCGCTATGATTGGAGATGCCACCTCCGCCAGCGGCTCGGTTGCCACTGATCGTCGAGTTTTCCGCCGTCAGCTGTCCCTGGCTATTGGACAGACCGCCGCCAATGCCTGTGCCCAATGCCACCTTGTTATTGAGAATGGTCAAGTTATACAGTTGTGTCTGACCCAGATAGGTCTGAACGCCACCGCCACCTTGCTTGGCCGTATTCGCATTGAGAGAGCCATTCGTTACAATGAGTGTGCCTTGATTGTAGAGACCGCCGCCCCAGCCGCTGGCCGCTGTATTGCTATAGAAGGTGCTATTGTCAATATCCAGATGATTACCCGTCCAGATTCCTCCGCCGTCGTTGATCGCCGCGGTGTTGTTTGCAAAGTAAGAGTTAACGACAAAGATGTCGCTCAAGTTATAGAGAGCGCCGCCCGAGTTCGTTGTCGAGTTGCTCAGGAAGGTCGTGCCCGAAATCAACGTCCACGCATTTGCATCGATGTGGATCGCGCCGCCGTTCACGTCGGCCTGATTGTTCGAGAACAGGCTGTTCGTCACGGTCATCGCGCCTGAGTCATCAATCGCGCCGCCGCTATGACCGACCGCATGATTGTTCTTCAGCGCGCAGTTATCCAGCGTTAACTTGCCAGCCAAGCCAACTGTAATGGCACCCTGTTGAGTGGCCGAGGCATTCGCCAGCGTGAGGTTGCGCATGGTCAAATTTCCGATGTCAACCAGAAAAAGCCCGGTCGTGTTGCCACCACTTAAAGTGATCGCGTCAGGCGCGCCACCGTCAATCACCACATTCCCATCAATGAGTTTGATGGAGGTGAACGTAATCGTCGTTGGGTTGGCGCAGTGAAACGTAATCGTGCCGCCGGATGCTGACGCTTGCACCGTCATTAAAGCCGCATCGAACTCGGCCTCGCCACACGGCGGTTGTACCACTGCATCACTGGTTGGCGCAGCCAGCGAGTGAGAAGCCCCTCCAATCAACAAGGTCAGCATGCTGAGCAGCAGGGTGATCCCTACGCAAACAATCTTTGTGTGCAGCAACATTTCCATCTCCGAAAAGATCAAGATAGGGCGGACATCCCCATGTCCGCCTTATCGCGACACCAGTGGCAAGTACAGGTTGGCGGGGACAGCACCACGCTGATACAGCGCCACGGCGAAGTCCTGTTGGTCGTGCGAAAAAGCGGCATAGCCGGCGGCCGCGATGCGCCCCTTGCTGACCGCAATGGACTGCGGGCAATCCGCGCCGGTGAACTCGAACGGCGCGCGGCCATTGCCGTTGAAACTACTGTCGAGCGCACCTGTGGACGTGAGTCGCACTACCAGACCCGTGTCGAAAACTGGATCACACGCTGCCGCGACTATCCGATTGGCGTCAAGGGCGAGATCGTTGACTCTTCCCTGGCCTAAAGATGGGACACTGAGCTTGCCTTCGACGCCAAACGTGGCGTCGAGTGAGCCGTCTGGCTTATAGCGTGCAAAAGCTAAAGCCCCCGGAATGCTTGCCCCACCGACCACGATCTTGCCATCGGGCTGCACGACGATAGCGAATGCAATTTCATAAGCGCCGAAATCAGTAGTGACTTTTCCACCGCTGCCGAAACTGGTGTCGAGGCTGCCATTGGGGTTATAGCGCACCAGGGCAAAATCATGGCTGGCATAGTTGGACTCGTTTGCAAAGGTGACGCCGGCGACGAGCAGCTTGCCATCGGGCTGGACGGCGACATCCAATCCAACTGCGTTAAGCCCAAGGCCCGTAACCAATTTACCACCCACGCCGAAACCGGGATCGAGTGTTCCATTGGTGTTAAAGCGCGCCAGGGCGATAGTATTGAGCTGGCTGACGTCGACATGCTCGCCCGCTACCACGAGCTTGCCATCGTTCTGGAGGACAAGCGCACTTGAGTGCGCACCCGCGAAGTTGGCTGTCGCCCAACCGCTTTCGCCGAAACTGAGGTCCGGGCTTCCTTCAGGGTTCAGCCGTTCCACATCGAAGTTATCATCGGCAATGGCGATTTTCTTATCCAATTGAACCTGAACACCGATCAGCCCAGTCGTGGTCGTGATAACGAGGCGGCCACCTACACCAAACGTTGAGTCGAGCGCGCCGTTGGGGTTGTAGCGGGCAATCGCACCCGCGTAAGACGGCCAGAGGAGTGTCTGTCCCGCTACCAAGAGCTTGCCATCCGGCTGAAAGGCCACTGCATGAGCTTGTTCACTCGAGAAGGCGGTTGGATCAATCTGCGGATCACTAAAATCGGTGGTCTGCCGGCCGCCGGCATCCGCGGAAAGATCGGTGAAGTGCCGCGTCATGACCAATCGAGTCGTGGCACCCGCTTGCAGACTGCCGATGGTCCACAGCCGCACATCGCGTATATACTGGAGACCGAAAGCGCAGACGCTCGTAGCACCGAGATCGTTAAGATCGGTGAGTACCGGCCCCCCGGAAATGATCTGCCCCCGATCGGTAAAGCGCGCGAGCGCGAGACGTGCATCGCTGTTGCCGGCAACCAGCAATGTACCATCGGGCAATTGAGAAAGCGCACTGGCTGTATCGACGCCGCCAAAATCCTGAACCACGATCCCACCTGTGCCAAAATCGCTCACCAGGTTTCCAGTGTGATCAACGCGCAGCAGCGCCATGTCGTTACCAGTCGTGCCGATCCCGATGAGATCGTAGTTGCCGTTCGTATAAACTTGCGTCACATTCACCAGGGGCACAGGCGTGGTGCCGGTGACGATGCCGTTACTGCCGAAAGTGTGATCGAGGCCGCCGAGGCCGCTGATCTGTGCAATCACATATTGGGACGTTGAAGCGGTCCGAGAGCCTACCAGATCTACATTGCCAGGGTAGTAGGGTTGTTGGAGGGCGGCGGCAGAGGTTTCGCTGCCGCCAAGATCAATCTCCATTTTGCCGCCCGTGCCAAAGGTGGTGTATAGACTGCCGTCATCGTTGAGGCGTACCAGAGCGATATTGGTATCGCAAGCTGGAAAGCACATGCCCGTGTTCGCTTCTGCGCTTCCTCCCACCAGAATAGGTCCAACACTATCTTGATAAGGTATGACCCAGCGCGCCACATCCTGTCGGCCGTGAAAATCCACTGTGACTTTGCCGCCCGCACCAAAGGTGTTGTCTGGGGAGCCATCGGGGTTGAGGCGTGCGATGGCAAAATCAGTCTGGCTCAATGGACTGCTATCGCGCGTGGTGCCGGCGATCAGCAGCTTGCCTGCCGGAGTCAGGGCAACCGCGTTGGCAAAGTCGATCTTGCCCGAAAAGTCGACGCGCGTGACGCCATTGATACCAAAACTCGAGTCGATCTGGCCGTCGGCAAAGTAGCGTGCGATGATGAAATCAACGCCGTCTGTACCGACGGCTACTACGCGATCATCGGGCAGTAGGACGGCGGTGTGAATCGTCGTGCCGGGAAACACATCGCCCACGACGCGACCGCCCGTGCCATAGCCACCAAACGTCGGATCGAGATCGCCCGCAGTATATGGCGCGGCTTGTGAGTGAACGATCGCCGGTCCGAAGATCAACGCCAACACGCCGATGCTCAACACCCTGAGCGCGTGAACTATCTGCTTTCGCTTTAGCATTTATTTCCTCAACCTATGGGTGAGCCGCCTACGAGGGTTCGGACAACCCGATTGCTAGTCCGTATTTCGAACGCGCTGCACGAGCCGTTGAACCGCAGTGTTGGACAGCGCGCCAGATGAACGACTAGCTCATCGCTTCAAATGCGCGGCCTTTTACCAATGCCTCGCGAAGTTGCGGGTCAAGCTCCAGATACACGGCATCCGGCTCGGCTCCGATCGCATCCAAGACCTTGCTAAAAAAGTTGCGCGCTGCGGCGGCGAGAATGACATCCAGAATCTCGGCATCGGTCAGGCCATATCCGCGTAAGTTCTCGATATCCTGAGGCGTGACACTCTGCGCCTCGAGCGTGACCTTCTCAGCCAGGGCCATCATGGCGACTTCCTCCGGTTCCAAACCTGCCTGCCGGTAATCGCGCAGAATGGCCACCACTTGCTCAGCCGTGAAGAAGTTCTTGCGGAGCACCGCGCCGTGAGCCAAAAGACAATAGGTACAGCGCAGGGCCGCTGCCGCCGCGATGGTCACTAATTCATAGCGGCGCAGACGCATCTTGGAGCGAATGGTTCCGATCAGGTTGCGCCAGGCCGCGTTGACTTCGGGCCGTAAGCTCATTGCCTGGGTGTGGTTGGCAATATAGCCCAGGCTGTGGAGGTCATCGTTGTAAAGTTCCTGGAGTTTATCGGTTGCTTGTTCGGCTGGAACAGTTTGAATGAAAGCCATGTGCTAGTCCTTAATATCCCGCTAAAAACTAAGCGAGGCCGCGCCTGTCGCCAGATACTCGACCGCATTGGCGGCAGTGACAATCCGTGCACCCTCTATCAGGTCCGCCGCTGTGATCCCGCGCGGCTTCGCGCAGGCTCCACACACCCAGATCTGGCCGCCGTTGTTGACAAACGATTGCATGACTTCTCGCAACGGTTGGAAACCTTCCTTACAGATGTCGTCGGCATAACCACGGGTGGCATTCCGCACCCCCTCAATGGTCAGCAGCACCACTGCTTCTTGATCGGCAGACGCTGCCACGTTCCCGACTACGAACGCTAATGTGGCACGTTCAGGGTCTTCCTGTCCATGTGTACAGTTGATCATTAGCTTTGCCACTGGTAAATCTCCTTTTCAAGCGGGTTATTTTTTCTGCACGAAGCAACGTAGTTTTGACTCTTCTTCGATCACTTGCAGTAATGCATTTCCCGAGAGGCGGCACCACGCTTCAATATCGCTCCGGGCAGACGAATCAGCCACGCGCACTTCCAGAATCTGCCCGCATTGCATTTCGCGCAGTTTGGATTTAATGAGCGGGGTCAAAACGGCACAGGCGGCGCCCTCGCGCTCATTCAGATCGAGCATTTCGAGCACGCTGTCTGCCCGGGGTAGGACAGCTGGATCTGGTTCGCGCGCAGCACTACGCGCGAATGCATTGTCCTTCATTAGAGCCTCCATGTATCACCGCGGTGTAGCAATATGTTGCTATGGTCGCTGTCATCGCATCAATCTTCCACGAAGTGTTTCATCTGCCATCAAGATAGAGCTAAGCCTGGTCACACACACCCTCCCAAAATGGGGGAATAGTGGGTGAATGCCTTCCGCTCACGCGATGTTGTATGATTACCTCAAGATGACACGCCTCTCCCCACAGCCCAAGGACGACAACCCATCTCCGCTCCTCGAACCGCTGACCGAACGGGAGTGGGATATTTTGCGCTTGCTCGTTAAGCGCTTATCCAATGCTGAGATCGCGCAGTCGCTCACGTTGTCGGTCAGTACCGTCAAGTGGTACGTCAAACAGATCTTTAGCAAATTGGATGTGCACAACCGCGCCGAAGCCGTGGCGCGCGCAGCGCAATTGGGTTTGCTCGACGATAGGCCGCCAATGGCGCTCCCGACGATCGAGGAAGCGGCACAACCGATCGGGCCGCTAATCGGGCCGCTCTTCGTCGCGCGTGATCGCGAACTCAATCGGCTTGCGGCGCTGCTCGATCGAACATTGGCGGGCGAAAGCCAAATCGCCTTTATCGTCGGCGAAGCCGGGCAAGGCAAGACCGCGCTGCTGAATGAATTCGCGCGCCGGGCGCAGCAAACCCACGCCAATTTGTTAGTAGCTAGCGGCAGCTGCAATGCCTATTCGGGCGTAGGCGATCCGTACTTGCCGTTCCGTGACATTCTCGACATGTTGTGCGGCAACGTCGAGGCGAAATGGACGGTGGGTGCGCTCACTCGCGATCACGCTCATCGCCTGTGGGCGGCCTTACTTCACACACTTCAGGCCATCAGCGATGAAGGGCCGGACTTGCTAGACGTCTTCGTTTCAGGCTCAGTGTTGTTGCGACGGGTTGCGGCCTTGCCTGAGATCGACTTTGCCAAGCGATTACGTGACTTGATCGATCGCCAGCGCAATGTCGCCTCGCAGCGACGGCAACCACAGTTGTTTGAGCAATACGCCAGCGTGCTGCGCCGGGTGGCAGTGCGCCAACCCCTCATCTTGTTGTTGGATGATGTGCAATGGATCGATGAAGCTTCGTTGCATTTGCTATTTCATCTGGGACGGCGATTGTCGGGCAGCCGGATCATGATTGTTGGTGCGTATCGTCCCAGCGATGTAGCGACAGAGACCTCGGCCACCCGATCGGATGATCGCCCTCAACGGTTGACGTTGGACGAGGTCATCATCGAATTCAAACGGCGCTTCGGCGAGGTGCAGATCGATTTGACGCAACTGGAATCTGCCGAGGAACGGGAGTTTGTCGATGCCATCCTCGATAGTGAACCTAATCAGCTTGATGAATCGTTCCGCACGGATCTCTTCCGACTCACGCGCGGCCATCCGTTGTTCACCATCGAACTGCTGCGTAGCTTGCAGGAACACGGTGAGCTCATGCGTGACGACGTCGGCCGCTGGCAAGTCAGCCCTACGTTATCGTGGCACACTCTGCCCGCACGGGTTGAGGCCGTGATCGCGCAACGCTTGCAGCATTTGAGTGGCGGACTGCTTAACCTTTTGCAGGTAGCCAGTGTTGAAGGCGAAGATTTCACAGCCGACGTAATCAGCGCGGTGTTGCACATCGATGAGAACCAGACAGCGGAAATGTTAGTGGGCGAGCTGGCAAAACGCCAACGGCTGATACGCGAGCGCGGCGAGATAGAGATCGGGCGGCGATTGCTGGCACGTTATCAGTTCAGTCATGCCCTATTTCAACACTACGTGTATCAAAGCCTGAGCGCGCACGAACGGCGGCAGTTGCATCAGCAGGTGGCGCAAGCTTTGGAGACGCTCTATGAAAATCACTCGGACGACATCGCCGTTCAACTTGCCCATCACTTCACGCAAGCCGCCGATCGAGAGAAAGCGGCGCGTTATCTACGACGAGCGGGTGATCGGGCACGCCGCTCGGCCGCTTTTGATGAGGCTGTGCGTTATTATCAGGCCGCGTTGACCCAGTGGGCCGCCGACGATGCAATCGGACAAGTAGAACTACTGAGAGCGCTCGGCGAGTGCTGGTGGGCACTGGGCAATTTTCAGCGGGCGATCAAGACTTTTGAAGAAGTCTATGGACGCTACAATGCAATGAATGATCCGCAGAATGCGGGGGCGATGCAGCGCGTGATGGGCCGCATTTATTGGGAAGCCAGCGATCGAGCGCAATCGTCGCAGCACTATCGACAGGCCCTGGCGATTCTGGAACCCCTCGGCGATAGCGTTGAACTCGCGCACGCGTATGGTGGGCTATCCACCATTTACTTGTTGGCCGATGAATTGGACGAAGCGCTGGCGTGGGGTCAACGCGCATTGGTTTTGGGCGAGCGCTTGACCGCGGAAGACGTTATTGTGCACGCGCTGAACAATCTTGGCACAGCGCTTTCCTACACGCAGCCAGAGCGCGGTGTTGCCTTGATTCAAGAGAGTTTGCGCCGCGCGCTGGCGGCTGATTTGCCGCATGCAGTTTGTCGGGGCTACGCCAATTTCGCGGACGCACTTCGTCATCTCGATCGTTACCCTGAGGCCCATGACGCGTATCAGGCATTCGTTGCGTATGCCGAACGATGGCACATGGGTATGTACGCGCACTATGCTCGCGCCGAGCTATTTCATTTAGAATGGCTGCGGGGTGACTGGTCGGCCTGGCAACGTCATCATCAATTGCTGCTTGAGCCGATCAGTGGGGAAGTCAATCAACATATTGGCACGGCCTTCGCAGGAACTTTTCTAGGGCAGGCTTACAACGATGTAGGGCAACCCGAGGCTGCGCGCCGTGTCCTGGGTTTGACCGGCGCTCAAGCTCGTGGCGCAGCGGAACCACAAACCACCCTGCCATATCTGGGCGAACTGGCCCGCGCGGATGCCCAGTTGGGTCGGGAAGCGGAGACGAGGGCCAGCATCACGACGATCATTGAATGGGTCGAGCGGGTCACGCTCACTCATCCAAACAGCATCATGGCGCTGCACTTTGCGTGTCAATGGGCGGCCGAACATCGCTTGATCGATCTCGCGCGGCGCGGACTGCGCCAACTCGAGCGGACGCTGGAAATCCAGCCTTTACCCGAGACGGCGGCGAGTTTAAGCGAAGCGCGCGGCCACGTGGCATTGGCAGAAAGCGATTTGCATCTGGCGATCAAGTCTCTGGATGAGGCATTAGATAAGTGGGCGTCACAGAGCCGCCCTTATGATCAAATTCGCACATTAAATAGTTTGAGTCACGCCTTGAGCAAATCTGGTGATGACGCTGGTGCACGCGCGCGGCGTATCCAAGCCCTGGAGATCGGCGAGAGGATGGCGGCTCAACTGAACACTGAACAAATGGTCACAGCGTTCCTCAACTCGTCGTTGGTGCAAGAACTGCGGCAAGGACGCAAATCTCTGGTGGAAAACTCCAGCTGACTTTATCGAGCCTCATCCCGCACCACCTGTATAAGAAGGCGTCATGGACTTATGCCAGTCGGGATAGTTCATTCGCAGATGGGTTACTTTTTTTACCCAATGATATAACGGCTGCCTGTTCATTGGTAATCACAAAGATTTATGATGTTCCCCATCAAGCGATGCGCAGTCTTAACCGGCCGTTTCACATTCGCCTCGAAATCAATCCACGATGCCGCTTCCATCATCTATGAATTTGTTTGAACGGCCTGACCAACGATTCTACGCAACACCCGTAGTTGAAGCTCATCACGGCTTGGTACGTCTGGGTCGATGATGCTTGTCAGCAACTCTCGACTCGGTGCGGCTTGTCATTGCGGCAGCGTAGCCTTGCGATCGTTTTCGGGTAGGGCCAGCGTGTCCACGCACATAGCGCCCAGCCAACTTGTCGGTCAAACTCACGCACCAGCCCACCTCGCTGGAGGCGAGGACATGGGCAGGCGGGTCGTCGCGCGGCTCTTCCGTCAGGCACCCACTGATCGGTGAGCCGACCGCACTGGATCAGTTGGCCGCACGCTTCAGGGTTGATCACCGACCGGCAGGATCGCCGCGGACGTAGCGTTGCCCACACTCGCTATCACCGCTGCCGACGGCGGCCAGGGTCCACCGCTGCGCCCCGCGCTCAGGTGACATGACAGCGGGCGATGCAATCCATTCCGCACGATGTGAATCCTTGACAGGATTGCACCGTCCCGGTCAGGCCCGCACAGGCGCAAGAAACGTATCTATCAAGTGGTGCAGACTGAGGAACAGTTCTTCGCCTAGGATAAGCCCGGGCAGGAAAGTGCAGAACCGTACATTGGCCAGGCCGCAGGCCGCTATGGAGGCGGCGCGCACGCCTGGTGTAAGAATGATCAGGCCGATACCAATTGGGCTAGTTTGCTTGACGCGAGTCGAGGCCGCATCCAGGCGGGCGGCTGTCAGACCTTGATAGCGCCCGAAACGACACAGGACTTTTCGCTCCGGTCCGCACACCAGTAGGAATTGCAGTATTTCGCCGCTCACCAGTGCAAATAGCACTACGCTGAAGGCCTGCCAAATCGCGAACTTTCCGGCTGCCACCCGCGTCGATACGGTCAACACGATCGCGTAGTCGGCACGGGCAGTGGTACGCCGATCGCTTTGATCAGCAAGATGATGAAGATCGCCGGCAAGCCATACAGTGTGAGAAAAGTCTCGAGGTCGTTCATGTCGAACCTGATCGGGATAACTGGAGGCACCAGTGCTGGGTTACCCTACCATCTCACTGTCCAACCGCCGCACTAATTAACCGCTTTCTTCAACGCCGTATACGATTTGACCAATGCGGCTTCTTCTTGCATCAGCAGTGGGCTGTTCGGATCGCGCGCACTCTGCACCCAAGCATCTGAGTAGACCATCGCTTCTGCACGATACTGCGCAGCTTCCCACAGCTGTGATGGTGGCAGATTGTAGACCGAGGAATAGGCACACGCGACCGCCTCGATCACTTCAGATCGATTGCTATCCCCGAAGTACTTACGATGCACCACCCACCAACTCACCTCAGCGCGGGCGGCCTCGGTCGGATCAAAGTCTTCGTGATGGGTTGCTTTCACTTGTATGAAGAACTGGCGCATAGACTCGATCGCGCCAGGCATATTGTTATCTTGTGGCGCAAAGGCGATCTGCGCGCGTGTGGCTGGAATGCTCACCCGGATCGCCTGAAACAACGATAGCCCGTACGTCGATCGGATCAAGCCAATCAACAGGCGCAGCAAGGTAAACCAGCGGCGTTGATAATACGCCACCCAACTGTCTTTCTCGTAACGCGCTACCTTGGCCGGATCGAAATTGCGCATCCGGCTGATCGATTTCATTTGCATAGCGGCCAGCGTGGTCAGCATGAGGATAAGCCTCCTGGGCAAATCAGTGCATTACGCGCAACAGCGTGCGCCCGATGATCACCGACAGTCCGATCGCGCTGAGCGCGCCCAGAGCCAGCGGCAAAGGCGAAGTAGTCGTCCGGGCCGGCGGTGGCGGAATCAAGGCGCGTTCTTCGGGTGTCGAAGCGTGTCGTCGGGCCAATTCTAGTCGCAGGCTCTCCAGCCCTTTCTGCATCGCCCAGCGATGATTGGCCGAGAAGACTGGCTTCATCAAGAATGAGAACTTTCGTAACAGCCATTTGTCGGCGCGGACATTCCAATCGTAGATGATGACAACCTCGTCGCCGTCCGCTTCAAACGTCCATACACCACGTCCGACAAAATCGCCCCATGCTTCTAGAGTGAAGCTACGCGGATAGCGTGACTCGGTGACGCGGAACTGCCAGCGCAGCGTGTAAGGCAGAAAGCCCTTGGTGTATAGATCGATCACGCGGCCAACGCCAAACTCGTCACCGGGCATCAACTCTTTCACATCAATATAGACGCTGGGCCACCAGCGCGGCAGATCGAGCGCATGGCCGATAATGTCGTTGACTTCTTGCAAGGTGGCTGTCACGCGCCACGTCGTAACAAAGTGATAGTTATTGCTTGCCATGCGTTAATCTCTCCGAGTGTGATAGCCGTAGTTTGCGGCACAAGACAGGCCGTATGCTAGTGCGATAGATGTTCACGCTGATTCGCGGTCAATGCCTCGGGTCGATAGAACCGATCGTAAAAGTCCACATCCACATGTGTGGCTTGATAACCCATTACCGTACGGAAGGGGGCCGAATACACGGGGAAACGCCCGTACCGCGCGAAGAGATATTCGCAGTAAGCAATTGTTGCGTCGATGGCGCGCTCGCTTGGAGCAGGAATTTGCCTGGCGGCCTGGGCAGGATCGCGCCAGCCGCTGAGGTTCGCACGCCCGCGAAACACACCGTTCGAGCCGAACTTGGCGTCGACCAGTGCCAGCACCGCCGCTTTCATGTTGGGAAAGTACGGCGGGCAATACGGTTGCAACAACACCCGATTGTTCCGTTCCAGCCCAAGCGGATACGGGAACGTTCGATCTTTGCCGAGCAGTCCCGCGATTTTCGACATGACACGCGAGGCGCCTAGATACCGCGACGCAGGCATCTCGCCCATCCGAAAGCCCAGCGCCTGAAACCAGCTAAATGGATGCGGCGCGAAATTAGGGTAGCCGCCAAGGCCGATCGCCTGCGCCATCAGGCCGATGTTTTGCAGGGCCATGCCCTGTTCGATCGCCACCGCTTCCATCACAGCGGTCTCCAGGGCCTGCACCGTCCCCAGTCGATTGGCACGAGGATCATCCTGCAAGTAACCCCCACGGCTGCGTGCGAATTTCTTCACGCCCGCCGGCTGGAAAAAGTTGCGTTCGTCGACAATGAACAAGGCCGATTCATCGTCGAACGCTTCAAGCAAGGCATTGATGTACAACGCGGTGAGTTCGTTGATGGGCACGAAATAAGTGCCGCCTTTGGCATACAATGACCACTTATTCAGATTGAAATTGTAGCCGGGCTCAACGGGCGGTGCGCAACGCTGATCGGCGATGTGTACACGGCTGCGGCGATAAAGCTCGGTCAGTTCAGTGCGATTCGCCAGATCGATCAGCAGTGCGATCTCAGCAGGTGCGAAGTCTTGTGGACGTTTGATCCAGTATGTCGTTTCGTCATTCGTGACAAAGAATGACACGGCGTTGATGGCATCGGCACTGCTGATCGTGCGTCCGACCAAACCGGCCAGCATTTGCCCGCCCTGGCCACGCCCGTACGACAAGTCGGCCAGCGCATATCCTGTGATGCCACCTGCTGCAAAGACCAGAGCCGCTTCTTCGTCTTCGGTCAACGGTAGCGGAGCGTGTGCGCTCGTATACGCAAACGGCCCGTGTTCGATTCGCATACCAGGCCCGAAGCGGCGCGAACGGCGGCCACGCAGAACGTTCAGCAATGCGGCTCGATCGGATTGCTGCGCTACTTTTGTTGGCTGAGCAAGCGTCATGGTCACGTCCAATCTAAGCGACTCAACCGGCGCGAAACGCTTCGGTCATCGCCGCCGTGTCGTAGTATTCGCGCAGCCGTATGATCTGACCGTCCTTGATCGTGAAGAAGTGAATCCAGTCAGTCTCGAAGACCTTATTGGTTACCTTAACGCGCACTTTCTCGCCGCCTAACGACACCACTTTGTCATCGAAGGCATAAACCTCGTGCGGGCCGAATTCGATCACTTCAGCCGTCTGTGCGACTATGCCTAGGAAATTCATCAGTTCCGCGTGGCCGTGAAAATGCCCCGCATAAGGTACCTCGCTGGCCCGGCCATTGAACTTCCAATCGATATCCGGTGCGATGACGCTGAAGAGGCCGGGGCCGTCGCCCGTTCCAAATGCCTGATACAGTTTCTGTACAACTTGAATGTTGTCTTGCTCGCTCATCTTGCTCTCCTGAGAGTTAGTAAGCTTCGCCCATCCGTAGTGCAGGCTGATGTTGTTCTAGCCAGCGGCTATCTTGTAACACGCGCAGCACGATCTTTGGATTGAAGAGAGTGGTCGGCGGCGCGATCAGATTCATTACTTGTAGAAAGCTGTAATACACCATCGGATCAACCTGTGCAGCCAGATGGACCCTGGCCACGTAACGATTGATGAAATCGGTGCCCGGAGCTTTAGGCCCTTGTGTTTCGGGATACCGAAAATCTTCACCCGCGGCCAACGTCCAGGGAATGTCGATGACCTTGGCGGCCTGCTTGAAGAATCGTCGCGGCAATCCGACTAGAGTGCCGCGTTTGACCTGCTGCTTAAGACACTCATCCAACGTCACAGCATCCAGCGCGGCAGTGGTCATGCCTTGCCCGTAAACGGGGTTGAAGCTGCACAGTGCGTCGCCCAGGACAATATAGCCTTCTGGGAAGCGCGCCATCTTTTCATAGCGCCGCCGCAGATTGGCTGGATACTTATACGGCACGATGTCGCTTAATGGCTCGGCGCGTTTGATGATGTTGTAGATGTCCGATGCGGGCAGACTGCGCGCAAATTCCAGGAAGCCCTGCTCGTCCAGTGGTGCGTGATCGCCGGCCCAGCCGCCGACCGACAAGCTCCACCGATCACCCTCGATTGGAAACATGACACCCATGCGCTTCTCGTGTGGCGGCGTGGGGAATGCCATGTACAAGGAATGGCTGCCTGGTTCATTCGGATCACGCCGATAA
>JAXLWI010000064.1:0-24538 GCA_046328575.1 Anaerolineae bacterium
TCAGTGCCGCTTTACACCATCGTCAGTTTCTTGCGGAAGCGCACATACGTCGCGTAATCGATCGGCGTGCGGCGATTGACGTAGTCGCGCGTCTTAGGCGCTCGCCCTTGTCGATCGGTAATCCGATCGGTGATGCGGAGTGAAAACGCATCGCTGCCCGCACCCGATCCGAACGAGACTTCCAACACCCGATCGCCCGGCTTAGCGACATCGAGAATCGCCGTCAAACCAATGAGACTTGAGCCCGCATATGTGTTGCCGATGTCGTTCACCAACAAACCGACTTTGTATTGTTCGGGCTTGAAGCCCAGCATTTGCGCCGCGCGCTGCGGAAACTTGACGTTAGGCTGATGGAACACGACGTAGGTGTAGTCTTCCGGCTTCGTGCCCATGTCTTGCATGATCTGCTCGGCTGCCGACGTGACATGTTTGAAGTACGCGGGTTCGCCCGTAAAGCGACTGGCATGTTCGGGATAGTGCGCGTACTGTCGTCGCCAGAAGTCGGGCGTGTCGGTGACATACGACAACGAACCTTCGATCACGGCTAGGGCTTCTTCACCATCGCCGACGATGTAAGCCGCGCCGCCTGCGCCTGCGGTGTATTCCAGCGCATCACCGGGACGCCCCTGCGCGGTGTCCATACCGATCGCCATGGCATATTTCGCCATGCCCGATCCGACAAAACCCGTCGCGGCTTGCAGTGCTTCCGAACCGGCCTTGCACGCGAACTGCCAATCGGCGGCTTGCGTGAAAGGCACCGCGCCAACGGCTTCCGCGACGATCGTTGATGTGGGCTTCACGGCATATGGATGGCTCTCGCTGCCAACCCAGATCGCGCCGAGGTCTTGCGGATCGATCTGCGCGCGCGCAATGGCACTACGTGCTGCTTCGATCGACATCGTCGCCACATCTTCATCGAGACCGGGAACCGCCTTCTCTTTGATGGGTGTGCCTTCTTCGCCATCCGTCCACACCCGCGACACTTCCGTCGCGGGCAGGCGATAGCGCGGCACATACGCCCCATAACCAATAATACCCACAGGTTTATTCGACTTCATCAACGGCATGTTAATTCCTCTGGAAGTTGGAGGTTGGAAACGCGTCGCCAACTTCCAATTTCCAATTTCTATTCTTTCGGTAAGTAAGACTTGATCTCTTCGACGAGCGCCTGTGCCCGATCGAGTCGCACTTGTTTTTCGCGCACCATCTGCGCGGAGATTTGTTCGATCATATCGCCGGTCGCACCCGCCGCCATCGCCAGTTGGCGCGCATGTAACGACATGTGACCGCGCTGAATACCCTCGGTTGCCAAAGCGCGGATCGCGGCGAAGTTCTGCGCGAGGCCAACGGACACAATCACTTCGGCCAACTCCCGCGCCGATTGGATCCCCATGATCTTCAAGGCCAACCGCGCAGTGGGGTGCACCTTCGTTGCGCCGCCGACGATGCCCACGGCCATCGGCATTTCCAATGTGCCGACGAGGTTGTCTTCGGCGTCCTTGCCCCACTGCGACAGCGACGTGTATTTGCCCGAACGTGCCGCATAGGCATGTGCGCCTGCTTCGATGGCACGCCAATCGTTGCCGGTGGCGATGACGACGGCATCGACGCCGTTCATGATGCCTTTGTTGTGTGTGGCTGCCCGATAGGGATCGGCGGCGGCAAAGGCATACGCTTCAATGATGCGATCACGTACGTCTTCGCCGTCAAATTGATCAAAGGCCAGCGCACTCGCCGGGATGGTGCAGGTTGCACGAGCCAGACGGTGATCAGCAAGGTTGCTCAAGATGCGCAGGGCCACCCGTCCGCCCGTGATCTCTTCGACCATAGGCCGCAACGCTTCGGCAGCAGTGTTGACGGTGTTCGCCCCCATCGCGTCGCGACAATCGTACAGCAGATGCAGGACGAGCATCGCGCCCACGGGCGACTCTTCGATGAGGCGAACTTCCAAATCGCGCGGGCCACCGCCCAACTTCATAATGACCGGGTCAGTGGTCGCAGCGAATTCGAGGATGCGGGCCTTTTGGGCCAAGATGGCCAATCGAGCCGCATGCGGATTGACCAGATCCAAAATCTGCATCTGGGCGATCATCACCGGCTCATCGGAACTGGCGACATAACCGCCGTTCTCACGCGCCAAGCGAGCGGCTAACGACGCCCCTGCCACCACTGACGGTTCTTCGATCACCATCGGCACAAGGACTTCTTTATTGTTAACTCGGAAGTTGGTGGCTATCCCGAACGGCAAACTGTAAAGTCCAGCCACATTTTCGATCATGTGGTCTGCACCGTCGAGGCTGAGGCCAGCAGTTGATAAGGCCAATAGCTCTTCTGGGGTCAGACCTGATTGCTCAGATATTGCGAGCAATCGATCGGCAAGTGATTTGTTATAGAAGCCCGGCAGACGCGAAGAAGTGGTCATAAGTTATCTAGGCACCCATTACCACATAGTATCTTGGCGTGAGTATATCATTTGGCATCCGCCAAAACCTATCAAGATTGAGAGAAATTACACCAATGACTTCCGGATTGGAAAGTAGTGAAGATTAAGCGAGTTGAATAACCCCATAAATTAATTTTAGAGGTTATTTGATTAGACGTTAACGCCGACTAGGCTTATGTTTGGCCGAAATGCGGCAACCTGCGTCGACAAAGCGGCGTGGGTTTAGAATAGCGGGCGCTTGTTTCCTATGTCAACAGCCGATGAGGTGTTAGTTGGCCCGAAGAACAATTGGCAAGTATAAGGACAGGCGACCACTGTTGCGAATGATGGGTAGGTAACTCGGCGTGCCCGGGACTCGGGTGGGGGTGATAGTGGGTGTAGGAGTCCTCGTTGGAGTCCCAGTTGGGGTCGGCGTTCCAGTCCGAGTGGGGGTGGCTGTAGCCGTCGGCGTATCGATAATAGAAGAATCAAACGGGATCGCGGCGCCGCGCGCAGCTGAACCGTTAGTGACGAAGATCAGGCCGAGTAGCAAAGAGCCTATTAAGAGACACCAATTCAACCAATTCCGGCCGCGTGTCGATAGAACATCGGTCGTCCCCATGATATCTCCCTTATTGAACTCCCAGCAGCTTGGCAAATCCGTTGAGTGTCAACTGGCCGGCAATTCGCAGCCGCGTCCAAGTCAAACGGTCGCTCAGTGTATGTGTCTTGCCGGATTCAGTCGTTACAGCGGCCCAAAAGTTATTGTTATCCAAGAATTTGAGGACGGCTGCGTCGTACTTGCCAGATGGATAAGCCATGAACACCACTGGCTTGCCCGTATGTCCCTCAATCGATTGCCGCCCACCGATGATTTCCCAGACCAGATAGTCGTAATCGCGATGACGCAGATCGACGTGATCCTTGGCGTGCAGCTGCATGTCCATGCCGGCATCGCTCATTTCTTTGATCTGCGTCCATGACATGTATGCCGGATCGAGATTATCGGTGGGCGCAGTAAGCACGAAGAATGTGGCCGACATGCCACGGGCCTTTAACGCAGGAAAAGCGTTTTCGTAGTTGTCGACATAGCCGTCATCGAACGTGAGGATGATCGGTTTGTCGGGCAGCGCCTGGCCAGTTGCCAGGTGCTGATAAAGATCGAACAGCGAGATCGTAGTGTAGCCCTTGGCCGTTAACAAGTCGAGTTGCGCTTCAAAGTTCTCCGGCGTAACCGATAGACCCACACGAATCTTGTCGGTCGCTTTGGGCGGCGTCGAGATGTAGTGATACATCAAGATCGGGACCGTCGCCGCACGCTTCACCAGATCGGCCGTGGGTGGCAAAAGCGGTGCGGGGAAAACCACGGCTTCAGCGGTGGGCGTGGGGCGCACCGGTCGATAGGCTGCTCGCGGTTCAATTTCTTCGCGCTGCACAACGCTCGTTCGAGTGGGCACTGGCGTGGCGGGTGTGGTGTTAACAGCGCGCAACGTAGACGAATTTTCGCTAGCCGTCACCGTCGTCATCGGCGAGGCTTCCGCCGCGGGCGGGACAGTGCTGATTTGAACGGCAAGCAAAGAAAATAGAGTGCTGGCAACAACGCCAATCGCCAATAGGCGACCGAACCACTGCGTACGCGGAGACTTCAACCAGGGAGTCATTAAGCGCCAAGGATACCTTAGCTTGCAGGCAGTGTCAAACTTTCAGCGTTTCGCCACGCCCGATCGAGCGTGCCACCCGATCGGACTGGGGACCGCAAACGCGGGACGGTTTCACCGACTTGGCCGACACCGCGCCGGTGAGGGTGGAAACTCCATTGCTTGTGAAAGACCATTTGACTTTTGGGCATCACCGCGGTATTCTAAACGCGGTTAAACCTCGCACCAACCGAAATTCAATGCACCATTGGAGGCACCATGTTCGACGATCTCAGGCAAAGCAGCGCGGCTGTTCAAGAAGAGGAAGATGAACTGGCGCGGCGATCGCTCATTGAGCGTATGCCGGTCTTCAAAGATTTGACTGCTCAACAGCGCCTGATCGTCGCCGTGTTGATCTTCTTCAATGTGACCGTTCTCGGCTTTGGTTGCCTGCTGGCCTCTGGCCGCATTATGCCTTAAACCACGCTTGAATTCGTACGCAAGGCGCACGAGTCTATGTCTGAAACTATTCTTATCATTGAAGATGACTTATTGCAGGCTGATGTTGTGAGAATCCTGCTGGAACATGGCGGATTCAATGTCGTGCATGCGATGGATGGCGTGGAAGGCTTGCGCCGGTTGTACGAAATTCAACCCGATCTGGTGGTGCTGGATTTGATGCTGCCGCAGGTGGACGGTTGGGAAGTCTGCCGTCGCATCCGCGAGATGTCCACAGTGCCGATCATTATCATGACCTCGCGTCGTAGTGACGAAGAAAAAGTCAAAGGTCTGCGCATGGGCGCGGATGACTATGTCGTCAAACCCTTCAACCCACAAGAACTCGCGGCCCGCATTCAAGCGGTATTGCGGCGCACCCGCCTGCCCCCACCGTCGAAGACGACGGTGATGCGTTTTTCGGGCGGCGACCTCATCGTCGATCCGGCCAACTTGACCGTCGTGGTCGACGGCAAACCGATCGAGTTGACGCCGACCGAGCACCGCATCCTGCTGTATTTGGCCGAGCATCCCGGTCAGGTGATCACCATCGAAGACATCTTCACGTCGGTCTGGGGCTTTGATACCGATGTGAATGTGAATAACGTCAAGTGGTATGTCTGGCGCTTGCGCCAAAAACTCGACGGTGAAACAGGCGCGTCACGCTTCATCTTCACCGAACGCGGTGCGGGGTATCGCTTCACAGCTGTTTGAACTGATCAACTATGCAAACGATTCTGGTTGTAGATGATGATCCCGCACAAGTGCGTGTCATCGAGATGACGTTGCGCGGCGCGAGCTATCAACCGGTCACCGCCACTAACGGTGAAGACGGGTTGAAGGCTTTTCGGCAATCTCAGCCCGATCTGGTGGTGCTGGATGTGATGATGCCGGGGATGGATGGCTGGGAAACCTGCTATCGCATCCGACAGATCTCCACCGTCCCGATTATATTTCTCACCGGACGGCAGACCTCGGACGATAAGATTTCCGGCCTGAAATTAGGCGCGGACGATTACCTCGTCAAACCTTTCCTGCCCGACGAACTGCTGGCGCGTGTCGAGACCGTGCTGCGCCGCACGTATCGGACACGTCAACCCTTGACGAGCCTGCTGCGCGCGGGACCAGACATCCTGATCAATCGCGAATCGCATGGTGTCTACTTGCGCGGCGAACCGATCCAATTGCAGCCCGCCGAGTTTACGCTATTGTGCTTGCTGGCCGAGCACGCCGGCGAAACCTTGAGTGTTACGGCCATCGCCAACGCGCTGGACATTTCCGAACGCGAACGCCCCCGCGAGCGTGTGAAGTGGCACATCTGGAAACTACGCCAATCGTTGGAAGACGATCCCAAACATCCCAAGTTGATCGTCACCGAGCCGGGGCAAGGCTATCGGCTGGAACCCTAAACTCGATCGGATCTTTGCAGTTCAACGGCCACCTTTTCTAGCGTGGCCGTTTTGTTTTCAATCCATCTTCCTATTGCCTGCGTCTGCGCCGATCACTACAATCGGAGCATGACTACTCAACGTACCCTCTCACGTTTGTTGGTTGCCGTCATCGTCGCTCTGATCGCTTTGGCCGCCACGACGGCGGTATTGGCACTTTCGCCGAATGCAACGTTCACCCTGACGCAAAAGTGGCAGCGCTGTCCGGCGTGGTATTGCGAGACCGGTTGGTATGCGTCACCTGCCGTTGTCGATGTCGATCAAGATGGACAAGTGGAAGCCCTATGGGGCGGCTACACATTGATGTCCGTCAACGGCAGCACCGGCGCGATCGAGTGGAACCGGCCACAAGGCAGCAGTTCGCGGCTGTGGCCGGGCATCGTCGTGGCCGATCTCGATCACAATGGTTCGCTGGAAATTGTGACGGCCAGTGGCAACGGCATCATCACTGTGTACGATGCGCCTAATCACATCATGCCGGGCTGGCCGGTCAATCCCACTGGCAGCGGCAATGAGATTCGCAGTTTGGCGGTGGCTGACATCGACAATAACAGCGATCTCGAAATTGTGGTGTGTTCAACGCGCTCCGATAATCAGTGGTTCGTGTACGAACACAACGGTGCGCTGCGCACCAACTGGCCCAAGATGACGGATAGCGACACTAACGGTTATGCGGCCGGCTGCTTCAACGAAAACGTCGGCGTGGCCGACATCGACGGCGACGGGCGCGGTGAGATCATCGGGCCGAATGACACGCACTACATCGCCGCCTTCAACGATGACGGTTCGCCCGTGCGCGCGAATTCGATCTACGGGACGATCGGCGGATTGAACAAACCATGGGCGCGCGTAGGCTTGCACGTCGATCACAACGTCGATCTGCGCGGCTACGCGGAATGTGGCACAGAGCATCGCCCTAACATGGCGAACACCGCGCCGACGATTGCGGACGTGAATGGCGATGGTGCGCTGGAGATTATCGTCGTCGGCAACGTGCATAACTGCGGCACGGATCCCTACACCGATCTCTACGAAACGCCCTTCATCCTCAAAGCCGATCGCACGCGCTGGTCGGGCAGCGGCTACGATTGGACCGTGGTTCCCCTGCCCGCCAATGCTCAACCATTGAGCGAAGACTACAACCTGATCGAAAACAACGTGCCGAATCCGGTGGTGGTCGATCTCGATGGCGATGGCAAACGCGAGATCATCTATCCGTCGTACGACGGGCGCGTACACGCCTTCTGGCTCGATAAGACCGAACACGGGAGTTGGCCGTTCGAGGTGGACAACCACAACGCCGAGGGATTCTATCGGTTTGCCACCGAACCGATCGTAGCTGATCTGGACAACAACGGCAAGGTTGAAGTGATCTTCGCGTCGTGGACGCAGAATGGCAGCCATGCGCCAGGCAAGTTGTACATCGTCAGTTGGGATGGGCAGTTGTTGCAGTCAATTGATTTGCCGCGCAACGCCAACGACGATCGCGGCGGGTCGCTGGCCGCGCCGAGCATCGCTAACATCGACGCCGATCTGGATATGGAGATCGTCGTCGGCACGATCAACGCAGGATTGGTCGCTTACGATGTAGCGAATTCATCGGGGGCGCGGATTTTGTGGAGCACAGGTCGCGGCAGTTTGCAGCGCACCGGCTTAGCGCCCGCGGTGATCTACAATAACGGCTGGCTCGATAACTCCATCAAGACCGTCAGCAACTCACGCCCGGCGCCCGGCGATTCATTGACCTACACCATCCGATTAATCAATCCCGGCCCGACCTTATCGTCGGTTCGCGTCACGGATACGCTGCCCGCTAATGCGACCCTGAAAAACGGCAGTGTGAGCGCGTCGAGCGGCAGTTGGGGCGTGAACGGCGGCGTGCTTACATGGACGGGATCAGTAGCATCCTCGATCGGCGTTACCGTGACCTACGTGATGACGACCAGCAGCGCCATTACGTTGCCAACGGCCATCATCAACACCGCGCTGATCAATGACGGCCTGGGCAATATCCATACACGCACTGTCGGCGCAATTGTAAATGGTTACGGGACATATTTGCCAGTGATGAGGAAGTGAGCCTATAATTCTGGCGTCAAGATTTTTCCGCATGCCCGCCACGTCCGAGCGGTTAACATTGCCAGCCTCTCAAGGATAATCACATGAATTACCGGCGAAGTGCCTGTCTGTTGCTCATTGTGTCGTGGCTAGTAGCGGGGTGCTCCTTATTCCCGCCCCCACGCGAACAAATCGTTATCCCAACAACTCAAGCCTCACCTGTAGTGATCACAGCACCCGAAATCATTAGCCATCCCAAACCTGCTTTGATGGCTAATACCCAACTCCTCAAAGAAGCTGGATGCGTCCAAAATGAATACATCTCATGGTCTTGGGATTGTAAGGGTAATGCTCAATTGATGGCATTGGGCTGTGAGAATGTCATCCCCGATGATTTGTTGGCGGGCCTGACACCCGCCTATTCAGTGATGCGCTGCCAACAGCGCAGTGGAGTGCCTCCCCATCGAGAACGCTTCGAGCATGTGGGTTGTCTTGCCCCCGCGTACACCAGCTATGTTCTATTCAAAGGGAGCGAATATCAACTCATTACCGAGGAAGCGGAACTACAAGCCATGTTCGCGCCAGTTGACTCAGTGGATGAGGCTTTGAGTTATGCTCTGGTCGCAAAAGACTTATCGGCCTACTACGATCTGAAGGACGACTCCCTGTTTAGTAATGCCCGTTACTTTGTTGATAAGTTCGAAGCCACTCACGTCGAGGAGACCGCGCGGGGCTTTATCGTCCACTTGTTCACCGACCTACGGCCGCCCTGCGGTTGCGGTGAGCATAAGCTCTATGGAGCGGATATTCTTGTGACTCACGACGGGCACGTGGAACAAGTCAGCGCGACGGAAATTCTCTCGGTGGAAGCCTGCATCGATTGAAAACTACGCACCATTTATCGGCATCTCACCGCGCCGGACAGGCTGAGCGCATGGGCTATAATGGAGCCTCAGCGACCAGCGACAGTTTAGTCTCAATCGACGCGGATGCCCGGTGAAAAATACCGCCCTGTTCAAATACATCGCCGCCCTGCTCCTGTTCGGTTCGAACGGTATCGTGGCGAGTTACATTGCCTTGAGCAGCTACGAAATCGTCTTTACGCGCACGTTGATCGGCGCGCTGTTGCTGATCCTGATCTTCATCGCTTCCAGACAGCGGGCGCGGTTCTGGAAGAACAAAGCGCATTTTCTGTATCTGGCGATTTCGGGCGCAGCGATGGGCGCGAGTTGGGTATTTCTCTTTGAAGCCTACACACAAATTGGCGTGAGTGTGGCGACGCTGGCCTACTATTGCGGCCCGGTGATTGTCATGATCCTCTCGCCGCTGATCTTCAAAGAGAGAATTACCGTGGCAAAACTCCTTGGATTTGTGGCCGTGGTGGTGGGCATGCTGTGTGTGAATGGACAGGCCGTGCGGCAGGGCCAAATATCGTGGGGACTCGTCTTCGGGATGTTATCGGCCGGCATGTACGCTTTGATGGTGATTTTCAACAAAAAAGCGGCTAGCATCACCGGCCTTGAAAATCCCATGTGGCAGCTGATCATCAGCTTTGTCACCGTGGCGATTTTTCTCGGCCTGAAGCAAGGTTGGTCGATCCGCTTTGCGCCGAGCAGTCTGCTGCCCATTCTGTTCTTAGGCCTGGTCAACACTGGAATTGGCTGCTATTTCTACTTCTCCTCGATCGGCGATCTGCCCGTTCAGACAGTGGCCATCCTCGGTTATCTGGAACCCCTATCGGCGTTGTTCTTCTCGGCGGCGATCTTAGGCGAATCCCTTGGCTTGCTACAGATAATCGGGGCCGGGCTGATACTGGGCGGCGCAGCCTGGGGTGAACTATCTCGTCCGAAGCAACTAGCAGGCGTACCCGTAAATGCCGAATAGAGCGAAACATGGTTCGCCAACCACGGGGTTGCGCCCGGTCACGCGTGAATTTCGGCCACCTGTGAAGAAAAGCGAAATATTGACAAACAAGTATCAGCCACGTACACTGTACAGCAATGTCATGTGCACTTAGCCAAGGTGCGCGGGTTGCGCTAGATAGCGTTGCCCACATGACTTTGATCCTCCCTCTTCCTACTACCAGATTTGCTCAACGACCGAATCGTCTGTCGCGCGACAAGCGTGCAGGCTGAGCCACGTTATATCTATGACGGGCCGCCTGATCTCAGGCGGCGGTGCGGCCTACGGCCAATGACAACGGAGGTTTTAAGATGAGCGATCCGACACGGCTTGAACCAACCTCTACGCCCAAGCCTCAAAGGCAAGGTTGTTTAGTCTGGCTGAGTCGCCTGGCGCTGGTGCTGATCGGGTTGGCGCTGGTCGGGGCCATTTACGAATCGGCGTCGGAAGCTGCTGACTCACAAATCTATCCCCCGCCCGGTCAACTGGTGGATGTCGGTGGCTATCGCTTGCACATCAACTGCCTCGGCGCCGGTCAGCCCACCGTGGTGATTGAGGCCGGATTGGGCGATTGGTCAACCGGGTGGAGTTTTGTTCAACTGGGAGTGGCCAAGACCACGCGGGTCTGCGCCTATGATCGGGCTGGCTGGGGATGGAGTGAGGCCGGCCCACTGCCACGCGATGCAACACAATTCGCCAAGGAACTGCATACGCTATTACAAAACGCCCATATCTCGGGACCCTATATCATGGTTGGGCATTCGCTTGGAGGCCTAGCCGCACGTGTATTTGTCCACGAGTACACGCGCGATGTGGCCGGGGTGGTGTTGATTGATTCGATGAATCCCAAACAAGTAACCCAATCGCCCAATGACATTCAGTCTCAGTCGAACTCACAGTCACAACCATTTTCCCTGCCAGCCCTGTTAGCACGTGTCGGAATAGTGCGTTTGCTCGCACGACCACTAGGAATTATGCCCGTTGTTCCGTCTGATGAGAACGCCTACTTTTCTCGAATGGTGCGCCCGCAAAGTGCACAAGCCTTAACCAACGAATCACAGGGGATGCCAGCAGCTGGCGCGGAAGCATCGGCTGTGAAGACCTTTGGCGATCTGCCCTTGATCGTTCTGACCGCCAAACTGAATAAAATTCCCGGTTGGCAGGACTGGCAAACTGAACTCCTCCAACTCTCGTCACACAGCCAGCACCTCTTTGCCGAGAGCGATCACAATATTCATTTTGAGGAGCCAGCCGCGGCGACTGGGGTCATTCTGCAAATGGTCCAGCAGGTTCGCGAGACGGCCACGCGTTAGGCTTGATGTTCCGCCGAATCGCCTTGATCAGCTTGAACAGGCCCAAATGCTCGCACGCGCGGAACAGACGCGGCCGCGCTGGCGGTGAGCACGGCATCATGTAAGTTTATTCCCCCACTCCTCTCAACCGCTGATACGCCGGACGCAGCGATCCATCCGGCCTGATCAACCCATACGCCGATTGCGAATTCTCCGCCCCTTGCAGCGGCGCGATGTTGAGATTCCAAATCACTAGTGGCCCCAACCACGGACGCTCTTTACGCAACTCAATCGCGCGGATCAGATACGCGGCTTGATCGGCTTCGGTGACGTCGCGCGCGTACTCCCAACCGGGTGTGTCCACATTGCCGAACTTCTCAATCGACGGCCAGCCAAACTCCGTTACCCAGATCGGCTTGTCGATACTGGCTGCACTTAAGATCGCGTGATAGTCTTCCAGTGTGTCGAGGTAGAAGAAACTGGGATGAGTGTTGTACGTTGATCGGACGTGCGTGGCGTCGGCGGCGCGTTCGTCGGGCGGATTGCCCGCGCCATAGGGATGCGCGCCAATCGCATCGACCAAATCGCCCACGCCCGCTGCGATCATCTCGCGCAAATACACGCGATCGTCGATGGCGTTGATCTTGTCATCGATGCCCGTCGTCGCGGGCGCGCCGCTGATCACGATTGCATCGGGGTCGCCTGCCCGCACGCCACTCGCTCCGGCGCGGATCAACTCCACGAACTGCGCCGCGCTCAGATCGAAGCCGCGCCACTCGCGCCGCAGATTTGGCTCGTTCCACAGTTCGTACGCGGCGACGCGTCCTTTGTAACGATCCGATAACGCGTGCATGAAATCCCGAAAGATCGTAAAGTCGCCGGGCGGGCCGTCTTCCTCCACGGGTTCAGGTCGACTGAAGCCGGGGGCGCGTGCCACACTGAACAGAATCTTCAAGCCGTGCTGTTGTGCCTCGGCCACCACGTGATCGAGTTCGCCCCAGTGATAAAGCCCGCGCGCATACTCGACCGAGTTCCAATCGACTTGCTGCTTGATCCAGCCTACGCCCAAATCCGTCGCGAGGCGGATGCCTGCGTCGCCGTCCGGTCCGATGAATTGCCCCTGCACACCGACATCGGGTTTAGGCACGGGCGTTGGTGTAGCCGTTGGCGGTTGGATAGTGGAAGTTGGAGACTGGACGCTCGGCGTGGAAGTTGGAGCGGGTGTCACAGTCCGATCGGGCACGGGAGATCGATCGGAGGTGGCGAATAGCATAGCGACGATTCCAATCGCCACAAAACCGATCACCACCACCATCAGATTACGGGTCTGTTTGGACATGCCGGCGATTGTAGCATGCCTGCGCTGTCCCCTGGGCGGACTTTAGGCACGTTGCCATATCGCCCGTTTGGCTTTATGATTGCCTCACTCCTCCAGATTGCAAAGGACTTACATGAAAACTAAATACTCGTTTTTGAAGACCGCACTGGTTACGGTGGGTCTCGTCGTGTTAATGGCGTGGGCTTTTTCAAGTGCGTCACGGCCGGGCGGCTTGGCGGGCCGGACTGGCTTGTCATCCAACGCACCGGCCGCCGCCGGTTTGCCTGCGCCAAAACCGTACGGCGTGGAAGTGATTTACCCGGCGGCCACCGGCGAAATCGCTTCGCTGAAAGACGTCAAAGCAGTTGAACCCCTCCTCCCCGCTATCGCCAAAGAACGCGACGAAAACACGCATCTGCCCAAAGTCCCGACCGGCCCGGAGCGCGTCGAGGTCGATCGGGCTGTGCAGTCGATCGTGCTCGGTCCCAACATGCCCAGCCCCCTCGCCAACTTCGACGGTCTGGGCCTATCCGATCAAACCTCGACCTTTTCGCCGCCCGATACGAACGGAGACATCGGTTACGATCCGGCCACCGGCAAGCATTACTATTTTCAGTGGATTAACGTCACCTATAAAGCGTGGGACGTGACGAATCCCGCCGCGCCGGTCGTGGTCGTGCCGACGACGCAGGGCAATGTCTTATGGGCCGCCGCCCTGCCCGGCTCGACGTGCGCCACCACCAACGACGGCGACCCGATCGCGTTATTTGACGAGCAGGCGCAGCGCTGGTTCATCAGCCAGTTCTCCGTCTCTTCGCCGTTCCATCAATGCGTGGCCGTCTCCAAGACCGCTGATCCGTCCGGAGCGTGGTGGGTATACGACTACGCTTATCGCGACGGCACGACCTACTTCAACGACTATCCGCACTTTGGCGTGTGGCCCGATGCGACCTACAACGCCTATTTCATGACGATGCACCAATTCAACGCTGCGGGCACGGCGTGGCTGGGCCAGGCGGCCGCCGCGTTCGATCGAGCCAGCTTGCTGAACGGCACCGCCGCGCCGATGGTGCTGTTCGATCTCAACAGCGTCAACGCCAACTTTGGCGGCATGCTGGCCGCCGACCTCGACGGCACACCGCCGCCCGCGGGCACGCCGGGCTTCTTCTTCGAAGTAGACGATAGCACCTACATTGGGCCGAGCGATGCGATGCGCATCTGGGAATTCCGGCCTAACTGGGCAACGCCCGCCGCATCGACGTTTGGCGTGAGCGGACAGCCCAACTACACGCTGACCGTGTCGAGCTTTAACTTGCTCTGTGCCACCACGCAAAGTTGCGTGCCGCAAAGCGGTACGACGAACAGACTTGACGGACTCGCCGACCGCCTGATGCACCGGGTCGCCTTCCGCGTGCACGGGGGCGGGATCCAATCGGCGATGTTGAACCACACCGTCGATGCCGGCAGTGCCCGCGCGGGAGTGCGCTGGTATGAAGTGCAGCGCGATCCCGCCACAGGCGCGTGGTCGATCAATCAACAAAGCACGTATGCGCCAGCGGATAGCGTGCATCGTTGGATGGGCAGCATCGCGATGGATCGCAGTGGCAACATCGCGTTGGGATACAGCGCGTCGAGTTCCACGCAATACGCGGCTATTCGCTACGCAGGCCGATTAAGTTCTGATCCGTTAAGCACTTTGCCGCAAACCGAAGTGACCATGACTGTCAGCACTGGCCCGCAGACTTCGTCTACCCGCTGGGGTGACTACTCGATGTTGGGGGTTGATCCGCAAGACGGCTGTACCTTCTGGTACACGCAGGAATACCACGGGGCCAGCGGCCTCAACTGGAAGACCCGCATCGGCTCGTTCAAGTTTCCGTCGTGTGCGGGCGGCGTTGTGACAGGCACGGTTACTAACGCCAACACCAATGCGCCGATTAGCGGCGCGAGCATCGCGGCCATCAGCCCGCTCGGCGACAGTGGTTTGGCTGTCAGCAACGCCAGTGGCAGCTATACAATCGATCTCGCCCCCGGCACCTACACGGTCACCGCGTCGGCGCTTGGCTACAATTCCAGCACCACTACCGGCGTTAGCGTCTCGACAGGCGCAACAACCACCGTCAACTTTGCGTTGGCGCCGCTGCCACAAGCCGATCTTGTGTTGACCAAGACGGCCTCGACGGCCACGACCTATGTCGGCGGGCCGGTGACCTATACGCTGCTTGTAGCCAACAACGGCCCCGATAGTATCACCACGACGATCACGTTAACGGACACCCTGCCAGTTAGCTTTAGTTTGAGCAGTGCAACGGGCAGCGGTTGGACGTGTCTCGGAACGGCGACCGTGGTGTGTACTCGTACCAGCTTGAGCAATGGCGCATCGACCAGCGTCAGCCTCGTCGGCACAGCCCCCTCACAAGTCGGGGTCTATGCCAACACAGCCACAGTTACTAGTGCCCTCGCCGATCTGAATGCGGCTAACAATACGTCGTCGGTCAACCTCACGGTGGCACCGCAGACGGATGTCGCCATCACCAAGGCCGGGCCGGCCGTGGCCAGCCCAAGTGCCACGTTGGTCTATACGCTTAACGTGACCAATAACGGCCCGTTGACAATCGGTCAAAGCACGACTACTTACACCAACAGCGCCAACATTACGATTGTCGATAATGCCGCCGCCAGTCCGTATCCGTCGGTCATCAACGTTCCAACCGGCGCGCCCGTACAAAAAGTCACGGCCTCGCTGCAGGGCATCAGTCACACTTACCCCAGCGACATCGACATCATTCTGGTTGGACCAACTGGCGCGAAGAGTTGGCTGTTGTCGGACGTCATCGGCAGCACCGATATTTCCAACTTCAACTTGACCTTTGACGATGCCGCTGCCAGCACGATCGGGTGTCCGACGGTAACCACTCCGGTTTCCGGCACGTACAAGCCCACGGACTGCACCGACACGATCGGCACAGACATCTTCCCCGCGCCCGCACCCGCCGGATCATACGCGGCGAGCCTGGCGCAATTCAACGGCACTGAGTCTGGCGGCGCGTGGAATCTGTACGTACGCGATGATGCCGCCGGGGACACCGGCCGAATTACAAGCGGCTGGGGTCTAGCGTTGACCACCGGTTACAACGGTCCGATCACCGTAACGGACACGCTGCCTGCCGGAACAACCTTTGTGGGTGCAAGCGGCGCGGGTTGGAGTTGCTCGCAAGCCGGCGGTGTGGTCACGTGCACCCGCAGCGATCTCGCGGCGGGCGCATCCTCTAGTGTGCTCGTCACCGTGACCGCGCCGGCCTCAGCCGGAACGATCACGAACACGGCCACTGTGGCCAGCCCGCTCGCCGATGCTGTCAGCGGCAACAACACCGCGCAAGCGACGACGGCGATTACCGGGGCAAGCAACACGACCTTATCGATCAACACCGTCGGCAGTGGCAGTGTCGCCAAGAACCCCGATCAAACGGCATACACGCCGGGCACTATCGTCACGTTGACGGCCACGCCGAGCGCCGGTTGGTCGTTCGCGGGCTGGAGCGGCGATCTTAACGGCAGTACGAATCCGGCCAGCGTGACGATGAACGCCGACAAGGTCATCACCGCCACGTTTACGCAAAATGTGTACACCCCGACGATCACCATCGTCGGCAACGGGTTGGTGACGCGTAATCCGAATCAGGCGAATTACACGCTAGGGCAGGTGGTTACGCTAACAGCCGTACCAACGATCGGGTGGACGTTTACCGGTTGGAGCGGCGATGTGGCGGGCAGCGCCAACCCGATCGCCCTCACCATCGACGCGAATCCGGTTGTGACGGCGACGTTCACGCAGGATGCTTACGCGCTGACCATCAACACGGTGGGCAGCGGCACAGTCAGTAAGAACCCGAATCTCTCCACGTATCACTACGGCGATGTCGTTACGTTGACGGCGACGCCCGCAGGCGGCTGGAACTTCGCCAATTGGAGCGGTGCGCTGACGGGCACGACTAACCCGTCGGCTTTGACGATCACGGGCGCAGCCAGTGTTACCGCGACCTTTACGACCGGGTGTGTGCCTATCACCAGCGTTGGCTTTGGCTATGCGCCGCTCGCGCCGGTAGCCGATCAAGCCGTGCAGTTCACGGCCGTGATCACAGGCGGCATGCAGCCCATCACGTACACGTGGAACTTCGGGCACGGCAACGATGTCGTCACCACCACCACGAGCCTGATGCACAGTTTCCCGGTGACGAACGTGATCCAAATCTATCCGGTCACGCTGTCGGCGGCGAATGCGTGCAGCAATGTGGCTGCGCCATCGCAGAACGTGACGGTTACCCCGTTGTCGCTGTATCTACCGCTGCTGTTGAAGTAGTGAAGGTGTCTTAACGACTACCGGCCCGCCTCGATCGACGATCGGAGCGGGCCGGTGTATTTTGTTCACAAACTTAATATACTCCAGAAAATACTGCAATCGTCGCGTGGACGCCCGATAGGCCCTGTCCGCGAAGCGGCGGCACGCTAGGCGGAGGCATTCGGGCATGACTATTCTTTACGTGAGTTGGGCAAACTACTGAAAATAGATTCGCCCCCAGAACGGCTCGATCGTTTCATCGGGCAATAGAAAGTTCGCTACAGTCAAATCGCGATCGTTCAACAGATCGCGCCACTGACCGTTATCGGCAAACGGCACATCCACCGTCTGCGGCTGATCAGAGAAATTGATCACGATGATGAACCGCTCCAAGCGACCGTTGTCGGCTGGTCCCCAGCGATGATAGATCAACATCTGCTTGTCGACATCGATACCGTAGCCCGCCGAGTTAAACTTCAGCATCCAGTCTTCCCACTGCGCCGGATAGAAGTTGTTGGAGCGCAAGCCCGCGTGGGCTTTGCGAATCTCGATCAATTTTTTGTAAATCGGCAGCAACTTTGAACCGATGCTGTCCGCGACGTGATCCCAATGCAGCGGCCGCGCCTGCACGCGGCGACTGCTGCCCTGATCGTCTTCCATCAGCCAGTAATCTTCGGCGAACTCCTGCCCATTCGACAACATCGGCACACCGGGCGCGGTCAGCAAGGCGATGGCATACGGCTGCGTGCGATACCATTCCAGCGCTCCGGCGTTGTGACGCGCACCTGCTTGCCACGCCACGTGCGAGTGATCGTGATTGGTCAGGTACGTCGTCGCCACTTTGTCGTCATTCAGTCCCGCGTGATTGTTTAACGCGCTGACGAGATGCGCATCGACGTGACCGTTCCAGAGTTGGTCAAAACATTCCTGATATAACGCATTATTCCAATAACTCGTCGCGCGGGTCGAGTTGACCACTTGCGCCGCGCTGAGATCGATGTGCTCCAGCGTCAACGAAAAGTTCGACTCGCCTTGCGCGGCTACGTGCTGATCGATGTCTGCCAGCAATTGCGGCAGGCCGCGCTGATCGCCGGGGACGGTGAAGTTCACGGTGTTATCGAAGCGAATACCGTCGATGTGAAAGTTGTCGATCCAGTAGAAACACACGTCGCGGATAAAGTCCTGCGTGCAGCCGTTGTGATAATCCAAATCCAGCAAGCCCGGAAACTCGCCGCCGAAGCGGCCTACGTACGGACAATCAGCGCTGTTCTGATACAACCAATGATAGGGAAAGCCGCCTGCCGCATCCTTCATTAACGCCATATCGCCCACATGATTGAACACGCCGTCCATGATCACGTGGATGCCGCGCGCATGACAATCATCGATCAGACGGCGTAGCCAACCCAACTTCTCAGAAGGGCGGCCCAGAGCATTAGCGTAACGGTGTTCGACTGAAAAATACAGATATGGCACATAGCCCCAATTGAAGTGATTGCCCGGCCACGCCGTCCACGGCATAAACAAGATCGCGTTGACGCCCAATTGATCTCGCAGGTAATCCAGCCGATCACGCGCCGCATCCAGCGGGGCGCGGCCCGCGCGATATTCAGCCGTGAAGTCGTCGATCATCAACTCGTAGATCACCAGATCGCGCAGCGGCTTGCGCCCGCCGACAACCGGGCGGACTGTCATATCGGCTGTCGTGCTGCCGATAGTGAATCCGGCGTTTTGGTTTTCCGTACCGCCATAGCGCGTACACGGATCGCTGACTTTGCGCTGCGTGCTGTCTTCAAACGTGACCAGGTATTTGTATTCGTAGAAGTGGGCGGGCAAATCGATCGGGGTGCGGTACGACCATACCCAGCCTTTAGGATGCGGTTGTTTGATCAGTTGCGGCGCAGCCGCAAAATCCCAATTCTTTTGAAACAACGCCTGTTGAAAGTTGCCCGCCACTTGAATCGACGTAATGCGCGGGTTGCCGTAGTCTGCTACAGGGTGCCCATCTTCGGGCACCGCCGCGTACTGTGCCGCGTCATGAGTGCGATCCGGGAAAAAGAGTTTGAACTCCACCGGCCCACTCTTCGCATCGCCACCTACCTGCCATGCGCCAAACCGCTCGCTCATGTACATGCTTGCCCTCCGAGTTTCTACGTGTTACAGTGATTGTACGGTCGAACGCAACGCGGGTCAATCGGTTGACGTCCAGTACATGACCGTTTAGAATGACACGACCTGCTGCGGAGCACAACCATGTCCAAACCAGAACTGCATGCCGACATAGATCTCACCATCGCGCGCGCATTTGTCGCGGAGTTGGCCGACTATCTCAAAGCCGACGTGCTGTATTGGCCCGTTACCCGCTCGCATCCGCTCGGCGACAAAATGCCGCAGTTAACGATCGGCGGCTTGCTGGAAGCGCTGGTGCGCGCCGAGGCCGCGCAGAATGATCTCACCGCCGATCAGCGCGGCGAACTCCACTCGATCCGCGCTGAACACGATCGCCTTTACGATGACCGACCGGTCGCTTACGGCAACAAGGCCGCGCGCGAAATCAACAGCCGCCTCGACGCGTGGAGCCAGTATCTCGACGACGCGGCCCGCAAACCCGCCGACGTGGCCGCGTATTATCCGCACGAAGTCCGCGCGCGCGCCAAAGCCTATCTGCTCACGCAGCAAATCGAGCGCGACTTGCCGCAGAATCTGCGCCAACGTCTGGCGCTGCTCGACACACGCTTGCAACCGCTGTTCAAAGCGGGCGCGTTCGTGTGGGATGATCGCTTGCAAGTCGCGTTTCCGCAAAGTTCTTGCTGGTGGCTGTACGGCCGCCTGCCCGATTGAGTTCACATGCGTATTGAACTAATCCGCGCTCAACCGCAGCACCGCGCTTTGGTGCGGCGACTTTATGAGTTGTACTGCCACGACTTCAGCCCGATGACGCAGACACCCATCGGCGATGACGGCTGGTGGACGGGCGATGATTTTCTGCAAGTCTGGCCCGACGACGAACTGCAAATCTTTCTCGTGCGCCTCGACAATTGCTGGGCGGGCTTCGCGTGGGTGGCGCGCGGCAGCTATGTCGATCCCTTCATCGACGATCACTACTTGATGGACGAGTTCTTCATCATGCGGCAATATCGGCGGCAGGGTCTGGGCGAACAAATCGCGGTGCGGTTGTTCAACAAGTTCAGCGGCATTTGGGAAGTCGGCGAGATTCCCCAGAACGTCGAGGCGCAGGCCTTCTGGCGCATGATCATTGGCCGCTACACCGACCATCACTTCGACGAGCGGCACGTCGATAACGAACGCTGGCACGGCCCGGTGCAAATCTTTTCGTCGCTCTAAATTTCACCGCAGAGACGCAGAGTTCGCAGAGATGTAAAACCATGCTTCCTCCGCGCCCTCTGCGTCTCTGCGGTAAGTTATCTTTCATGCCCACATCAACGACTAACTACCTCCTTAACCTCGGCAAGTTACTGCGTAATGATCGGCTACTGAAGCCGCTCGTCGCCACGTACTACGTCACGACGCAGTGCAACCTCAACTGCGCCTACTGCGAATATTTTGGCGCGCGTCGCAACGCCGAAGCCGAAGAGCAACTCGATCTCGAACGAGCGCTGAAAGTCCTGCGCGTGATCCGCTCTGGCGTCGATCGGCTGATCGTGACCGGCGGCGAGCCGCTGCTGCATCCCGACATCGATCAATTGATCATCCGCGCGAAAGATGAAATCGGCTTTAGGCACATCACATTACTTACTAACGGCAGTTTACTCGATCGACATGCGGCGTTGTTGCCCGCACTCGATCGGCTCGTGATCAGCCTCGACTCCACCGATGTCGACGTGTGGCAGGCCATCATTCGGGCTGCGCCCGGCACCGCGCAGACGATCCTCGATAACATTCGCACCTTTGCGGCGCGACAACGCGAGTTCGGTTATCAACTCATCGTCAACGGCGTGCTGACGCCGCAAACGGTTGAGCAAGCAAAATCGATTTTGGCTTTCTGCCTCGAACACAACATCCTCGTGTCGTTCTCGCCGCAAGCCGTCAACAACTGGCCGCATTACGATCTCATGGTTTCGAATGAGTATCGCGCCTTCATTCAACACCTCATCGATAAGAAGCAACACGGCGCGCCGATTCTGGGCAGTTTGGAATATCTGCGCACACTGCTCGATTTTCAGCCGTACGCGTGTTATCCCTTACTGGTGCCGCGCGTCATGCCCAACGGCGATCTAGTGTATCCGTGCCGCCCCATCGAACGCGGCAACGTCGAGCGCGGTGGTCGGCCCTGCAATCTGCTCGATGTTGAATCATGGGACGCCGCGTTGAAGATCGCGTTGAATGAATACGGCGAGCCGCCGCAAACCTGCACCAGTTGTTTTCAGCAGTGCTTTGCCGAACCATCGCTTTTGCAGGCCAAGCCGCTGGCGCTGCTGCGCGAACTCACTTTTGCGTCCTCACGCCGTGGCTCGGTGTGGACGCATGCGCCCGGCTAATCATCGCTGCTCCTGCCGGATTGCCAAATCCGGCAGCATCCTATAGAAGAAGTAACGTCTCTATGTCCAGTTGGCGACCAGAATTTGATCCTGACCATCTTTATTTCGTCACCACGAAAGCCAGCAGTTATGCGCGATTATTCCAGCGTGATCTTATCAAACGGCTTCTCGTTGACACATTGGATTGTCTTAGAACTCAGCAGCGAATGAAGCTGTTTTGTTTTGTCATCATGCCTAATCACATCCATCTCATCGCGCAGCCTGCCGCCAACGACCCATTATCAGATGTCGTCCGCGATTTCAAGAAAAGCGCTGCTGACCGCCTGATTCGCCAGCTCAAAGCCGAGAATAATCAGAAGGCAATAGAATGGCTGGCAACACAGGTCGAACGACCAGACAAACAGAACTACAAGGTCTGGGAAGACGGGTATAACGCCAAGGATGTCGTCTCGACCGAATTTCTACTCCAGAAAATGGATTACATCCACAACAATCCTTGTCAGCCCCACTGGAACTTAAGCACCGCATCCGTCGACTACATCTGGTCAAGCGCGAGATTCTATCTGAGCGATGAACCGTGCCTCATCCCGATTGACGATGCGCGACTGTGGTTGGCGTAAGGCGAGAAAATGGATCAAGAGGTTACGAACTTCACCAACACCCGGCAGGCCGATGGATTTGGCAATCCATCGGGAGCGGAAGTAGTCATCATCGGCGGCGGCCTCGCCGGTCTCACCGCCGCGCTGCATCTGGCCGAGCGCGGCCTTAAGCCGCTGGTGCTGGAGGCGAACGCGCGCTACCTCGGCGGACGGATCGCGGGCGGCGACACCGTTGAGTTCGAACACGGCGGGCAGACGTGGCGCTTTCGTGGCGAACATGGCGTACACGGCATTTGGTCGCCGTATCGCAACTTGCAAGCGATGCTCACGCGTCACAACCTGCGCCCCACCCTCGTGCCCGCGCAAGATGAAAACTGGATCTATCGTTACGCCGATGGCCACGTAAAAATGGCCGCGGTCGGCAGCGCCCTGCGCAACAGTTGGATTCCCGCGCCGCTGCATTATCTGGCGTTGTTCTTCCGGCCGCGCTTTCTCAACATGCTCAGCGCCAACGATTGGCTGTCGCTCTTTGAGGTGTGGTACGGCCTCGTCATCGCCATTGGTGTCGATCCGCTGCGCGAAGATCAGCCGCTCACCGACGCATGGCTCGACGAGTTGGTGCGGCATTGGTCGCCCACGCTGCGCGCCTTCATGATCGGCTTGACGCGCAACGGCCTGTCCGCGCAACCCGCCGAAATTCCGTTGTCCGGCTACATCGCCTTCATGCGATTTTATACACTGCTGCGCCGCGATACGTGGGCGTTTTCGTATCTGCCCGCCGATGGCGGCACCAGCCTGATCGAACCGTTGGCCGATCGGCTTCGGCAACTGGGCGGCTCGATCGAGTTGGGGGCAGCCGTCGATCAGATTGATCGATCAAACGATCAGTGGATCGTACACAGCGCGATCGGTTCGTTCACCGCCCGATCGATCATCCTGGCGACCGATGCCCCGCACACCCAATCGATCCTCAACGCCAGTACGGTGACAGCGCCGATCGCGCAAGACTTGTATTTTCCGCGCGGTATGCCGACGGCCGTTCTGCGCTTCTGGTACGATCGGTTACCGGATTCCAAAGTGGAAGCGGGCATCTTCAGCGGCGAGATGATCGTCGATAATTACTTCTGGCTGCATCGCTTACAGGATCAATACATCCGGTGGAGCAAAGCCACGGGCGGCAGCGCCATCGAAGTACACATCTACGGTCCGCCGGAAGTGCTGGAGCAAGCCGATGCAGTACTGCTGGCGCGTGCCGCGGCTGATGTGCAAAGCGCGTTTCCCGAATTGCGCGGCCATCTGACTCAACAGGTCTTGCAGCGCAACGAGGCGACGCATACACTGTTCGGGCTGGGTCCCGCCGATCAACATTTGGGCATTGTTACGCCGTGGCCCGATGTGTTTTGCTGCGGCGATTGGGTGCGGCATCCCACGCCCGCGTTCTTTTTAGAGCGCGCGTGCGTGACCGGCATCGAAGCGGCGAACGCGGTTCTCAAATCACGCGAGTTAACGACGTGGCCGCTGTTGAGTTACCCCAAACCCGAATGGCCCGCGCGGCTGATCGAGAAACTGATGCACGGCGGGCGGCGAACACTGAGGAAGACACGTAAAGCGTGACAAGTGACACGTGACGAGTAACGAGTAATGAGTAAATACACATGATCATCATCATCAACGGTCCATTAGGCGTGGGCAAAACCGAAGTCGCCTGGAAACTCATCGAGAATTTTGAGAAGGCCGTCATGTTGGACGGGGATTATCTCGGCGCGGTGTATCCTTTTGATCTGCACGCCGCTGAGCGCGTGGAGTATCTGTATCAAACCATCGCTCACAATATGGAATGGCATGTTGCGCACGGCTATCATGACTTCGTCGTCAACTATGTCTTCGAGCAGCCCGCATCGCTGGCGTCATTACGAACGCGACTGCTGACTTACGATGATGTCACCTACGCCTTTCGCTTGACGTGCGAGCCCAACGAGCACGAACGCCGCATTCGCGCGCGCAGCGCTGACCCCGATCAGGTGCGGCGTGAAATCGCGCGCGGCCATGAACTGAGCGAGATTCAGCAGCGCAACGCTGCACTGGGCGATCTGGGTTACGTCATCGACACCACGGGCCGCTCGGTGGACGAAGTGGCCGATGCGATCTGGCGCAACATTACCGAAGAAGTCGCCATCGTGCCGTATGACGCCAACTGGCCGAACCTGTTCGAGCAGGAACAGCAACTCATCCAGGCCGCGCTAGGCGATCGGATCCTGGCGATTCACCACATCGGCAGCACTGCCGTGCCCGGTCTGGCCGCCAAGCCCGTGATCGACATCATGCTGGTGGTGCGTCACCTGTCCGACGCGGCGGGCTGCATCGCGCCGTTGAGCGCATTGGGCTACACCTTCATCGATCATCCGCAGAACACCGAGCGCCGCTTCTTCCGCAAGGGCCGACCGCGTACCCATCACGTCCACATCGTCGCGCAGGACAATCGGGAATTGGCCGAGCATCTGGCGTTCCGCGACGCGCTGCGGGCGAATC
>JAXLWI010000065.1:0-24508 GCA_046328575.1 Anaerolineae bacterium
TACCAAGCCGATAATCGCAACTTCATCAACGGCCCGCGTTTGCTGGAGTTTCTCGGCGAGATGAAGCAGCATGTGCTGTCGAAATATGACATCCTCACCGTCGGCGAGACGCCTTCGGTAACGCCGCAGGATGCGATTGCACTTACCAACGACGATACTGGCGCGTTGAGCATGGTCTTTCAGTTCCAGCACATGGATCTGGACACGGACCTGTCGCTGGGAACACGACGCAGCGTCAAACCGTGGAGCCTGCTCGAGTTGAAGCAATTGATGACGCGCTGGCAAAAAGGTCTGGAAAATCAGGGTTGGAACAGTGTTTATCTGACCAACCACGATCAGCCGCGGGCGGTATCGCGCTTCGGCAACGATAACGCCTATCGCGTCGAGTCGGCCAAACTACTCGCCACCTTCACGTTGCTGCTGCAAGGCACGCCCTACATCTATCAGGGCGAAGAGATCGGCATGACCAACGTCGCGTTCGAATCGATCGCCGACTATCGCGACATTGAGACGCTCAACGTCTATCACGAACTGGTCGACGACAAGGGGCATGATCCGCAAGCGGTCTTAAAGATAATGCACGCCAAGAGCCGCGACAACGCGCGCACACCGTTGCAGTGGAATGACAGCCCCAACGCTGGTTTCACGAGCGGTTCGCCGTGGATCAAAGTCAATCCTAATTACCGGCAGATCAACGTCGAAGCGGCGTTGGCTGATCCCAACTCTATTTTCCATTACTATCAACGCCTCATTCAGGTGCGCCGCCAAAATCCTTCGGCGATCTACGGCACTTACGATCTGATCCTCGATGATCATCCGGCGATCTATGCGTTCACTCGCACGCTGGATGACGATCGGTTGCTAGTCGTTCTGAATTTCACCGCCGAGTCGCCGGTATTTGAACTACCAACGCACCTCTCGTTCAGTGACACTGAATTGCTCATTAGCAATTACACGGTCGATCCGGCGGCAGACATCCGGCGATTTACGCTGCGTCCCTATGAAGCCCGTGTCTATCGACTGCGGCGTTGAGGAAAACACCCATGAGCCACAGCCTCGCCAGCGAACTTGTTCAGATCATCGATCGGGCCGCCGATCAACTCCGCGCCCTGCCCGAAGCACACGCCGATCGCGCCGTCGATGGTCAGTGGTCGGCCAAGCAAATCCTGGGCCATCTCATCGACTCAGCCGCGAATAACCATCAACGCATCGTGCGCGCCCAGTTTACAAATGACCTTGTTTTTCAGGGTTACGCACAAGAAGAGTGGCTTCGCGTGCAGTTCTACGTCGATGAACCGTGGTCGGCCATGATCGATTTCTGGCAACTCTACAATCTCCATCTGGCGCACGTCATCGCCCACATCCCGGCTGAGACGCTCACACAACCGCGCTTGCCACACAGCCTCGATCGCATCGCGTGGCAAATCGTGCCCGCCGATCAACCGGCCACGTTGGAGTATTTAATCCGCGATTACGTCGGACATCTCCAAGATCACCTCAAGCAACTGTTTGCCACAGATGACACGTCGCAAACTTGACTTGATGGGTTAGGCAGGTACAATCGGCCGCAAGCGACTCATCCTTTATCTTTCGTCTTGAGGCTATCATGACTTCTTACACTCATCATCAAACTCTGAACGACATCCGGTGGTGGACGGGTATGCCGGTGGCTTTGAGGGTCGGCGGTAACATTGTGCAGGTTCGCGCTCGTGGCTCTGTAATACTCACTGTCACAGATGCGGCCAGACTTAGCGCGCAAGTTGCGAATCCTGACGATCTTAATTCGATCCTGACACCGCAGATCAACGCCGCCGCGATCGATGCGCTGGGCGAACTCAGCCAAGCCGCAGCGAACCTCACCCAGTTGACGACCATCACATCGGCCAACAGCAAGGTCTTCACAACCAACATCGACAACAAATTAGCCACTTGGGGTGTGCAAGTCAACCGATTGACCATCGAGGCGATCGAGAGCGTATAACCCATCGGCAGCGTTGAATTCTAACGTAGGCGCGTGAAACTATGGACCCTTGCACTGGATATCCGGCTCAAAGGTGAAGCCCACTTTACTGCGCAAGGCCCGATCTATATCTTCACTATCGCTCTGCTGTTGGTTCTGATGATCATGGCGGCCATCATCCGACACGAGCGATTTCACGCGGCGTTCGCGATCTTTTTCTTTGCCTATCTGTTGGTCTTCATCACCATCAACCTGCGAATGTTGGGCTGATCTGTAGCGAGATTAATACACCTTAAGCATGAACTTTCACGGGACGCCGAGTGTATAACACAGCAATTCACCATCAACTAACAGTCTAGAGGAGACTTGTCATGCTACTCGATCGAGCGTTCATCGAACTCAATCGGGCCTCAGCCGTGCGGATGCGCGCTCTGGCCGCGCGCCTCAGCGACGAGGCAGAAGCGGCGCCAGGCAGTTAGCGGTGCCGAGAAATTGAGATCACCATGTCGATTGACAACTACACCGAAGCGAATCGCCAGATGTGGAACGCCACGGCGGCGGTCCACGCGCAAGCCTACGTCAACGATCTGCTGACGCGCATCGCCGCGCCCGACTTTACGACCTTCGATGCCGTCGAGCAACGTCTCTTCGCGCAGATCGGCCTCAACGGCAAAGCTGTGATCCAACTCTGCTGCAATAACGGGCGCGAGTTGATCGCCGTCAAAAAAGCCGGAGCAGGCCGTTGCCTGGGCGTAGACATCAGCGATGCGTTCATCGCACAGGGACGCGAACTCGCCCAGGCCGGCGGCGTTGAGGTGGAGTTCGTTCGATCGAGTGTGTACGATCTGCCGCCCGAGCTTAATGGGCAATTCGATCTAGCCTACATTACCATCGGCGCGCTGGGCTGGCTGCCTGATCTTGATGGATTCTTCGACCTTGTGGCAAATCTGCTCAAGACGCATGGGCAATTGTTCATCTATGAGATGCATCCAATCCTGAATATGTTCGATGCCGACAAAGGTCTCGTGGTCGATGCTTCGTATTTCCGGCGCGAACCATTTGTCGAAGACGAAGGCCCGGACTATATGGATCCTTCACAGGTCGTCAAAGGCCGCGCCTATTGGTTCTCACACACGCTCACGGACATCATCGGCGGCTGCCTGAAGCACGATCTTAACCTGACGCACTTTGAAGAATACGAGCACGATATCTCGATGGTGTATGCCGCGTTCGCCCACTTCGACCAGAAACCGCCGCTGAGTTACTCGCTGATAGCCCAGAAGATGCCGTAAACACCCACGCCTCGATCAGGAAACCGATCGAGGCGCGATTTGTTTCCCCGACACAAAAATACTATAATTCGCAGCAGCATCGATCACCTCGGACACAGCGATGAACATACTTCCTGACACTCCGTCTGTTATCTTGTCTTCCGCTGAGCCACTGCATAGCAAGGGCAGCGATAGTCGCTTTCCGTTTGCGACGGCCTTTGCCGCCCTGATAGTAGTACAACTGGGGCTGGTGGCCGTGTCAGTGATTCTGTTTGCGCTTCTTCATTTTGATGTGCCAGACATTGACTGGCCAATAAAATTGGCTGAGGCGATTCTGGGAGGCGTCGTTACATATTTTATCTTTCGTTGGGCCATCAACAAACACATCATAGGCAATGTTGCACCTGCGACAGGTGCAATGGTTGAATATGGGAGGCGGCTCAGTTTCAAGAACCCGTTTCTGGCAGGCCTCGTCGCGTATCTAGCAATCAACATGCTGATATCGTCCGTAGTCGACCCAATCCCAGAATCAATAAAACAAAATTCATGGGAAGCATACTTCATACTCGGCCTACTGCTCAATGTCGTGACCGGTTATTTCGCGTTCACGCTGGCAGTCAAACGTGTGGTCTTGAGGCCGTACAGTGCCAAACGCCTATGGCCTATGCTCGGCTTGATCTTCGTTCTCAGTATCTCGGTTACATTTGCTATTGAGATCGCCAAAGCCCGACAGGAATGGGCATTTCGCAACCATATCTATTGCGAAGTTCTTCAACCCGGCATGACGCAAACCGAGGTGACAACAGCGTTAAGTGAATATGAAATGCTAGGTCAGGTTACCACGAGTTATGGATTTGACATGCCGGGAACGGGAAAAATCGAATCATTTACCATACCGTATTTCAAAGACTCTGAACTTCGCTACCGTTTGAATCTTGTTCTAGGCTATGACTCCAACAACACATTGGTGGCAGTTGGACGGGAAGATATGAATCCGGCCAACTACGCTCTCACTGTTTCGGCAATTGAATGTCCATTACCGTTTCGTTAGCCGCAACCAGATCAAAGCAAACGCCCCGACCAAAACTTCGATCGGGGCGTTTCTCATTGAGTTTCTCTGCGTTCTCAGCGGTGAATCAGGCTCTCGCCGCCGCGAGTTGCACCCGCGTATCGTGCAGGCGCTCCATCGCCGCTTTGGCCGTGGCCTTCATCAAGCCCGCCTGCAACTTCGCATCGAGTTCGCTCAAGGCTCGCAAGCCGGTCGCCCCGATCCGAACGACTTTGCTCGGCGCGAGTACCTTGGCCGTCATGGTGTGAACGAACGGCTCCACGATTGCCGACAGGCCAAAGATGTCGCCAGGATTGAGTTCGCTGATGAAGAACTCTTTCACAATGTGCGGGTCATCGCGATCGACGACCTTGTAATTCAGATCGATGCTGCCGTCCACCATCACATACAGCGCGGCGGCGGGCTGCTCGCTCTCGAAGATATTGGTCCCCTGCTCTACTTCGATTTCTTCGGCCAGCATCGCCACGGCCTTCAACTGCGTGTCATCGAGAAAGCCGAAGAACGGAAAACGGCGCAACAATTCAGGTGAAATCATGGAAATTCTCCTGATCACGAAGCGCACGAAGGACACTAAGAATTGCCTTCGTGGTTCTTCGTGTCCTTCGTGGACGAATGATTTTGAAGTAGGTCAATAACCGTTTGTGCCGCTACCGGCACAGCCGCTTGCACGGGCGGCGTCAACTCTTCCGTGAAGTCATAGGTGTACGGCGATTCCACCGCCACCACGGTGATATGCTTAGGCAATTCCGCGCCCATCGAGCGACCCATCTTCAGCGCCGTCATCAGCGAGACATCATGCACGGCGGTCGTGTGCCCAGCCGACGGATCGTACAGATCGTCGAGATCAAAGTGATAGACCTCGCCCAGCGCATGCTGCCCGCTCCCGATCGCATCGATCACGATTGCGCGCTCATAACCGACCATGCGTTCCATCAAACTCAGGCCGCCCAACGCAACGAAATCGATCTGAATGTTGGAGGGTTGATCTTGGAGGTTGGACAGCTGTGCTTCAACCGTCTGCGCAACTTTCCAGCCCACGCCATCATCACCCAGGATGGGATTGCCTAAGCCAACGACGAGTGTCTTCATGAAAGTGGTTAGTGGCAAGTGGTTAGCGATTAGTCGATCGGTAATGAGTCATGGTAACTGCCGATCGACTAATCAACTAAGAGACTATCGCACTAGCAGTTCTGCTTAAATTCCCGCAGCACTTCGCCATCGGGTGCGCGGACGACGACTTCCAACGGCATCTGGCCGGGCAGCGAGTGTGTGGCGCAGCCAAAGCACGGATCGTAGACGCGGAAGGCCATCTCGATCATGTTGGTTAGGCCCTCGGTGACCACCGTGCCTTTGGTGATCAACTTCTCCGCCACTCGCTTAGTGCTCATCTGGATCGGCGCGTAGTTGTTGGTCGTGCCAACGATCAGATTGACCTTCGTCAAGATGCCGCGCTCGTCGGTCGTGTAGTGATGCGTCAGCAGGCCGCGCGGCGCCTCGACGATGCCAATGCCTTCAGTGGGTTTCTCGGTCGGGACGGCGTGGAAGTTGTCGCTGTAGATTTCGGGATCGCTCGCCAACTCGACGATGCGCTCGGCCGCATACAACAACTCGATCAGACGCGCCCAATGCGTAGCCAGGCGATGATGCACCGGCTTGCCCAACGCCGCGAAGAATTCCTCGTACTGTGCTTGCGCGAGGGGCGTCGCCATCCCATCGGAAGCGTTGAGGCGCGACAACGGCGACGAGACGTACACGCCGCTGTCTTTGCCATCGACAAAGCCTTTCCAACCGATCTTCTTAAGATACGGGAATTTCAGGTATGTCCACGGCTCGACGTGTTCGGCGATCCAATCGGTGTATTCGGTCGGGCCATACATGCCGATGCGCACGCCATCGGGATCGACTACGCTGACTTTGCCATCGTAGAAGTTGATCTTCTTGTTCTGATCAAGCAAGCCAATGTAGTAGGTCTTATGCAAGTAGACATCGCCGAGGATCAAGTCCTTGTATTGCGGCAGCACCATGTCTTTGAACAACTGCAAACTGAACTGCGCAAACTCGATGCCCCACTGCCCCATCTGTTTGATCTCGTCGGCTTGCGCTTTGGTGATGCCTTTCGTCAGGCCACCCGGAATCGATGAGGCCGGATGCACTTTTCGGCCGCCGATCATCTCGACGATGTGATGGCCGTACTTGCGCGCCTGAATGACCTTGCCGCCGATCTCCAACCCGACCTTGTGGATCACGCCGAGGATATTGCGCTCGGCTACAGGCGCGTCGGGACCCATCACAAAATCGGGGCCGGCCAGCGCGTAGAAGTGCGTAGTGTGATCGGTGAAGTAGAAGCCGCTGTACAACAATTCGCGCAGCATCTTGCCCGTGCGTGGCGGCTCGACGTGATACACCGCATCCGCCGCTTTGGCGGCCGCCATGTGGTGCGCCTCCGGACACACACCACAAATGCGATTGGTCAACAGCGGCATTTCTTCTACCGGCCGACCTACACAGAAACGCTCAAAACCGCGCAGTTCGGGAATCTGAAAATAGGTATTGGCAACATCGCCCTCTTCATTCAAGAAGATTTCGATCTTGCCGTGACCTTCGAGTCGCGTAATCGGATCGATCGTAATGCGTTGCATAGTCGTCCTCTCTTAGTTCGGCGCTTTCGCCGTCCACGCCGGTTTCGCCGCGCGCAACAATGAATCGGCCAGATTGAAGCGATAGAACTGCCCAGCGGGATCGGGGATGCCATCCAGAATCCGATCGATCTCCTCCGGTTCCTTAGCATCGATCACCGATGCGAAGGCCGTGATGAGCCGCGCACCGTAATCAATCACGCCTTCAGCCGGACCATAACAGCCGATGCATTGTGCAGCGACTTGCGGACACAACGCACCGCACCCTTGCCGTGTGGCGGGGCCGTTGCACGGAATGCCCTGTTCTAACAGGCAGAGATTCGGATCGATGTGCTCGACCGCTTGTATGCGCACAAATTTATCGATCTTCTTCACGTTGCGTTCACGCGGGCAGTCATCGCACACGGTTGATCCACCCGCCCCGATTACTGATCCAGCGGGCGGCAGCTCAGCTTCACCGTGCAACACCTTGATCACTAGATCGATCACAGCTGCAATCTGATGGGATTCGGGCGGGCAACCGGGCATGAAGTAATCGACCGGCACCACTTGCGCCAGCGTCCGCAAGACCGGATTGAATTGTGGAATGGTCAGCTCGCCTTCAGGCACAGTGACTTTGGATAGCGGAATGATGTGTCCAGGGTTATCGGTGCTGATAGTGTTATAGGCTGTCTCAAAGATTTCGTTGGGCGGGCATAGATTCGCCAGGCCGGGGATGCAGCCTTCCGTCGCGCACGAACCGAACGAGACCAGAATCTTGCTTTTGCGACGGAGCAACTTAGCCATCTCTTCGTTTTCGTGCGTGCGAATGCCGCCGTTGAAGAGGCACAACAAGATCGAGCCGTCTTCCATCGCCTCGACGTCTTTGTACTTGGCGTCCATCGCCACCGGCCAGAATACCACGTCGAAATTCGCATCGACGTCCAAGATCTTCTCGCCGATATTGAGCACGGCAATCTCACAGCCACCGCACGATGCCGCCCAGTACATCGCGAATTTGGGTTTACTCATGCTGCTACCTCCTTCACTTCAAACGCCGCGTGTTCCTGCGCTTGATGCTGGCCGTTAGCCGACTTGCCCCAGTGCAGCGGGCCGAGGGCGCGCACTTCTTCAACCATCGTGCTGATCTCGGCGGCCAGTTTCACGCCTTCGGCGGCGCTGGCCCAGACCAGCTTGACGCGTTCGGGCTCCATGCCCATTTGCTTCAGCGTGCGCTTCAACAGCATGTAGCGACGCAGGGCCTTGTAATTCTGCTCAAGATAGTGACACTCGCCCGGATGACAGCCGGTGATCAACACACCATCAGCGCCGCCGGCCAACGCCTTGATGATGAACGTCGGGTCGAGACGGCCGCTGCACATCAGGCGAATGAGTCGCACGTTGGGCGGATATTTCACACGCGCTGTGCCAGCCAGATCCGCGGCGCGATAGCTGCACCAGTTGCACGTAAAGCCGATGATGACGGGCTCGAAATGTTCGCTGTCGCTCATAGTAGGCTCCTTGCGGGGTGATGAGTGAAAAGTGACGAGTGAAACGTTCCGCCTTCACTTTTCACTTTTCACCCTTCATGCGTACACATACTCCGGCTGCGCGTACTCCAAGTTCAGCATCAGCAAGCCGTCTATCTGCTTAAGGATTTGCTCATTGCTGAAGCCGGTGCCGGAAATCGCGCCCGCGGGACAGGCCGCCACGCAGGTACCGCAGCCCTGGCACAACGCCGGATTGATCTCGGTGACCATGCGATCTTCAAGGAACGAGATCGCATTGAATGGACACAGATTGTTGCAGATGCGGCAGCCCGAGCACTTGTCCTGATTCACGGATGCTCGCACCGGCTCGATCGAGATTTCCTTCTGCTGAATCTTGCCCAGCACGCGTGCCGCCGCTGCCGCGCCTTGCGAGACTGTGTTCGGAATATCCTTGGGGCCAGTCACGCAGCCCGCGATGTAGATGCCTTCCGTCATCGTAGCAACCGGATCGAGTTTGGGATGCTTCTCGGTGAACCAGCCATCGGCGCTGCACGAAATGCCGAATTTGTGGGCTGTTTCCTTAGCGTCTTTGCGCGGCTCCATACCCGCCGAAAGGATCACCATATCGACCGGGATGCGGCGCTGCTTGCCCGCCAGCGTGTCCTCAACTTGAATGATCAAGCGGCCTTCTTCGGTCGGCTTGCGAGCCGCATCCGTCACTTCAGCCACGCGGCCGCGCACAAACAACGTACCTTCCTCTAGCACGCGCTGATAGAACTCATCGTATGCTTTCGCTGGGGTACGCATGTCGATGTAAAAGTTGTAGACCGTCGCGCCGGTGCGCTCATGGACGAGGTGCGCAAACTTCAGACTCTGCATGCAGCAAATCGCCGAGCAGTAGTTGTTGTAGTTTCGATCGCGACTGCCCACGCAATGCACAATACCTACGGCTTTGGGCTTGGTCTTGCCATCACGCAACACAATCTCGCCATTGGTCGGACCTGCCGCATTCGACAGCCGCTCAAACTCCAACGAGGTGTACACGTTCGCCAAACGGCCATAACCGTAGTGCGGGATGCGGCGCGGATCGAATAGATCGTAGCCCGTCGCCAGGATGATGTTACCCACCTGAATGGTGATCAACTCGTCTTGCTGGGTAAAATCAATCGCGTTCGTCGGGCAGAATTTCTCGCACGCTTTGCACGTGCCTTTTAAGAAGTACGTGCAGTTGGGGCGATCGATCACGGGATATTTGGGGACGGCCTGTGGAAACGGCGAATACACCGCCTTCCGATAGCCCAACCCGGCCTCATAGACCTCGTCGATGACTTTCTTGGGGCATTTTTCCTGACAAATGCCGCAGCCGGTGCAAAGATCAGTCTTGACATACCGCGCCTTTTGGCGGATTGTCACAGTGAAGTTGCCCACATAGCCGCTGACGTTTTCGACCTCGCTATACGTGAACAACTTGATATGCGGATGGCTGCCCGCGGTCACCATCTTAGGCGTGAGGATACAGGCCGAACAATCGAGCGTGGGAAAGGTCTTATCGAACTGCGACATGTGCCCGCCGATCGACGGCTCACGCTCGACGAGAAAAACCGGATAGCCCGCATCGGCGATTTCGGTCGCTGCCTGAATGCCCGCGATACCGCCGCCCACCACTAGCGTCGCTTCGTTGATCGGGACGCGCAGCGGCTCCAAAGGTTGATTCTTGATCACGCGCTCCACACCGCCCGATAGGACCGCTTTGGCCTTATCGGTCGCAGCGTTTTTGTCGGTATGTACCCACGAGACTTGCTCGCGGATCGATACCAATTCTGACAAATATGGATTCAGTCCGGCGCGTTTGGCCGCACCCCGGAAAGTGTTTTCGTGCAAGTGCGGCGAACATGCGGCCACCACCACGCGCGTCAGCCCTAGTTCTTTGATGTCCTTTTCGATCATCTCCTGACCGAGTGATGAGCACATGAACTTGTAATCACGCGACACGACCACGCCGCGATCCTTCAAGCGCTGCGCAGCCCAATCGCGCACTTCTTCCACGTTCACTGTCTGTGAGATGTTCGTGCCGCAATGGCACACATAGACACCAACGCGCTCTTCGGCGGGTTCAACGCCATCAAACAAGTGAATGGGCTGACTCATGATTGCACCTCCTCATCGCCGGGCATACGGGGCATGGGCAGCCCCTCTTGCTTGCGCGGCTTCCTGGGCGGCGCAGATTCAATCGGTTCTGGCGCTTCCAATCCAATGCGGTTCAGCATATTTTTCGCGCTGACGAATTCGCGCCCAAAGCCCAACGTCTTCGGATCGAGACCAAAGGCCAGACCGATCAACTGCGTAAAGAAAATGATCGGCATCTGGAAGTTGGTCTGGAAGTGCCGATTCGTTTCGCTCTGATACGCATCGACGTTCATCTGGCACATCGGGCACAACGTCACCATCACATCGGCTTTGTATTGATCGGCGGAACTGACCAACCGGTTGATCAGTTTGTACGCCGTCTCCGGCCCGATCTGGGTCATGTGTCCACCGCAGCAGTGCGTCTTCAGCGGGAAGTCGATCACTTCCGCGCCGAGGGCCTTCAACAACCGATCGAGTTCGTTGGGATATTCGGGGTTGGACCAGCGATGATCGTAGTCGGGGCGCGGGACCATGCAGCCTAGATAGGGCGCAACACGCAAGCCCTTCAGCGGCCGCACAACCTTGGCTTTCACTGCATCCAGTCCGATGTCGTTGATAAGCACATCGAGCAAGTGGCGGATATCCAAAGAACCGGGATCGTAGTGCAGGCCGCCCGCCTCCAGCGCCGTGTTGACGTTCGCGCCCAGCGTTGGCCGCTCGTTCATGTAGAAGTCGGCTTTGGCCAAATTGAGGTAACAGGCGCTGCACGGCGCGACGACGGTATGGGTACCGTTGGATTGCTTGTACGCCAGCGCCAAGTTACGGGCGATGAGCGCATAGGCAGGTGTCAGGCTAACGCCCAGGTACTCGGTGGCACCACAGCAGTTCCAATCGTGAATCTCTTCCAAGTGAAGGCCTAACGGCTCGTTGATGGCCATCAGCGACTCATAGTAAGCTTTGGCACTGCTCTCCATCGAACAGCCCGGATAAAAGAGGTATTTGTCGCTCATGCCGCCTCCTCCACTTGCTTGGCCCGTGCCAGGATGGCATGCAACTGATCGATCTGCTCGATCTTGCGGGGTGAGAGATCCATCCGCTGTTTGGTGAGCATGCCCAACCCCATCGGCGCCATGCCGGGCAAGCGCCGCTTCTGATGCTTCAAGTAATAGCGCGTGGCCAGCCCGAACTCGTAACTGCGCCCGTACGTCTCAACCATATCGACGAAGGTCTGAGAGAAATCGGGGGCGGTGGAGTCCTCATACAACTTGGCTTTGATCGCCATGCTCTTGAGCGCGTACATCACATCGGCGATGTGGACGCCTTGCGGGCATCGGACGACACAGTGGTAGCACGACACGCATATCCACGGCGTGTTGCTCTTAAGCGCGTCCTCGCGCAGCCCAGCCCGGATCATGGCGAACAGCATCCGGGGCGTATGATCCATGTCCTCCGACGACGGACATGAGCCTCCACATGTGCCGCACTGAATACACATCTCAAGGCGCGACACGCCAGCGGTATGTGCGCTCACCTCCTCTAAGAAGCGGAGGTTTGGGTTCGTGGGGTCAAACTCCTTGGTCAATGGTTCGGCAGTCAATGCGCACCTCCTCCTGAGATTTCAGATGTTAACTGAGCGGGCATAAACGCACGCGACCTTAACCTACTATTAGGTTAAGGTCGCGCCACTGTACTGTGCATTTGGTAAACAACGCATCAGTTCCACAGGCCTCCACCATTGGTCGTGGAAATCGTTGGTTGTTGAGGAAAAATATGATTTAGATCATGTTAGATAAACCAAAGGCATGTTATATATTTCCATTCTATGTCGATTCAAACGAGTGACATTTGTCATGCCATCATGTGACTAGTATCACAACGTTATGACAATTTGTGATATACTTCACATATTCATAGCGCGTTACGCCACAATAGGATCAACTGCCCGGATTTACGGCCAGGCAGGTCACAGTATCAATAACCCCTGGTAATGAGCGAATTTCACCCACGATGATGCGTCCGACAGTGTTCAAGTCAACGGCCTCAACCTGTGCCACCGCGTCGAACGGGCCGAAGGTCACATCGGCAGATACTACGCCCTTTACTCTCCGCAGCATATTCACCACATCTGCCGTTTCACTCGCCTGCGTGTGAATCAATACATAGGCTTTCATGGACTGCCTCCGCTGATATGGTAGATGATTCATAAGGTACTTGCTCTTGTTCGATTCGAAAGTGCCGAGTGTCACCCATTCTGCGGACTTTACTCCAAACCCGATCGGCCCTGCCGCTCGAATCTAGCCCTTGCTTTTTCAAAGTCAACCGTGTAAGATTGGAACGCTATGTCTCAAGCCGTAAAGATTGCACCGTCGATTCTGTCGGCGGATTTTGCCCGATTGGGAGAACAGGTCGCCACGGCAACAGCAGCTGGCGCGGACTGGATTCACGTTGACGTAATGGACGGACGTTTCGTACCGAACATTACGATTGGGCCGCTAGTGGTTGAGGCAGTTCGCCGGAGTACCTCCCTCCCGCTCGATGTGCACTTGATGATCGTCGAGCCAGAAAAGTACCTGGAAGCCTTTGTCGCGGCCGGGGCCAATCGGGTAACGGTACACGCTGAGGCATGCCTTCATTTACATCGCACCTTGCAGCAAATTCGGGATTTGGGGGCTAGGCCGGGCGTCGTCATCAATCCGGCCACGCCGTTGAGTGCGATTGAGGAAATTGTGACCGACACGGATCTCATTTTGATTATGTCGGTGAATCCCGGCTTTGGCGCACAGAAGTTCATTGAGGCCAGTGTCGATAAGATTGCGCGGACGCGGGCACTTTGCCAGCGAACGGGCAGTCAGGCTGAAATTGAAGTGGATGGCGGGATTGATGCTCACACTGCGCCGCGAGTGGTAGCGGCCGGCGCGACGGTGCTGGTGGCCGGTAACGCGATCTTTAAGCATCCCGATGGCGTGCAAGCGGCCATCCGCGAGTTGCGAAATTCAGTTCGGTGAAACAAAACGCCCGCTCAATGAGCGGGCGTCGTGAGTGCGGAAGCAAAATCTTAATTGGCTTTGGTAAAGGTCTTCAAGCATTGAACACAAACGTGCACACGTTTCGACTGGCCATTGATCACCAACGTGCGCTTCATAACGTTGGGGCGGAACTGTCGATTGGTGTGACGCTTAGAGAAACTAACGTTGTGTCCGAATTGAGGACCCTTGCCGCACACTTCACACTTAGCCATCTGAATCACCTCTTGCATGCAAAATAAGGCGCGTCTCACGACGCGCGCCGGGTCGAACGGGCGCAATCTTACCACACCGCCGATAATTGGTCAACAGCCGCTGTCGACCGTTGGATGTTGAAGGGATTGAGGTTTGTCATGACGACTGAAAATACGTTAGGTCGTATCGAGGTGTCGCCGACCGCCGTGGCCACCATTGCTGCCAGTGTCGTCACGCAGGCATACGGCGTGGTCGGCATCGCGGCCAAGAACGCGACCGATCAGCTGATCAGCCAACTGACGGGCGATGTGCATCGCGGCGTCGACGTGCGCTTTGTTAACAACGAAGTCGTGATCGATCTGTACGTCATCATCGAGTACGGGACGCGCATCGTCAGCGTGGCGCACAGTGTGCAAAACCTGGTCAAGTTCAACGTCGAAAAAGCACTAAGTTTGCCCGTCGCGTCCGTGAATGTGCATGTGCAGGGCCTGCGTGTCAGCGATAACGGCGGCTAACCGCCGCCTTAGGCTTTGTGAGATTCTTTTGGAGCAACTGAGCATTGTCACCTGAAACTCGTCGCAGAACTGAGAAATTGTTGCAAGTGGATGGCCAGGGGTTGAAGCGCCTGATTGAGGCAAGCCTCGCCTGGCTGCGCTATCATCAACCGGCGATTAACGCCCTGAATGTATTTCCGGTGCCCGATGGCGATACCGGCACCAACATGCTGTTGACCATGCAGAGTGCATGGCACGAAATCGAGCAATCGCCCGAAGAAAATGCCAGCCACATCGCGCAGTCGGTGGCGCACGGCGCGCTGATGGGCGCGCGCGGCAACAGTGGTGTCATTCTGTCGCAACTATGGCGCGGCTTTGCGCGCGGCCTGAGCGGTAAGAAAGTTTTCAGCGCCGAAGATCTATCAACGGCGATGCGGGCCGCGAGCGACACCGCCTATAAGGGCGTCCTGAAACCCGTCGAAGGCACCATCCTCACAGTGTCGCGCGCCGTGGCTGATGCCGCCGAAAAAGCCCAAAAAGAAACTGATGATGTAATCCATATGTTGGAGCGCATGGTGACACAGGCGCATGAAGCGGTAGCAAACACGCCCAATCAATTAGAAATTCTCAAGCAAGCAGGCGTAGTCGACTCTGGCGGACAAGGCCTGACAGTCATTTTGGAAGGCATGTTGCGCTACCTGCGCGGCGAGTCGGTGGAAGCCGATCGGGTGGTGGATGCCGCGGTCGATCTTAAAGATGTGGTGCCGCCGTCTGATGCCGCGCTGGACGCGGGCGATGTGGCGCAAGGCTATAGCTACGACGTGCAGTGCATCATCAAGGGCCGCAACATGAATGTCGAAGAAGCCCGCGCTCGCATCGCCGAGATGGGGCTCTCGACACTGGTCGTCGGCGACGCCGAAACGATCAAAGTTCACGTCCATGTGCCGCGCCCCAGCATGGTATTGGCTTATGCCGAAACGATCGGTCGCTTGCACGATGTGGTCGTCGAAGACATGGCTGCACAGTATCAGCAGTTTTTGTTGGGCCGTTCCGCGCCGCCGATTCAAGCCCCGACCTTTAACCTGAAGGCCGGCGACATCGCGACGTTGGCCGTAGCACCGGGCGATGGTTTAACGCGTGTATTCCAGAGTCTCGGCACCAGCGCGATCGTGCCCGGCGGCCAGACGATGAATCCCAGCACACAGGACTTCATGCAACTGCTCGACGCCCTGCCCACCGAGCGCGCGATCCTGCTGCCCAACAACGGCAACGTGATTATGGCAGCGCGGCAAACCGTCGAACTGAGCAAGAAGCAAATCATCGTCGTGCCAACCAAGACGATTCCGCAAGGCATCGCGGCGATGCTGGCTTTCAACGAGCAGCGCGATCTGGAAGCCAACGCCAAAGCGATGGAAGCGGCCGCCAAACACGTCAAAACGGGCGAAGTCACCACCGCCACGCGCTCCGTCGAGTTTAATGGTCTCAAAGTCGAACAAGGTCAGGTCATTGGCCTGTTGAACGACGAATTGACGGTCGCAGCGCAAAACGTGGAAGAGGCTGTCTGGGGACTGCTCGATCAGATGGGGGTCGACGATCTCGAAATCATCACGCTGTATTTTGGTAACCAGATCACCAGCAACACTGCCGAAGCGTTAGCGGACGCCATCCGCACGCGGCATTCGCACGTCGAAGTTGAAGTCGTCGAGGGCGGCCAGCCGCATTACGATTACATCATCAGCGCCGAATAAATTTAGCCAAGTAGCGCGAGGGTGCAACATCCAGCACGCTCAAGCACTACCGACTAACACACGATTCAACTATCTCACTAACAGACCAACTACATGTCCCGCGTTCACATTATCACCGACAGCACTGCTCACTTTACCGACGCCACCTTTCCGCAACGCATGGGCGTCACCGTCATCCCGCAGACCATCCAGTTTGGACGTCAAACCTATCGCGAAGGGGTGGATCTCTCGACCGAGGAGTTTTATCGTCGCCTACCGCACTATGCCACCCTGCCCGCGATGACGCCGCCGTCGGTGGACACGTTCCGCGAACTTTACGCGGATAAGATCAAGCAAAACAAGCAGATTTTATCGATCCACATCTCCAGCAAGATGAGCAAGACGGTAGCGATGGCCCGTCAAGCCGCCGATGAATTTTTGGGCGGCAACAAGATCGTCGTGATCGATTCGCTCACCACCTCGATCGGTTTGGGGCTGCTCGTCGAAGCCGCTGCGGACGCCGCCGAGAAGAATCTACCGCTCGACGAGATCGTCCGCATCGTGCGTGGCATGATCACGCACATGTATGCCGTATTCTTCGTCGAGAATCTGGATTATCTAGAGCGTAACAATCGGCTGAGTAAATCGCAGGCGGTCCTCGGCACGATGCTGGGCATCAAGCCGTTCCTCACAATCGAGGAAGGCGAGATTATTCCGATGGAAAAGGTACGGACGCGCGAGAAAGCCATCGACAAACTGGTCGAGTTTGTGTCCGAGTTCGCCAACATCGATCGCGTGGCCATCATGCAGAGCGGCCAGCAACCCACCGAGGACACGCGACTGCTCCTCGAACGACTGGAGCAAACCTTCCCCGGTCAGTATTTCCCGGTGATGACGTATGGCGCTGGACTAGCCTGTCAAATCGGGCCGGATAGTCTGGGGATATTCATTTTGGAAGGCGCCGTCAAGGAAAGTTGAGTCACAATCCGTAACGAGTACAGCGCAGCCGCCACGTCGACGTACTCGTTGCTCGTTACTCATTATGGTCCATATCGTCACCGACAGTACCAGCGACATCCCCGCCGAGTTCGTCCGTGACCTCAACATCACCGTGATCCCCGCGCACGTCATCATCGATGGTCAGTCCTATGATGACGGCGTCACTTTGACGCGCGAGGAATTCTACCAGCGGTTGACTACGTCCGACAGCCTGCCTACCACCGCTACGCCCAGCGTGGGCGAATTTGTCGAAGCCTATGATCAAATCGGTGGCGACATCATCTCGATTCATTTGTCGTCGCGGCTGAGTGGAGTTTACAGCACCGCCTATGCGGCCGCACATCTCGCCGAACAAGCCCGCGTGACGTTGTTTGATTCCACCAGCCTAGCAATGGGGTTGGGCTGGCAAGTCGTCGCCGCCGCACGCGCCGCACTTCAGAATCAATCGGTGGCGGCGATCATGCAGATGCTCGCCGATATCCGGCCCCGCGTGCGCGTCTATGCCGCACTCGACACCATGGAGTATCTACGCCGCAGTGGCCGCGTCGGCTGGGCCAAAGCGGTGTTAGGACAACTGCTCAGCATCAAACCAATTGTCGAAGCCCGCGATGGTGAAGTCAGTCAACTGGAGCGCGTCCGCACACGCCATAAAATGATCGAACGGCTTAAAGATCTTGCCTATCAGTTAGGCCCAGTCGATGCCCTGGCCGTTCAACACACCCGATCCCTCGCGGACGCTCAGAGCCTGGCCGCCGAACTGACTCCTAATCTCAGCCTTCGCGAACCGATCGTCGTCTGCGAAGCCACCACTACTATCGGCACCCACATTGGACCCAACGGCCTCGGCATCATCGCCGTCAAAGCAAATTCATAGGGCCCAAGGCACGTCCAACCGGTTACGGAAGCGCACGAACTTGTCAGACATCGGTTATAATGGTCAAACGCTGCTTAATCTATTAACGACAAACTGTGCATTATGCATGGCGTATTGAGAACTACTCATGACTCGTCCACCTGCCTACGAAAAACTGTATAAGATCCTGAAACTGGAAGCCGATACCAACTACCGCGATAAAGCCATGATCGGCGGGCTGTCGCAATTCGCCACCCGCTGGCAACAAGAAGCCGGCAACGATGAGACTGTATTGCAGATCACATCTATTCTGCGCACCTACAGTGATCTCAAACCTGTCGATCCGCGCCGCATCGCGATCAATCAGATCGTCAAATTGATGGGCTACAGCGGACCGATCAAGCCCGAACCGATCGTGCCACAAGTAACGCCACAAGCCGAAGTGAACACACCCCCATCGGCACCGGTAGCCGATCGGGTTGCGCCGACACCGGCGGCTCCACCTCCGGCACCGATCGAAACATCACAACCCGATCATGCCACCAGGCCGATCGAGCCGCGTGTCCCGATCGAACCACCCGCTCCCACGCCGAAGCCTGCACCGGTGGCGCCGCCACCGCGTCCGTTGCCTGAACCGCGCGACGAGCACGGCAACAAGATCGGACTGGAATCGCCCGTCACCGTAATCAGCGGCATCGGGGCTGCGTACGCCGAGAAACTCGATCGGCTGGGTGTGAAAACCATCCGCGATCTGTTGTATCTGCTGCCGCGCCGCTACGATGACTTCAGCAACCTCAAACCGATCAATCGTCTGGAATTTGGCGAAGAAGTCACCGTGATGGGCACGGTTTGGGAAGCGGGCGAAAAGCGAATTCGCGGCGGCGTCCGATTGTTCAACGCCATCGTCAGCGACGGTTCTGGCACGATTCAATGCACGTGGTTTAACAATCCGTACATCGTCGAGAAATTGCGCCGCGGCATGCAAATTGTGATCAGCGGCAAGGTCGATGAATACAACGGGCGACTGACTTTTCAAGTACCGGAATGGGAACCGGTCGATCAGGAACTACTGAACACCGCTCGCATCGTGCCGGTGTATCCGTTGACCGAAGGCTTAGGCAATCGCTGGCTGCGCAAGATCACCAAACGCACGGTCGATTATTGGGCGCCGCGCTTGGAGGATATGCTGCCACTGTCGGTGCGAAATTCGGCGGGCTTGATGAATCTCTCGTCGGCGATTGCGCAGGCGCACTTCCCGGATTCGGCGGCCACACGCGATGCGGCGCGACGGCGTTTAGCCTTCGATGAATTGTTTATGCTGCAAGTCGGCTTGCTGCGTCAGAAGCAGCAATGGCGCGGCGAAACGGGGCGTGCCTTGCCGGTCGATCCGAGCTTGTTTGCAGCCTTCGTGCAGTCGCTGCCCTATCCGCTCACCGAGGCGCAGCGGCGCGTGATTACCGACATTGTGCAGGACATTCGCACCGAACGACCGATGAGCCGCTTGCTGCAAGGCGATGTCGGATCGGGTAAGACCGTCGTCGCCGCCAGCGCAATGTTCCTCGCTGCGCAAGCCGGTTTCCAGGCCGCCATCATGGCACCCACTGAGATTCTGGCCGAGCAGCATTTTAAGGGCTTGAGCAAGTTGTTCGCGCCGATTAATGAGCACGATATTCCACACAAGATCAATGTGCGCTTGTTGACTGGCAGCACACCATCCGCCGAACGCGAAACCATCTTGGCCGAGATTGCTGACGGCACAGCCAACGTCGTGATTGGCACACACGCCTTGATTCAAGAGACGGTGACTTTCAAAGATTTGGCCTTAACGATTGTCGATGAGCAGCATCGGTTTGGCGTAGCCCAACGCGCCGCTTTGCGCCAAAAGGGCTTCAATCCGCACGTGCTGGTGATGACGGCCACGCCGATTCCGCGCACGCTGGCGCTGACGCTGTTTGGCGATCTCGATCTATCCGTGATCGATCAGATGCCGCCAGGCCGCCAGCCGATCGAGACGCGCATCCTGCTGCCCACTGAACGCGAACGCGCTTATGCCTTCATCCGCGCGCAGATCGAGAAGGGCCGTCAAGCGTACGTCATCTGCCCGTTGGTCGAAGAGTCAGACAAGATCGAAGCGAAGGCCGCGATCGAAGAACATGCGCGTCTACAGAAGAACATCTTCCCGAACTACAAACTCGGCTTGCTGCATGGCCGCCTGAAACCCGATGATAAAGACGCGGCGATGCGGGCCTTTGCCGCCAACGAAACGCAGATCATGGTGTCCACATCGGTTGTCGAAGTCGGCATCGACGTGCCCAATGCGACCATCATCATGATTGAAGGTGCCGAGCGCTTCGGCCTGTCGCAACTGCATCAGTTCCGCGGCCGCGTGGGTCGCGGCGAACATCAATCATATTGTCTGCTGCAAGCCGATACGATCGCATCCGAAATCAGCGAACGTTTGAAAGCAGTGGAATCCACCACCGATGGTTTTGTGCTGGCCGAAAAAGATCTCGAATTGCGCGGGCCGGGCCAATTCTTCGGCACACGGCAAAGCGGCTTGCCCGATCTGCACATGGGCAACGTCACCGATGCGCGGCTGATCGATCTGGCGCGGCGCGAGGCCGAGAAACTGCTGGCGAACGATCCAGAGTTGAACGCCATTGATAACCAATTGTTGGCACAGCGCCTCGTCGAGTTCTGGCAATCGGGTGCGGGGGATTTGAGTTGACCATGCGTCAAGGGAGGACACATGCCAACGCTAATTCAAGCTTTCGATTTCGTGCGCGATCCGCACACGACGACGGATCAACTTCGGCTGGCCTGTGAGATTCTGGGGCTTGATCAGTCAGGCGAACGGGCCGAAGTATTCGATCGGCTGGACGAGTATCTCAGAGCCTACAATGCCGATGAACCGATTGTGTGTTTGAATCCCGGCACGTCGGAACATATCAATCACGATGCATAGTTAACTCACCAACACAAGGTTTGCATCAAAATCCTAAGGAGATTAATGTCACAAGCCAAGACAGGCGATACAGTTCGAGTTCACTATACCGGCAAGTTAGACGACGGCACGGTGTTTGACTCATCGGTCGGCAGCGATCCGATCGAGTTTGTGATCGGCGATCATCAAGTGATCCCAGGTTTCGAAGACGGCGTCACTGGCATGGCTGTCGGCGAAGCAAAGACGGTCACCATCCCGTTTGCGCAGGCCTATGGCGCTTACGACGAATCGTTGCTGCTGGAAGTCCCGCGCGCGCAGTTCCCGCCGCACATTACGCCCGAAGTCGGCGAAGCGCTGCAACTTCGTCAACCCGACGGCGATGTAGTGACAGTAGTCATCAGCAATGTCAGCGACGAAGCGGTGACGCTCGATGCGAATCATCCGCTGGCGGGTGAAGACTTGACGTTCGATCTGCAGTTAGCCGAAATCGTCGCGTAGTTCAAGCCGCGTTGTTTGGGAGGCGACTGTGTCCGAAGCCTTTGAAATCTCGACTGCCTTGCCCGCCGATCCGGCACGCATTTATGCGGCGTGGCTGGACAGCGCTCAACACAGCGCGATGACGGGCGGCGCCGCCGAGATCGATCCGCGCGTCGAGGGCACATACAGTGCGTGGGATGGTTACATCACGGGCGTTACTCTTGAACTCGAACCGAATCATCGTATCGTCCAGTCGTGGCGCACAGTTGAGTTCCCGTTTGATGCGCCCGACTCGCGCCTCGAGATCGTGTTCGATGTCATCGATGAGGGCACGAAACTGACTTTGAAGCACAGTGTCATTCCCGACGGTCAGGGCGACAGTTACAAATCCGGTTGGGTGGACAACTATTTTGAACCGATGCACCGTTACTTTTCGCAAGGACAATCAACTTGACCCGAGCACTTTATCCCGCCACATTTGATCCCATTCACTTTGGCCACATCGACATCGCCAAGCGTGCCGCCAGCATCTTCGACGAAGTCGTCGTCGCCGCGTACGATCGGCCGATGAAGAACCTGCTGTTCAACATCGACGAACGCTTGAGTCTGGCGGAGCGCGCTTTGAGCGATGTGCCCAACATCTCGATCGTCCGCTACAGCGGCCTCACGGCAGAGTTCGCTCGACAGGTCGGCGCGCAGGTCATCGTGCGCGGCTTGCGCGTCGTCAGCGACTTCGAACTAGAATGGCACATGGCGTTGACCAACAAACAACTCGCGCCCGATATTGAAGTCGTCTGCTTGATGACCAGCCAGGCGTATGCGTTCCTAAGTTCAAGTACAGTGCGCGAAGTCGCTTTGTTAGGCGGCGATGTTTCCGCGATGGTGCCGCCCTTTGTGCGCGATGCACTGCAACTGAAGGCGCGCGAACGTGCCAAAGACCCGATTAATCAACCGGTGCCGATCACGTCCCTGCGCGACTGAACGGCTTGCAAATTTTGGCAAGATGTAAGACACTGTATCCGACCAAACTCGCACCTTGAGGGTTCGCCATGGACATTCTGCATCTCATCGATCGACTCGAGGCTTTACTGAATGAAGGCTCGCATCCGCCGCTGAGCGGCAAGCGCGTGCTGATCGACGAACAACGCGCTTGGGAGATCATTGATCAGATGCGCGTGGCGATCCCGGAGGAAGTGAAGAAAGCCAAGCGCATCAACCAGGAGCGCGATCGTATCATCGCGCAGGCGAACGAAGAGGCCGATCGGATTGTGCAGTTGGCCCGCGATGAAGCCGATCGGCTGGCAGATGCCAACGAGGTCACCAAAGCGGCTCAAACCCGCGCCGCCACCATCGTCGAACGCGCGCAGCGTGAAGCCGAGACACTCAAACTGGACGCCGACGATTACACGTCGCAGGTGCTGGGCAAACTCGAAGAAGATCTGGCCAAGGCGCTGGGCATCGTGCGCAACGGCCTGATGAAGTTGAACGCCGATAAAGGCGGCGCGCCGTCATCGAGCGGCGGGTCCGATCGGTAGCGCACGAAACGCGAATGATCGTCTTGACACACTTGCCGCATCGGCTATAATTAGCGCTCGATTCTGTGAAAGGACTTAGCAGCACATCATGACTCCACTGCCAAAACGTAAGTTATCGAAGGGTCGCAAGAACCGCCGTCGTTCGCACTACAACTTGAAGCCGACGACGCTGGAAGTTTGCACCCAATGCAAAGAACTGAAGATGCCTCACCGCGTGTGCCCCAATTGCGGCACGTATAACGGCGCGCAGGTCGTCGACGTTCAAGCCCGTGAAGAGCGCAAGAGCCGCAAGAACGATCAACAGTAGCCCGAGCAATGACGGGGCCGAAGACCATCTCGGCCTCGTATTGTGTGTAGCAGCGGCGTGCCGCTCAACCTTACAAATCCTATAGGGTGCAGGAATGACACACATAGCTTTCCTATTTCCCGGTCAAGGCTCGCAGTTTGTGGGCATGGGCCGGGAGTTGGTCGATGCGTATCCTGAAGCCCGCGCAACCTTCGCCCAGGCCGACGACGTCCTGGGCTTTGCGTTGTCCCGATTGTGCTTCGACGGCCCGGAGGCTGAACTCACCGACACGGTGAATGCTCAACCGGCCATCTTGACGCACAGCGTGGCCGCGTTGCGCGTTATCGAAGCCCACGCGCCTAACCTCAAGCCCGCGTTTGTTGCCGGACACAGTATGGGTGAGTTCGGCGCATTGGTGGCGGCCGGCGCGTTGAAGTTCGAAGACGGCCTGCGCCTGGTGCGTGAACGCGGTCGCTTGATGAAAGAAGCTGGCACGGCTCGCCCTGGCGGCATGGCGGCGATCATGAACCTGACACGCGATGTGCTGGACGCGGTGTGCGCCGTGGCGAGTAAAGAGCTCGGGCAACCAGTACAAGTCGCTAACGACAACAGCCCTGGCCAAATCGTCATTTCCGGTGACAGCGCCGCTCTCGACAAAGCGATGGAACTGGCAAAGGCGCGCGGCGCAAAACGCGCAATCAAGTTAGCGGTCAGCATCGCCGCGCATTCGCAGTTGATGACCTCTGCCGCCCGATCGTTCCGATCGGTCCTCGACGCGACACCGTTTACGCCAATGACCACGGCGGTGGTTGGCAACGTGTATGCGCGCCCCGTCGAACTGATCGACGTACGCGACGAACTTGAAGCGCAACTCACGTCGCCAGTCCGCTGGACCGAGACCGTGCAATATCTGGCGCTACACGGCGTGACCACGTGCATCGAAGTCGGGCCGAAGGACGTCCTGGCCGGACTCGTGCGCCGCATCGATACCGCTTTGACAGCCATGAGCATCGGTGATCCGAAGGGCGTGCAACTGTTGCTGGAAGCATGAAGCGCTTGTTGTTTCGATTGGCCCGGACCCGTATCGCTCGTAGGTCGGTTGGGTGGATGTTTACACACATGAGTTTCGCGATTCCGGTCAAGCGTTTACGAGAGACAAGCACGCTGATCGCGTTTCACCATCCACAACCGAGTCATTCATTTCATGTGCTACTCGTGCCAAAGCGTCCGTTTTCAAATTTGCTCGATGTGCCGCCGGATGCAATCGATTTTTTGCAAGACTTGTTAGCGACGACACAAAGTCTGGTGCGTGAATATCGTCTTGAAGATTCGGGCTATCGACTCATCACAAATGGTGGGGCGTATCAGGATGCCCCCCATTTGCATTTCCATCTCATCGCCGACGATGCTGCCGGAGTGAGACCCTAGCCCCAACATGCTTCA
>JAXLWI010000066.1:0-23929 GCA_046328575.1 Anaerolineae bacterium
CAAAGGCGAGACCGTTGCGTTGAAGATGCACACGGGCAACAACCTCGGCTACTCGACCGTGCATCCGGTCTTTGTGCGCAAAGTCGTGAAGGCCGTGAAAGACGGCGGCGGCAAAGTCTTTGTGACCGATGTGAACTGGGACGCGCGCGGCGCGGAAGAACGCGGCTACAGCTCCGAAACGATCGGTTGTCCGGTCTTCCCGACCGCTGGTCCTGACGAGAAATATTTCTACCCGCATCATCACCCGTACAAAAACATCCAAGATTGGAAACTCGCGGGCATGATTCAAGATGCCTCATTCCTGATCAATCTGTCGCACGTTAAGGGTCATCCCTCGTGCAGCATGGGCGCGGCTTTCAAAAACCTAGCGCTGGGTTGCATGGTCGGCGAGACACGCGGCGCGATGCATGATGCCATGCACTTCGATCAGTACTGGTTCGCCGAGCTATGCCCCGACGACGACACCCGCCAACGCATCGTGGATGTCTGCCCGCACGACGGCATCGTGATCGACAAGCACGATCCCAAAGAACTGCACATGCACTTCGAGCAATGCAATCAATGCGGGCGCTGCTTACAAGTGGCGCCGCCCGGCAGTCTTAAGATCGATGCTGTCAACTTCCTATCGTTCCAAGAAGCGTGCGCCATCTCGACGGCGATCACCCTCTCGACGTTCGAGCCGGGCAAGGCCGTGCACTTGAGCCTGGCCACGCACATGACGCCCGTTTGTGATTGCTTCGGTTTCACCAGCATGCCCATCATGCCCGATGTGGGCGTCTTCGGGTCCGATGACATCGTTGCTATTGATCAGGCCGCGCTCGACCTGACGAGCAAGTTGCCGCTCTTTGAAGAGAATCTGCCTACCTCGATGGAAATACACACCCGCACCGGCCACCCGCTCAGTTGGATGCACGGGCCGCTCAAAGACCCGTACAAAGTAGTTGAATACGGTGAAAAATTGGGTCTCGGTTCACGGCAGTACGAGCTAGTGGATGTGTTGCCCGTGGAACAAGTGACGCGCTCGCCACTCACGTACATTTCGGCCCGCTAAAGCGTCTTAATCTTCTCCAACTCGACCGCCTGTCCATAGTGCAGACGGTCGAGTTTTTGCGTTACTCACCGTCTGTCCGAACAGGTGACACTCATCACTTGACCCCGGTTGCATTTAGGCGATGATGTAAAGAAATCCTACGGAGGTGTCGTGATGAATCGCATGTCGCGTCGATACTTTCTGCGCTGGTTGACGGCCACCGTCGGTGCGACGACGACCGCGCAGCTGCTGAGTGCGTGCGGCGGCGCGGCCGCACCCACCCCCGATCGGCCCGTAACGCTCCCATCGAAATCGGCTTCACCTACCGCCCAGCCGACTCAATCCGCGCCGACTTCCGGTACGCAGCCCACTCAAGCCCCAACCGCGACACCCGTCGCTGCGTCCAACGGCCTGCCCGATCTGGTCGTGGCACGTAACGGCGAACCAGCCGCATTGGTGCAGCAAGCCCTCCAAGCGCTGGGCGGCATCGAGCGGTTTGTGAAACCGGGCAACGACGTCATCATCAAACCTAACATCTGCGTGGCCTATCACACCTACGAATACGCCGCGACGACGAACCCGTGGGTCGTCGCCGAGTTGGTGAGGTTGTGTTTGGGTGCAGGCGCGAGTCGCGTGCGCGTGATGGACAATCCGTTTGGCGGCACCGCCGAAGAAGCCTATGCGACGAGCGGCATCAAAGATCAGGTCGAAGCAGCGGGCGGTGTGATGCAGACAATGTCGCGCGTAAAATTCGTGCGCACCAAGTTGCCCGAGGCGCAAGTGCTGGACTACTGCTTCATCTATGACGATGCCCTAAAAACTGACGTACTCATCAATGTACCGATCGCCAAACATCATAGCCTGGCGCGCTTAACGCTAGGCATGAAAAATCTGATGGGGCTGATCCGCGATCGCGAAACGATCCACAATCAAATGGGTGCGCAGCTAACGGACCTGACGCGACAGTTGCATCCCGCGTTGACCATCGTCGATGCAGTGCGCATCTTGACGAACAACGGGCCGACCGGCGGCGATCTCAACGACGTGAAACAACTTAACACCGTGGTCGCCAGTGCCGACATCGTCGCCGCCGATAGTTACGCCACCACGTTGTTCGGGCAGCAACCTGAAAACATCGTTTACATTCAGAAAGGTGCCGCCGCCGGCCTGGGCCGGAGCGATTTGAAAAGCCTCAAGATCGAAGAAGTCCAAGTAACAGGTTAAACCACGGAGCACACGGAGAGCACGGATATTATCTTTGAGTCTCTGTGTCCTCCATGTTCTCCGTGGTTAGATTCGGCATATGGCACGCACGTCAATTCGTTCACGCCAGAAATGGCTCACCGTTCGCAAGACAGTGCAGATTGCGACGTTGCTGCTCTTTGTCGCGTTTGTCGTGATGGCGCGGCGCGGCGGCTGGCCGACTGAGCTGGTCAACATCCCCGCACGCCTCGATCCGCTGTTGATGTTAGCACAGGCGTTGGCTACACGCGCACTCTTGATCGGCTCGCTGCTCGCGCTGATCATGATCGTGCTCACGTTGATCTTCGGGCGCGTGTGGTGCGGGTGGCTGTGTCCACTGGGCACGGTGCTTGATCTGTTCACACTCAAACGCTGGCGCAAGAAGAACGTTGGGATGTCTGATCGCTGGCGGGCGGTGAAATATCTGCTGCTGCTCACAATCTTCATCGCCGCTCTGTTCGGCAACTTATCGTTGCTGATCTTCGATCCGATCACGATCATGGTGCGGACGGTGTCGATCGGGGTGTGGCCCGCAACCGATCAGGTCGTTATCGGCGTCGAACGTGCGTTGTACGAGGTGCCGTTCCTGCAAGAGCCGATCGGCGCGATCGATACCGCCCTGCGGCCCGCAGTCTTCCCGATCGATCCGGCGTATTATCGAGACATCGCCTTGTTTGCGCTGATCTTCGTGGCCATCATCGCGTTGAACGCCTTTGCGCCGCGTTTCTGGTGTCGATACCTGTGTCCGCTCGGCGGCCTGTTGGGTGTCATCAGCAAGATCGCGATCTTTCGCCGCGAAGTGCAGGGCGATTGCAACGCGTGCGGTGCCTGCCAGATCAAGTGCCCGACGGATACGATCGATCCCGAGCGGGGTTTTGCCAGCGATCCCGCCGAATGCACCGTGTGTTTGGAATGTTGGGCGGTGTGTGCCCAATCGGGTGTGAAGTTCCCCGCACATCGCTCCTTCGCTCAGCGTCGTGAGTATGATCCCAATCGTCGCCAAGCGTTGATCGCCCTGGGGGCAACCATCACTGGCTTAGCGGTGTTGACCAGCGATGCGGTGATGCGGCGCGATCAACCACACTGGCTGCGTCCGCCGGGCTCACGCGAAAACGATCTGCTGGACAAATGTGTGCGGTGTAATTTGTGCAGCCGCGCCTGCCCCACGAACGGCCTGCAGCCGTCGATTACGGAAGCGGGGTTGGTGGGTCTGTGGACGCCGGTGTTGATACCGAGATTAGGTTATTGCGATTACGCATGCAACGCGTGCGGGCAAGTCTGCCCGGTGCAGGCGATTCCACCGTTGAGTCTGGAAGAAAAGAGGCAACGCGTGATCGGACAGGCGTATATCGATCAGAACCGCTGCATCGCGTGGGCCGAGCATCGCGATTGCATTGTGTGCGAGGAAATGTGCCCTCTACCCGATAAAGCCATCAAGTTGGATAAGGTGCAAGTGTTGAACAACGCGGGGGTGTTGGTCACAATTCAATTGCCGCGAATCGATCATCAGAAGTGTATTGGCTGCGGCATCTGCGAATTCAAGTGCCCCGTCAACGGTCAGGCTGCGATCCGCGTGTACACGCCCACCAGCATACCGCCAACAGCCTAACAAATTCTAGTCGCTGGCAATCGGCAGCCACACTGTGAAGGCCGCGCCCTCGCCGGGTACGCTTGCCACCGTCAACCGGCCACCCAGTCGCGTCACGATAGCCTGGCTGATGGTCAGGCCCAGCCCTGTACCTGGTGTTGTGTAATCTCGGGCCGCGGTTCCCCGATAAAAACGATCAAAAATATGCGGCAAATCTTCGGCAGAAATGCCGGGGCCAGTGTCGCGCACGGTTAAAGTCGCCCAGGACCGTTCATTCGCCGTTTGCCAAGACGTCATGACCGTAATGCGGCCACTCGGCGGTGTGTAAGCCAACGCATTGGTCATGATGTTGGAGAGCGCCTGGACTAACAGCAGCGAATCCGTCTTGACCATCGGCAACTCAGGAGCCAGGTCCATCGCGAGGATCTGGCCACGTTTTTGGGCTTGCGCCTGGTAGCCGTCGGCCAACTCGCGCGCGACGCGATTGAGATCCATCGGGACTGTGTTCACTTCGCCGCTCACCGTCAACTGCGACACATCCAACAAACTCTCGATCAACCCCTGCAAGCGCTCGCTTTGCTCGTTCAAGATCTGCAAGTATTTGCCGCGCTTTTCCGCCTTGCCGTTTGCCAGCAAATCCAAATAGATGCGAATGCTGGTTAATGGTGTGCGCAATTCGTGACTGATACGTGAGATGAACTCGTCCTTCAAACGATCCAGTTCGGTCAAGCGTTCATTGGCCGTCATCAGATCGCGGGTCCGCTCGGCCACCCGCAATTCCAACTCATCCGCGTGCTGCTGACTGCGCGCGTGCAGCTGGGCATTTTGCAACGCCACTGCCACCTGATCGGCAAAAGCCTGCAGTCGCTCCGCATGCGCGCCGCTGTAGAAGTCGGGCTTCCTGCTATACAGATTCACGAACCCTACGACGCGTTCCCGATCGTAAATGGGCACGCCCGCGTAGGATCGAATCCACTCCCGACCGGGGCCGGTCACCCAACCGGCGAATTGCCGGGTATCCGCAATGACCAACGGTTGGCGAGTCTCATGCTGGATCTTTAGGTTTTGAGTCTCCGCCAGTTCGAACTGGAGTCTACCGACCACTGCTTCCGTGCCGGCCTCGGCGTAACCATGATAACGCGCCACACGCGCAGTGACTTGCTGTTCATCCAATAGTGTTAAACTGACTGCGTCATGCGGAACTACGCGCCCGACGTTGAGCAACACCCGATCAAATACTTCGTCGAGATTGAGCGTGCTGTTCAGTGCTGTGGCGGTATCACGCAGAGCTTCCGCCAACACCCGTTGATCGTGTTCGGCATCAGTCATCTGTTTGCGTTCGGCAATTTCCCAGGCCAGATCGGCCAGCAGCGAGACGGCCGCCAGATCATGCTCACCGTAAGGCCGCGGCTTGTTGCCGACGCCCAAAATGGCGACGATCAGATCGCCACGAAAAACCGGCACCACGAGTTCGCGGGTGACTACCGCGTGACCGGGTGGCAGTCCCCGTCGATGCGGCAGCGCCGCGTAATCGTTATGAATGACGGCACGTCGTTCGCGCACGCAATCCACCCAGACCCCAGCCAAGTCCAGGCTATAGTGTCGCCCTTCGCCTTCGGCGGTGCAAAACTCGGCGGTGGTGCGCGTTGACCAGGCCTGCAACGTGAGTGTCTTCTGATCGGCATCGAGGAAGTGGTAAAAGCCGATCGGGCTGTCGGTGAGTTCCCCGGCTTCATCGAGCGTTGCAACGAGCAGTTCGTGCAGTGTGTGATCGCCCGCATATTGTGCCAGCCGCACGCGCGCTTGCAAAATCTGTTCCGACCGTTTGCGTTCGGTGATGTCGCTGGCCAGATTGAGGGTTGCCGGCTGACCGTTCCAGGTGATGTGTACGGCATTGATCAGCAGCCAGTATTCTTCGCCAGACGCGGAAACGATGCGGCGCTCAATGGTATCGGCCGCTTGTGGATCGGCGAGGAATCGTTGATGGTGCTCGAGGATTACCGCTCGATCTTCGGCCCGCACAAATTCCTCAAGGCGGCGCCCAGACAAGGCTATTTTGTCAAGGTTGAGGAGTCGGCTGCTGCTTTTGTTGGCGAAAACTATTCGACCTTCTTGGGCGACATAGATCGCTTCTCGGGCGTTTTCAACCAGACGCCGATATTTTTCTTCGCTTTCACGCAGGGCCGCCTCGGTGCGCTGACGCTCTTCGATTTCATGCTGCAGCTGCCGATTGGTTTCTTCCAGTTCGCGCGTTCGAGCGGCTACCTGCTCTTCAAGATGGAGGCGATAATTCGCCAATTGTTGATCGAGCTGACGCCGTTCCGTCAGACGCTGCAACCAGCGCGTTAATTGCAAGCGCGCACGATCAGCCCGTAACAGCTCGTCGGGCGGCGCGTAATAGAGATTTTCAAAGACCTCGGTGCCAACGATAGCGAGAGGGTGGGTCTCCAGAACACCCAATAACACAGACTCATTGAAGCGCCGTCGATCATACTGACAAATGGCCAGACACGGAAAATGCTCGAAAAATTGATTGACCTTGGCTTCATATTCGATTAACTGTTCGGAGCCCGGCAGGCCGCGCAGCGCCCAGCTCATTTCGCCCGTGACGCGCAGCGCCGTATACCCTTCGGTTTGCGCTTGAAAGGTGGCTTGCCGCAATAGGTTGATAGTGTTTTCAGGCGCGAAATGGGCATCTGGCAAATAAGTCTCGCCGGCATTCAAAAAAGCGAGTTGGCCCCGCTTGACTCGGGTTGCCAAATCAGGCACTCGGCCGCGCAGATAGGTGAGGATTTCATCGGCGGTGTGATAATCAAGGAAGTACAGGACTTTCTCAGTGCGCAATAGACCCTGTTCGATAAACAGTGACAAGACGGTGCGATGTTCGGCTTCAGTCGCATACAAATAGCACAGATGGTCGCCGGAGCGCAATTGAGCCAGAGTTGTTGCCAGATCCATCGTAATCGCCATGGTCGAATCCTATCGATCAGTGATAACCGATAATTCGAGGAATAGACACACGTTAAACTTGGTCAGATTGTTAATTTGTAATTTTAGACAAATTCTGTATGCAGTATACACCTGGATCGCGGATTTTTTACACTTAGTTTCGTTGGTGTTGTGTTGGCAAAGACGCTGAGCGGAGTCGGTTAACGGCGAGGAGATGCGAGAATAACAGGGGCAATTAATCTACCATTTGGCGGACCCGCTCAACCAGATTACGAGCGCTGAAGGGTTTAGCGATGAACTCAGTCGCGCCCGCGCGGAATGCTTCAAGCCGGTTGATTTCGGAATCATAGGCAGTCAAGATGATGACTGGCACGGTCCGGGTCTGATCGTTCGCGCGCACTCGACGGCAGACTTCCAACCCCGTCATCTTGGGCATCATTACATCCAGCACGCAGGCCATAGGGGGAGAAGCATGCAAGAGTTCGAGGGCCTGCTCACCATTGCTGGCTTCAACGACATCAAAGCCCGCCCGGTTCAACATGACGCGCAGCAAATAGCGCACGTCCTTATCGTCATCGACAATCAGCACGCGACGGTTCATATCCGTTCCGGCCTCTTGCCTCCGATGATACTGGGTGAGTCTTAAAACGTTCTGTAAATGCCCTAAAGAATTCTTAAAATGTGACGCCAACACCTACTGCTTGAGAATCACGGGCAGATAAACGTGCTGATCGAGCGGCACGTTCGGTCGAAGTTCAATCAACGTGATTGACGCAGCCGGAAACACGGTGGCGAAAGCCGCATCACTACCGCCTGTGCCTGGCCCGATTGGTTGATCGGCGCCCCGCACGATGGCGTTGAGGTTGGCCGCGCTGTACCGATACAGCGGCGCAGCCGCAAACGGCACATAACCGGAAATTGTGACCGTGCTGGTCAACGGCTGCGTCAACGACTTATTGATCACAATCAGCGTCAGAACATTATCGGCCCCGCGTTTAGCCGCATAGATCGCCAACTTGTCCTGATCGGCGCTGGTGGCCCGCACACTCGTTTCACCAAAGCCGTGATGTGCGCCGTCATAATTGCGATACAGGCGAAAGGCAAATGCGCCCGGCTCAGTTGACGCTGGCGGCCCCCACAACGTCGCTAAGTCCAAACCTTCGCGGCCAAAGATGCCTAGCACATCGGCTTGCGCCACTGCCCCATTGATGTGGTCGAGCGCGCCCCAGTTATATTCAGTGATCGCTAACTTGGTGCCGGGGTAGTTGGCATTGACCCAGGCCTTCATGCGCGGGATGAAGTTTACGGCTATGCCGCCGCCGTCCGAAATCCAGCTTTCGTCAATGTAGGTGGAATCCCACAACGAACGTGTGGAGCGCAGCCGCAAAGCTTGCGTCGCCGCATTGCCAGCCGGCGACAGCGAGACACCGTTGGCCTGCGGATAGAAGTGTTCGTCTAAATAATCGAGGAGGCGCACACTGTGGCTTTGCTCGTAGGCGTACATCTGTTGCAAGTACCATTCGACGAACGGCTGGTTATTGTGGCTCGTGTAATCTGTGCCGATCTGGCAGCCATCAACCTGTGAGTAGAAATAGCCGCACCAGCCCCACTCAACGGGGCCGAGCGTTTGCGCCGATGGATCGGCTGCTTTGATCGCCGCCGCATACGCATAGGTTTTGGTGATCATCTCGTCGTAGCTGGTCGGCTGCGGATGCACGTCACGATGGGTGCTGTTCCACAACATCGGTTCGTTATCGAGATTGTAGAACTTGACGCCGCCATTCGCCGCGGTGCCATAACGACCGATGAGATGATTGATCCAATTCGTAACGAAGGTCGGTGAGATGGCCGTACTTGTATCCAGCGGATTATTGCCCGTTATATCGCCGCTTGCTTTCACGCCGCTGCCGCAATCGGGATCCCACGGATCGACGGCGGCCAGCCACGGCCGATCGGGCGGTACGATCTGCGCGCCATATTGGCTCACCTTGAATCCGCACGCATAGGGATGATCGCGCGGGCTGCTGCTCTTCGCCACCCAGCCGATCAGCGGCACGGTCATGATCGTCTTCGTTCCCGTCCGACGATCCTGCTCGACAAACAGGTCGGTGGCCGAGCCATTCGCCGAGGTACTGCCATCCTGTGGAATGTTTTCAAAGTACCAATCATTGCCGGTATTCGAGATGTTGCTTTGCCAGTTGTACCGCGAGGTGCTATTGCCACCCCAGCGTCGCACCGGCAGATCGAGTTCGTCAGCCAGACCTTCGTCGGCGAAATTCATACCATAAATATCAGGGCTAATGGGATGCACGTCGGCCTGAACGTTCACGCTCAATGCCGGACCTACGCCAGGGGGCACTGGCGTAGGTGTGTTTGTCGGAACAGGTGTTGGCAAGCCAGAGTTAACCAACTGAATATCGTCGAGATAAAACTTGGCTTGCACGTTACCCGTGTTATTCCAAAACACGACGACGTCCGTCGTGGCCGGATAGCCGAGTTGGCTGAAGGGAATATCGACCTGTTTCCATTGATTGGCTTGCGGCGTGACTACAACGCCATCGCCGCCGAAGCGCACTGTTACACTTTGACCACCAGTGCTGCCGCCGTGAATCCAAAAGCGCAGCGTGTCGTAGCCGCTCAAATCGACCGCGGGTTGATGACCGACTTGCAGACCACCCCAGCCGCCCGTAAACGTCACGGCAATCGAATGACTGCCGCTATGTACGGGCGACGTATTGCTCAAATTCAGCGTAATGGGCTCCCACGACCAGTCTTGCCAACCGTTGACCAGCGCATCGTCGTAGATCGTCAGCGTGGCAGAAGGTGCGGCGTGTACCGTCCAGTTGGCTGTGACTAAAACGATCAGCAGTGCGCCCGCGCTCAGCAACATCCACCGACTTCGCATGCGGCTCCCCCTGTCTTCAAGTTAGGGTTATTCTAAAGCCTCACTCTCGATCCAACAATAGGAGTTTAGACACTCAACTATAAAACAGTGCGGCTGAACGTAAAATCGTTCAGCCGCACACACCGTCGAGTTGGGATCAGATTACGGGGTGATCGGTATATCGACAAAAGCCGTCATGCCCCAGCGAAGTTGATCGGGGACTTGTGCCAGATCGATCGTAACGGTGTAGTTAACGCCCGTGGTCTTGCTCGACTTCGGCGCGATCTTGCTTACGACGCCTTCCACCCGCAGACCCGGCAGCGCATCGAACGTGACATACGCTTTATGGCCGATGACGACACCTGCCACATCCTTCTCATTAAGATCCGTCGTCTCAACGCGCAGTCCTGCGCGATCGCCCACCAGCACGATCGGGGTTCCGGCGTTAACGTACTGCCCTTGCCGGATCAGCACGTCGCCGATCACACCGTCGAACGGCGCGGTGATTTCCGCTTGCGCTCGCGCCGCCTTGGCCCGATCAAGTCCAGCCTGCGCCTGAGCGACATTCGCTTCGCCCACGGCTATGTCTTCTGCCGTCGCGCCCGCGATGAGACCGTTTACTTGCGCTTGCGCGGAATTGAAATCGGCACTGCTGGCACTCAAATTGGCTTGAGCCACGCGCAGCGTATCGGCATCTGCGCCTGCTAGCAATTTACTCAGCCGAAGCTGAGCAGCTGCGTAATTCTGATTCGCGATGTAGAAGAGTTTGTCAGCATCGTCCACTTGCTTGCTCGTCGCCTTGCCTCGTTCATGATCGCTGTTGAGCACGTCGCGTTTGGTGCGCGCATCGATCATCGCGAGGTAAGCTTGCTGTACCGCCGTGCGCGCCTGATCGAGTTCAACTTGCGTCGCACCTAGTTTCACCTGATCACGATTGGCGGCGGCTTGCGCCAGCGCCGATTGCGCCGCAGCCAGGTTGCTCTGCGCTTCGGCCACTTGCTCAGGTCGCGGCCCGGCTTTGATCCGGTCGAGGCTGGCTTGCGCTAAAGCAAGTCCGGCTTCGGCCTTCGCCACTTCCGCGTCGAGCAGTGCTGTATCCAACCGCGCGATTACGTCGCCGCGCTTCACCGTCGCGCCAACTTCAGCGTGCAATTCTACTATCGTGCCCGGCAGCGCAAAACTCAACAGTGTTTTGTCCGCGGGTACTGCTTTGCCGGTGGCGCTGACTCGCTGTCCGTCAACGCCTGCTGTTGCGGGCGCAGTCGCATTATTGGCCACACTCGCGTCAATATCGACGTTGGCCGTCATGCCCCAGCGCAGGCCGTCGGGCAGCTGATCGAATTGGATGATTGTCGCGAAGTTGACGCCCGCGCCATCTTTCGCCTTCGGATCGATCCGCGTGACTTTGCCCGTCACCGCGACGCCGGGCAGCGCATCCAAGCGGATTTTAGCGGAAGCACCGACGGCGATCCGAGCGACATCGTTCTCATTCAAATCGCTGGTTTCCACGCGGAGGCTGCGCAGGTCCGCCACCTGCACGATCGGCACACCTGGCCCGACGAACTGATGCGCATCGATCAACACTTTCGCCACCGTGCCATCGACCGGCGAGACGAGTTGGGTCTGATCGAGTTGGGCTTGAGCCTGCGCGGCTTCGGCTTTGGCTTGATCGACCTTCGCTTTTGCGATCGCCACATCTTGCGTTTGCGCCCCCGCCATCAGCAGATCGAGCCGCGCTTGCGCCGCTTTCACCTGCGCCGCTGCGACCCCGATCTGCGCTTCAGCCATGCGGCGTTGATCGACGGTCGGGCCGTCTTGTAAATCAGTGAGTACCGCCTGCGCCGCCGCGAGTTCCAACTCGGCGTACTTGAGTTGATTGGCGACTGGCTCGCCCGCCGCCAACGCAAAACCGCCCTTGCGCAAGATTTTATCCATCGCCTCTTGCGGCTTTGTCTTTCACGAGATCTGTGCGGTGGTGACTTGCGCTTGAGCCTGAATTACATCTGCGTCGGTAACCGCGCTGTACAACCGATCGCGTTGCGCAGCGCAGCGGCCACACGCGCCTGCGCCGCCTTCCTGCTTGCTGGGCGGCTTCCACGTCAGCGGGCAGGTCGCGGCGCCGCCGTGAAACGCGCCAGATTCGCCTCAGCCACTTTACCGGCTATTTTTGCGCGAGCGCGGCGTTGAGATCAGGCGCATCCAGTCGGGCGATGCATCGCCCACCTTCACCGCTTCACCTTCTTTCATAGCACCTCGTCGAGGTTACCCGCCTGCAAAACTCAGCGTCGTCCTGCGCGGGTAGCACTTCGCCGCTGGCGCTAACTGATCGGCGCAGTTGTTTCCGCCGGCAGCGGTCGGCGTGCTCGTCGGCGTGGGCGGTGCCGCATGCGCCAGCACCAGCGCCGTGACCATCCCCTAACAAAATCCATCGAGAAAAGTCCGTTGTCGAGTCATCTGTGCTTCATCCTGTCATATCCGTCGGGACGGGCGAACCGATTGTGTTCGTCCATAATGTGTGACAGGCGGATTTGCGTGTCCGCCCTGCGTTTCGGCGTCGCCGCTCTGATTTTGATCTCGCCATCGGCCAGCATAATCGTGCGCGCCCGCGCGGCAGATCGTCGTCGTGTCACCATCAAGATCGTTTTGCCTTGTGTACCACCAGATCCTCGAACAACCCCATCACCGATTCGGCCGTATGCCAATCGAGGTTGCCGTCAGTTCGTCGGTGGCGTATTGATCGGTGGATCGTTGGCGACCAGCAATCGCGCGGCGCGTTGTTGCTGACCGCCCGCCAAGTGATTGGGCGAGCTGTGCCGCGATGCTCGGCAATGCCGACGAGGTTCCAGCAGGTGCAGCGCTCGCTCGTTGCGTTCCGGTCGCGCGTAAAGGTCGCAGGAAATCCATCGGCAGGCGGACGTTACTCTTCCAAAATCGTCAGCGTGGGCAACAATTGAAAGAACTGGAACACCACGCCCAGATGCGTGCCGCGCCGTGGCGTTCGGCTTTCATTCAGGTGATGAACCGCTGTGCGCCAATGTAGATCTCGCCGTGCGTGGGATGATCGATGCCAGAATCAGCATGTTGATGGTGTGGTCTTGCCGCTACCCGATTTGCCCACGATCGGCGAACTCGCCGCGATCGATCGTCAGGTCAGGCTCTTCAAAGCCGTGAACTTGCCCGCAGGTGTTTCATAGATCTTGCGCACGTCACGAAGTTTGATCGGTGTGCCGTCGTCATTTCAGTTTGCCATTGGCCTGTTCGCCATTGGGTTTACGTTGCTATTTCGAAACATTCTCAACCCGATCATGCTTCACCGCTGAGACGCGCAAAGTGTTCGAATATCTCTCTGCGATCTCTGCAGTGAATACTTATTCGTAATCCAGCACTTCGCGCACGCGGGCCACACCGCATTGCCGGGCCGAGGCTGGAGAAGATGCCGATGACGATCACGATCGCCAGCCCATACGCCACCGCCCAACACCGAATACTGAAAGTTCACCGCGGCTTTCAACACCGATTCGACTACTGCGCCTGCCAGCAAGCGGCTGACCGGCACCGACGGCAACGCGCTGAACACTGGCTCATCAAGCCAACGACGACGCCTTTGACCACCACGACCTGCGCACCGCAGGATTCGCCGCGCCAACTGCGCGCAGCACACCGATCTCGCGCGTGCGCTCAACACGTTCATGCCCATCGTGCCGGTTAGCTCAATCCGCCGACTATCGCCAGCAAGCCCGCCATCACCACCAGCACCAGCAAAATGATATCAAAGGCACTGGTAAACATCGTAAGACGTGTGCCGCGTTTGGCTACTGCTCGACAACAAGCCCGCATCTTTGAAACGCTGCTCAATAACGTGGCCAATTGATCTTGTGTGGCCGGACTGCCTTTGATCGGCGCTGGCTCGAATCCGGATCGAATCGGCTTGATTTTGCCGTCCGTCCCGAAGCGGCAAACGTATCGAGTTCATGTACCTCGCGCGCCTGACGTTAGCACGACAGATGCCGTGCCTTCATAAGTGTGCTCGGTTGTGCCGACCTTCAGGGTGATCGAACTGCCCACCTTTACATCCGGCTCTTGTTCCAGATAATCGTCGTTGATGACCACCTGGCGCGTGTCTGTCTCACGCAGCCAGCGGCTTCGCGCGCCTCTGGAAACTGGGCTCAGGCGTTTGGTATCCACCGGCAGGCCTGTAATGTCGATCTCGTCGCCTTCGGTGCCGTCGGCGTGCATCCGCGATGCCGCTAGCGCACCATCCAGCCTTCGGCCACCGTCACGCGGAATGCGCAGCGCCTCACGTTCCGCCGCCGTGACTGGTGCCATACGGCATGCCGGCGCCGCATCAAACGCCACGTAGCGACCGACCTCGTTGATCTGCGCCGTCAGCGACGCGCGTGTGCTGAACGCCGCCATAAACATCGCGCCCGCCAACGTCGGCGTGACAACCGTAAAGGCCAAGCGCGCTTGCGGAACGTATTGCGCAGCGACAACATCACCAGCGGGCTCAACTGGCGAATCTTTACCAACACCCGATCAATCAGTGCTTTGCGATCTTCATCGTTGAGACCGTATTCGTAGATCGCATCGTAAACTGAAATGCGCGTACCAGAGAGGATCGGATACGGCACGCCCACGCCGATCGGCATGATCAGCCCGACGGCCGCCTGCAAGATCGCGACGTACGCAGGCAGATCAATTGCGTGATGGTGAAGTTGAGAAAACTCGCCACTGTTGCTTCAATCGATCTTAATGGCAAACGGCAAACCGATCAGCAAGCCGATGACGCTCAAGATCAGCACGTTGAGCAGGTACATGCCAATCAATTGACGGCGCACGGCCCCCACTGCCCGCATGATGCCGATCTGTTTGATCTGCTGCGTAGCGAGGATCGCCGGATAGTGACCACCAAGCCGCCACCTGAGGAAGATCGCCAGAGACACGCGGCACGCGCAGCAGCAGGCCGTTGATCTGATTCTGCGCCCAGTGCGACCGGATCGGAACTATAGCCCGGCACCACAATGCGCGAGACTGTATAACCCGCCAGCTGAATGAGCGCGATCGCGGGCCAACCCGGCGACGGTAAGACATGCTCGCGATTATCGGATCGTCGGTCGTAATAACAATATCGAGGCGGTTGTAATAAGCCGACAAGCCCAGCCAGTTCAACGTCGCCATCGACGCTAACCGGACGCCTGTTTGCCCAGCGGTAAAGGTCGAATGTAAATATCGTTGCAGAGTTGCCGACGACCGTCAATTCGTAGCGGCGTTGATTGTCGATCTCCACGGTAGGCGTGTCGCCAGCACGACCCCATGCCTTCAGCCGATTGACGCTCCAACAAATCTCACGCACACCGGGTACGCCGGTGCCTTGCTCGATCGGCAGGCGATTGATCTGGATGTCGTTGAAGTCAGGCAGCGTGTTTAGTGTGATGTCGCGCGCGACCCAGCGGAAGTCAAAGACGGTCGCCGCCGTCGTGCGCCGCGCCTGCGCCATCACCAACTTCACCGGCAAGGCCAGCGTTGGCGGTCTTTGTCGGGCGCGGACATAGATCTGAACCAGCGCCGGATTACCCGCAGATACGGCCCAAACAGATCGCGTTCGATCAATACTCGCGGCGTTGTTAATCATCCCCACGGCCGCTACGCCCACCGCGATCGAGAGGATGACGAGCAACGATCAGGATTTAATGATCCCAGATGTCTTTGAAATTTTGATCCAGCGTACTCAATTTCCACTCAAGTTCCTCAATGAACCCACTCAAGACACAAAGAGCACGAAGCCTTTCTTAGTGTGCCTTCGTGATCTTCGTGGTTAATGTTTTTACGATTTCAATGACCATTTCGATGACGCGCGTGGCACGATACGCGATCTCTTTGTCGTGCGTCACCACCAACAGCGTTTTACCCTGCTCCACCAACTTCCAAAACAGATCGAATATTTCGTGCGCGGTGCACCGTCAAGTTGCCCGTCGGTTCATCGGCGACGATGACGGGCAGTTGTTGTCAACGCCGCGCGATCGCCACGCTGCTGCTGCCCGCGCCGAAATCTCGACGGGATCTTGTAAACGTGCTGCTCAAGCCCAACTTGTTTCAACAATTCCAAGGCGCGCTGCGCTGCAACGGATGGGTGTTGTTGAAGTCCATCTCAGCGTGATGTTTTCAATCAGCGTCAACGATGGCAGCAATTGAAAGAATTGAAGACCACGCCCAGATTGAGGCCGCGCCAGCGGCGCGCGTTGATCTTCGTGCAGGTGCTGGATGGGGGTGCCATCGACGACGATCTCGCGGCGTGGTGATCGATACCGATGATCAAGTTGATCATCGTCGATTTGCCCGCGCCCGGTGCCAGCACGGCCACAAACTCACCGTGCCCGATCTGCAGATCGATCCCTTTTAGGGCAGTGAAATCACCGGCAGCCGTCCTGTAAACCTTGGTGAGTTGCCGCGTCTCGATCGAGTAAGCAGGCCGATCGGGTTGGGCAACCACCGGGTGGCTATTTTTTGTTCGTTCATCTAATTATTCCAGATCACTTATCGGCAGGTGTGTTGACTTATAGACACTTTGTTGATAAACTCGATGAGAAGCCGCAACCCCGATTTGGTCGTCAATGTGCCGAAAGTAAGGGTTAGGTATGACAAAGACCTGAAAACTCGATCCGCGTGTGGTACGCACCCGCCAGATGTTCCAGGACGCGCTGGTCTCCCTCATCGCCGAAAAAGGGCTTCGACGCGATCACGGTGCAGGACATCGCCGATCGGGCGACGCTAACCGCGCCACGTTTTATCTGCATTATCAAGACAAAGCATGATTTACTGGTGAAGAGTCTGCACGACGCGATTGATGAGTTAATCGCCGATATCAACACGCTCAACGAAAATGGCCAACTCGTCTTTGAGGGACCGGAAGGCGCCCCATCAAGCGCGTGTTCGAGCACGTGACTCAACATGCGCGCTTTTATCAAGTGATGATGGGCGCTGAGGGCGTACCGGCGTTCATTGCAGGAGTGCCTGGCAATGACTATATCGCGGAGATCCTGCTGCAGTGGTTGGCGACTTTTGCGGCCGTCACCCGAAAAGGTGCTGTACCGCTAGAAATTGTCGCCAATTCGTTGGCTGGTCGATGCTGGGTGTGCTGATCTGGTGGCTGGAACACGATATGCCCATTCGCCGCTTCGCGGGCCGAGCAGTTCCGCCTGTTGATCTCGTCGGATTTGCGGCAGGTGTTGGGCTTAAGGCCGCTCACGAGCGTGGCTCCAGCGCGCACTCCTGGCATAACCAGTTCCTCAAACATCGCCGCCATGCGTTCCGGCGGATAGGGCAAAGCGGTGTCCCTTCACCATTTGAGCAGCGTCATCAACGCCCGGTAACGTAGTTGTTGACATTCACTATTGGCAGTGGCACAGTCGAAGCACTAAGGGTCTGTTCCAGTTGTCCGCCCCAGTAATCGCGCCCTGCTTTGAACAAAACCTCCAACCCACGTCCGCCCGACCGATTCATACAACTTGCAGTACGCCTGTACATGGCGGAATGCTGTCCAGCGCGGGTAACAAGCGCAGATCAAGTTGAGCCTCAGCAGATTGATAATAGAGTTGGCTCAATACGTGCGTGAAAGTTGCTCGCCAGCAGATCGTCTTTGTCGTGGAAATGCGGATAGAACGTCGAGCGGCTGACTTTGGCGCGAAGTGATGTCGCCGCACGCTGATCAAATCGCGCGTTGTTCTTGTAAAGAGTTCGACTAACGCCGCCGTCAGCAACTCTCGACTGCGTTGGGCGCGGCGATCAAGTTGATCATCTTCCATGCGAGCCTCCGCCGATTCTGCACATTGTCTATCAGTGTCCATTATCGGACATTTTGGTTGATTGATAATTGACGCCGCCCTTTGGCTTGTCTTATAGTGAACGGCAGATGGCGGCGATTATAAACGACCTGCCCAAAGAGGGACTGCGGGAATGGACATTCATTCGGCAAAGGCGCCGCAGCCGACGACGACTGGCCGCACGATCGGTTGAGCCGGAACATTACGATCTATTTGTACAGTTGTTTACGTTGGGGCGAGCGAAGGCGCTGCGTCAACTGACCATCGATCAGGCGCAGTTGCAGGCGGGCGAAAGTGTGTTGGATGTGGGCTGCGGCACGGCGATTTGACGCTGTTGGCAAAGCAGCGCGTTGGCGCAACGGGCAACGTGTGCGGCATCGACGCGGGCCGGAGATGATTCAGGTGGCGCAGCGCAAAGCGACGCAGGCGCGCGCTGAGATCGAATTTCGTGTGGAACATCAGGCATTGACCTTCGCCGATCAATCATTCGATGTGGTGCTGAGCAGTTTGATGATGCATCACCTGCCCGACGATCTGAAACCGCGCGCGTTGGCTGAACTTCGCCGCGTATTTGAAACTGGTGGACGATTGGTGATCGCGGACTGAAACGCCCAGCAATCATCTCAGCCAGGGGCTGATCAGTTACGATGATGCACGGTCACGTCCAACAAGGTGTGGAAGATCTATCGGGGCTGCTGAAAACCGCTGGCTTTAATCACATTGAGATCGGCGATGCGGGGTTCGCGCGTGCTGGGCATGCGCGCCGAGGCTGAACAACCAGATCGAATCGCGCGAACGCAATGTCGCGTTAGCAGATTCGAGTTTATCGCCTCGTTTGTGATCGCCCTCGTGTTCGTGTTCGTGTTCCCCACCGGGTTGCCCGCGATCGCCGCCGGGGAAGTCGCCAGGGCCAGTGTTGGTGGGCGCGACGCCGTCGTTGGTGTGGACGTTGACGTAGGCGTTGCCGCCTGAATCGCCGCAATTAGGTCGCTCATGGGATGACCGGCCAGCAGCTGACGGTCGCGGCTGTAATATCCCTTCGGCGATCTTGCCGTGCTGCGGACCAGCGCCCAGCGGCCGGAACGGGGGCCGTGCCAGGGAACAACCATACGATCGGCCCGTTGACGCCCATTGGGGCCATGGATAACTGCGCCATGAAGGCGTTTTCGATAATGTGACACGTTCAGTTTGTAATGCAGGCTCTGGCCATCTTTGCTCAACGCGAACTCGGCACTACCGCGCGCTTGTGTGTCGATAACCACCCCGAAGGCTGGCAGCACTTTAACCCGATCACCCGCTAAACGTGTTTGAACTTTAATGAACCGGCTAAGACCGTCGCCGTCGCTATCAACGATATCGCCACGACGACGAGCACAATAAACGGCGTGTTCTTCTCATCTCGTCCGGCCTCCTTGCTAAGTGATGTAACTATGGATTGTCGCAACGTGAATGTGGCATACATTCATCACTACGCGTGGCGAGCGGCAGATTGCCTGACGTGTCCGCCGGTTTTGCCCATTGCTTCACAAGCCGATTTCGCCCATACTGAAGGCATCCCCATCTCACCTCAAGGAGCGCATCATGACGGATGGCATCGGTTTGCCCTGACCAGCGAGCAGAAGATGTTGCAACAATTGGCGCGCGACTTCTCGCGCAGTGAGATCGCCCGGTTGCCGAGCATTACGATCGGACAGCGGAATTCGCTGCCCGTGATCGAGAAAGGCGCGGCAGGCGGGTTTGATTAACGCAGCATCCCGCTGGATTATGGCGGCGGCGGCGCGTCGTTGGTGGAAGAGGCGCGCTGGTGTGCGAGGAACTGGCGTGCGTGGGGATGCACGGGCATCAGCACCACGATCATGATCAATAATCTGGCCATCCCCATCATCGTGGCCGGTAACGACGAGCAGAAAAAGAAATGGCTCAGCGCGCCATGTGCGAGGGCCAACTCCGGTTCGTACGCAGTGACTGAGCCCGCGGCTGGACGCCGATGGCGGGGATGTTGAGCGGCAACCAAGAAGGGCGATGGTAAAACATAAAGGGCAGCAAGACGTTCATCAGCAACGCGTCTTACTCAATTCGCGTCGTGTTTGCGTACACCGATAAAGCCGCCAAGCATCGCGGGATGAGCGCGTTTATCGTCCGAGCGCGATCGGCCAGCTTCAGCGTCAGCAAGAAGTTCGATAAGTTGGGGCAGCGCGCGTCGGACACCGCCGAGATCCGCACTCGATGAAGTCGTCGTGCCGAATGTCAGCGGCTGGGCAAAGAGGCGATGGCCTTCAAGATCGCGATGATGGTCTTCGATCCGATCACGGCCAACGGTCGCGGCATCAGCGGTCAGGCTGGCCCAGCGCGCCGTGGATGAGTGCGTGAAGTACGCCAAGGAGCGCACCACCTTCGGCGTGCCGATCTGGCAACATCAGGGCATCGGCTTCATGATCGCTGACATGGCGATGAATGTGGAAGCGTCGCGCCTGCGCGTGTGGAAGGCCGCGTGGCTGGTGGACGAAGGCCAGTCCGAACACCAAACTCGCCGCGTATGCCAAAGCCTTCGCCGCCGACCGTGGCGATGAAGACCACCGTCGATGCGGTGCAGATGGCGGCTACGGCTTCATGAAGGAATATCGGTGGAGAAGTTGATGCGCGATGTGTGAGTCTTCCAGATTTACGAAGGCACGTCGCAGGTGCAGCGGACGATTATCATGCGGGAGTTGTTCAAGTAGTCCGATAGTTGAATCGATCGTGAGTAAATTGACCCTCCTCAGATCCAGGTGAGGGTCTTCGTTCATTCGTCTTTACGCAGCAACTATTTCGCAGCGGTGCCTACTTGCTGGCGCCTTTTTTTATCGGCAGTCCGGCCCGCAACCAACGCGCCATGCCGCCCATCAGAGTTAATTACAGTGTAGCCTTGACTCATCAAGTGCCGCGCTGCCGAGAAACACTGCGACTGCCCGAAGCGCATACGCAGATGATCTCGCGGTCCTTGGGCAGTTCAGCCGACCGCTGAGTTGATGCAAGGAATCAACGTGCTGCCGGCGATGTGCCCCACCATGACCACTCAGACGACTCGCGCATCCAGCACCAGCAGCAGGATTTCGCGTTCAACTTGGCCTGCACATCCGCCGCCTCGATACTGGGGACGGCCGGACCAAGCAACTTGCTCAGGAAACTCATAATCAGTCCTTTCACGGGTATCCCTGTTTAGATGCGACCTGAGGTTAAAGGTGACAAAATGGGCCGCTTTCCTCATTAACATACCTCTGCAGCGAGGGTGCTTTCGTCGCAATTAAAATTCGGGCTTTAGGCGGACGACGCCACTTGAACGGCGTATACTGGCCTCAACTTCGAACGCGATTTCGCAGAGCCAGACGATGAACGACACAACTTCCAACACCCCGGCTTCATCTCAACCCACCGATTGGTACACCAACCGCATGGAGCGCCGCATGGCGCACAATATCGAGCCGAGCGCCGAGCGGCATGACGGTACGCGGGCAGCGGCGCGTGGGTGGCCTGGCTTAGTTCTCATTGCGCTGGGCGGCATGTTCATGCTGCAAAACATGGGCATGGTGGTCGTGCATAACGCCTGGGCCTTGTTGATCTTGATCCCGGCGGCGGGATCATTTGCCACCGCCTTTGGCTCGTATCGCGTCAACGGCGGACGCCTAAATGCCATGGCGCGCGGCTCACTCATCAGCGGCCTGATCTTCGTGGCGATTGCGGCCTTCTTCCTGTTCGATCTGGATTGGGGCAAGTGGTGGCCCACACTGTTGATCCTGGCCGGTGTCGGCGCGCTGACCAACGCCGCGCTGCCTGACTAAGTCGCCGTCTGCTTCACGTTGAATCACGCGGCTCTCGTTGCCTCATCGGCCGACGAGAGCCGTTTTCATCGCTTCCCCCATCGAGACAAAATCCGACTTTGGGCTGACGACAAGATCGAGCGCCTTGGCTAAACTAACCATGCTATGCGTGCCATTTGGCACACACCCTTACAGGAGCACGTGACATGGCAAAAACGACTTCGCCGTTCAAACGGGTCTGGCAGTTGGTCAACCTCGTCGGCGGTTTTACCACGTTGTATTTCATGGTCATCCGCCCGTGGCATCTGAAGTGGGGCGCGACACCGGCTGAAGTCGATCGCGCGTTGCCCGGCGACGAACTGATCCCGGAGGCGAAGATCAACGCCACCCACGCCATCACGATCGACGCCCCGCTCGATCGGGTGTGGCCGTGGATCGCGCAGATTGGTCAGGGACGCGGCGGCTTCTACAGTTACGAGTTCATCGAAGACGCGATGGGCCTGAACATCCACAACGTCGATGAGATTCTGCCCGATCTCCCCGCCCCACAGGTCGGCGACCGGCTGATGCTGAGTGACGACTTCGGCGTGCCGTACGTCGTCGTCGATGCGCCGCGCGCACTGGTGGTGCACGGCGATACGCGCACGGGCGGCGGCAATGCACTGCGACTCCGCGCGGGCGATCACGTCGCCGTGACGTGGGGCTGGTATCTGGAACCGATCGATGCTCACACCACGCGCCTCATTGAGCGGTGGCGCGCCGATTATGGGCCGGGCCTGTTGAACACGTTGGGCTATCGGCTGTTGATGGAACCCGGCGCATTCATCATGCAGCGCAAAATGTTGTTGGGCATCAAAGCCCGCGCGGAAAAATCTGACGCTGCAAGCGAAGCGGTGTATGAACCAGATCCTGTCACAACTGATTGAACTACAACAACCGCCGGCGCCCTTCACACCCGGAGACGGTCCGTTCTGGGATGATCCGCACATTTCAGCGCAGTTGCTCAAAGTGCACCTCGATCCCGACGTGGCCGCGGCCAGTCGTCCGCCGGACACAATCGATCGATCGGTTCGCTGGCTGATCGAGACACTCGCGCTGCAACCCGGCGAGGCCGTACTAGATCTGGGATGCGGGCCAGGGCTGTACGCCAGTCGGCTGGCGACTGCTGGCCTGCGGGTCACGGGCGTCGATTACTCGCGGCGTTCGATCGAGTACGCCCGTGATTGCGCGCGCGCCAACGACCTGCCGATCGAGTATCGCTATGAAAATTATCTGGATTTGGCGGACGAGCAGCGCTACGATGCGGCTTTGCTGATCTATGGCGACTATTGTCCACTCGCACCGCCGCAACGAGCGCGTTTGCTGCAGAACATTCACCGCGCACTCAAACCGCACGGCAAGTTTGTGCTGGACGTATCGACACGCGAACATCGTAAACGATACGGCCTCAAGCAGGGTTGGTATGCAGCCGACAGCGGCTTCTGGCGACCGGGGCCGCATCTGGTCTTGGAAGTAGGCTTCGATTACGCCGAGTCAGCGATCTGGCTCGATCAATATACCGTCATCGACGCCGCTGGCCGCGTCGCGGTGTATCGCAATTGGTTTCAAGACTACACGCCCGACACCATCACCGCGGAGTTGTCGCAAGGCGGTTTTCAGACCGATAGTCTGTGGGGCGATCTGACCGGGCAATCTTACACAGCGGACAGCGAATGGATTGGACTCATTACCAGTAGGAAGTAACCCCGACTATCTGACCTAATTTCCTCAGACCGCCTGATCGGGTGACAATCAAATTCCCAACGCATTGGAAAGCCGTTATGAAACATACTGTTTTTCTAGCAATTTTGAGCAGTATCTTAACTGTATCAGCCTGCGCGCCGACCGCGACGATGACGCCACCACCGACTGTCGCCAGCCTTCCGACACCCACCGCCGCGCTGGCCACGTCGACGCCCACAATGGCGGCGCACGAGCCCGCCATCAAACTTGAGCCATGCCTGCTTGGCAAAGCGACCGCCAAGTGCGGCACCTATCGGGTGTACGAAAACCGATCGACCCGCGCAGGCCGCCAGATCGATCTTAACATCGCGGTGCTGCCTGCTACTACCGATCACGTCGAACCGGATCCGTTGTTTTACTTCACGGGCGGACCGGGCGGTGCCGCCACCGATGTCGCCGCGATGCTTAAGGCCGACTTCGTCGAACTAAACAAGACGCGCGACATTGTGCTCATCGATCAGCGCGGCACGGGCGGCAGCAACATGTTAATGTGCCCCAAGCCCGATAAGCCATTCGACGTTTCAGACGTGGGCGCATTGTCGGCGTACGTGACGACGTGTTTGACAGGTCTGGACGCCGATCCGCGCTGGTACACCACACGCGCGTATGTGGACGACGTGAACGAAGTGCGTCAGGCGCTGGGCTATGACAAGATCAACATCAGCGGCGGCTCATATGGCGGGACTGTGGTGCAGATCTACCTGTTGCAGCATCCCGAGACGGTGCGCGCGGCCCTTATCAACAACAGCACACTAATCGACTATCCGATCTTTGAGCATCTCGCCGATAGCAGCCAACGCGCCCTCGATCTGGTGTTTGAGCGTTGCGCGCAAGATC
>JAXLWI010000067.1:0-22958 GCA_046328575.1 Anaerolineae bacterium
TGCTTCATCTCGCCGAGAAACTCCAGCAAACGCGGGCCGTTGATGAAGTTGCGATTATCGGCTTGATAACGATCCGACGTGGTGACCGGGACATCAGGCAGGCCGGGGACTTTGGAGATCATGTTGATCACATCCATGCGGAACCCGTCGATGCCTTGTTTCAGCCACCAATGCATCAGGTCATAAACCTCGGCGCGCACTTTGGGATTTTCCCAGTTGAGATCGGGCTGCTTCCGTGAGAAGAGATGCAGATAGTATTCGCCTGTGGCTTCATCGTACTGCCAGGCCGAGCCGCCAAAGTGCGACGCCCAGTTATTCGGTTCGTGGCCGTCTTTGCCGGGCCGCCAAATGTAGTAATCGCGATACGGATTGTCCTTGGACTTACGGGACTCGACGAACCACGGATGTTCGTCGGACGTGTGATTGACGACGAGATCCATCACCAACTTGATGCCGCGTTGATGCATGCCCGCCAGCAATTCACGCCAATCGCCCAACGTGCCAAACTCGGCCATGATGTCGCGATAGTCGCTGATGTCATAGCCGTTATCGTCGTTGGGTGATTTATAAACCGGGCACAACCAGACGACGTTGATGCCCAGTGCTTTGAGATAATCTAACTTCTGGATGATGCCACGCAGATCGCCGATGCCGTCGCCGTTCGTGTCGTAGAAACTGCGCGGATAGATTTGATAGACGACGCTTTCTTTCCACCAAGTACGCTGCATGAGTTAACTCCCAGATGTTAAGTGATGTGCATGAAGTTGAGGATGCGTGTCCAGGCGTCGGTGCAGGCGTCGGCGTGTTCGGCAAAACGCCGATCGAAGAAGCTGTGCGGCGCGCCCGGATACGTTACGAGGGTATGTGCCACACCCGCCGTGTCGAGCTGCCGATCGAGTTGTTCGATGTCGCTGGCCGGAATGCCTGGATCGGCGCCGCCGAACAAGCCCAGCACTGGTACGCGAATGTGCGCGGCTCGATCGAGCGTCGGACCGGAACTGCCTGGAATGGGTCGGCTCAAGCCAGCATAGAACGGAATGATACCGGTGACGCCGAGATCTTCAGCGCCCGCATGTAAGGCCAACGTCCCGCCGCGGCAAAAGCCGACGATGTACGTGGGCCGATCGGGTTGGCTGAGTTGCCGTAGATAGTTGCGCGCCGCGACGACGTCCAGCAAGAAGGTCGGCAGCGTCATTTGCTCGACGTGCGGCATGTACTCGAACGGCTCGGCGCGCGACGTCAAGCCAGCGGTGCGGCCAAAGTAATCGATCGCCAACGCCCGCACGCCGATCTCTGCGAAGCGCAGCGCTAGTTCTTTGTAGAATTGATGCAAGCCGCGCACATCAGGGAAAATGATGATTTGCGGGCAGTCAGGCTGGGCGGCGTACGCGATGTACGCTGCAAAGCGATTGCCGTCGGAAGCGGTCAAGACGATGTCTTGTGCATCAGTTGAGCCGCCCCTAATCGGCGGATACGGTGGTCGAGCCTGATCGTCGTAGCACATGATTCAATCTCCTCCCAGAGTTTGAATGCGTGTTGCTCAAGGCGGACGACAGTCCGCCGTTGCCAACTGCTGGACTGTCGTCTAGCGTGAGCAAGATCTTAAAACAGCACATTCGCCAACTTGCGCCGATACTCATTCACCAGCGTGCCGGGCCGCAGCAACTCAAAGCAAGCCAACAGCACGTTCTTCGCTTCGCCATCTCGATAGGTCTTGTTTTTTCGCAGAATATCGAGCAGTGTATCCATGACTTCCTGATACCGACCTTGCCGCGCGAGATTGGCGGCAGTCGCAAACAATCCGTCGAGACCATCGGCCGTTGCTGCAGGTTCGGCCATCAAACGCGCCAACGGTTGCAACTTCTCCGCAATCACTGCTTCTTTCGCATCGCCGGGAATGCGCGACAAGGCATCGGTCGCCTCAGCGCCACGCCCAGTTCCTAATAGCACTTTGGCCAGCATCAAATTGGCTTCGATATGATCGGGTTGTTGAGCGAGCACGTTGCGAACCGTCACCTCGGCTTCGGGCAAGCGGCCTTCATCAAACAGCGACTGCGCCGCTGTCAACGCGAGGTCGCCGCTGGCGGGCGCATGCTGCTTGATGAATTCGCGCACGCGCGGTTCCGGCAGCGCACCGACGAATTCGCCTACGACCTTGCCGTCGCGGAACATCTTTACGGCGGGGATGCCTTGCACGCCGTACTGCGCAGCCAAACGTTGATTGTTGTCCGAGTTGATCTTCGCCAGTACGAACGCGCCGTTGGCTTCTTTGGTGACTTTCTCCAGGATTGGACTTAGCATTCGGCATGGTCCGCACCACGGCGCCCAGAAATCGACGATGACAGGCTGTCGCTTGGAGCGCTCGATCACGTCCGTAACGAAGGTTGACTCATTGACTTCGATAATAGTATTGTCCATTGGTCAGAATCCATTTGCCCTACAAAGACGCGCCGGGCGCAAGCTGTGCGTAACTTTCGTGCGCTTTGCGTCTTCGCGGTTTGATTTATAACTCTAATTGCGCGATGGTCTGCTTCAGTACATCCGCCGAACGGCGCAGGCCGACGATCTCCATCTCTTCCAGTGGCAGGCGCAGCAGACCTTCCACGCCACCCCGATCGATCACCGCCGGTAACGAGAGATACACGTCGTCGATGCCGTAATACTGATCGATAAGTGATGACACCGATAGGACCGTGCTTTGATCGCGCAGGATCGCTTCCACGAGGCGCATCAACCCCGCGCCGATCGCGTAATACGTTGCCCCTTTGCGCTGGATGATCTCGTAAGCGGCATCGCGGGTCTGCTTGAAGATGTCGTCCATCTTAGCCTGATCGTACTGTGCGTCTTGCAGACAGCAGAACTCGTTGAGTCGCATCCCGGCGATGTTGGCCAGCGACCACACTGGCACTTCGCTGTCGCCATGTTCGCCGATGATGTAGGCGTGCACGCTGCGCGGATCGACGCCGTAGTACTGGCTGAGCAAATAGCGAAAGCGCGCCGTATCGAGGATGGTGCCGGAGCCGATCACACGCGATGACGCCAACCCCGACAACTTCCACGCGACGTACGACAGCACGTCGACGGGATTGGTGGCGACGACGATGATGCCGTGAGGATTATTGTGGGCCACCTGCGGCACGATCGATTTGAAGATGCTCGTGTTTTTCTTGACCAGATCGAGCCGCGTTTCGCCGGGTTTTTGCGCGGCCCCGGCGGTAATCACTGTGACGGCGGCACCGGCGCAATCGGCGTAGTCACCGGCCCAGATTCGAACGGGCGAAGTGAACGGCACCGCATGATTCAAGTCCATCGCTTCGCCTTCGGCCCGCGCTTTATTCGCATCGATTAACACGATTTCGGAAGCGCGACCGCTCATCATTAGGGCATAGGCAAACGTCGCGCCGACGTTGCCCGCGCCGACCACGGCCACACGCGTCGGATGGGGATGCAGATTTTCATCGGACATGGTAACCTCTTCTTAAGTGCCGATTCGCAAAAATTAGGCGTTGACCGCACGTGCAATCGATCATACAATCACACGCGCGTAGTTCAAAAAGAGTATAACACAGGACACTCATCGCCATGACTAAACTGCCGCCTCGTCATTTGCAGCCCGTGTTCGAATTCTTGATCGCGTTGGAAAAGCACAACAACAAAGCCTGGTTCGATGCTCATCGCGGCGAGTATGAAGCCGCCAAAGACCGCTTCGAACAATACGTCGAGCTCTTCATCGACGAGTTCCGATCGATCGAGGACTTTGCCGATTTATCGGCGAAAGCGTGCCTGTTCCGCATCAATCGTGACGTGCGGTTTAGCAAAGACAAGTCGCCTTACAAGACCAACTTCGGCGCGTCGATCGCGCTGGGCGGCAAACAGTCGCGGCGCATGCCATATTACATTCATCTTCAACCGGGCAACAACTCGCTGCTGGCGGGCGGCTTGTACATGCCCATGCCCGAGCAGATCAATCGCGTGCGCGTCGCCATTGCCCGCGACTCCGCGCCGCTACGAAAAATTCTCAACGGCAAGACCTTCCTCAAAGTGTTTGGCAACTTAATGGAGGATGGCGCAGGCAAACTCAAGACGGCACCCAAAGGCTACGATCGCAATCACCCCGATCTGGATCTTTTGCAATTCAAGCAGTGGGCGGTGATGCATCCGCTGACAGACGCTGAGATGCTGGCGACAGATCTGATGAAACGCACGCTCGAAACGTTCAAGGTGCTCAAGCCGTTGAACGATTGGCTAAACTCTGTATTACTGGGTTGAGGTGACCTATGAAAATCGGTGTGGTATTTCCGCAAACTGAATTCGGCAACGATCCGATGGCGATTCGTGATTACGCGCAAACCGCCGAAGCGCTGGGCTTCACGCATATCATCGCCTATGATCACGTGCTCGGCGCGAACCCTGATCGACCCGGCGGCTGGACGGGGCCGTACACGCATCTAACGCCGTTTCACGAACCGTTTGTGTTGTTCAGTTACATGGCCGCTTTCACAACGCGCATTGAGTTTGCGCCTGGCGTGATCATTCTGCCGCAGCGGCAAACGGCACTCGTCGCCAAACAGGCCTCGACGCTGGATGTGCTGAGTGGCGGACGCTTGCGCTTGGGCGTGGGCCTCGGCTGGAATGCCGTCGAATACACAGCGCTCAACGAGGACTTTCACACACGCGGTCCGCGCATCTCCGAGCAAGTCAAGGTGCTGCGCGAATTGTGGACGAAGCCGTTGGTGAACTTCACCGGCAAGTATCACACCATTCCCGATGCGGGTTTGAATCCGTTGCCGATTCAACGACCGATCCCGATTTGGTTTGGCGGCTCGGTTGATGCGGCATTAAAGCGCGCCGCGCGTGTGGCCGATGGGTGGTTATCCACATTCCGCGTCTTCGCCGATGCGCAACGCGGGATCGGCATCGTGGAGCAAGCCCTGCAAGAATACGGACGTACTCGATCGGAGTTCGGGATTGAAGGTCGTTTCAATCACGGCGGAGGTAACGCAGATGATTGGCGCAAGTCGTTAGTCGCATGGCGCGATGTGGGCGCGTCTCACGTGTCGTTCAACACGATGGGCGCAGGCCTGTCTTCGCCGCAAGCGCACATCGATGCCATCCGATCTTTCGCGCAGTTAATTGCGGATTTCTAGAATGTAACCTTGAAAGTCCTGCGAAATAACTGTACTCGACCGTCATGCCAGAAGGCATTTATCGGGCATCCAGGTCTGTACGATTTCTGCCAAGCGAGACGCAGGCGCTGAGCTATTCACTAAGGATGTTTATCTTGAAAATCGATCGTGATTACTTGATTCAAACTTTGATTAACTTGGTGCGGATCAACTCGATCAATCCGTCGTTGGTTGAAGATGGTGCGGGTGAGGGCAGCATCGCCGCTTACGTTGCCCATGAACTGCATCAACTCGGCTTTAACGTCGATGTTCACGAAGTCGCGCCGGGGCGGCCCAATGTCGTCGGTACACTTCGCGGAGGGAGGCAGGGCGGCGGCAAGTCGTTGATGCTCAATGCGCACATGGACACCGTTGGCATTGAGAACATGCCAGAGCCGTACTCGGCCGACATCGTCGGTGGTCGGTTGTACGGGCGCGGCGCGTACGATATGAAGGGCAGCCTCGCCGCGATGTTGGCCGCGGCTAAAGCCGTGGTCGATTCAGGCTCGGCGCTGACCGGCGATTTCATGCTGGCCGCTGTCGCCGACGAAGAATACGCCAGCCAGGGCACGACGGAACTGGTGAAGCGCTATCAACCGGACGCCGCTATCGTTACCGAACCAACCGAGATGCAGATCGCGTTGGCACACAAAGGCTTCATCTGGTACGAAGTCGAAGTGATCGGCAAAGCCGCGCACGGCAGTCGCCCGCAACTCGGCATCGACGCGAACATGAAGATGGGTAAGTATCTGCACGAATTGGAGAAACTGGAGCGGGAACTGCGTGCCCGATCGGGCCACCCGCTGATCGGCCCGCCCACGCTGCATGCGTCGATGATCAAAGGCGGCACGTCGATGAGCGTCATCGCTGATCGCTGTTCGCTGTTTATCGAGCGGCGGACGCTGCCCGGCGAAACCGAGCCGCAGGTCACGGCCGAGTTGCAGGCGTTGATCGATCGGGTAGCGGAGGCCGATCGGGATTTTCATGCCACCCTGCGCCGCGATATGTCACGCGAACCCTTTTCGGTTGATGAAGAAGCAGTGATCGTCCGCGTCCTCGATCGCGCTTACGCGCAAGTCACGCACAAACAACCGCCGCATTCAGGTGTCTCATTCTGGACGGATGCCGCGTTGCATGCAGCGACAGGCACCGACACGATTGTCTTTGGACCAATCGGTGCGGGCGCACATGCCGCCGAAGAATGGGTCGATTTACAATCAGTTGAAGAGGCGGCGCTGATTTACGCTCAGACGGCGGTAGCGTGGTGTGCGCGACCCACAGACCGGAGTTAGCGACACATGACTGATAAACACGTAATTAAGCACGCTGATCTCGCCGCGGCCGAAAAGATCACGGGCGTGCCGTTTAGTGCGGCTGAACGCCGCTTGATGTTGGACGCCGTGAACGCGCAGCGCGCGAACTACGACAAACTTCGATCGGTGATGGTGGCAAATGATGTGCCGCCGGCATACCTGTTCGATCCGCGTCTGCCTGGCATGACATTTGAGCGCCGCAAGCGGCGCGCCAAGTACAGTCGAGTGCCGCGCTTAAAAGTGCCGCAGAATCTAGAGGACGTGGCGTTTTGGCCGGTGACGCATTTGGCTTATCTGTTGCGCACGCGACAGGTATCGTCGGTTGAGTTGACCAAGATGTACTTGTCGCGCTTGCGACGTTTCGATCCGCAGTTGAAGTGCGTCGTCACGTTAACTGACGATCTGGCGTTGAAGCAAGCCCGTCGCGCCGATCGTGACATCGCGGCGGGAAACTATCGCGGTGTGCTGCACGGCATTCCATACGGCGCGAAAGATTTGCTTGCTACGCGCGGCATCAAGACGACGTGGGGGGCTGAACCGTATCGCGATCAGGTCTTCGATTACAACGCCACCGTGATCGATCGGCTGGAAGCAGCCGGCGCGGTCTTGATCGCTAAACTCAGCGTCGGCGCGTTGGCGTGGGGCGACGTGTGGCTCGACGGCGTGATGACGCGCAATCCGTGGAATCTGGCTGAAGGGTCCAGCGGTTCATCGGCGGGTTCGGCCGCAGCGACGGCGGCGGGTTGTGTGGCGTTTGCGATTGGCACGGAGACGTACGGCTCAATCGTGTCACCCGCGACGCAGTGCCGCATCACGGGGCTGCGCCCAACCTTTGGGCGGGTGAGTCGCTATGGCGCGATGGCGTTAAGTTGGACGATGGATAAAATCGGGCCGTTGGCCCGAACCGTGGAAGATTGCGCCATTGTCTTTGATGCGATCTACGGTCCTGACGATCGCGATCCTTCCGTCACCGATTATGCCTTCAATTACCGCGCTAATCTCGACGTGCGCCAGTTGCGGGTGGGCTATGTGCGCAGCGCCTTCGAGCGCGAACGGGACAATCGCACCAACGATGATACGTCGCTGGCGGTTCTGCAAGCGCTGGGCATCAACCTCGTTCCGATCGATCTTCCGAACCTGCCGCTTGATGCGGTGGGCGATCTCCTGACGGTTGAAGCGGCCGCGGCCTTCGACGAATTGACGCGCTTCAACCTCGACGATCAGTTGGCACGACAAGTTAAAGACGCTTGGCCGAACGTGCTGCGCGCCGCGCGCTTCCTGACGGCGGTTGAGTATGTGCAGGCCAATCGCCTGCGTACGTTGGCGATGCAAGCCCTGGATCAAGTGCTGCGCGACATCGATGTCTACGTTGCGCCGTCGTTCAGTGAGAATCTGCTGTTGACGAATCTGACCGGGCATCCTGCTGTCGTCGTGCCGAACGGGGTCGATGCGAAAGGCGGATCGAGCAGCCTTACGTTTACGGGCAAACTATATGGCGAAGCCGCGACCTTATCGCTGGCCAAAGCCTATCAAGACGCGACGAAATTCCACTTGAGGTATCCAACGCTGGCATGACTCAACGCGTATTGTTGCTCGTGACACCCAAAACCTATCGCGCGCAGGCTTTCATTGACGCAGCGCACAAGTTGAACGTCGAAGTTGTGAAGGCGGTGGATGTGCCCGATGATCTGGCCGAACCATGGCGCGACGCTTTCGCCGTGCGTTTTGGGCATGTCGAGGCCGCCGCGGAAAAGATCGTCGCGCACGCTGCAACGCAGCCCATTGACGCAATTCTTTCGGTCGATGACAGTGCCAGCGTCGTCGCGGCGCGGGCCTGCCAACAACTGGGCTTGCCACACAACTCGCCGCACGCCGCCGAAGCTGCCCGCAACAAGTACCTGATGCGGACGTTGTTGAAGGCAGGCGGCGTTCAAGTTCCGAATTTCAAGTTGTTCCACACCGCCGATGTTGTCGGCGATATTGTTTCGCAAGTAACGTTTCCGTGTGTCGTGAAGCCGCTCGATCTCAATGGCAGCCGCGGTGTGATCCGCGCCGATGACGCCCGGCAACTCGACGCGGCGATCAAACGCCTGACGAAGTTGCTCTACGCGCTCGATCCGTCGCCTGATCCAAAACCGTTCTTGATCGAAGACTTCATCCCCGGTTTTGAAGTGGCACTGGAAGGCTTGCTGGATCACGGCGACATGAAAGTGTTGGCGCTGTTCGATAAACCCGATCCGCTGGATGGTCCGTTCTTTGAGGAAACGATCTACGTTACGCCGTCGCGGTTGTCGCTTGAGGTGCAACACGCCATTTTCAAATGCGCGGAAGATTCGGCGCGGGCGTTGGGCTTGCATGAAGGTCCGATGCACGCTGAACTGCGCGTGAATGATCGCGGGCCGTGGTTGGTCGAGGTCGCGGGGCGATCGATCGGTGGACTGTGTTCGCAGACGCTGCGCTTTGCGCAATCAGCCGATGTTACTTTGGAAGAATTGATTCTGCGGCAAGCGTTGGGCCTTAGTCTGGACACGCTGGATCGTGAGCAGCAAGCGGGCGGCGTGATGATGCTGCCAATTCCAGGTGAAGGTTTACTGCGCGCTGTCACGGGCGTGGAAGATGCCAAAGCGGTGACCGGCATCGAAGATGTCGAGATCACCGCCCGCTTGAATTATCCGATTGTGCCGCTGCCTGAAGGTGAAAGTTACCTGGGCTTTATCTTCGCGCGCGGCGACACACCGGAGTTGGTCGAAGCCGCCTTGCGCGAGGCACATTCAAAATTGAAATTCAGAATTGACCCTATCATTCAATTAACACTGAACAAGTAGCAAGTAACAATCCATTGCTCATTGCTACTTGCTCATTTCCTTTGCTGTCCGCCTTTGCCGCCTTGCGTCGGTGGTGTCCAGCCTTCCGGCATCTGCGCTCCTTCGCCAAAGAAGAAATCCTCCATCTCGGTCATCAAGAAAGTCTGAGCCTGCGGATCGGCCAGATTCAAGCCGTAGTGATTGACCAACAAGACTTGTTGATCTTTCCACAACTGCCAGGCTTCCTTGGAGACGTTCTCAAAAATGCGCTGGCCTAGTTCGCCGCCAAAGGGCGGTCGATCGAGCGCAAGCGCCTCACGCCCCAACTTCACGCAGTTCACCATCCACACGGTCTTCTGATAACGCGCCATGCTCAATCACTCTTTCAATCAAGAATGGCTAGACTATAGTCGCTTTTGAGAGGGTGTCAAGCATCAGCGTCCCGTCGATAGGCGCGCCGGATTAGGCTGGCCCATCAGCCGCGGAATCAACACGCCAATGATCACGCCGTATTCCAGATTCAACGCCAACGTCGCGATGGGCATAATCGCACCTTGCGCGAGGCCGAAGAAGCCGCGATGAGCGATCGGGAATAGAATGATCATCATCAACAGCCAATTGCCGATCATGAACAGCACACCCGTCCGCACTGACGGTGATTTGATGAGCAGATAATAGATCACGCCGATGGCTGTGCCTAACACGAGATGGATCACAATGCCCAGCAAGAACGCGGGGATCGGTTCGCGCGCCGGATCGATGAAGACCTCGGCCATATACTTCAAATCCATCACTTCTGGAAAGAGGCCGACGGCGCGCAGAAACACATTGGTTAGCGTGGAAATTGCCACCCCGATAAAGCCTGCCAGCAACCCGGGCCGAATGCGATCCATGTCTGCTCCCTTTGTTGAAAAGCCGTGCCGAGTTCAGCGCAAGAACTCTTCAAGCTTAGCGACTGCGTACTTGATCGCCATCGACGGCAGGAAAATGTGGCCCGCGCCCGGCACGCTGTCTACGCGTGCCGCCGATTGTTGAGCAAATAACTGCCGCAACTTGGCGATCTCGCGCGCTGCGTTAGGCACAAAGCGATCGCTGTCACCCATCAGGATTAACAGCGGTCCTTGAAGGCGCGCCAGATCGATCGCGAAATCCCGATCGATTTGCCAGGCCGTTCGCCGTGCGATGACTTTGGGATCGGCTTGCTGCGTGCCGGCAAAACACGGATGATGCCACCCGTCGCCGACCGGCCCGCACGACACCGCGATGGTCAACGGCGACGTCCAACGATACAACCAGCGCGGCGTCATCTTCGAGAGCGCCACCACCACGCGCAATAGATTCCAGCGTAAAACGGTAAACGTGCACGTCAAAGCGACTTTGCGTACCGGCAGGTCGTGCAGAGCGGCGACCTGCGCTGTGAGAATGGTGCCGATCGATTGGCCCAGCAGATCGATCGAGGGGCGGCCTTCGGCGCGGATCGTTTCGGCGATCTCGGTTGCTAACGCTTCTAACGTCGTGTTGGTCTCAGCGCTGTAATCGACAACAATCACTTCGCGGGTGCGCGCCAGCAGATCAGCGACGGGCTGCACGCTGCCGAGCGTGCCGTCGAGGCCGGGGATGGCGTACAACGGCGGCTGTACGGTTGGTTGTCCAAGTCGAATCAAGTTGATCATTGTGGCGAGCGCCGTGGCTTAAATAGATTTCCGATCACCGATAGGATGTTTGCGATGATGTTGAACAGCACCACCAATTGAATGATCGATGGGGTGTAGTTTTTGTCGGGCAGGGTGTTGGTGTCCAGCAACCCAGTGCGTTTGTAAATCGCTTCGAGGTTCTGCGCGCCTTTGAGCGATTCATCTTTGACGAAGATGAAGTGCGCCAGCCAGAAAAACTTCAGCGCTTGAAATGTCGGGCCAGTGGCTTTTTCCCACGAGCCAAAGCGCGAGCGCCCATTGCCGAGGTCTTCAATCGAGTAGGTGTGACGAGCGTAGAAGCCGGGCAAGACCGTGATTTCCCACGTCACTTTGCGATTCGGTTCGACTTCGACCAACGTCGCCACCCCAGGCAGGCGATACAGATACCACCACTGGATTGGCTCGAAAGCCCAGATGAGTTGTTGGCCTAATACCAAATCGTCGTTGAGCACCCACCACATGCACGGATTCCAGCGCGGCCACCAGTTGGCGTGCCGAAAACACTCCCATAATACATCCGCTGGGATGTCGACATCAAGCGTGCCGTGTACCGGCTCCATGTCGGTTGCTTGATCAAGATCGCGTGCTTGCTGATCGCTCATCGTTCACCTCGGGCTACTGCGTCAATTCCAGATGTTTCAAGATCAGCGGATACACATCGCGGTTGGCGTTCTGGCCAAAGATGCAGTCGATGTGGCCGTAACGCGGAATGAGATAGCGGCTGTAGAGTTGATCGCCATTGATCTGGCACAAGGCGTCGAACGTACGCTGCGTGCTCTCCGGCGTCCACGTCTGATTTTCCGCCCCTTGAATGAACGCGATCGGGATCTTCAACCGATCGAGATGTGGCAGATACACATCTTCGCCTTTGGCGTTAACGATATGTCCCGCCCGCGACATCACGCCCAGATGCTGGAAGTTGCTGATCGACGCGACGCCAAATAGTTCGTGCAGGTTGTCGTGGGTCAGCGTGTTGAGTTGATCGTGCTCGTACAGCGGCGCATACAGGAATGTTACACGGTGACAGACGGGATTCTTGCAGAACTCCTCGAATTCGGTCGGGTACAAGTTCAGCGCGGCGTTGTAAAGTTTGTCCAGCCAGTTCGCGTTGGCGTCGGTATACATCGTCAAGTCTTTGATGCCGAGGTCGGCAAGGAACTTGTCGAGGTGCAACCCGGCTTTGATGCGGTTCAACGGGATCACCGACAAGTGCGCGCCGACCTGGGAACACACCGCCGATCGAACGCCTTGCAAACCCGCGCACATCGCCATGTTGAACGTGATCGCGCCGTAACAATGCACCACGGCTTGAATCGAAGCCGCGTTCGTGAGGTCACGCACGGCCTGCACCGCGGCGGGCCAATCGCGCGTGGCAATGTCGTCGGCAGTGTACTGCGTCGTGGCGTAGGGCAGTTCAATACTTGAGCGATAATCCAGCAGCCACACATCGTAACCGTGAGCATACAGATACTCGGTCAGGTTCGTGTCGATCAGATCGGTGGCGAAAGCGAGGCTCGACACGCCGAGGCCATGCACCAACATCACCGGCCCTTTCTTCCCGCCCTGATAGCGCGTTAAGCGGAGTTTAACGTTATCGTCAGTATTGAAGTAGTGCACTTCGGGCGCGCCCACGCGCAGCGGGCGTTTCTTGCGCGGCGGCGCTTTGGGATCGAACTGTTTCGCGCGCGAAGACGCCGCCGTACACGTCGAAGATTTGGCCGCTGAAGTATGCGCCGAACTTAGCCAATGTCGCCAGTCGTTCGCCGAGGTTTTGGGCGTTGGTCACTTTGATCGTGGTGAGCTGATGCTGCAAATCCTTCGTGTGAATTTGCAGGATGCCCTTGCCGATCACCGCGCCGGTGTTGTCCGCGCCCGCATAGACGGTGATAAACAATGTCGTGGTGTCCGCCCACATCGAAGCCGGGATCGTTGTGGACACGCTTGTTGCCCTCGAAGAAGAACGTCCGTCCGTCTTGTGCGTTGAGTCTGCCCGTGTAGCGCATGAGACGTTGATTGAACAACTGCGGATCTTGCATCAGCAAATAGAACCCGCCGTTGGTCAACGTCAATGGTTCAGACGACAACGCAGGCGCGATGACGGTGCCGACGATGCGGCCCGCATGTTCAGGATCGGTCGCCATCCTTTCGACATCATCGACGCTGACCGTCACGATAAAGCGGAACGTCGATGCATCAGCCTGGCCTTGCCGCGCGCCCGCCGCAAAATCATCGGTGATCTTGGTGGAGAAGGACCCTCCATCGCTTCGGTGAATTGCACGCCGGGCTTGCCCGTCGAGCCACTGAGATCGATCGGTTCCGCGGGCGGCTTGAAACTGTAGTCGATGACCCAGCCGCGATCCTGCGCGAGCAAAGCCATGTTGCGTTCGGCCACCGCGCAGATCGTGATGTGCGGATTGGTGCCCAATGAGCGCGGAATGATCGCGCCGTCGTTGACGTATAGACCGTCGTGAACTTGCGTGCCCGACGTGCCCGCGAATAACTGCCCCCGGTGATTAAGCTGCGCCGTGCTCGGCGTCTTCGGCCATGATGACGCCGCCTAACGGATGCGCGCTGACCATGTTTTTGCTTTGCAACTGACTCCACGCGGGATTCTCGACGAATGTGCCACCGAGCGGCTTAGTCACTTCGAGCAATTTGTTGTTGACGGTCTTTACGTAGGGTCGATCGCCTGCGCCCGGCCACTTGATCTGCAAGCGATCATTCTCCAGCGACAATGTCCCGGCACTGTCATCGTGCGCCATGACCAGATACACTTGCGTATTGCGCACCGCGCCCGTGTATGCGCCGCGAATCAACGAGTCGAGTTCGCGCGTCTTCTCGCGGATGGTGTCGGGCAAGCCTGAGATCTGTGTCCTGCCCGACGAGTTTGGCCGCGAGCGACAAGGTCTTGGGCATGAACGTTGCCAACGGTCCGCACACGCCGCCTTCTTCGATGATCATGCCGTCTTCAAGGTTGGGCTGTTCACGCAGATCGATGGCGGTCGTAATTGTTGGGCCGACAGGCGCGGTGTGATTGGGATCGCGCGCCGAAAGCCGATCATATTGATCTCGACATCGGTGTTGTAGCCAAAGCCCAACACATCGCCGTTGCCGGAGAAGTTGTGCCCCAGCCGATCAGATAACGGCAGCCCCGCCGCTTTCGATCGCAAGAGAATCTCGTTAGTGCCCAGCGTGCCTGCGGCCAAAATCACAACATCGGCGCTGACCACGGCCGTCGGCGCGGTAAAGCCTTCTTGGCCTACGTCGAGGATTTCATAGTGAACGAGCCACTGATCGTTTTGGCGTTCAAGATAGCGCACCGACACGCATGTAAAGATTTCCGCGCCGTGCAACTTGGCATCGGGCAGATAGTTCATGAGGACAGTGTTTTTAGCGCCGTGATTGCAGCCGCTCATGCAATCGCCGCACAACTTGCAGGCCGATTGCTTCACGCCCACGTTATTCACGCCATCTTCGAAAGTGACGTTGATAGGCAGGCGATACGTCTGGCCGTTTAACGCCGCGCCCGATCGATCATGCGCCGCCATCTTGGGTGTGATCGGAATTCGATCGGGATATGGCTTCGAACCGAGCATCGTTTCGGCATACTCGTAACCTTGCTTGAGCAGCGTATCGACATCAGCGCGGAAAGCGGCGGGCCAGCGGGGATCATCGAGCACGCGGCGTTCAGGCCGCGAAGCGACGTTGGCGTTGATTAATGATGTGCCGCCTAACCCGCAGCCGACCAACACGTTCATATCATCGCTGACGTGAATGTCGTACAAGCCGGTGCGCAGCCCCAACGTTTGATCGGGCAGATTCACCTGAATTTCAGGCAGCGCTTCGAGTTCGGTGTCGGGATATTCGCCGGGCAGAAACTCTTTGCCGCGTTCGAGCACACACCTGTTGGCCCGCGCGGCGCCAATCGAGATGCGGCAATGCCGCCGCCGTAACCTGATCCGATCACCACAACGGTGTAATGCGGCTTGATGTCATCGATCGCCGACGATAAACGCGACATGAGCACCTCCGGGGAAAAGCGTTGTGGCTGGCAACGCTCGACTTCGCGAGATAGCATAGTCTCAACCGAGGCGCTTGTCAATTTAATGCGTTTTTTCACAGAATACACTTAATGATCGGCTTTGGAAATTGGTACAAAATTCTAATTGACTTTCGCGACGACACCGTGATAGTGTAGCAATCAGCCAGGGCGCTGTTGTCACCTCCGCGCCTCTCACCGAACCGTCAACCGTTCATTACGCACACTCGCTCACCGACCACAAACGATCGGTGCGAGCGCTTGCGTCACTCAGCGAAAGGAGTCAGTCATGTTGCGTAAGCATTGGGTCCTAGGTCTACTTGCTGGGCAAGTGATCGTGTTCCTGTTGTTGATCAGCCTGTTCGTGACTCAGCCTTCGGCCAGCGCGTCACCGTCAACCGCCACCGTCAATTCACCCGCGGCTGCGCCGGACGCGATGCCAGACGCGCAGGCCGCCGTGCCCGGTCAATACATTTGGAGTTATGCTGCCAAGTTTGTTTGCGGCTGGCAGCAGCCCGCTCCCGCTGGTACCAACCCGCAGGGCGAGTTCATCGTCAAGCCCGGTAACTATGCCACGGATATAAACATTCACAATCCCAATTACAAACAAGTGCCCATTCGCAAGAAGTTCATCATCACCGTGCAGAATGGCCAGGCTATTGCGAACGAACCAGCGCAGGTTGAGCCGCGCCGGATCGTCACGATGACGTTGGGCGCGGACATGGTGACGATGGACGATTGCAACAATCTGTGGAAATACTCATTCCCCGCCGGTCCGCCACCCGGCCAGATGCCGCTCACGATCGGTTATCTCGTCGTTCTCAGCCCAGTCGATCTGGATGTAGATGTCGTTTACACGGCGAATGCGCCGGGCGACATGGCGACTACACCCACGGGCGTATCGATTGACGTCGAACGCGTCGCGGGCAAGCGAGTCTACTTGCCGGCTGGCGTCCTGCCAAACTAGGAGGCGAGCCATGTCTCGCTCAATTCCTTTGGCAGCCGCGCTGCTGTTGGCGACGGCCAGTCTGATCATGCTGATCGGTCTGGTGGCGGCCGGAGTCGCGGCGCGCGCATCGGCATCACCGCCGGCTCGATTGGCCTTAGCGCCGCCGATCGCGTCGGCTGAGCCGTATTGTTTTGGCTGGGACTTTCTGAATAACACAGGTCAAGATGCACAAGGGGTCGTGCTGAATCTGCAGGGCAATCAGACCTTCAGCGCCGTCTACACGGAAGCGCTGAATCCGTTCGGTGCGCCTGATCCAGCGAGCGGGTACGATTCCGGCACCGACTCCTATCGGCTGGTGTTCACGGATGGCGTCGCTTACGATAGTGATGCCGTGCATCTGGGCGTGTGTACGGATCAACCCCGCTTACGATTGAGCACTGCCGTCCCACAGTTCGAATGGATCATCAGCGGCACGGCCGCCTTGCCAAATCCGTTGTTGGCGGGCGTCGAATTCAACTGGCTCAGCCGCAATCAAGCGGAAGTGACGCTCGTCAATGAGCAAGCCGTTACGCTGACGCTGTGGAGTTTCAACGCGCTTGATCCAGACACGCCGTTGGATGTGAACGACTTGACGGGCGATATCGCCGCGTTGCAGCCGCTGACCACCGAATGGATCACCGAGCCGCAAACGCTGGCGCCGAAGGCGAGTCTGGTGGTGACGCTGGACGCGGCATTGGCTGGACATCCGTATTTAGTCGAAGCGGTGTTGACGCCGGAAGACGACGAGAGCAATCAACTGCATCTGCTGGCGCAGGTCGTCTCGCCGCCGATCAACGTCTATCTGCCGCTCGTAATGCGATAGGTTACGGTATAGGCCAGTCATTGACGCAGTGACTTTCAAGAATGACAAGCATCCTGAGCAGAGTTGTGCACGCTGTTCCGCTCAGGATGCTGTCATGAAATATCTCAAATTGCGCATTCGTCGCGAATCGGCTAGAATGCCCGCATCTACAACCGGAGGTGCAGTGTGGCTAATTTGTGGAAAGACCTCTCGTGCGGGCCAAACATCCCCGAAGTGGTGAATGTGATTGTTGAAATCCCCAAAGGCTCGCGCAACAAATACGAATTCGATAAAGAGATGGGCGTGCTGCGGCTCGATCGCGTGTTGTACTCATCCATCCATTATCCCGGCGATTACGGCTTCATTCCGCAGACTTACTATGATGATGGCGACCCGCTCGATGTGCTGGTGATGGTCAGCGAGCCGTCGTTTCCGGGCTGCTTGATTCAGGCCCGACCGATCGGCCTGTTCCGTATGACCGATCGCGGTCAGCCCGACGAGAAGATCCTCGCCGTCCCCGCCACCGATCCGCTGACGCGGGACTATCATGACATCACCGATATTCCGCAGCACTTTCTGCACGAAGTGGCGCACTTCTTCGCCGTCTACAAAGACCTGGAAGGCGTGTCTGTCAAAACCATCGGCTGGGAAGGAGCCGCGCAGGCGCGGCGGCGCATCAGTTATTCGGTGGAGATGTACAAGAGTAAATTTGTTATCGAGTAGTTTTTGAAAGACGCGCATGAACCCTTCGGTGCTGAATCCCGAGGGGTTTTTTATTTGCCGTGAGGTTGCCAACTCGCGCACAGTGTTGACAGCGGACTTATCAGCCCTATAATGAATTTAGCCAGTTCAGCGTTGTTTCCGTCGTCTTCGTTGTCACCGCGCTAAGCCCGTTCGATCGTTGTCCGCCTGCATCTGAGCCTCGCTGTTGGAGGCAACATGTCCCGACCCATGGGACGCTCTCCGCCTTGCGCTGCCTTGCGCCGCGTGTCCGCCTTACTCGCGTGTGAACCTCGGATTGCGTTTTCAGCACAACAGGAGGAAGACCATGTTAAACCGCACTGCGTTGTTGGCTGTGGCTGTCTTGGCCGTATTTGCGCTGGTGATGGTGCTGGCCGCGCCGAGCGTGTCATCGTCGGCCGCCGGGGCCGATCGGGCGGCCGAGATCCAATCGGCGGTTGAAGCCCCGCAAATGGAGGTCGCCGCACCTACGGCGGCTAATGATCGTTTGATCCTGTCGTATGCGGCCAAGTTCGTCTGCCTGGAACCGATCCAGGCCGGTGGATATTACTATGGCGCTGTCGCGCCGCTCGTGAAAGAATCGACCGGCGTGGTGATTCACAACCCCAACAGTTTTCCGGTGACGTTGTACAAGAAAGCCGTGCGCGCCCCGCTTGAAGATCCGGCGACGACGGTGCAGGGTGTCGCGCCGGGCAAGTGGGTAACGGTGACACTGCAACCCGATTATGCGTTTCGCGTCGATTGCGACGACATCACCAAGCTATTGACCAACAATCCAAACGCAACGTTCCTGGGGACATTTGGCATTGGAGTTGAAGTCGAAGGGATGGTGGTCGTGGCGATCGGGCCGCAGGTCAACGCGGCCGGGACTCCGCTGCGCTATGGGCCGTTGGATGTTACTGCCGAATACGCGCGCAGTTCGGAGGTGATGAAGAAGGACATTCACTATCAACCGTGGTGGATATGGTGGTGGTGGCCGCTGCCGTGGCGCTTGGGCTATGCGTACGAGCGCGTGATTCCGGTGCAGAGCCCCACGTTGAACATTGATTGTCGCGACTTGTTGTATGCGACGCTGCACGAAGACGTAGCACGCGACATCGTCAGCCCGACGGTGGCTGCTTTGACGAATCAAGCCCTTGAAGTGGGGCGCGGCCTTGATCCGACGACGATCTCGTCCATCACCGATCAGACGCCGCCCGCGTTGGTGGCTATGATCGGCGGCTGTCGCAAGATCATCAACGGCACAACGTTGAATCTCGACATCGACTATGTGCTGTTGAGCAACAAGACCTCCACCGATGTCGATCCGCGCACACCTATCGTACCGCCGTTGACGGTGTTGTATCCGTGGCTGCCGGGCCGCTGGTACGATCTGCCCGTCGTGCAGCCGCAGAACGTCAGTACCGACATCGACAAGTATTTCCGGCAGTGGCATACGCAGCGCTGGCTCGATGTGCCCGGCGCGAATCAAACCGCGGTGAATGCCGCCATGACCTACTGGTTCCCGTACTGGTGCGGCTGGAACTATTGGTGGTGGTGGGGCAATTCCAATGACTGCACCGACATCGCGGTAGGCGAAGGCGAAAGCCTCGACGTGGAACAAGTCACGCCGACACGCGTCTTCATGGTTCAGTGGCCGCCTATTCCGTAAGGGAGGTGTGCCATGCGTGCCACTAAAACGCTTGCTCTTACCGTTGCGATCCTGATCGCGTGGTCGATCGCGATCGGGATTGTTGCGCAGACCGATCGGTCGGTACAAGCCGATCGGCCCGTTCAGTCCGATCGGCCCACGGCGTTTTCGCCGCCCGCCGAAGCGCATACGCAAGCCTTCTCGGTGTCGGCCGGAAGCCCGATCACTTCAACCGGCCTCAGCGCGGCTGATGTGTTAGGCGCTGCCAGCGGTCCGGTCATTGCTTGCGAGAATGTGGGCCTGTTGTGCAGCGCGGGCGAAGACGTGCGCGGCCTGTCCTATGGCTACGATTTTGCCTTGCCCAACTTGCCGCCGCTTCAGTTCTCAGTCGTCAAAGGCTCGCGCGGCATTACGGGCACGGCGGTGCGCGCCGAAGCCGATTGTGCGCCTGCCGAGCCTGAAGCCGATGTGTTTGAAACCGCCTTGACGGGTACGAATGAACAAGACCTTGACGGCAACGGGTCCGCGTGCAGTACCAACGTTGGTTTTGGCTTAGGCCTGACTGAAGGCGCGAGTGGCGACAACGTCGACGAAATCGAGCGCGATCCGTGCCTGACGATCGATCCGAATTGTGACGGCGTGCCCGACGAGCCGCTCTACGTCACACTCGCACCTGGCTCGCCATCGTTGAGCGAGATCGCGGCCACCTCCGCCGACATCTTGATCGCCAATCCCGAGTTGCCGCCGCAAGTGTGGGCCAGCCGCGCACAGTTAGGGCTGACCACGGGCGATGTGATCGATGCGCTGTGTGTGCAGGACAACGGCGACACGACGTACGGCGTCACCGATCGGGTGTTGTTCTCGCTTGCCGCCGGATCGCCCTCACTGACAAAGTGGGCAGCCAGTCCCGCCGACGTGCTGCGTCCGCAATACGGCGTCATGTATGCCGCAGGCAAACTCGGCTTGTTGGCGACGGATGACGTTGATGGACTGACCTGTTCAGGCGATGTGCAGTTTGCGACGTTGTATCTGCCGTTGATTCGGAAGTAGGGGAGCAGGGAGGTGCGAATAGGGGTTAGGACCGGGGCAGATCGCGTGATCTGCCCCCTATTTTGTGGTGATGGATGATTTGTTGGCTGAGACGGTCGCTTCGATTGATCTATTCATGCCTTTTGGTCAAGAATTAGGCGCAATATGGCTCCAATTATGGACTTGATTCATCAAATAGCGGCCTTCATCCTATCAATTATCGGTTTCAGAACTAATATTATTTCCACGAGATAATCAATTATGGACTTTGAGCCTTCAGAATATTCTGATAGATTGTAGTAAATATCTGATGCATCAAAGTAAATATCTGATTCAATAAAGGTAATATCTGATTTGTCAAAAGAAATATCTGATTAACCAAAGTATCTAACTGGTAGGCCAAAATAAATATCTGATGCACCAAAGGGCAGAATTAATTAACTAAAGGGCATAATTGATGGTCCAAAGTCAACATTTCTGAGCAAATTGGTGTCTTATTTTCGGTTTTTGGGGGCGTGCACGCCCATCTTGATCGGCTTGGGGCGAAGATTTTCCCCGGCGAGGGTGACTTTGGTGTCGGCCCTGGGCGACCGCGGACTCGCTCGCTTCGCTCGGAGCGCTTCGCGGGGTCGCCCCTACGCTTTGTGCCTGCCCCACGCCGATTGGGCGACCATTGCCGGTGAATTGCCCTCGTCCGCAACTTACCGCGCAACACTGCGTAAAGCCAACAGCACCGCACCAAAGAAGGTGACAATCAATATGCCAAGGGTCCAGACAAGAGCGGCAGTGCGAGCATAGGCAACTTGAATAGATGGAGACATCAGCAAGTTGAAAACGAAACTGCCGCCAATCAAACCTAGGGCAATCAAGACATGCTTCCGGTATTCAAGTTTTTGGGCTAACCCTACGCCGTAAAGATCATCGTCGGCGTGCATTTGAACCATTCGCCCCCACTGTCGGCCTTGAAATAGTCCCATGAGGACTCCGGCTCCGCCACCAATAATGATCCTGGGTGAAAGCACATCAATCAAACGGGTCACTTGAAGCGGTGTCATGAACAAATATCCAGCCAGGACACTGCCCATCGTGATGAGGAAGTAAGTTACGAACAGGAATTTTGCTGCTTTGCTTAGCACGCGCATACTATGTTCTGATTCGTTTTCGTTCGCGTCTGGCTTGTGTCAATTGGGCCGCCATTGACACTGAGTCGCCATCCTCCGTGCAGACGCGGACGATGAGCGAAGAGTCATTTGTCTTCATTAAGAAGTTGTCTGGAGCGTTCGTCATAAAACTGGATATTTGAGTCGGTGTAGATGGATATAGTAACTTCGTGTTTGAATGTGGAATCATTGAGGTGTGCGTGGTTGGCATCTGGATCGTCAAGCAAGGTTTGCAAATAGCCAATCATCTGACGTGCCTCGGCTAAGGTGAGATATAACCCTAAATTTTTGAGCGATTGGTCATGGTCAAGATCTAGCAATCTCATGTTCATATCTCGTTTTTGAGCCCGGTCCGCAGGCTCGCTCGCTTCGCTCGGAGCGCTTCGCGGGGTGTCCAAGATTATGCATGCTACTCGTTAGCAATCGGCTGTAATATCAGGCGCAAGTGATGTATTAGGTCATTGTTCTTGCCCTGCTTGTCCTCTGTTAGTTCATTGCCTGCCCAGGTTGGGGTCATCAAGTGTTCATGTCCGCCATGCTTTCGAAGGGTCTCCAGACGTTTGGACAGGAAATCCAATCCTTCCTTGTCCATGAAAACCTCAATACTGTCTTCACGCTTGTTGTGCTCAACCGTTAACAGCATCTTCTCCTCACTTAAGCATGTCCCGTGACCGTCGCGGGTCGGCCCCAGATTATGCGTGCAATTTGCCGAGCGCGTCCGCCATCTGTTCCAACGCCAACCCCAAATTCTCCATCGAATTGGCAAAGGAGAAACGCAGGTAACCCTCGCCGCCTGCGCCGAAGTCGGTGCCGGGCAAAGCCGCGACACCCGCTTCTTCCAGTAAGTAATCGGCCAGCCACTTGGAGGTGCGTCCCAACCCGGAGACGTTGGGGAACGCATAGAATGCGCCCTGCGGTTTGCGGCATTTGATTCCTGGAATCGCGTTGAGGCCCGCGACGAAGAAATCGCGGCGGCGTTTGTACTCGGCCACCATCGCCTCAACGTGCTCTTGGGGGCCGCGCACGGCGTCGAGGCCCGCGTACTGCGTGAAGGTGGCCGTGCAGCCGATCGAGTGGGTAAGCAGCAACTCGACGCGTTCAGCCAAAGCCTCAGGCATGATGCCGTACCCCAAGCGCCAGCCCGTCATCGCATACGTCTTGGAAAAGCCGTCGCAAATCACGGTGCGCTCGACCATGCCCGGCAGCGACGCAATGCTCATCACAGGCGCATCGAAGGCCAGCCGCGCATAGATTTCGTCGGCGATGACCCACAGATCGCGCGTGAGGGCCGCGTGGGCGATGTGTTCCAATACCTCGCGAGACAACACGCCGCCGGTGGGATTGCTCGGCGAGTTCAACACGATCATCTTGGTGCGCGGACTGAGGGCAGCGTCAAACCGATCGAGATCGAAAGCGAAGTCGTTGTCTTCGTTTAACGTCACCGGCACTGGCACGCCGCCCGCCACGCCGATCATTGCCGCGTAGGTGGGGAAGCCGGGATCGGGATAGATGACTTCGTCGCCGGGGCGGATCAGCGCGAGGGTGGGGAAGAACAAGGCGGGTTTGGCTCCCGGCCCGATGACAACCTGCGCA
>JAXLWI010000068.1:0-22295 GCA_046328575.1 Anaerolineae bacterium
CGGACGCCACCGCGCGATCGTATCAGCCCGCAACCGATCGGCGGCTTGTGCCCCGATGAGTTCGTCGCGGCGGCCACCCAGCCTTTGAACCGCCAGCTCGTTCAGCGTCAGGACTGTGCCATCAACGGCCAGTACAATGATGGCTTCGTCCGTGGCATCCAAGATAGCTTGCCAATTAGCTTCACAGTCTGGCAGAGCAGATCCCGACTGTTGCTCCAATCGCGCACGAGCGAATTGTTCAGAGTGAAGAAGTTCTAGTTCTGTGATACGGTGTCGCAATGCGGCATTTTCGTCTTGAAGAGCGGCTAACTCTCCATCCTGGTCGATCATATAGCAGGCTCGGTGAAATAGGTTGAAGGAACGTCGTTATTGTAGCATGTTCTTGACAACACAATCAGCCTATCGAGTGGGGAGTGGCTTCCATGGTACACGCCAGCCGCAGTCGAGATTGTTCGCCCGCCTTCGATAATCGACACACGTATCAATCAGTCTGGTTAAACCGACAGACGAATAGCCAGTCAAACGGATTGAATTCAAAACGGTCCGGATGGCTGAAATAATCGCCGCGCCAGCGCGGGTATATAATACGGCGAAGATCTAACGTTGGTTACTTTGCTGGCTTAGTGCGATGCCAGCTGGAGAAAATGTTTATGTCCCTTGGCCTGACCACTTCTGAAGCGCAAGCCCGCTTACAGCAATTTGGCCCCAATGCTGTAGCAGCGGAGCACCGCCAACCATTACTGGATTTCGCGCGAAAATTTTGGGGACCAGTGCCGTGGATGCTGGAGATCAGCATCGTGCTGGAACTGGCTATCGGTCACGCCACGCAAGCTGTCATCATCGGCGGTCTGTTGATCTTCAATGCGTTGATCAGTTTCTTTCAAGAGAATCGCGCGCAGAACTCGCTGGCGCTGCTGCAAAAACGGTTGACCATTCAGGCGCGCGTGCGGCGCGATGACGAGTGGCGATTGCTGCCCGCCGATCAGCTGGTGCCCGGCGACGTGGTGCGAATGCGGGTAGGCGATTTAGTGCCCGCGGACCTCAAGCTTAGCGATGGCCATCTAGCTGTCGACCAATCGACGTTGACGGGCGAAACGTTACCCGCCGAGTTGGAGAGCGGCGGCACAGCTTACGCGGGCAGTGTGGTGCAGCGCGGCGAAGCCACCGCCGAAGTGATCGCGACCGGCTCGCGCACACAATTCGGCCAGACCGCCGAACTGGTACGCATCGCGAAGACCGTTAGTCATCTGGAAACGACGATTCTGGGCATCGTCAAATATCTGGTGGGTCTGGACGTGGTGCTGGTGATCGGAGTGCTGGTATACGCGCTGATCACGGCCTTGCCACTCACCGATGTACTGCCCTTCGCGTTGATGCTGCTGGTGGCTTCGGTGCCGGTGGCGCTGCCGGCGACGTTTACACTGGCCTCGGCGCTGGGTTCGCAGGAATTGGCCGAACACGGTGTGCTCGTCACACGCTTATCGGCAATCGAGGAAGCGGCGGCGATGGATGTGCTGTGCAGCGACAAGACCGGCACGATCACGCAGAATCAACTGGTGCTGTCGGCCGTTCACGCCGAAGCGCCCTTCTCGGAAGATGAAGTGCTGCGCTGGGCAGCGCTGGGTTCCGATGCGGCTTCGCAAGACCCGATTGATCTGGCGATTCTGGCCGGAGCGCAAGCACGACACGTCCTCAACGGCGCGAGTCAACGTCTGCACTTTGTGCCGTTCGATCCCTCGACCAAACGCACTGAGGCGACTGTGCAAGTCGATCAACAAGTGTGGCGCATCGTCAAAGGCTTTCCGCACACTGTAGCAGAGTTGGTCGAGCCACGGTGTGATCCGAGTCAAGCGGTGGCCGAGTTAGCGGCGCGGGGCTATCGGGTGTTGGCCGTAGCAATCGGGCATGAGGTCGATCTGAAGTTGGCAGGCCTCGTCGGCTTGTATGATCCACCCCGCGCTGATTCAGCGCAACTCCTCCACGACCTTACGCATGAACTCGGCCTGCGCGTGGTGATGATCACGGGCGACGCGCTGGAAACGGCGCGCGCGGTGGCGGCCGAAGTGGGATTGGGCAGCACAGCCTGTGCGGCCGAAACGGTGCGGCAGGCATCGCCCGCCAACGAATTGAAGTGCGATGTCATTGCCGGGGTTTTGCCCGAAGATAAGTTTCACTTGGTGCAGGCGTTTCAACGCGCCGGTCATGTCGTCGGCATGACGGGTGACGGCGTAAACGATGCACCCGCTTTGAAGCAAGCCGAGGTCGGCGTGGCCGTGTCCAGCGCCACCGATGTCGCGCGCGCCGCGGCCAGTGCCGTGTTGACCGAGCCGGGCTTGAGCAACTTGAAATCGGCCGTCACGATCGGGCGGCAGATTTTTCAACGCTTATTGACTTACACATACAACAAGATCATCAAGACGTTTCAAATCGCGTTGTTTTTGAGCGTGGGTCTGTTTCTCACGGGCACGTTTGTCATCACGCCGCGCCTGGTGGTGCTGTTGTTGTTTGCTAATGACTTCGCCACGATGTCGCTAGCCGCTGATCGGGTGTCGTATTCGCGACGGCCCGAACGCTGGCACATCCGTCCGCTGGTGCTCGGCTCGTTGATTTTGGCGGTGGCGTGGCTGGTATTTTCGTTCGGCGTGTATTTTGCCGGCCGCGATGTTTTTCACCTGCCGCAAGCCAGCCTGCAAACGCTGGTGTTTGCGATGCTGGTTTTTACCGGTCAAGCCAACATCTACCTCGTGCGCGAGCGCCGACACTTCTGGGAATCGCTGCCTGGCCGCCCGTTGTTGATCAGCACTGTGATCGATATAAGTCTGGTGCTGCTCTTTGCATCGCAAGGCTGGCTCATGACCCCGATCGATTTGGCGCTGCTGATCGGTCTACTCGTCGTAACGGTCGTGTATGCCGTCGGCTTGGACATGCTGAAAATCCGCGTGTTTCGCCGCTTGAGTTGAGCGGTGACAGCGTTTGTTTGCGATAAGGCGGCTGTCGCAAATGAAGTCAAGAGGATACTTTCTTCATCTGGGTGTGGCCGGACGATGAGACCATAACATCATCCGCGATTGACCTTTACCCGAGTGTGAAGGGCGGACGCTAAGCGCCGGTATAAACCTACATCGAGCAAGCCCATCTTACAACAAATATCCACCAGTTGTCGCACCGCCCCATGCCATCAGGCTACCTCGACAACCCTAGTTTACGGTAGATGTTTTGTCGGCGTCAGGTGGCCCGATTTTGCTTAACCCGTTCTACCTGTTCCTTCCATTGCCACAGCGAGAGGGCAACACCCAGTACAGCGCGACCACTCATCACAACGTAAACGCAAGGTGCGCGATCAAGTCGACTAAATGTACCGCTCGATCAATCACCGGCTGTCAATAAAAAGCGGCGGCCAGATTCTATCATCCGCCCTCGATTGCTTGTATTCGACGATTGCGTCAGCCTTGCTTTGCTCCACACTCCGGGCAGAACTTAGGGCTGCCTTCCATCTTCGCGCCGCACTCGGTGCAGAACTTCTCGCGTTTGATGGGCTGGCCGCACTCGCCGCAGAATTTGGCATTGGGTGCGATGCTGGCGCCGCAATTAGGGCAAGCCCCAATGACTGTCTTATCGAACTTTTCTTTGGTCACATAGGTGCACGATAACACCCGGCGATAATGATCCAACACTTCTCAAGGCAATTCTGGCGCAGCACGTGGTGCGCGCCTCGAACTATCGATCTGGTGCTGGAGAAAATTCGGACGGAATTCGGATACCTTTCCGGACAAACTCCGTATTCACTTTTATACTGCACCGCGATATGATCGAAGTTCTTTGACTGCTGATTTTCATTCGCTTTCATTCTGCCGAAGCTTGATGCGGCGGCAAAGGTGGAATTAAGGGCGCAAAGATTCTGGTGTTGCACGCCGACGCGTTGAAGACGTTGAACTTGTCGCGGCGATTTACATCACGCGACCGGGCACCCGGTCGGCTGTGGACGGACGGCTTGGGCGCATGCATCGGCGTGCGCGGTGCTCGACATATTCGGCGACGCGATGTCCACGGTTTTTCGGGCAACGGCGGCGCTGCGAATTCGTGTGTTGTCAAAAGCGCGTTAGGCTATACAGATCTGTGCAGCATGGAGTTAGCATCGTGGCTGAGTCGCAATCCCCATGGACGGAGGTAACGTATGAGTATGTCCCGCATCGCTCGCCGCATTCGTAATTGCCAGACATTCCTGATAAACACGCTTTGAGAATTTTCTGAATTTTTGTCACGTTATCTCGGTTTAGGATAGCGCGATTTTGATTGTTCAGCAGGAGCAACCCATGCGCGAAGTGATGGCGGATATCGATCGATGGTTGGCCCGGCAGTGATTCAATCCGCGCTGGCGACAGTACTACAGCATGGGGTTCGTGCGCCGCGTCAGGTCGGCCTGGCTGGCGCTGACCGCTCACGGTGAAGTCAGCGGATCGGTCAGCGGCGGCTGCGTGGAAGGCGCAGTAATCGAGACCGGCTTCGGCGTGATCAAGACGGGCAAGCCGCAGTTGCTGCACTTTGGCGTGGCAAATGACACCGCGTGGGAGGTGGGGCCTAGCCTGCGGCGGCTCGATTGACGTTTTTGTTCAGCAGTTCGATCGAGCGATCTATGCAGCCGTTCGTTGTGCCTTGGCCGATGATCGATCGAGTGTAGTTATCACGGTCATTCGCCGGTCCGATTGAGCAATTGCTCGGCCGATCGATGGTGGTGAACGACACCGGTGACGCGATCTCGGCACGTTGGGCGCGGAGATCGATCGGGCTGCGGTTGAGGCCGCTGCTGATGTGTTGTGTGCAGGGCAGTCCTCGCAACGTCACACGCTGTCTGATTCGATCGAACTGTTCTTTGAGGTTATCGCTCCTGCGCCGGAAGTGATCGTCGTGGGCGGGGTGCACATCGCCGTGCGTTGACGCAGTTGGCAAAGTTATGATATCGTACTACGGTCGTCGATCCGCGCGGCGTGTTTGGCACAACCGCCGCTTCCACATATCGATCGCCTGATTCAGGCTTGGCCGGATGAAGGGGCTGGCCCAGATCACATTGTCGCGCTTGAGCGCGGTCGCCGTGTTGACACATGATCCCAAGTTGGATGATCCCGCGTTGAAGATTATTCTGCCCAGTGCGGCCTTTTACGTCGGCGCGTGCGCCGGTCCCGCTACGCAGGCGCAGCGCCGCGTGCGGCTGCGCGCAACGGCGAGGCACCGCGACGCCCACCTTGATCGACTGCACAGTCCGATCGGGTTGGAGATTGGCAGCCAGTCCCCAGAAGAGATCGCGCTAGCGGGTATAGCGGAAATCGTCGCGTGTCGCAATCGGCGCGTGATATACTACTCACTGAATGGTAGATACCGACTATAACGTCCCTCGCGTCTGTGATCGCCAGTTACTACTGATAAATGTCACTTGCGCAGGGGTGACAGTGCTATCCTCTGTCAAGATAACCCGCGTTATTTAGGCTTAGTCGTCAATTGAACAAGAGTCTCCGAGCCGCAGCGCCTGGCGCGATCGCTGATCTATGGTGCAAGGCCGTACTTCCGATGGGAAGGGGATGCTGTGCATCCCGTGGAGCCCGCAATCGGCGCTGGACTTTCCGCATGGCCCGGAAGAACGGTTCCTCATCGACGCCTTCGCGGATCGATTCGGTATGTGTTGACAGCCTGTTGCGTTATGGCGGCGATCAGAAGCTCAAGGAGGATGTCATGAAGAGTCGTTCGCTGACCATCTTGGCTGTACTGTTAGGGCTGGTGTTGAGCGCGCTGCACGTCGACGAAGTACGTCGGGCCCGACGCAGGCTCCGGCCCCACCGTTGCACCCGCTGCCCCGGCTGGTGAAACCGAAAGTGACGGTGTTTGCGGCGGCCTCGCTGACCGACGCTTTCAACGAAATCGGCGAGCAGTTCAAACAGCAAGATCTTTGGCGTGACGCTGGGTTTTAACTACGCCGGTTCGCAGCTTGGCTGCGCGCGCGCGGTGGGCAAGGCGCAGTGGCCGATGTGTTTGCCTCCGGCAATACGAAAGAAATGAACGCGGCGATTCAATCGGGCTTGTTGGTGAAGGACACGCAAAGACGTTCGTCCGCAACCGATTGGCCATCATCGTCCGAAGGATAATCCGGGCGGTGTGAACGAGTTAAAGGACTTGAGCAAGTCCGGCGAAGATCGTGTTGGCAGTAGCCAGTGTACCGGTTGGCGGCTACGCGCTCACCTCGCTCGACAAGATGAACGCCGACTTCGGCGCGACGTTCTCGCAGACCGTACTGGCCAACGTCGTTTCATACGAAGACAACGTCAAGCAAGTGGTCGCCAAAGTGCAGTTGGGCGAAGCCGACGCGGGCATTGTGTATTCGTCGGATGTCACACCATCGGCGGCTGAAAGTCGTCAAGCCCGGCGGTCCCGACAAGTACAATACCAGCGGCGACGCTGTCTATATACGGTATTGAAGCCGCGCCGCAATGATCTCGCCCAGAAGTTTATGGACTACGTGTTGTCTGATGCGGGTCGGGCTCCGTGCTGTTGAAGTGGGGGTTCCTTTCACCTAAGGCAGCCGCTCAGGCGCTATCAAGCACGGGTGGCGCGATCAAAGTGACTGACGCTTTGGGCCACGAAGTGATGTTGGAGAAAGCACCGGAACACATTGCCGCTGTCGGCAAGGCCTTTTTCATGAGCATCGACGCGGCTTATCTGTTCCCGAATATTGGCCCGCGCGTCATCGCTGTGGGCAAAGCACCCAATCGGCGGTACTACCGTGATCGATCCATCGGCTGCCGACAAAGCCGCGTTTGAAACGGGCGTTGGCGCCGAGCAAATCGCGCCGCTGAAGCCCGATCTGGTCATCGCGAAGAGTTCGGCGTCTGAAAAGTTGGGCAAGCCGCTCGAGCAGTTGGGCATTCCCGTCGTCTGCGTCAGATTGGAAACGCCCGAGCAATATACGCGCGACATCACGTTTTTAGGCCAGATTCTGGGCACGCCCTATCGGGCCGCGCAAATTCTGGCGTATTATCAGGGCATCGTCGACACGGTGACGCAAATTGTGGCTGGCTTGAGCGATGATCAGAAGCCGACCGTCGCGCTGCTGCAATACAGTGATAAGGGCGGCGAGAAGTCGCGTTCAGCGTGCGGCGCGCGCGTGACGCCTGCCTGGCCCCGGCGGCAGCGCCGCGACCTGGATTCAGACCATGATGGTCGATCTGGGCTGGCGGCAAGCCGGTCTGGACGGAAGCGTCCGATAAGGGCGGCTGGAAAGTGGTGAACCTCGAGCAAATCGCTGCGTGGAATCCCGATCAAATTTACATCATTGCGTATAATGGCAATGCCCAAGACGTGGTCGCTAAGTTGAAGGCCGATAGCAAGTGGGCGGCATTGAAGGCGTAAAAACCGTCAGATCTTCGGCTTTGCCGGCGACTTCCCCGAAGCAGGATCAGCCTGACACGCGCTGGGGCTTGGGCCTGCTGTGGCTGGCGACGAGTACATCCCGATCAAACCAAAGACATCGACATCATGCAAGAAGTCAATCGGTTCTATACCGATCTGTATGGCATGAAGGCCGATGATATCCAAGCGAAAGTGATGCCGGTGCTGGTCGGCGACCTCCCTAGACTTATGCACACCACCGATCGGCTTCGCCCGTCTTTAACACGCCTGTTTGTGTGGCTGGGCGCCGGGCTGCTGGTCGTGTTGATCTTGTCCACGTTCGTTGGGCGGTATCCGAAACCCTATTGGATGCCGCCCCAACTGCTGTGGCAAGACGACATGGCCCAACAGCCGGTTCTATCTTTGCGTCTGCCGCGCATGGTCGTGGCGCTGCTGCTCGGCATGAGTCTGTCGGCGGCGGGCGCAGTGATGCAGATGATCTTCCGCAATCCGCTGGTCGAGCCGGGCTTTCTCGGTGTGACGCAGGGCGCGGCCTTTGGCGCGGCGTTGAGCATCCTCTGGATTAGCACCGCGCCGTTGATGATCGAAGCCTCTGCCACGTTTTTGCGCTGCTGGGCATGGCCTTGTCGTATTCCATTATCTGGCACGGCACTTACACTTCGGTGGCTGGGTGCTGCGCACGGTGTTAGCGAGGCATCGCTGTTTCAGCCTTGTTCGCCTCGGGCAACGGCGTACTAAAGTATCTGGCCGATCCGTTGACGCAACTGCCCGAGATCACATTCTGGCTGTTGGGCGGCTTGTGGGGCGTCACGTGGGCGGATGTAGTGTATGTCCTACCGGTCGTGTTGCCTGCTTTGATTGTCATCTTCTTGATGCGCTGGCGCTTGAACTTGTTATCCCTCAGCGATGAAACGGCATTCTCACTCGGCACCGCGCCGGGCCGCAGGCGTAGCTGCGCACTGTCTTGTTGTTCAGCGCTGTTGCGGCCCGCCGTCACACCCGTCGCGCCGGTGTCGTCGGTTGGGTAGGCCCCAATCGTGCCGCATTTGGCGCGTCGCATTTACGGCGCAGAAAATCAACTCACCATCCCCGCTTCGATGTTGATCGGCGGCGCGTTTGCGGTGATCTGCGACGACAGGACGCACACTGATGGCGGGCGAAAATCCCACTGGGCATTCTCACGTCCTTGATCGGCGCAGTGATCTTCATCGGCTTCATGCTGAGTTTGAGCTTAAAGGTGCGGGCGCGTGAATAAGCGCGAGATCATTTCACTCGATAAATTACGCTTCGGTTACGGCGGCGATCAGCTTTACCGTGCTGAACGACCTCTCGCTGGAGATTCCGGCGGGCGCAATCGCGGCCATCCTCGGACCTAACGGCGCAGGCCAGACCACGCTGCTGCACGTTATCCTCGGCTTGCTGCCGCCGCGCGCGGGTCAGGTCGTACTGGATGGCGGAAGTACAATCAACGCTCTCGCGCCGCGGGGGCGGAGTCGCCCTCACGGCCTAGTGCCGCAAGCCGAGTACATTCCCTTTGATTTTTCGGTGCTGGAATACGCGCTGCTGGGACGTTCGCCGTATCTGGGCATGTTGGAAATGCCAGCGGCGAAGAGACTTATCGCGTCGCCACTGATGTTTGAACTCGTTAGGTCATCGGACTTGCAGCATCGCGCCGTCACCGAGATCAGCGGCGGCGAGCGACAGATGGTGATGCTGGCGTTCGCTGGCTTTGGCAGCCGCGCAGTTCTGCTCGACGAGCCGACCTCGCATCGATCTCAGCAACGAAGAGTCGCGCCGCGTGCTTCGGCAGTTGGCCGCGCGCGGTGTGGCGGTGATCTTCACGACGCACGATCCGAAGCGGCGATTGCGATTGCCCAATACCCGGTTGATGCGCGACGGGCGCATACCAGCGGCTCGCTAACCGACGTTCTCACCACCGATAATTTGATCGCCACCTACGGCGCCGATTCGGCTGGTGCATCATTGATCGACCGGTGGTGTTGTTGGATGATCTGGCAGCATGAAAGACTCAACGTTAATCATCGTGACGGGCGATCAGGGCGCAGGCAAGACGACGTTCTGCACCCGATTGATCAGTATAGCCCGCTCGGCTGGCAGATCGATCGGGGGTGTTTTGTCTGCGTGACCAATCGTGGACGGCCAGAAGATCGCCATCGACGTGATCGATCTGCGTGCCAATCAACGTCAATCACTGGCGATTAGCCACCAAATCCCGCAGCCAATTATCCACAGGAATTGTACTGGCGCTTTGATCGCCGGCTTTAGATTGGGGCAATGAAGTGTTGCTTGGCGCGGCACGCTTACGACGTGGTGATCGTCGACGAGTTGAGCGTGCTGAAATTTGAACGCAATCAAGGCTGGCTGTCCGGGCTTGTCGCAATTGCGGGCGAGTACAAACTCGGTCTCATGGAAGTGATTCGACGGAGTTGCTGGCACGCGCATGGCGCTGGCCGTCGGCCCGCACCCTGGCGATCAGTCCGCCAGTCAAGCGCAGGTGGAAGCCGATCGCGTGGTATGAATTCCCTGTGAGTTGATTGAATATCTGATTTTGTTGTACGTGGCAAATGGCGCTGACCTACACGCTGCGTGTTCAGCCGTTTCCTGGACGATCGGTTGCACGGCGTCTTCGCTACGCGTTAATCCGCAGCGACCCAACTTCCTCGGCTTATCGATCGTGCGCCTGATCAGGCGCGAAACGTGCTGCGCTTTGAGGGCGCGGATATGCTGGATGGTACGCCGGTGATCGATATCAAGCCGTATGTGCCAGAATTCGATCACCACGACTGGCTTAAAACGCACTGGCTGGTATGGCTCATGGAGCAACCGTGACCGTTGGTCAAAGAGTTGCTGAGTTGCGATGGGCGTGCCAGTGCTGAGAGAAGCAGGCCATGCCGAACCAATCGGGCACCTCACCGTCGCACATCCGATGTTGTAAGCGCCCACTTCACAGTTGTCTTCACAACTCGATCGTTTTCTCCACGCCTGGCGGTTTTCGTGTAAAATTGAGGCCTGCGTTATCCTCATCCGGGATAGCGTTCCGCGCTACGCTGAACAACCCAACTATATATACCAAGGGGATCACGTCTATGGAAGCCAAACTATTGATCGATGGTCAATGGGTTGCTGGCGGTGCATTGTTGGAAGTGCGCAACAAGTACACCGAGCAAGTCATTGGCGCAGTATCGACTGCCCGGCATGAAGATGTCGATGCGGCCATTGCCGCCGCGCAGCCGCGGCTCCGTTCATGGCCGAGTTGCCTGCCGTATAAACGCAGCGAATATCTGCTGCGCACCGCCGCCGCGATTCGTGAACGCCGTGATGAATTTGCGCGCACCATCGCGGCGGAAGCGGGCGAAAGCGTTGAAGTATGCGCGCGCCGAAGTCGATCGCGGGATCAGCACCTTCACGATCGCGAGTGAAGAAGCCAAGCGCTTGCATGGAGAGACAGTGCCGCTCGACGCCGTGCCAGCGGGCGAGGCTATTTTTGGCTTCTGGACACGGCGGCCCCGTTGGCGTCATCGCCGCGATCAGTCCTTTCAATTTTCCGCTGAATCTCGTCGCGCATAAAGGTGCGCCCGCGCTCGCCGCGGGCAACACGCTGGTGTTGAAACCCGCCGGTACCACGCCCCGCCACCGCTGAAATTGTGTGAAGTTCTCGTCGAGGCGGGCACCCGGCGGGTGCGATCGACATCTTGTCGTTGGGTCGGGCGGCACGGTCGGGGAGGGCTGATCACCGATCCGCGCGTGAGCAAGATCACCTTCACGGGCAGTCCGCCGATCGGACGGCATATTACCGAAGTCGCCGGGATCAAGAAGATCACGTTGGAGTTGAACAGCTTACGTCGCCCGTGATCATCCGCGCCCGACGCCGATCTGGACGCTGGGTCGCCAAGCGCGCGGCGGTCGGCGCGTATTACAACTCCGGACAGGTGTGCATTTCGGTGCAGCGCATTTACGGCCAGCGTGAAATCTACGAACCAGTTAACGAAAAGTTCGTGAAGGCGAGTGAAGCGATGGTCGTCGGCGATCCACTGGACGACGCGTGGACGTCGGCCCGATGATCGATCCACATGAAGTCGGCACGTCGACGGTTGGGTGCATGAAGCGCAGGCAGGCGGCGCACAAGTCTTGACGGGCGGTAAACGCGAGGGCTCGGTGTACTATCCGACCGTGCTGACGAATATTGCAGCCGGATATGAAGGTGGTCGCTGAAGAAGCCTTCGCGCCGATTGCGAACGTGATTGCATGTAATGATTTTGAAGAGGCGCTGCGTCAGGCCGATGCCACACCGTTTGGCTTGCTGATGGCGTCTTTACGCGGGATATCGAGCAGGTGTTCCGCGCGATCAAGCGCTTGAATTTCGGTGGCGTGATCATCAATGACACGCCCGTCTTTCGCGCCGATCACATGCCGTATGGCGGCAATCGGCAAAGCGGCACAGAGGCGTGAAGGCGTGCGGTACGCGATGGACGACATGACCAACATTCAAATGGTCTCGATTCGCGTGAACGGTTAGTCAATCATTTTCAGGAGGAGATCATGCAAGACTACCAGTTGTGGATTGATGGACAGTGGCAGGCCCAGCAGCGGCGGTGGACAAGATCACGATCGTGAATCCGGCGACCGAACAACCGATCGCGCAAGTGATCGACGGCAGCCGCGATGTCGATCACGCCGTGCAGGCGGCCTCGCAAGCGTTCTACGATGGCCGCTGGTCGAAGAAAGACACCGGGCGAACGGTCGAAAAGCGCTGTGGAAATTGGCTGATCTGATCGAAGCCAACGCCGAACGATTAGCGCGGGCCGAATCCGAGAATACGGGTAAAGCCCTATGCGTTTGTCAGCCTGGGCGCGGACTTCCCGTTCATGATCGATAATCTGCGCTTCTTTGCGGCGGCGGCGCGCGATACGCATGGCTCGCACGCGGGCGAATTCGCAGCGGGCTACACCTCGATCTATCGGCGCGAACCAGTGGGCGTAATCGGCTCGATCACGCCATGGAATTATCCGTTGATGATGGCCGTGTGGAGGCTAGGCCCGGCGTTGGCCACTGAGCTGCACAGTGGTGTTGAAGCCCGCGCCCAGCGCCGATTACGACGGCGATGTTGATGTTGCCGGTGAATTGATCGCGGAAGCGGGTATTCCGGCGGGCGTGGTCAACATCGTCAGCGGTGGCAACGACACCGGGCAGGCGCTGGTGGAACATCCCGATGTGCGTATGGTCAGCATCACCGGTTCGACGGGCAGCGGCAAGAAGGTGATGGCGACCGCCGCGCAAACGTTGAAGCGCGTGCACCTGGAACTGGGCGGCAAAGCGCCGGTGATCGTGTTCGACGATGCCGATCCCGAATTGGTCGCGGCCAAAGCGACGCTCGCCGCGACGTTCAACCGGGTGAGTAGACCTATGTCGCCTGAGCATTGCCGGGATTGATGAGCCAACGCCCTTCATGTGTCAAGCAGCAACTCAACTTTGCGTCAAGTAGACGTGGGTGACAGTTCTCACTCGATACAAGTGAAGGTTGGTGCGCAGTTTGAAGACGGTTCGCAGATGGGGCCGCTGATTTCACAGGTGCAACGTGAACGCGTGCAAGGCTTTGTCGATCGTGCGCAGATGGCCGGGGCGAAGGTGCTGCTCGGCGGGCGCGCACCCACCGATCGGGACGCGGGCTACTACTTCGAACCGACAGTGATGCCGGACGCCGATCAGAAATCGGAAATCATTCAGAGTGAGGTCTTCGGGCCAATCTTGACGATCAGCGCGTTCAACGACGATGCTGAAGCGGTGCGCTTGGGCAATGATGGGTTGTATGGTCTGGCCGCGTCGGTGTTCACGAAGGATGTGGGCCGCGCGATGAAGGTCTCAGCGCAATTGGAATTTGGCACCGTGTGGATCAACGATCACATCCCGTTGACGTCGGAGACACCGCACGGCGGCTTCAAGCAATCGGGGTTTGGCAAAGACCTGTCCGCCGAAGCGATGGGCGATTATCAGATCACCAAGCACGTGATGATCGCGCAGTAACGAGTGCTCACCCTGGAATGCGCCTGTACGGGCGGCGGTAACACGTCTTCCAAGGTCAAACTGACCGATCCGCTCAATGGCGAGGTAAAGGATGCAGGCGATAGTCAACGCGTAAATTATGAAGACCGCGCGTGTCGCCTGCATGGGCGGACAGTGATCCTGAGTTGGCTTAACCTGGCAAAATTACGGCTCAAAGCCCAGAATGGTCTGGCACTCGGTGAGCCAATCCAGGATCGAGGTCAACTGCCGCAGGCGGAGATCGAGGCCGAGTTGATTGAAGGCTTGCTCGGACGGGAGTTCGCTCAGCATCACCGTCAGGTGTGCCATTCCGGTCTGGATGGCGGCTGACTGTTTTTCGATCAAGCCGCGCGCCGCCTGCGGATCGGTGATGTACGTGAAGTATAAGCGCGTCAGGAATTCAACCCGAATGGCGCGCGCACTTGGTTCGGCTGGAACCTTGAGCCATTCAGCGAACCGACGATGGCCCAGCGTCGTCAGTCGAAAGCGGCGGCGGGCGGGGGCCTTCTCTTGTTCCTGAAGTACCCCGACAATGTACCCCTTGGCCTCCAGCCGTTTCAGAATGTTATAGGTCTGGCTCAAACTGATCTGCCAGATTTGGCCTAACTCCCGCTGAACCTGCTCGTGTAGATCATAGCCGTGGGCGGGACGCTGTGCTAAGAAACCCAGCAGCACATACTCTGGCGAAAGCGCGCTCGATACGTTTTTCTTATTCATGCTTACCTGCCTGAGTGGCGGCTAGCAAACGCTGATAATCTTCGGGCGTGTCCACGTCCAGCAGCAAATTCGCGTCGGGCCACGGCACATAGGCCACACGATATTTGGCGAACACTGCGCGCCCGCCCACATCGCCGCTGAGCGACAACAGATCAACAAACGTCACGCGATCAAACAACACCGGATTGCCGCGTCGCTCTTCAATCAACGGCACGATGATCGATGACAGCGTTTGCGCGTGCTGCGTTTGAAGGGCCTTCACCAACTCGATCGGGATGTGCGGCTGATCGGCCAGTAGAAAGATCGCCGATCCGACTGTATCCGGTAACGTGTTAAGTCCAGCTTTGACAGATGTGCTTTGTCCGGCAGCCCAGTCTGCGTTATGAATCACCTGCACGGGCAAATCACTCACCGCCGCTTGAATCTCAGCCACATAGTCACCGGCCACAATGATCACGGGTGACAAATCGGCGGCTAACGCGGTGCGCGCCACCTGTCGGACAAAAGGTTCACCGCGCCACAGGAGCAACGCTTTCGGCTGCCCCATCCGCGTGGAAGCACCTGCTGCCAGAATAATGCCTGCCGTCGCTTCATGTACCGCGTGAATCTGCTGGAATTTAAGAGCTGAAATTACGGCGGCGTGAAACGTCGGCAACAGTTGCCGCGCGATGATTTGCGCCTGTAACTGCAACTCAGGCGTGTCGGCCTGATTCAACAGTGCGATACGGCGTGCCGCTGGGGGCACGTTCTTTAGCCCGCCGATCGGATCGCGCAGTACCTTCGCAATCGCCTCCGGTGTGATGGCCTCGCCCAACGCTAAACCGGATAGCCGCGCAAAGCGATCGGGACGATGGACATGCTCCGCATCCAACGGTTGCCCCAAACCCGATAGGCCTACCACATAAATCACGGTGTCCACGAAGTCGGGGATGGGTGGCTCGTGCTCGGCGGGCGCTTTCAGCGGCAGACACTTCGAACCGTCGGCCTCAATGAATAACGGCGCGTGATGCCGATTGGCTAAGTCAAGCACGCGGTGCATAGCCGTCGCGCTTAATCCTGTTGTTTTGCCGGCGTTGTTGATTGGCCCCGTGAAGAACGTGACGCCGGTTAGCAATTCCAGATCAAGCTGCGTGGTGTCTTCAACGATGAGGTGGTGATCGGCCAGTGCCATTTGCTCGATGGCCATGTGGGCCGTGGCCGCGACAATAACGGGGGCGGCGTGGTCACGCACGTGCTCGCGAGCGAGCATAAACATCGTCGTGGTTTTGCCGCCGCCGCCGACAATGGCGACACGGGGCGTTGCACCTAAACGGACAGCGTTCGTCAGTTTCACGCGGAAAATCTCCGATCCAAAATCGTGCGTTTCGCCATGCTGGGCGGAATGTCTTTTACAGACGACACACGCACTTCAACGTCCCCCAGCAAGGCCGCGGCCTTCGACACGGCTTGCACGACCACAAGCGGTTTGTATCCATCGGCAATTTTGACTTCAAGATGTAAACAGTCGTGGCCGCTTTCGCGCGTCAATGTTGCCGTGAAGTTCAACACGCCGTCGACGGCAAACACGGCTTCATCCAGATCAGCCATCGTAAGGGTTTGTTCGCTGAGGCGGACACGCCCGTCCAATCGATACGTGATGCGCTCCAACGTTTTGAGGCGTGTGCCACACGGACAGGGCACGGTGAGAAAGCGGCTTACATCGCCAGTGCGATAACGGATCAGCGGCATCCCGCGTCGCGTCAGCGTGGAGAAGACCACTTCGCCGTAGTCACCATCGGGCACGCGTTCGCCCGTAACGGGATCGATGATCTCGAAGAGCAGATCGGCTTCGCGCAGATGATAGCCGCGCCGCGCTTCACAGTCCACGCCGCCGCCCAGACCCATCTCGGTCATGCCGTAGTGGTTATAGACCGTGCAATTAAAGGTCGTTTCGATGGCGCGTTTGATGGCATTAGGCACATGATCTGTTGACAGCAACACCGCTTTCAGCCTTATTTTTGAGGCATTTGCAGAGCGCGCCAGTGAAAGGACGTGCGTGGGCACACCGACTAGCACATCGATCGGTTCGCGGCGGATTACCTCCAACGTAGCGGCAGCATCGCGCACGGGGCCATGCTTGATCGGAATCGCGCCCAAACGTCGCAGCCCGGTGGCCAGCAGATCGCCTACGCTGCCGGGCGTTTCGCCGGGGAGCAAGATCAACACGCGATCACCAGGCGCGGTAAAGGTGGACATACCGATGTGAAAGAAGTCGATTGTCAGTTCGTGATCATCACGCGTAAAGTATAAACGCTTAGGTTGGCCCGTTGTGCCTGATGTGGTGAGCGCCGTCAATGGAAAATTCGCGTCGTCGAGTGTGACCACACGCTGAATGTCGTCTTGCGAGACGCACACAAAGGCAAAGGGATCAGCCCGCAGATCAGCGGCGGAGGTGAAGGGCCAGCGCGTCAGTTCGGATAGATGGCCGAGGTCGCTCGGAAGATCAATCGGGGTGTGGCGAAAAAACCGACTGTTGTTTTTGACGAGACGCAGCGTCTCATTCAAATGGCACAGTTGATAGGTGTGGAGATCGGCGTGATCGATCTTGCGATCGATCCACGGTTCAAGCGGCGTCAGGTTCATGATGACGATATAGGGATTGGCCGTGTTGATTGGTCAAGTTGTAAGCGCAAAATGGAACGAGTCGCCCGTCCGGGCTGACGGTGTGAATGCAGCAATCGCGCAGCCGATCGAGATCGAGATTCCAGGCGTCCTGAAAAGCCATGCCTGAAAGGCAGAAGGTGTGTGTCTTAGTGCGCGCCAGGAACACATCCCATTCGCCGAAACTCGATGAGCCAATGCTGTCCAGCGACACGACATTGGTTGTCGACGACCAATACGTGGCGACAAAGTTCCGCGTCTTGGCTGCGCCAATCTCGGCGGGCTGCGGCGTGCAACACGCGCTGCTGGCTTGCTGCGTCCACGGGCGCAGCGTGCCGTCCGGCATCACGACGAAGTTGGCGTGCAGTGAGCACAGCGCGTTCTCGCAGCCGGAGGTCGTGAAGTTTTCGACCTTGATGCGGCCCTGCGTTTGCGCTTCGATGGCGCGCATGACTTCGGGCAGGGTGATGCGGTCGGCATCCGTCGGCGCTTGCGGATAGCGCCCGAAGTAACTGATGGGCTGAACGTGCACACCGCGCACCGCCGGAAAATACTGCAAGGCGAAATCGACGATGTTCCCAAGATCGGCGGTGTTAACACCAGGGACGAGCGTGGGCACAAGGACGACCCCCAGATCATTTGCGGCGCAGTGCTCGATGGCGGCGCGTTTTCGATCGAGCAACTTGACCCCGCGCATGACTTTGAAGATATCGTCGCTAGTGCCATCGAATTGCAGAAACACCGATGATAATCCGGCTTGTTTTAGGCGTTTTACGTAGTCGGGGTCTTTGGCTAACCGTACGCCGTTGGTGTTGAGTTGAATGAAACTAAAACCGAGTGATTGGCCGAGCGCGACAATGTCAGGTAGATCGTCGCGCAGCGTCGGCTCGCCGCCGGACAGTTGAATGTTGTACGGGCCGCCCGCTTCAAGTAAACGTCGATACCAGGACTCAATCGTGGTCAGATCGGGATCAGGTGTGGTGACTGTCCCGGCGGACGCGAAACAAAACGGGCAGCGCAGATCGCAGCGTTGGGTCACTTCGAGCAGCGCCGTGCAAGTTTGCTGACGATGTTCGGCGCACAGGCCGCAATCGAAGGGGCAACCACGATCGATGGGAGTAACCGGATTTTTCGGATGCGCGGGAATTTTGGGTCGCGCCCAATCGGTATAAGCAGGCAGTCCGCGCCATACAATCGTTTCAAATGGGCCGTGTAAGGCGCACACTTTACGCAAATAAACATCGTCGCCGCGTTGAACCCGCTGCGCAGGGATGCGCGCGAGGCATTCAGGGCAAACGCTGTCGGTGGTGGACAGGCTGTGTTCAGTTTCAGTCGTCAAAGTCTGATCCGGCCAAATCGAAGCCATTTTCTACCAGTAATTCCTTTACCTTCTGAAAAGTCCCGATCACCATCGCCGGGCAGCGCGCGGCCTGAAACTGCCGGTTTTCGCCCAGAATCTCGGCGCAGCGGATGCCGCCATATTCCTGTCCGTATCCGGCCTTAAACCACTTCACCAAATCTTCGATCATGAAATTGAGGCGCAGATTCTCTTCTTCGGTGGGCGTGCCTTTGCCTGCGTACACGCCCAGCAGGCACGCGCCGCCCGTCAACGCACCGCACGTTTCGCCCGTGAAGCCCAGTCCGCCGGCCAGTGCGTTCATGGCGCGAATGAGCTGCGGGTTCTCGATGCCCTGTAATTCAAGACCCATGGTCATGAGGATTTGGCTGCAAAAAAAGCCTTGTTGCTTCAGTTCCTTCATGCGATCAAGATCGGACATGGTAACCTCCGTGATGCGTAACGCGTGACGAGTGATCGCCTATCGTTTTTGAGCGATAAGCAAATAGTAACCGGGTTTTGAGTGGGCAATCGCCGTCTGAACCGTGGCCGCGTCTGCCCGCGATGTGGCGCGGCACCAAAATTGCTGAAGCGAACCGTTCGACCAGATCAATTTAGCCGTAAACACTTTAATCGCTTGCGTGTGATCTTCCCACAAAGCCACGCGGAAGCCGGCTGTCTCCACCCGATCGATGATCTCGGCCTGCGAGACCGCGCCGCACAGACAAGAATCGATGGGCAAGGTCTGCAACGCCGCAATTCCAGCTGGATTGCGCGCGTAAATATCGCTTAGAATCAAGAAGCCGCCCGCGCGCAGCACGCGCCGAAATTCACTCAAGGCTCGATCGGTCTGACGCATCACCGACAGGCTGCACTCGGTTAGTACTGCATCGATTTGATTGTCCGCAATCGGCAGCCATTCGCCATACGACTGCACTAAAGGCAAGCGTGGGTTGCGCCGCCGTCCCGATCGCAGCAACAGCTCAGACGGATCGAGGCCGATGGCGTTAAAGCCATAGCAATTGACGAGATGTTCACTCGATGCTGCCGGACCGCAACCAACTTCGAGCACGCGTGAGCCGTACGGGAGCGCGCACAACCCCAACGCCCGATCGGTCAGTTCCAACCCGCCGGGCCGAATCGTGTCGCCCGCCACTTCCAAGATCGGGCTTTGCTCGTACAATCGCACGCGCTCGTCGATCATTACTCGTTACTCATGACGCTTTTACTTATCTTCCAACTGCTTCTCTACCTCGACCATCTTGCCTAGCGCCAATTCCTCTGGCACAAACACCAGTCCGCACTTGGGACACTTCAGCAGATCGACGGGAAAAGCATTCTCCATATAAGCCACATCGACTTGCCCCGTTTGCAGCGGAATGCTGCAATTGCCGCACAGCCAGGTGGAATCACTCATGGTTGCACACTCCCCGGTACGATCATGCGATGACTGTAGGCGTTGAAGATGACAAACGCCTCGCCTTGCGGTACGTATTCCACCCAATAGGTGACCGCTGTCGGCTTGAAGTACGCCAGATAGCGGCCCGTCTCTTGATTGAACAACTTGCGCCCGGTGCGCTGCGCGTATTCCAGCACACGCTGAACGTCCTCGATCAAGATCAGGCGTTGCTCCAATCGCGCTTGCACTTCGTCAGAAATGATCAACCGGATCGCTTCGTAAGCGGCTTGATCGGCCATATCTTCGCCCCACAAGTTTTTCAATAGTTTGCGTTTGAGCCGCGCGCGATTCTCGTGCCGTTGCGACCAACCCGGTCCGCGCCGCGCGGCCTGCTCGTCCGTTGCTTGATTGTAGATCAGATCGAGCAAATGCAGGGTGCGCTTGTCCTGCGCGGCGAAAAAATCGCGGCACATCGCGCAGTAGGTCACGTAATCGAGCGGACTCTCAGCCACACGCCGCTCCACCACCTTCTTAGCCAGATCACGATTGGCCAGCCACATATTGCCGCCGTAACTGCAACATTCGGTTTTCTCACGGCTTAACGGCAGCTCGGCGATGTCATAGCCCAATTGTCGAACGATAGCACGGGCACTGTCTTGAATGTGAGTGTCATAGCGTGTGGTGCAGGGATCGTGAATACTGACGACTGACGAGTGACGAGTGACGGTTGCCTCGGCGGGTAATCCATGTTGCGCATAGATGTCCCAAAGAGAAACGATGTTTACTTCAGGCAAATGCGTTTTGAAAACTTGATAACAACTCGAACAAGCCAACACCACTTGGGGATTGCCCAGGCGTCGATGATTCTCACGCCAATCCGCCAGCGCATTTTCAAAGAGATCGGTGCGTCCCGCCCAATTCGCGGGTGCGCCGCAGCAGCCTAACATCAAACCGACTTTGCTTTCGGGCAAATGTTCGCCAAGATACGCATAGACTTTCTCGATATAGTCAGGCGACGACGCACTGAGTTGACAGCCGGGAAAGAAGACCACCTCGCTGGTGGTCGTGCCGGGGGCATTGCGCGCCAACGAGAATTTATCGCTGTTGCTGAAGGCCATGTCGCGCAGCGCAAAATCGAACGCCGACGCGGGCATGCGCTTGGTCGTCACCATCTCGCGTCGCGCGTTGAGGTTGACCGTGCCCATGTCCAGCCCCTCGGGGCAAATCTCACCGCACAGGCCGCACAGACTACACGAATTCACGAACGTATTCGCGTACCGCGTGCCCTTCACAATCGAGAGGTTGTTGTAAATTTCGCGCACGTATTTGCGCGGGTAGCGTTCGTACTGCTTCAGATATTCGCAGACTTTCACGCACTCCATGCACTCACACTGGATGCAGCGTTTAGCCTCTTGAATCGCCTCATGCCACTCGTAGCCTTCGCCGGGATCGGTCATCTCGATCAGCGGTTGCGCCTCAAGTCCGGCGGTGTTCGTGTACAGGCACGACGTGTATGGCCCTTCGTTGAGGCGCGACGCGGTAAGCGACACCTTCTGCAAATAGCGATCGATCGAGATGCCTGCACGCCGCCCTTCCGAAATCGATGTGATGGCCGAGCGCATTTCCTTGCCCCACAACACCCCGCCGCCCGCAAACACGCCGTCCAGGCTGGTGGCAAACGTCACTGGATCGACCTTCAACGTGCCGTGGTCGTCGCGCTCCAATTCAAAATCATCAGGCATGTGCGCACCGATGGCGACGTATACGGCGTCGAACTGGCGACGTAAATCGCCGAGGTGCAGATGATCGATCGGGGTGTTGTATTGCGCCTCGATGCCGAGGGCTAACACGGCGTCGATATCGCGTTGCAACAATTCTTTCGGTAGATCACGCTCGTCGCTCAACCACAGGCTGCCGCCCAACCGATCGGTCGCCTCGACGATCAAGATTTTGTAACCCTTGCGCGCCAGATCATGCGCGGCGGTTAGGCCGCTGACGCCGCCGCCGATGACGACGATCTGCTGTGTGCGTTTGGGCAGCGGGCGCTTTTTCTCGCTCGATCCATCGCCGTGCTCTACGACCGAGCGTTCCAATGCGCGAATCGCGATGGCGTCACCGGCCTCATTGCGTTTGCACACATCGCGGCACGGCTGATCGCATACGCGGCTGATTACGTGGGGAAATGGCACGGATTTCTTGTAGGTCTTCAGCGCCGCCGAAAAATCACCGCGTCCGATCTCGGTCAACATCGCGCGCACATCGACATGCGCCGGGCAGGCCGATGTGCACGTCGGGGCGCATTCTTGAATGCACTGGGCTTCGAGTTCGCGCAGTTCGTGTTGTTCCATGGTTGCCTTCTGAAGAAGATCAAAATTGTAGGACAGGCGTCACTATGCCTGCCCTGCGCGATGTACGGCGCTCGAAATAGCCGCTAACGTTTCATCAACGTGAGGCGTTTGACGCCTGGCACGCCATGCAGTGACGAGCCTTGTCCGATGTAGTGGAGCGCCGTTGCTGGATCAGTCACCAGCGCACCGCCCAGCATAGTGACGCCGTAATCAAACAACACCGGACTCAAGGGCGTGCTGGGGCCGAGCATCACGACCAAGGCGTGCGACGGAAACAACTTCGCTAATGCTTCAAACGTGCCATTCAATAATGTCGTTGCTGTCAGGCCGATCACATCGGCTTGCGGCAACAATTCGGGCGCACGTTCGGCAGGAACATCGCCTTCAGTTGGATGTAGTT
>JAXLWI010000069.1:0-21439 GCA_046328575.1 Anaerolineae bacterium
TCGGCCTGTGGCACCGATCGGCAGCCGCTTGGCCGCGCGCGGCTGGCGCGTGACACGGGTCGTTTCGCCGCTTGGCATGCTCCAAGTGCAAGTGCCTATCGGACAAGAGCAAGCCAGCGTCGATGAACTACGGCATAGCGGCGAAGTCGCTTTCGCCGATCTCAATTATGTGGCACGGACCACTGACCTCATCACGCCAACCGATCCGGGCTGGGCTAATCAATGGGGGCCAGCTAAGATTGATGTACTAGCGGCTTGGACCGTAGTGACCGGGACTTCACAAATTGTTGTCGCAACCATTGATTCTGGTCTTCAATTAACGCACGAAGACTTGCTTTCACAACGCTGGTTGAATACGGCTGAAGTGCCCGGCAACAATCTCGACGACGACCACAACGGTTACATCGATGATGTCAACGGCTGGCATTTCTTTCAACGTTGGAATGGTTCGACTTACGTGCCGGACGAAAACGCGAACGTGGCCGACGATTACGGACACGGCACCCACGTGGTGGGCATCATCGCAGCCGCCTACAATGGCGTTGGTGTGGTAGGCGTCGCGCCCGGTGTGCGCGTGATGCCGGTGAAAGTGATCGATCAATTTGGCAATGCCACGTACAGCGACATCGCCGCCGGCATTGTGTATGCCGTCGATAATGGCGCGCAGATCATCAACTTGAGTCTGGGCGGCGAGATCGATTCGCCGGTGCTTCAGGCACCGATCGAGTACGCGCGACTGCACAATGTGTTAGTCATCGCTGCCACTGGTAATAGCGGCGGTGGCGTCTCGTATCCGGCGGCATATGATTCAGTGTTAGCGGTCGCGGCCACGGATAGTTCTGATCAGGTAGCAGCGTTTTCAAATTACGGGTCAGCCGTAGACCTGGCCGCGCCAGGCGTGGATATCTACAGCACATGGTGTCACCCCAACGTTTTGATGGCGACGTGTGAGGGTAGTTACTATTTCAACAAATCTGGCACGTCGATGGCGGCTCCGCATGTCAGCGGAGTCGCGGCTTTAGTGTGGTCTCACAGGCCGAATCTGTCGGCCAATCTGATCGCGTATCAGCTCATGTACACTGCGGATGACATTGGGACTGTCGGCCTGGATATATTCTCAGGCCATGGGCGTGTGAATGCCGATCGAGCTGTGAATGGACTAACGTGGCGGTCGATCTATCTCCCGCTCTTGCTTAACTCCGCACCTTGACGCACTCATCTCAGCTGTTACAATCGATTGCACGACTAAAATAACACTTCCCAATCAACACGGCGACATGCCCAGCAGGATCATGTTGCGTACTCTGACCTAACGCGCAGCAAATGCCGGCTACGGGGCCGATGGCAGGGCACTTAATCGCCTCCGTCAATTGCTGGATCATTTAGTCGATACAACTGTGAGGATCGTGGGGGAATGAAAACTTATCGCTATTTTGATTTGATTATGGCGCTGTTTGTGACCGTGTTGCTGGTGAGCAACATTGCGTCATCGGCTAAAATCGTCGATTGGGGTGTCAGCGTATTAGGACTGCGTCTATCTTTCGATGCGGGGACACTGCTGTTTCCGATCTCGTATATCTTCGGCGACGTGCTGACAGAAGTGTATGGCTATCAACGTTCGCGGCGCGTGATCTGGACAGGCTTTGCGGCGGCGGCTTTGATGAGTGTCGTGCTGTGGCTGGTGCGCCGCTTGCCGGGCGATGTCGCCTGGCAAGGTTACGCCGGCGACGCGATGTACGACGCAATTCTGGGTGGTGTGTCCAATGGCGGCATCATCCTCGCCAGTCTAGCGGCATACTTTGTGGGCGAGTTCTCCAATTCTTTCGTCCTGGCAAAGATGAAGATTTGGACGCAGGGCCGCTGGCTGTGGACGCGCACCATCGGTAGCACCCTGGTCGGCGAAGGTGTAGACTCGATCGTGTTTGTGATGATTGCCAGTGCGTTTGGCGTGTTTCCATGGGACATCGCGCTGAGTCTGATCGTCACCAACTATATCTTCAAAGTCGCCATCGAAGTGATCATGACGCCGATTACGTATCGCATCGTGACAACACTTAAGCACGTTGAACGCGAAGACTATTATGATATTCATACCGACTTTAATCCGTTTAAAGTGACAGATCGTTCGCCGGCTTAGGGCGTGCCGATTGGTTGAAATTTGCTTTGAAATTCGTATCAACCGTTTTAGGCACCGGGTAATTTGTACATTGACAGTGGTCATAGACTATGGCAGAATGAAAACTGTTGCGGAAGCTGACAAGCCAACCACACCTCCTTATACGCCTAAGGATCAAGGTGTGCAGCTATCCAATCTCGCTCGCGTCCCCTGCTGAGCGCTTAACTGGGGTAACCAGTCGATGATGGATCTGTCCCAACTAATCACGTGTTGAACGAGACAACTGCGCGTTAGCCTATGCGCCGGTTGTCTTTTTGTTCGTCTGCCAGTCCAAATCCGGTCAATTAAGGAGGTGATTATTTTTAGCCCGACCAGGTCTGACAGCACCCATCCAGCCAAGTAGTTCGACCCTATTTTGAGGAGGAATAGAGGTATGCCACGTACTAAGCAAGTCGCATTCAATGTGGTTGTAGTCGTTGCGATGTTGTTGGCCGCGGTAATGCCGCTCAGCGCATCGCCATTGGCCGAACGCAGTTCGGCTGCGCCGCAAGCGCAGGGCACCGGGCCTGATCGCAACCGTGCCGCCGAAGTTAAAGAAGTCAGTGAACTCACCCCAGAGCAGGCACTGGACAAGATCGATCCGGTGCTGCGCGACGCCGTGACAACCGCCAGCAAAGACTTGGTCCGAGTTTATGCCACGGTCCAGGCGGGTACGGATGTCAGCCGCTATTTCGTGGACATGGTTCGGCGACCAGTAATCTTTGGCAATACGCAAAATGTGTACGGCCAGGTCGCTGCCAACCAACTTATCAGCCTGGCGCAAGAGGCCGGCGTAATCGCCGTCTTCTCGACAACGGGACTGCGTGATAAGCCAATCGATAAAGAAACGCAGAATGCTCCAACAACGATGCAGCAATTGGCGCGTCTGCAGACTCTCCGTTCGCAAGCAGTGCCTTACGACCAGGCCCAAGCCGCACAAGTAAGCGCCAAAGGCTGGTTCGACGTGCAGGACGGGCACAAATCAGCGGCCGCGTGGGCTAAGGGCTTTACGGGCGATGGTGTCGTCGTCGGCGTGTTGGACGACGGTATTGACTTTGGCCACCCTGACCTGCAAGGCACCTACGCTTCAGTCACGGATCCGGCCTCGCCGTATTTCGGTTGGCCGATGGCCTTCTCCCAAGTCTCCTTGAGTTACTTTGGTCTTGACGTGTTGGCTGGCACAAATTACATCGCTACTGGCGCGAGCGGAGCACGCTGGGTTAGTTCTAAGACTACGCTCCCCGGCCAGCAGATTGCCGGTCAGCCGCAGAAGAGTCGTATTTCCTACAAGCCGCTGGGCAGCTCAGTGGCGCACGACTACATTGTGCCGCGCACCAGCAAGAGCAACCTATACCGCGTGGGCAGCTTCCCAGAAGAAAACCTGCTTGCTCTGTATGGGGAGCGCCCCGCAGTGATCGCTGTTGACACTAAAGTTGCGGGCGTCTATGACACGGTGTACGTCGATCTGGATGGCAACTACGACTTCACCGATGAGAAGCCGGTAACTAAGGAAAGCCCCGAAGTCTATCGTGACATGGACGGCGACGGCTATGCCGACATTTCCGGCGGCTTGTTGGTCTGGATCAGCGACGGCGCGAATCCGCCGCCGACCGCTGACTGGTTATGGGGCATTTCGTGTGCCACTAGCTCGGCCAATATGAAGGGCTGCCCTGATGATGGTACGCTGTTGCTGTTTGCGGGCGCCTTCTCACTTGGTTACACGCACGGTACGCAGTGCGCGTCCAATATCGCCGCGCAAGGCGTGGTGAATGGCGGCGCCAGCGCGCAACCGTTCCGCATCAACGGTATGGTGCAGGGCGGCGCGCCGCAAGTGGGCCTGATGGACTTTGGCAACCACTACTACAACGGCACCGACGAAGATGAATTCCTCGTCGCGGCGCTGGGCTATGACGGCGTCCCGCAGTCGGGCGACGAAGTCCAGATCACCAGCAACAGCTATGGCAGCTTCCGGCAAATGTGGGGCGGCTGGGGCTACATCGGTCGCTTGGTGACGGCCTTGAATATGTCGATCGCACCGAGCACTGTCTGGGTGTTCTCGGCCGGTAATGAAGGCCCCGGCTATGGCCCGCAGGAAGGCGAGGCTGGCCCAACCATCGTCAAGGCCGGTTCGTCCACGCAATATGGTTCAACCGCCTGGGACTCGATCGCTAAGGCCAGCCAGATCATGTACGGCGATCCGAGTTCGTTCTACTCGCACGGTCCCAATCGCGACGGCTCAGCGGGTGTCGATGTGTTGGGCAATGGCGGGCGCGGCTCGGGCGATGAGGGCCTGAACTATTATGGCATGAACGGCGCCGAATCGTGGGCGACGTGGGGCGGCACCAGCCGATCGGCCCCGGTGGTCGCCGGTAATCTGGCGCTGATCTATCAGGCGTACAAAGATCGCCATGGCGTTTGGCCGACCTGGGATCAGGTGATGGCTTTCGCCAAGAGCGGCGCGACGAACTCCGTCAGCAGCCCGTTCTTCCAGGGCGCAGGAGTCATGAACGCCGATCGGTCGACCGATCTCGCCGCTGGCATTTACGGCGTGTACGCTGAGCCTGACGAGTGGCAAGTGGGCGATTGGAACGGCGTCGAATACCTGAACTTTGCCAAGGTGGCCAAGCCCGGTTCGACGTATACCAAGACCTACGAAGTTACCAATCCGTCGGGCTACAACATCACCGTCGGTTTGTCTGATGGCTACATGCAGTTGATCACCAAGACTCAGACGACTTTCACCACGCAGGACGAGAGCAAAGAAAGCGCCTTCAACTTCCACTCGCCTGACTATTTGATGAAGCTCGATCCAGCGTTGATCCCGTCCGACGCTGAAGTGATGATCGTCCGCTACGTCCATCCGTATAGTTCGTACGATCCCAACTATGACTATTCGGTGGCAGATAGCAGCTGGCGGTTCATGTTATACAACTGGACCGACATCAATGGTGACGGCAAGTTGTGGGTGGACAAGAACAACAACGGGGTCGTCAACCACAGTGATTCGCCCGTCATCGACAACGACGGCTTCCATCAACTCGACTTTGCCAACAGCGACGTTCAGCAAGGCGAATACGTCCGGGTGGACTACGAGTTTGGCGGTATCGGCATTCCGGTGATCGTGCACAACCCGAAGCAGCGCATGGGTAATGCTTACTACTTCGGTTTCCAGCACCGCAACAACAACCATACCGTCAAGACTACCACCTTCCAGATCGGCGTAGAGTTCTACAAGCGTGCCGACTTCCCGTGGCTGAGCCTAAGCAACAGCTCGCTGGTCGTGCCCGCCAATGGGACCGCGTCGTTCGATGCAGTCGCGACGATTCCCGCCAATGCCAAGACCGGCGCGTATGAAGGCGTGATCTTCATGCAAGACCCGGGTGATGCCAACCATGCGGCGCATGAAAGCGCGCTGCCGGTAGTCGTCAACGTGATCAGTGAATTGCCCGATGGCGGTTCGATCATCATGGGCGGCGATGCGGCCATGGCTGATTCGATGTACCAGAACAGCTTCACCAACGGTTACTTCAACTGGTATGGTGGTGGCTGGACGGGTGCAGGCGATTGGCGCCACTACTTCTTCAATGTGGATAACGCCGATCTCGCCAACAAGAACCTGTTGGTCCACACCTCGTGGGTTTACACACCGACCGACTTTAACACCTGGGTCCTTGGCCCGACGGACGACTGCGCCTCGAACGGCGTAGAGCCGTGTGCGCGGTTTGGTCTAGATAATTATCTGATCACACCGCCTGCGGCGAATGTGCCCGGTCAACCCGATTCGTCGATCTTTGGCCCGTACACCCTGCAGCCTATTGGCAGCAGTGAGCCGTTCCGTTCGGGTGCAACTTATCCATTCAACACCAGCACCGGCGGCCCTGACGACTGGATCTTAGCGCCGCTGGCCCGCACCGGCCTGCACGAAGTGGCCTTGCACAACGTCGTGTACGCTGGTAAGACGCTGGCCGAGCCGTTCAAGACCGAAGTCGGCACGTTTAACTTCGAACCGACCATGGATTCGGCAGTAGGCGATGTGACGCTGGGTTCTGTGGATGCCAATGCTTACACCAGCACGGGCGTAATCGATCTGAACTTCACTCCGTCGATCGCCATCCCCGATCTGAACGCAACGCTGAGCGGCGGCCTGGCGACCAGCCACTTCGATCAACCCGCGGTGCTCGTGCTGCCCAATGGCGGTGTTTTCAGCGCCTGGGATCCGGACAATACCGTCGTGCCCTTTACGGTCAATCAAACGGGCGCGACGCAACTGAAGGTTCACCTCATCATGCCGGCCGGCCAAGACATTGACTTCTTTGTCGTGCGCGATGTCAACAACAACGGTCTGGCTGAACAGGGCGTTGACGTCCAAGTCGGTTCATCTGGTAATGGTACAGGTGTAGATGAAGAGGTAACCGTCGCCAATCCAGTGCTGGGGCAGTACTTGGCTGTAATGGCCGGTTACTCAGTACCGATAGCGGGTGTCAATGCAGCGTGGTGGTACGAAGTTACGGCGCCCGGCGATCTGCCCACTGACCCAGTGACGGTATTCAGCAACACCGTCGCGATCTCGCAGACGCCGTTCGTCACCTCGACCAACACGTACACCTACGTCGTCACCGCGGACGATCGGGCGGCGGCGCTGCACGTTTCGTTGGGCGGCTTTACGTCTACGGCTAATCTGGATCTGTATGTGTCGAACAGTCTGGGTCAAATCGTAGCGAGCTCAGCGACCACGGCCACCACTGAACTGGTCACGGTGAAACCGTCCACTGGCTATCGGTTTGCGGCGGGTGCTAAGTACACCGTGTGGGTGCATGGCAAGACTGTGCCCACGCCACCTGCTAGTGCCGATCTGCACATCTGGTGGGATCACCTGAATGTGTGGCTAACCGCCACCGATCCCGATGTCCACGTCAGCGCCATCGGTGCTGGTGAGACGGTTAGTGTCTCCCTGCACTTCGACAAGCCAGGGTGGAACGTTGGCGATCCAGATCTCTCGGCGCGCTTCATCGCTGGTATGTCGGTGTTACCCAATGCGGTTGACGAACTGGTGACAATCACCCGCGCCAACGCGCCGACGCCGACGTTTGATGTGCAGACTCATATGGAAGGCCAGACAGCCCGTGGCCCTAGCCCGTACCTCTATTCAGATCCGAATTACGGTATTGGCCATGCGGCCCTCGTGGCCACCGGGGAGCTAATCACCTACACAATCACTGTCACTAACACGGGAGATGCTTCCGGTACGGCAGGACTGGACACCTTGTGGTTTAATACCCGCCAGACCTTCCAGTACTTCGTGATCACGCCCACGAACTTTGTGCCCTATACCAGCGGCACAATAAGCGGGGTGTATATCACCAAGACACTGACGCCGGGTGATGTGTGGACCCTGTCCTACGTCAATAAGTTTATCTCCGTCGCAACCGGTGCGCGTGCAACCTATGCCGATCTATACGACGATGATACAAGTGCTTACTTTGGTGAGACCAAGAGCGCTTGGTTCGTTGCCGACTATCACGTCTTTGATCCTAACGCCTTTGCGGCATTCACACAGAAGTTGAGTTCGCCCAGCGCAGCTCTGCCGGGCGAGACGGTTACCTATACGATCAGCATGCTCAACCCGACCGCAATAGCGCAGGCGATCAACGTCACGGACACGCTGCCGACCGAAGTCACCTTTGTCTCGGCCACCAATGGCGCGACGTACAATGCCGGCAACCACACCGTTAACTGGTCGGGCTCAGTGCCGGGTACCAGCCTCGCGCCAACCACGTTTGACATCGTCGTTACACTGGCACCAAATGCGCCAATCGGCCCGCTGGTCAACACCGCCAACTTCTACAACGGCACGACTAATGCGTCGATCACGTCAAAGTCTGCCAGCACTGACGTCCTGCCCAGCGCCGATCTGCAGCTGAGCAAGACATCTAACAAGCTGACGGGGGGCCGCGGCGACACCATCCAGTACACGCTGGTGTTCCGCAACGATGGCCCGCAAGCAGCCAGTGGCGCAACCTTGATGGATCAGGTTCCGGCGGAAGTAACGGTAGCCACAGCCTCCATCACTGCTACCAAGGCCAGCACAGTGCCGTTCTGGAACTCCGTCAATCGCACGGTCAACTGGAAGAACAACCTGGCCGTAGGTGAAGTCGTTACCCTCACTTACAACGCCACGATCAACTCCGGCTCGTCGCTGGGCCTGGCCATCATCAACCTGGCCCACATCGCCGCACCGAATTCGTACGGTACGGTGTACAGCGGCGCGCTCACGGAAGTGATCTTTAAGAACAAGATCTTCCTGCCCGTTGTGATCAAGTAACTGCACCAACGCCTCGTTTCACACAGCCCTCAGCGCCCGCTGGGGGCTGTTTTATTTCGTGCTAAACTTGGCGGCGATGAAACGCCTTCTCGTTCTGATTTCGATCGTGATCGCTTTAGGCAGCAGCCAGACGCGGGCGGCTTCAAATCAATGGCTGGTGCACTTCAAACCCGACCGGACCACCGTGCCCGATCGGGTCTTCAGCAATCATCAGCTGATCGCTTTACGGCACATTCCCCGCATCGATGTATGGGTCGTTGCCCCAGCAGCTTCTGTTTCTCTGGCCGCCGTGGCCCGCGACCCCGCGATCGACTGGATCGAGGCTGACGGCTGGGTACACGCCGATACGATTCACGCCAGCCAAGTGATCACACCTGACGATTCGTACTATGCCGCGCAACAGTTACCCTACTTGAGCGTGATGCATGTGCCGGAAGCTTGGTCGATTACAACCGGCGATAGTCGACCCGTAGCCGTGATCGATACTGGCATCGACGTTATACATCCCGACCTCACCAGCAAGGTCTGGTCGAATCCCGACGAGATTCCCGGCAACGGCCTCGACGACGACGGCAACGGCTACGTCGACGATGCCATCGGTTGGAACTTCGTCAGCAATACCAATAACGTCCAAGACAACCACAGCCATGGCAGTCACGTCTCGGGCAGCATCGCGGCCACCACCAACAATGGCATCGGCATTGCCGGGTTAGCTTGGTCAAACCCCATCATGCCAATCAAAGCGTTGGGCAGCAATGCAACGGGCACCTGGTCCAACATTGCCGCCGCCATCATCTATGCCGCTGATGAAGGTGCGCGGGTGATCAACTTGAGCCTGGGCGACGCAGCAATACCACCGCAGACCGTTCGTTTGGCGGTGAGTTACGCGCAAAGCAAAGGTAGTTTGTTGATCGCGGCAGCGGGCAATAGCGGCACTGGCCAAGTGGACTATCCAGCCGCCCTGCCCGGCGTGTTGGCCGTCGCGTCCACCGAGTTGGATGATACACGCTCGGATTTCAGCAACTACGGAAGCGAATTGGATGTCAGTGCCCCCGGCCGCAATATTTTCAGCGCCAGCAGCACCGGCGCCTATTACGAAAATTCTGGGACATCCATGTCCACTGCGCACGTCAGCGGCCTGGCCGCGTTGATCTGGTCGGTGCGGCCCGATTACACGGCCTGCGCTGTGGCCAACACCATCACGACCACCGCGCAGGATACTGGTCCGATCGGCTGGGATCAACAATTGGGGTGGGGGCGCATCAACGCATTCGCTGCCGTCTACCGCGCTCAGCAGGGTCAGGTCTTTCTACCCGTGATCACTTCTAACCAGTAACTAAGCCACAGCGCATAAGTGCTTGCACTTCATGCACTCCGTTTCGATTGAGCCCGTCAATCGGAATGATAACCCCTTGCATTAAGCCTTGACATGATCAGTGGCTGGTGAGAACATCACGCCGCCTACAACCGTTAAGAAAGGCACCGATGCAAGCGAGTTCTCAAATCTGGTGTCTTGCTACCTTTGTAGTGCCGCTCTAAACCAGGGGAGGTGATGGCGGCTCAATTCTCCGCGCATGGCTCAGCCAGGCCACACGCTGCTCAACCGATGTATCCACAAGCTGTTTCCGTAAAACTTTCAGTTGGGAGGAGCTACAATGCACCACCGAAAGCAAGTCGTGTTGCACGTGTTGACTATCGTCGCATTATTACTGGCGACGGTCGGACTGTTACCAGCCGCAGCTTCGATGACGCCGAGCGAATCCTCACAAGGCGCATCCTCAAGAACCGCGGCCCAAATCGCTAACAGCGAACCCGTCGAAGGTTTCTATCCGTTTCGCCCCAAGAATGGCGTGACCAGTGGCGGCGAAGAGGGCATCGTTGAAGGTAATCCACTGGATCGTGACGATGCCTTTTATTCGCGCCGCAGCGCCCACGATCCGAGCATCGATTTCACGCTGGCCGACGCGGCGGCCTTACGCGCCAACGCCGCCAACCAATTGGCAGGAGTACTTCAAAATCGACCATCGCAGCCGGCTCAAATCGGAGCATACAGCGGCGCGTGGACAAGCGTCGGCCCTAATCCGATGGTCTTGACTGGGCGCGGTGATGGCTCGTTTGATGCTATGGCCGGTCGGATTGGCGCACTCGCGATCCGATCAAGTGCGCCATACACCATGTATCTAGGCGGCGCGCAGGGCGGTGTCTGGACCTTAGCCGCGCCCTATACGGGCACTTGGTCCCCGCGCACCGATGATCTGGCCTCGCTCGCCATCGGTGCAATTGCGCTTGCACCATCGAACGAAGATATCGTGTATGTTGGTACTGGCGAAGGCGCGTTGTCAGGTGACAGTTACTTCGGTAATGGCGTCTTAAAATCAACTGACGGCGGAAACACCTTCACACACATCAGCGGCACCTATTTCACCAAGACCTCGATCTCCAAGATCGTTGTCGACCCGACGAATGCCAACGTCCTGTATGCCGGCACGTTGCGCGGTCGCGGTGGTATCCGGCGCACTTCACCGCCAGATGCTTCAACGTATGGCGTCTATAAATCGACCAATGGCGGTGTGTCGTGGACGGTCGTGCTGACTGCCAGCACGAACGCATTAGCGCTCGCTGGCATCACAGACATGGTGATTGATCCGCAGAATCCACAAGTGATCTATGCGTCGCTTTTGGGGAGTGGTATCTCTAAAACCGTGAACGGCGGCGTGACCTGGACCTCCGTTATGAACGGATTGCCGTCTAATGCCAATTACGCCACGGCACCGACGCGTTTTGCACTAGGCATCAGCCATCCATCTGCAGCGGTCTCTGCCACTTTGTATACAGGGTTTGAGTGGTATACCGGTAGCACTTATCATCCTTCAACTGTGTGGAAGTCGACGGATGAAGGTGGTACCTGGACCCAGACCCCGGATACTGGCACAGCACCCGATCGTGTCACGGGCTATTGCGGGACCAGTCCCAATAGCACGCAGTGTTTCTATGACAACGTCATCGGCGTTGATCCAATCACACCGACGATCGTTTACGCGTTAGGGTTGTATAACTATGGCACTGGTTCGGGCGGCGTGTATCGCTCGACGGATGGTGGCACGACCTGGAAAGACCTGGGCTTTAACCTCCATCCCGACTATCACGCGATTGCCATCCGCAGTGATGATCCATCGGTCGTCGTCATCGGCAACGACGGTGGCGCGTGGTGGTCTGCGTCGCGGGGGGCCGCTTGACGGCTGGCGATCCGATTACGGCCACTACATGGAACAATCTCAATGGCATCGTAAAGATCCAAACAGTGCTGGCGTAATCTCACGTTCGGGTCTGGCGTTAAGTCAATTCGGCAGTATCGCAGCCAATCCCGCCGTGGCGAATCGCTTCTACGGCGGTTTACAAGATAACGGGACGCAGCGCAAAGCGACGACCAGCAATACTTGGTTCGACGTAGCCAGTGGCGATGGCGGCCAAGTACTGCTCGATCCACCGATGCCAATTACATGTACGGCACGTACTATGGCATCAGCCCCTATCGCTTCACGGATGGCGGCGGCCTGTACCGCATCGGCGGCACCAGCAACGAGTATATCGACGGCGGCATCAACCTCACTGATCGAGCGGAATTCTATATTCCGTGGATCATGGATCCCGCCAATTCAAACCGACTATACCTCGGAACCTATCGCGTCTACCGCACCGATAACGCCAAGGCACCTGCCTCTGCCGACGTGTTCTGGAACACCATCAGCGGCGATCTCACTTCCGGCTGTGCCGGAACAGCGCCGAATGGCGCACGTGGCTGTACCATTAGTGCCTTTGGCAAGTCCGCCGGCGCGAATGCGCTGTATGTCGGCACGGAAGAAGGCTGGCTGTGGCTCACCACCAATGCTACAGTGAACTCGCCGGTCTGGAATCGTATTGACATCAGCGGCACCACGCCTTATCGGCCGGTCTCGGCTTTCGCCGTCGATCGATCCAACTATCGCGTCGCCTATGTCGCGTTCAATGGCTTTGATCCGGCCACGCCGAGCACACCCGGTCACGTCTTCAAGACGACGAACGCCGGTCAATCGTGGACGAACATTACCAACAACCTGCCTGATGTGCCCGTTAACTCGATCGATGTTGATCCGAGTGACGCCAACACGTTGTACGTTGGTACAGACATCGGTCCGTTTGTCCAGCCCATAACAACGGACCGCTGCAGGCTCCGCTGGGCACTGGCTTCCCGATCGTGACGGTGCACCAGATGGCGCTCAATCCGTACACGCGGCAGATCATCGCCGCGACACATGGGCGCGGCGTGTGGGCCATCACGGACAGCGCGACGCAGTTGCCCGCGCTGCAAATCAGCAAGTCTACTAACGGTCTACCGGTCGGGCCTGGCACCAATCTGGAATATGCCGTGACGATCAAGAACTATGGCAATATCACGGCTACCAATGTGGTGATCACTGATCCGATCCCGGCGAACACGACCTTCGTGGCTGCAGGGTCAGGTGGCGCGCAGAGTGGTGGTAGTGTCGTCTTCACGCTGCCAACGGTTCCGCCGCCGACGGTTGTTGCGACAGGCGGTTCGTTGGGTGTCGGTCTGCTGCCTGGCGAAAGCTTACGGTCACCTTCACCGTTCACGTCGCTAGTGTTGGTTTGAGCACCGGCAGCGTGATCACCAACGACGGCTACCTGGCAACCTCAGCTCGAAGGGCCTGGCGCTGTAGGCAGTCCGTACTATGTGACACTGTCTCCAGCCAATGCCGTTGACATGACGCCAGGCTACTCAGATCCGATGGCACCCGCGCGGGTCAGGTCATCACCTACGTGGAAACCATTCAGAACATGGGCTACCAGGCCGACAAGTTTAACCTGACGAAATCCGGCAACGCTTGGCCAGTTGTCTTCTGGGATGCCGACGCAGACGCTCGCAGATTACCCAGACCGCAACAGTGAATCCGGGGTCAGCGGTGGACGTAGTGGTACAAGTTACCGTACCTACAACGGCGACGAATCTATCGTCAGATGTGGTGACGGTCAAGGCCACTTCGGCGGCGAATGCGGCCGTTAATGCATCGGCCACGCTCAAGACCACCGCCATCACTCGGCATGTGCTGTTGGTGGACAATTCGGCTCAGGCCGATATTCTGCCTATCTACGAAGACGCGCTGAACAGTAACGGCGCGTTGTACAACGAGTGGGATATCGCCGCTGATCCGAATCTGACGACCAACGTCTTAAAGGCATACAGCGCCGTGATCTGGTACACGGGTGCGGCTTATCCCGATCCGCTTGGACCATACGAGACTGAACTTGCAGAGTACCTGGACGGAGGTGGCAAGCTCTTCATGTCCGGACAAGACATTCTGGATCAGGCCGCAGGTACCGCGCCCTTTGTCTTGAACTATCTGCACGTCCTATGGGACGGCACAGAGCGATTTAATGACACAGGGACGTTCACGGTGACTGGCGTGTTGACCAATCCTGTGACCAGCGCCATCGGCCCGACGCCGCTTGACTTTACGATCCTCGGCGGTGTGGACTTCAGCGACATCATCACGCCGACGGCGCCTGCTATCCCGGCCTTCACCGGCAACTGCATGGCAAGCCGGCCTTTAACGGCTTGCCTGACGCGTTGACGGTCGACACGGGCACGTACAAGGTCATGTTCCTGGCCTTCCCGTTCGAAGCGCTCGGTACGGCAGGCGATCGCGCCAATCTGATGAAGTCAGCGCTTAATTGGTTCGGTCTGAACTTCTATCGAATCAATTTACCCATCGTGCGCAAGTAACCGCCAGTGGTTCCGCTAGCCGATCGGGCCGCTAACGTCCGATCGGCCAATCGAGTAACACCGGCCTCCAGAGTGTATAACCATTCTGGAGGCCTTTTGTGTGACTTTTAGTGTTTTCTTGGCGACTGTTAACTTCGGTTTAACCATCTGACTGCACAATTACCATAGTTCACAACGGTCTAGAGGTGAAAGAACATGGATTATCAAACGTACACCTATTATCAGCCAACGCCGCAGCCGCCGGCGAGACCGCCGCGCCGCGGCCTGGGTTTTACGGGCGCGCTGGTGATTCTGATCATCGGCCTAGTTTTGGGCGCCGTAGGCGGCGGCGTGGCGGGCGGCATGGTCGCCACCAACGCCATCCGCACCGAATTGGCCACGAAGGCGACCAGTGTCGCCTCGGCGAGCACCGCTTCTTCCGGTTCGACCACGCCGGCGGCGGTTCCCGTCGTCTCGATTACGGGCGATACAAATTCGGCGGCGATTCAGGCCGTGCAGAAGGCCCGGCCCGCGGTTGTCACTGTGATCAATCAACTGCCGCCGCAGCGTTCTTTTGGTTTCTTCGGTGACAGCGTCACTAATCCTACGGCGTCAGGCTCAGGCGTGATCATCTCGCCGCAGGGTTATATCGTAACGAACAACCACGTCGTTGACGGCAACGTTTCACTCCAAGTGATCTACAGCGACGGCACTCAAGTGCCCGCCAAGTTGATTGGTGCGGATAAGTACGCCGATTTGGCGGTCATCAAAGTCGATGGGGCGGTGCCCGCCGTCGCGCAATTGGGCGATTCAGGCAAACTGCAAATCGGCGAGACCGTCATTGCTATCGGCAGTGCGTTAGGTGACTTCAAGAACACCGTCACGCAGGGCGTCGTCAGTGCGGTCGGACGCAGTTTAGACACCGGCGATGGCTTCTCGCTGGAGAACATGATCCAGACTGACGCCGCGATTAATCACGGCAACTCGGGCGGCCCATTGGTCAACCTGGCCGGACAAGTGATCGGCATCAACACGGCCATCGTGCGCGGCAGCGGCCTCAGCGGCGACGTAGCCGAAGGGTTGGGCTTCTCCATTCCATCGAGCACGGTCAGCGATATCACGTCACAATTGATCGCGAAGGGGTACGTGGATCGCCCGTTCCTGGGCATTAGGCCATCAGACTATTACGCCGGAGATCGCCAAGGCCAACGGCCTACCGATGGATTGGGGCATCTACGTGCAGCGCGTAGAAGCAGACACCGCGGCCGATCAAGCCGGTCTGCGCGCGGGCGACATTATCACCAAGATCGGCAATGATGAAATCAACGGCGACAACTCGTTTACCAACGTGCTGCTGCGACACAAGGTTGGCGAAGAAACACCGCTGACTGTGTGGCGCGACGGACAAACCATCACTTTACAGTCTGTTTTACAAAGCAGGCCACACAGTTAAGCGCAATAGAGCGATAGACAGTTAGATGGGTGAAGAGACGGAGAGATGTGGGCGCATCTCTCCGTCTGGCGTTCTCTTCCTACGGCATCGGGTATAATCAGCGCGTGTCACCCTTGCCTCGTATCCTCGTGTTGTATGCCAGCGCCGGAGCCGGACATCGACGCGCGGCCGAAAGCCATCGCCGAACAGCTGCGCGATCGAGCCGTTGTCACTGTGCAAGACATCATCGGCTTCACGCATCCGCTCTTTCGCACGTTGTACGTCGGCGGCGGGCTAGGACTCATTACGCGCTGGCCGCGCTTGTATGGCGTGGCCTATCGCGTCAGCGACAAGCCCGGCTTCGATCGCTTGATCCGCAAGCCTCGTCAGCGCGCCCAGCGCTCGGCGCACCGCGACTGATGCAGGCCATTCGCGCCTTCGAGCCAGATGTGATCGTCAGCACCCATTTCCTCTCGTCTGAGTTGTGCGCCGCGCGTCGCCTCACCCAGCGTTTGACCGCGCCACTCATTACCGTCATCACCGACTTCGAGCCGCATCATGTGGCAGCATCCCGGTACCGATCTGTATTGCGCGCCGAGCGATGCCGCCGCTGAAAGATTGATCGATGATGGTATCGATCCGAACGCGATTCAAGTCACGGGCATTCCGATCAGCGCCGCGTTTCATCACCAACCCGATCGCACCGTGGCGCGCGAACGAATTGGTTTACAACCCGATCGGCCCGTGGTGCTGATCATGGGTGGCGGGCTGGGCGTGGGTGCGATGGAGCAAGTGGCGCACGCGCTCCAACAACAGCCACTCGACGCGCAGATCATCTTCATCGCCGGCCATAACCGCGTCCTGCGCCGCAAATTGAAGTCGCTGTCACCTGATTGGATCGTGCGCGGCTTTGTCGACAATATGCCCGACTGGCTCGCGGCAGCCGATGTGGCGATCAGCAAAGCAGGCGGTCTCGCCGCATCGGAGTTACTGGCCGCAGGCGTACCGACGATTGTGCCACTGCGCCTGACTGGCCACGAAGCCATTAATGCCGAATTTTTCGCGGCGACGGGTGCAGCCCTCATCGCGCCGACAGCCGATCGGGCTGTGAGTGAAACGCGGCAGTTGTTGACTGATCCTGTTCAGCGCCAACGCATGATCGACGCGGCCAGGCGCGCGGCTAAACCCGAGGCCGCCGCCGATGTCGCCCAGTTAGCCCTGGCCTTAGCCTCACCGGTTACCCATTACTCATTACCCGTGACCTCCTATGTGGCACATTCGACCTTACCAGCCAACTGATCGCGCTGCGGTCTTTCAACTTTGCGGCGACACCGCACACTTTGGCGATCCGATCGAGCACTTCTTCGACGCGCGCCAGTTGTTCCTCGACACGTTTGCGGCGTATTACACCGACATCAAGGGCGATCACTTATGGGTGGCTGACGATGATCAAGTGGGCGTGGTGGGCTATGTGATGGGCTGTCCCGATACGCGGGCTTACTATCAATGGTTCAAACCGCATACGCGCCGCATCGCGTGGCGCGCGATCACGTTGCGTTATCGCGGCCTGTTCACGCGCAAAACGCTGGCTTACATTTGGCGCTACGCTCATGTGCGCGTGCCTTACATCGATCTATCGCCCTACCCGGCGCATCTGCACATCAACACACGCGCGGGCTTGCGCGGCAGCGGCATCGGCACCGCATTGATGAAGGCGTATCTAGATCAGCTGCGACGTGAGAACATTCGAGGCGTGCATCTGGAAACGAGCAGTGAAAATAAAATCGCCGCCCCGTGGTATGAGCGGCTGGGTTTTCAGTTGTTGCAGCGCACCCCGACCGATCTCTATCGCCCGAGCACGGGCCATTCGATCGATCTGCTGGTGTACGCGATGCGTTTGTAGGGTTGTCTACGGCTTGACCGCATCCCACCACTTGGACAAGCGCGCCTCGGATCGATCGGGTTGATCGGCATAGTGCGAGATGTCGTTGAATAACATCAGGCGCACACGCACCGGATCTTTGAAATCGAGGACGTTGAGGCACGCCGGGGCTTGATCGAGCCGATCGCGATAGCCGCGCGGATCGAAGCCGAGCAAACTGCTGATGATCAAGCGTATCGTGGCTTTATGCGAGACGACGGCCACATTCTCGCCGACGTGATTCAGCGCGATTTCACGCATGACGGGCAGCGCGCGCGCCATCACATTGAGACCCGATTCGCCGCCCATGGGCATGTAAGTAAACGGATCCTCTTCCCACGCGGCATACTCTTCGGGGAATTGGGCTTCCACTTCGCCGCGCCGCATGGATTCCCAACGACCGTGATTGATCTCACGCAGGCCGTCACGCTGAACCGGCGTGAGGCCATGCGGCGTGCCGACGATGGTGGCCGTTTCGATCGTGCGCTTCATCGGGCTGCAGTACACCGCGCTGATCTTGTCGTCCGATAGGCGTACCGCTAACGACTTCGCTTGCCAACGGCCCTCGTCGGATAATTCGACATCGGTCGCGCCCGCAAATCGATCTTCGGCGCTGAGGGTGGTCGCACCGTGCCTGATCAAAAAGACGCGCGTGGTCATCGCTGAACCTCCAAGGTGGAGTGGGGTTGAAGCCGATTGTACCACGCGCGCGAAACTATTTAGCCGATTGGAGCATCGCCAGCGTCACGCCCGACGGTTCGTTGAACAGGCAGATGCGTGCGCCGTTAGGCAGAGTCAACGGCGGATCGACGATGAAGCCGCCGTTCGCCTCGATCAACTTCACCTTCGCATCGAGATCATCCACTTTGATGTAGATCGTCAGGAACGGCTGCCGGGCACGGCGCAGGGTGAAAACACCGCCACCTTGGACGGGTGTCAGCTCGGCGGGCAGTTCGTGAATCGTTGTGTGCGCGTCGTATTCAAAGTCCCAGTCGAAGACTTTCTTCAAGAAGTCCACGGTCCTGGCAGAGTCGTGTGAGGCCAGTTCCCAATAAATGACAGGATTGTTCGACATGCTTGCCTCCCGGGCAGTGTGATTTGAAGCCTGAGCTGCTTCGGGCGCATCACCGATCGGTGACCGCCCCCATAATCCACTCGTAAATAAGCGGGCCGGGATTCTCCGGATTGCCTACACCTGTATCACTCGTCATGACTACAACCAGGTCGAGACCAGGTACGACGTAGATGGTTTGTCCTCCAGAGCCGGCGGCCTCATACGAAGGTAGATCCGATCGAGGATGGATCCACCACATATAGCCATAGTCGGGCGCCCAATCCATGTCCGTATGAATCTGCGAACGGGTCGATGCCTGAATCCACTCCGGTGAAATGATCTGTTGTCCAGCCCAATAGCCTTGATTCAAGTAGAGATACCCGAGGCGTGCCATGTCGCGCGGCCGAAGATTCATGGCAAAGCCGCCAATGGCGTAGCCGTGATCGTCTACGCCCCAAGACCAGCGGTTGGTGGGTATACCGATCGGCGCGAACAGGTAGCGTTGAGCATAGTCGCGCAGCGGCTCGCCCGTAACCTTGGTCAGGATGGCCGACAGCAGTTGCGTGTTGGCGGTGCAATACGTGAACCCCGTGCCCGGTTGTTCGACAAACTCCAGATTGATGGCGGCTTCCACCCAATTGCTGCTATTCATCCACCGCGTCTGGATCGGGCTAAGCTCGGCCCACTTGAACCCAGCCGACATGGTAAGCAAATGGCGGAGGGTGACCTGTGCCATGCGTGGATCGGTTTCCGGGTAAAAATACTCTGGGAAATACTCGATGACTTTATGATCGAGCGAGTCCAGCAACCCTTGATCCATGGCGATACCCATCAACGCCGAGAGCACACTCTTGGTCACCGAGCGGACATTAGCCGTTCGGTCAGGTTTCTGAATCGATCGGAAGTATTTCTCATACACCAGTTCACCATGCCGGATGATGAGCAGGCTACGCGCTGTGAGACCTTTCTCAAAATACCAGACGGCATGTTCCACTTTTTCAGAGTCCAGGCAGTGTTCGCCCAGGCTTGAGACGCGCCACTCATCGGTGGGCCAATAGTCTCTTTCCGTTGGGACTGTCGAATACCGTTCCTTGCAATCCGTGCGCGGCGCGGGAAAAGCTGTCAGGCTAGGGATAGCTGTCGGCGTCGGCTGCGTAAGTGTGAGGGCTGGGGTCAGCAACGATGCGGCGGAAGTTGCCACGGGTGACGTGGCAACCGCCAGTGTTCCACAGGCTGTAAGCGACAGCGAGACGCACAATAGACAAATCAAACACTTGCCCATGTTTGACCTCCGTGCCTCGCCTATGACCCTATGCCGACGATGATCAGACTGCGCGCTCGGTGCTGCTTCACCACACTCCAGGCACTAGTCGATAGCGGGTTTGCCGGGCGTATTCACGATAGCCGGGCAGTTCAGTCTGCAATGTTCGGTCTTCCAACGCCGTGCGCACGATCATCAACAGCATTGAAAAAACGCCGGGCATCAACGCCCACCACGAACCCAACATGATCGGCGCGGCTAAGTTCAGCATCACTGAGCCGCTATAAGCCGGATGCCGCACAATTCGATACGGACCATCGGTGACAACCGCATGTCCGCGTTCGGTCTGGATGCGCACGACCTGCGAGAAGAACGCGTTGGTGCCGGTCGCCCACACGATCAGCGCGTGACCAGCGGATACGCAGAGCATGGCGACGACCTGCGCTACTGATCCGATCCCGCTCGACCAATCGTTGCGAAAATCCAGCCCGGCCACGATCCACATGATCATCATGGATAGACCGTACAGGCTTAAGATCATAGCATCCCAAGTTTTGGAACCTTTGCGCGGCCCAACCCGCTCGGCAAGCAATTCCGGGTAACGCGGAATCACAACGAGGGCCGTGCCCACTACCCAGGCGGTCATGATGATCACCACCGCCCAACCAGCCATCCAATTGATAGCGCCGGCCGTGAGAAACAACAGCGCCGCCAACGTCACCACGCCGATTGTTTCTCTCACAATCCAACGGATGACGCTGCGTTTGACCAACGGCGACATGCTGAGTCGAGTGAATGCGGGCGTGCTCATGCGATCCCTCCTAATCGTACGTAAATCAATCGACTGGCATCGACCAGTGAATGGTGTGAAACCGCCACTGATCGTCGGTGTTCACCAGCACCGCCACAAAGGTGAACGGCCAGCTGTAACCCAGCCCTTTGCTCCGCTCGCGCAACCGCCGCACTCCAAAGTGCGTGGCCTCCATCAACTGTGTATCTGAATCAAACGCGGCATTTTCGAGGATGGCCTTCATCTGCTGCAAATACTGTGGCAGCGCTTTGTCGAAGGAATGAGTCTGAGTCACTGCTCCGGTCGTGGTCAACCAGGCGACATCACCGTTGACGGTGATCTTTGCGCCGACGACATCCACGGTCACGTCGCCCCAGTACGTCCAATCGCCTTCGACGATATCTCGGATGGCGGTTTGACCAACAAACCATTCATTCGCCGCACGCTTGGCGGCTCCCACCCCGATCAGTTCGATGTCCTCGGCCGGGGCGAACAGTCGCATGAACTCGTCGAGTTTCGTCACATCGCGGGCGGTGTAGCCATCTTGAAACTGCTGTAACACGGCGCGCACATCTTCACTCGATCGGCTCATATTAATCACCGGCTGTAATCTCGCTTTACAGTTGGTAATACACGATGCGATGTGCGCGTTTAACCATATTGAAGGCGCCCGCTAGTTTGTATGCCAATCGGTAACTGAGGTTTAGCCGATCCAAATCCGGGTCGTTGGTAAAGTACCATTC
>JAXLWI010000007.1:0-97904 GCA_046328575.1 Anaerolineae bacterium
TCTCGAAAGTAAACAATGACGGCACCGGCGGCTCGATCGAATGACCGAGCGACGACGCCCACTCGTAGCCATGCCGGTCGCTGCCCGTGGCTAATAACACGCGATCAGCGATTAGCTGCTCAGCACCCGCGAGATCGATCACAAACCGATCGGGCCTGGTAATCGATCGGACACGGACACCCAATCGGATTTCGACACCTGCCGCCCGCGCCGCTTCGATCAAACAGTCGGCAATCGTCTCTGATCGATCGGTGATCGGGAAAACGCGACCATCCGGTTCGGTCTTCAACCGCACACCGCGCTGCTCAAACCATGCGATGGTGTCGCGCGGTTGAAAGCGTGTGAACGACCCGCGCAGTGCAGCCGCACCGCGCGGATAATGGCGAATCAATTCGGCCGGATCGAAACAGGCATGGGTGACGTTACAGCGTCCGCCACCAGAGATGAGGACTTTTGAGAGAACGCGACGGCTCTTTTCGAGGATGATCACACGTGCGGCGGGGTTAGCTTCTGCACAAGTGACAGCCGCGAAAAAGCCCGCCGCCCCGCCGCCGATGATAACGAGTTGATTGGACATTGCTCCACGAATCTCCGCGAATTGCCGCGAATGATACTCTATTTGCGGAGATTCGTGTGGCGTCGCGGATCAAATCGCAAAGTCTTCGCCGCGCCACAGATCGGCGATGGGCAGATGCACTTCTTCATGCTCGACGTGTCCATCCACCCGGCGTTCCAGTTCGTCAACGCGCACCAGCAGCGATTGCAGCGTTACGCCGACAAGGTCCGGTAACGCACCGTGTTCTAGATCGGGTTTGTCCTTAATCGTGTGCGGCTTGCTGCGCGAGATGTTCTGGCCGGGCACCCCGACGACGACGGCATTGTCGGGCACCGATTTCACGACGACGGCATTCGCGCCGATGCGGCTGTCGTGGCCGATCGTGATCGGGCCGAGGATCTTCGCGCCCGCGCCTACCGTCACGCGATCACCCAGCGTCGGATGGCGCTTGCCTTTTTGCAGGCTCGTGCCGCCCAGCGTCACCGTGTGATACAACGTAACTTCTTCGCCGATCTCGGCCGTTTCACCGATAACGACCCCCATGCCGTGATCGATGAACAGGCCGGGGCCGATCTTCGCACCTGGATGAATCTCGATGCCGGTAAACCAGCGCATGACCTGCGACACGTAACGACCCAACACCTTCAAGCGATGCACCCACAGCCAGTGCGAGACTCGATAACCCCACACGGCGTATAAGCCCGGATAGCACAACAGCACTTCGATCAAACTGCGCGCCGCGGGATCACGATCGAACACCGATTGTATATCGCGGCGAAGCGTCTTTAACATGATCTACCTCCAGCAGTGGAAATAAGTAGGCAAGTAGACAAGGTAAAGACCTTGTTTCCTTGCCTACTTATCTACTTGCCTAGTCCGTCAATCCCGCAAACAGCGCCGTGCTCAGATAGCGCTCGCCGAACGACGGGATGATTACCACAATGAGTTTACCCGCATTTTCAGGGCGGTTCGCCACTTGCACCGCCGCCCACGTCGCCGCACCCGACGAGATGCCGACCAGCAAGCCTTCTTCCTTCGCCATACGCCGCGCGGTCGCAAAGGCGTCGTCGTTCTTCACGCGAATGATCTCATCGTAAATCTTGGTGTTGAGTACGTCCGGCACAAAGCCCGCGCCGATACCTTGAATGGGATGCGGTCCCTTTGCTCCGCCCGACAGAATCGGCGACGCATCCGGCTCCACTGCGATCGCCTTAAACGACGGCTTGCGCGCCTTAATCACTTCGCCCACGCCCGTGATCGTGCCGCCCGTGCCGATGCCGCTCACGAGGAAGTCTACCTGCCCATCGGTGTCGCGCCAGATCTCTTCGGCCGTAGTCTTGCGATGAATCTCCGGGTTCGCCAGGTTCTTGAATTGTTGCGGCATGAAGTAACGCGGATCGGAGGCCACTAGTTCTTCCGCTTTTCGGATCGCGCCACCCATCCCATCGGGGCCGGGCGTCAGGATCAACTCCGCGCCGTAGCCGCGCAGCAACGCGCGGCGCTCCTTACTCATCGTCTCCGGCATCGTCAACACAATCTTATAGCCACGCGCCGCGGCCACCATCGCCAGCGCGATGCCGGTATTGCCGCTCGTCGGCTCTACGATGATCGTATTCGGCTTGATGAGGCCGGCCTTCTCCGCCGCATCGATCATCGACACGCCGATGCGGTCCTTCACGCTGTGCGCCGGATTGAAGAACTCCAGTTTCGCCGCAACCGTCGCCACCGCCCCGTCAGTGACGCGATTCAGTTTCACCAGCGGCGTGTTGCCAATCAACTCGGTCACATCGTTTGCAATTTTCATGATCCTCTCCCTGCATAGTTGGATTTTGGGACTAAAACAAAACAGCGTTTCGGCCTACGCCTGAAACGCTGTCAGTCAACAACAGTGTTGTAGTGCGCGACCCGTCAAAGTTTCCGTTGTAGCCGCGGAAAACGACGGGCCGGTTCGATCAACACGCAAGCGCTTGCGCCGCAGACGACGCCCGTCGTCTCCGCTCACTACAGGAGCACTGACACAAGCACACATTGGTTGACATGCTAAATTCCCTAACGCGACAAAATTGTATCTGGTTTCACGGACGCTGTCAACAATTTTGCTGATACGCGGTCGGGTGATTGGTTGCCGATTCGACGTGATGCGTTACAATCGGCGTCATGTTTTTGCGCCGCCTAACGACCCTGTGTCTCGCAGTGTTGATCAGCTTACCCGCCTCTCAGTCGGCCAGTATTCAGCCGCCGCGCGATCTGCCGCACGTGGCGTTTGACATCGCGCTCGATTACGCCGCGCATCGACTGACGGCCACTCAGCGCGTGACGTTGACGAATATTTTCGGTGAGCCACTCAACTCGATCGTGTTCAACGTGCCCGCCGCGCACACGCCCGGGGTATTCGATTTGCAGCAAGTAACGGTGGCCGATCAACCGGCTGACTATGTCTTCAGCGGCACGGCGCTCAGCGTCCAACCCCCGATCGCTCTTCAACCGGCCCGATCGATCTCGATCATGTTGAAGTTCAGTGTGGATGTGCCCGCGCTTAGCGACGATGTGACCAGTTTTGCCGCAGCCAACTTGGCCTACACCGCCGATGCGCTGAACATCGGCTACTGGTATCCGCTGCTCGCGCCATATCGATCGGGCACGGGTTGGGTTGAAGTGCCGTGGCAACCGATCGGTGATCCCTTCGCCAGCGATGTCGCCGACTACACCGCGACGATCACCGCGACGCCCGGCGTAATCGTCGTCGGAGGTGGCACACTCGATCGGCGCGGCAACGTCTGGCGCTATGATCTGCCCCACGCGCGCACCTTTGGTTTGCTGGCGAGTCCGCGTTATCGCGAAGCGACCGTCAAGTTAAACGACGTCACCTACTCTTTCTATACTTTTCCCGAACATGTCTCGCTGGCGGCCATCGGCTTGCAGACGATGGTGCGCGCACACGCCTTGTTTTCAGCCATTTACGGACCATACCCGTATTCGACGCTGCGCGTGGCCGAAGTGAGCGGGCCATGGAGCATGGAGTTCTCCGGCTTTTGTGCGCTCGGCGCGACCGACATCGGCGACTACGATGGCACGCCGCGCAATCGCTTGATCCGCATCATGGCGCACGAGGTGTCGCATCAGTGGTGGTATGGCGTAGTGGGTGACGATCAGGTGCGCGAGCCATGGCTTGACGAGGGCTTCGCGCGCTTCAACGAACTGCGCTACTACGAGGCGTATTCACCGCAGGATGCCGCATGGTGGTGGAGCAATGTCATCGGCACACTGCGCAATCCGCTGCCGCTCAATTCGGCGACGGGTAACTTCCGCGATCATCGCACCTATCTGGTCAGCATCTACAATCAGGGCGCGTACTTTCTCAATGATCTGCGCCAACTGATCGGGCGCACTAACTTCGATGCGTTCGTGCGCGATTTGTATCAGCGCAACGCCTATCACCTTCTCACCACGCAGGACTTCTTCGAGATTTTAGGCGATCACACTGGGGTCAATGTGCTAGGGCTGAGGCGGCGATATTTTCGGTAGGGCAGATCTCGTCGATGCCGCCTGTCTCTGGCAGCGAGTGTCTGCCCACTTCGGCGAACACCAGTTCACCCTACACAGCCAACCGAAAATTCGCTTCGACCTTCTTGGTTGTGTCGAGCACGATCAGCCCGTCAGTTGACAGCGACAATTCCAATCGATCGAGCGGTAATTTGGCCGGGCCTTTCAACACAAAGCCGCCGTCGTTGTAGCGGCTGCCATGACAGGGGCAATCGAACTCTTTATCGTTATGATTCACGGTGCAGCCCAGATGCGTACAGATCGCCGAGACAGCATACAAGCCTTTGTCGTCGCGCAGCACGTACGCGCGGGCTTCGGGCACGTTCGTGATGCTGCCTTTGGCATAATCTGTCGGCGCTTTCAGCGTAAAGCGCGTCGGTGTCACCGGTGCGGATTGGTAGCCCAAGAATTTCACCACGCCAATCGTCGTCAGCACGCCCGACAGACCTAGACTCAGTTTCAATACGCCCCTGCGTGTCAACTCACTCATCACTCATCACTCATCACGTTTGCGGGATCAAGCCCATGATCGTCAACGCGATCATCGTCAACACCATCACGATGACGATCACCTGCGCCACGCGGCCTTCACGATTGAACCAGTGCGCCACACCCTGATCGCGTCGATCGATCCAGAAGGGCACCAGCGCGAGAAGGATCAGCAACCCGATCGGGATGAGGACGCCCATCGGCAGCGCGTCACCCCAGCGCAGCAATTGCTGCACCCAGATGAAGAACCACGGCGCGATCGCTTCCGCTGGCGTCTGCGTGAAATCGCCCACCGGCCCGATCGACGGGGGGAAAAACAACGACAACAACAACAGAATGATTGTAGCGATCAGCGCGCCGAGCGCCTCTTTGCGCACTAGCTCGTCGCGCGTAATCCTCGGGCGCGGGATATCGCTCGGGGTGGCCGACGCCCGCCCTTGCTGCGATGAAATACCGCCATCGCGCCGCACTCGAAACGCGTGCCAGATCATGATCGCAAACCCAATCAACGCGAGGCCGAAGATGTGCCAGCCATAGAAGCGCACGACCGTATCGATGTTAATGTCCGTTCCGCCAATCACCATCCCGTACAAGTCCGGGCCGATCAACGGAATAGACTTCAATAGATTCGTACCCACCAGCAACGCCCACGCGATGTCGGCGTCCCATTTCAACACATAGCCGGTGAAATCGAGCAAAAGCACCAGCACCAGCAGGCTAACACCCAACAGCCAGTTGAAGCGTCGCGGCCGTTTGTACGCGCCAGTAAACACCACTCGCAGCATGTGCAGGATTACCGTAACAACCAGTGCTTGCGCGGCCCAATAGTGCAGGCTGCGCACCAGCCAGCCAAACGGCACGAGGTACGTTAGGGTTTGTACCGATTGATTGGCGCGGTCAGGGCTGGGGACGTAATAGAACAATTCCAGCGCGCCGGTTACGACCAACACGAGGAATAAGAAGACCGAAATTCCACCGAGGCCAAACGTATAGCGGAAACGCGACTCGCGTTCCGGGATCGTTACGGGGTGCAGGTGGTGGAAGAAACTCGATTGTTTCACGCGCGCCGACCTCGCCACACCAACCCGACGACCGTTACACCTAACAGCGCGGCCAGCGCGATCGTCAACGGGCGCTCTTCGGTCTTAGTCGGCGCCATCGTCCGCAACTTAAAGGTCGCGGCATTCGCATCACTTAACGTCACGTTGGCCGGCATCACACCCGCTTTGTACAGCAGGTACGCCGTCACATTCCACTCATCTTCTGCGTTGATGAAATCCGGGTTGTACCACGGCATCGACGTTTGAATAATGTGGTGTACTTCAGCGCCGTTCTTGAGATTCAACATCGCACCAGAAGTGAGCAACGGCGGCACGGCGTGGGGCAAGGAAAACCCGTAGTCCGGGTGATTAGCCGCATGGCACTTGGATTGCCAACAGTTTTTCTCTTCCGGGCCAAAGACCTCGCGCCATTCTTCGGTCAGGCCCTGCCCCTTATCGCCGTGGCACGGAATGCACACCAGCCAGTACAGCACAGCGCCTTTATCGATCTGCGGATTACCTATCGGCGTGGGCTTATCCAATCGATTCCACGTCAGCGTCAGGATGAGATCAGGTACGACCGTCGCAGACGGAGTACCCTCGATCACATCAGTCGCCGCCGGGGTAGGTTCTACTTCCCGACCGGCCTGGGCGCGCTTCAACGGCGTCCCGGCGTCAAAGATCGTCAGGGCGATGACGGACGCGGCCACAATTACGATAATGGGGAAGACACGCATGCTATTTCGAGGCAAATCGAGGCTACCGATCTATTGGATAACGCGGTCAAGTTTACACCCGAACGGCAAAATTCAAAAGACATACTGTGAACCTTGCCACAAAGTTCAAACGGCGCGACCTGTCCGGTCGCGCCGTCCCTTTGCGCACTCGAACGACGGTGCGGGGACCGTCGCCACTTGATGATCAAACTATGACGCTAACTCACCGGCCTCAGCCACACCGTAAAAGCCGCGCCTTGCCCTGGCTCACTGTCGAGCGTGAGCCGCCCGCCCAACCGTTCGACGATCTCCTTTGAGATCGCCAGCCCTAGGCCAGTGCCCGGCGCGGTGGCTTTGCGACCTACCTCGCCCCGATAGAACCGTTCAAACACGTGCGGGCGATCTTTGGCCGAGATGCCGTAACCGGTATCGCGCACGGTGAACGTCACCCATTTTTGCTCGTCGCCGCATAAGCCAGTCGAGACGTTCACCGTACCGCCCGACGGCGTGTAATGGATGGCATTCATGACGAGGTTAGTCACCACTTCGGCCAGCCGCGCTGGATCGATCAGCGCGAGCGGCAGATCGTGGACAGGTTCATACTCTAGCGTCAAGCCGCGTTCATTGGCCAGCTGCAACCGATCGGCGATAAGTTGGCGCAGCCAATCGTCCAAATCGGTCGGCACCGGCTCGATCTTGGTCACCCCCAGATCAAGCCGCGACAGATCAAGCAGATCCTCGATCATCTTGTCCAGCCGTGCGGTCTCACGGCGCAGCGTCTGCATGTACTCCTCGCTACGTTCCGGTTTGCCGCGCTCCAGCAGATTCAAGTACAGTTTGATGTTAGTCAGCGGCGTGCGCAACTCATGACTCACATTCGAAACGAATTGATCCTTCGTGCGATCGACCTCTTGCAGACGCTGATTCGCGACGCTCAATTCGTGGGTGCGGTCCGCCACGCGTTGTTCAAGCGTCTCTACAATCCCGGCGCGATAGAGTGCATTTGCTGCGATCTCGGCAATGCCGCTGAGCAACCGGACGTCGCTGTCGGCGAGATCAGACTGGCGACCGATCCACAATGCGCCAATAAACGTCTCAGGGGCAGTCAACGGCACAGCCGCCACCGCCCGGACTTTGCCCAACCGATCGGTCAGCCATGTTTCCGGATCGTTGCCCGCGTTGTTATTTAGATAGGGCCGCCCCATCGTCATGATCACGTGTTTGATATTACTGGCAAACGGCAGTCGCAGACCAGTCCACGTGTCCCACTCGCCACGCCCCAACACGACTACATTTTCATCGGTCGTCGGATGAGGCATGACCAGCGCCGCGCCGTCGGCTTTGAGCAGCTGTTGCACTTGATTCACAATCAGCGGCAGCATATCACCGCGCGTAGGCGCGGCGCGCAACGACGCTGCCACCGTCAACAGGGCCTCTAATTCGCGTTCACGCTGTTTGCGCTGCGTCACATCGCGGCCGACGCCCAGAATACCGACCGGCGTTCCAGTCTCATTGCGAATCACGGTAAAGGTCGCTTCACTCCAGAACGTTGTGCCATCTTTGCGATAGAATTCCAGTTCCAGTGTCCGCGACAATTTCAGATCTTTGTTAGCCAGACGTTCCGGTGTGAGTTCCTGCGCCAACACAGGTAAAGCGGTCGCCATCGAAGCTGGGGTGACTTGCCGCGCAAACGGCAGCGCTTGCAACTCTTCCAAAGTATAACCGCGCTTTACAGTCACCGATGGACTGATAAACGTGATCTTCAAGTTCAAGTCCATCAGCCACACCGTTTCGCTGACGTTTTCAGCAATTAGTCGATAGCGATCTTCACTGACGCGCAACGCTTGCTCAGCGTTGCGTTGCGCCGTAATATCTTCAATCGCAACGAAGACTCTGGCCAACGAGGTTTCATAGCCAGGTGCGGCCGCCCACTGCACGCGCACGACCAGCCGCTCGCCGGTCAACGTCACATTCTCGCCTTCAAAGCCAAACTGGGTGCGCCCTTCAGCGATCCACACCAGTTCGTCCAGCAGCACCGGCAGCGCGGCGGGCGGCAACAACCGATCGAGACTGGCCAACAACTGCGGTTTGTCTGCCGCTCGATACATCTTCAACCCACCGGCATTCACATCGATGAGGCGAACGTCGGCAAAATACTCACGCACCACTTCCGGTCGCTGCTGAAAATACGCGCGTAGATCTGAGATACCGTGCTGCCGCAGATCGTCAAGTCGTTGGCGCACCGCCGAAAAATCCTGCTCAAATAGCGCAATTGGAGCGTATTCAAATAAGCCGCGATACCGTGCGTCGCTCTCACGTTGTTTCTGGCGCGACTGCGCCCAACGGTCCATAATCACGACCGTCGCCGCACTCACACCTAGCGCAATCAGCGCCAGTGCGCCCATAAAGTAATTCAGATTAGTTTCGATCTGCCGATACGCCTCGTTGGCAGCTTGACGTCGCCCGGCTTGAAGTGCACGCGTCTCCAGCGAATCAAAATTCGGCAACAGCATGGCACGCGCCGCCAGATAAGCAGCCGCTAAAGATACGAGACACATAATTACCGGCAGGACAAAATACTTCACGCGAACTGACATCACTCACCTGTATTCGCCGCGTTCACTCCGCGCCAGCGCGGTGTCCATGGGCAAGGCGTAGCGCACGTGTCCGTCGCGACCAATCATCGTCTCGGCCGCGCACAACGAATTGACAATTGCCTCTTCGACGCTTTCTACCACCGCGTGAAACAGGCCCTCCATAACGCGGGCTTCATCCATCAAGCTGACTTCAGTAGTGACAAGCGCCGTTGGATCGTGCGCCACGCGATTGGCCGTACTAAACGCGATCACAAAATCGCCGCTGCCGTGACCGTACACACTACCCGTCCGCGCCACCCCTGCTGCCGCGCGCACGCACACGCGATGTAATTGCCGTGACGATAGCGGCGCGTCCGTCGCTAACACGATCATGATTGAGCCATGATCCGCCGCATTCAACGGCATCTCGGCGGGTGTCAGCCAACGCCCGATCGGCCGCCCGGCGATAACGAGATCAGCCGGTCGGCCAAAGTTCGATTGCACCACTGCACCTAGCGTAAAGCCGCCCAGTTCGATCGGTAGTACACGACTCGCGGTGCCGATGCCGCCCTTCCAGCCAAAGCACGTCGTGCCGGTGCCCGCGCCGATGTTGCCTTCATCCACACGATCGCCTGTGGCCGCTTCAATCGCTGCGAAGACGTGTTCCGATCGGACATGGCGACCCTGGAGATCGTTTAGGTAAGCGTCGCTGGTCTCACCTACCACTACATTCACACTACTGGTCGTGATGCCGATGTCGGGATTTCGGCGAATGGCATATTCAACCAGCGCATCAGCAACGAGGCCGATATTGAGAGTATTGGTCAGCGCAATCGGTGACTCGATCACGCCCAGCTCGCGTACTTGTTCGAAGCCCAGCGCTTTGCCGTAGCCGTTGATGGTGTGCACAGCGGCCCTTACTTTCGAACGATAGACGTTGTCACCGTGGGGCAGAATCACCGTGACACCCGTCCGTACCGGACCAACGCCAGGTTGTAATGGCCCGTCGCCCCGAATCAATGTAGTGTGACCGACTTTGACACCTCTCACATCGACAATGGCGTTCAATACACCCGTGGGCAGATCACCAAACGTCAGCCCCCATTGTCGAGCACGCAGTTTACGCATAATGCCACCCAAAGAAAAAGGCTGCCTCGAACTCGCCCTCGAAGCAACCTTATCTATTTTCTCAGCATAGTGAGTCGCACCTGAGGATAACTCAGGCGAATGCGCTGCTGTAACGATCCATGACGCCGCGAACACGGGCGACCAGTTCACGCGGGCCGACAGGTTTTCGAATCCAGTCGTCGGCCCCGAACTTGCCAGGCTGATTACGGCCGATTCGATCTTCCAGTGCCGAGACGAAGATGACGGGCACCGCTTGTGTGCGGCGATCGGTCTTCAAACGGCGGCAGGTATCATAGCCATCCATGCCCGGCATCATTACGTCCAGCAGAATCACGCTGGGGGCGGAATCGAGCGCGCGGGCGAGCGTTTGCTCACCATTCGCAGCCTCGATCACGTCGAAGCCTTCGCGGGCAAAGATCAACCTGAGCAGCTGCCGCACGCCATCATCATCGTCGGCGACTAGAATCCGTGGCGGCATGGCATCACCTTTACGACAGCAGGTGAGTCGGCCGGGCAGCATGTTGCGCCTGAACCCAGCCGTACAATTGGCTCGCAAACGACTCCAACGACTCGGCCCGGATGTTCATCAGGACTTGATGCTCTTCCGGCGACAGGTCGAATTGACTTAACAAGCGCGCTCGCCTGCCGTTTAGCAACCCAGCCCGAAATTCACGATCGATAATCGCATTACCGACGACTTCTTCTAAAGCGGGTGACATGACCCCTCCTAGCAACGAAAGTTATTCTAGCTCACCCCACCGCCGCCACCAATTGGTGCGTTCGGTGCAATCATAAGCCCAAGCACAGCAATCAACACCAGGCGAATTGACGGATTTAAGACGATTTCGGCGGCAAATCGGCGGGCGGCGGTGACCATGACCTTCCTCCTGACAATGTTTGGAATGATCACAGTGTATCAGAGGCCTATGATAGAAACTATGATAGAAAACGGCCTTATCGCTACGAATTTTTGAATCTGGTATGAAACTGAGGGAAAAATTGAGCCAAATTTATGGGGAGTCGGACTTTCTGGTTGCTTGCTGGGCCCGAATTTCCTTGGCCAGAAGCCGAGTCTGAGCATCCGGTCTAGCATTGAGGTCTTTCATGAAGCGCCGTGCCATTTTGTCGTAGTGGATGAGAGCTTGAGCTGATTTGCCGAGCGCGACAAGGGAACGCATCGCTAAACGGTGCAAGTCTTCCCGAAAGTAATCAAATTCCAGGCCGCGTTCGGCTGCCGCCAGCGCATCTTCATAGCGACGTGCGGACCATAACAGATCCATCAATGTCGTCACAATTTCCAGGCAGCGTTGTTGCAGTCCCTCACGGATATGGCCAGCCCATTCCGCGTATGAATCAATCAAGTAAGGGCCGGTACACAAGTCAAGCGCCTGCCGAAGTTCGCTAATCTGTTCAGGCTCGCCGGCCAATCGAGCTTGCGCTGAAGCGATCAACCGTCGAAATTCTGCCACATCGTACCAAATATCAGCGGCGGGATTAAGCTGATAACTTTCCCCTTCGAAAATCGCGAATTCAATACCTAGGGCACGGCGAGCTTTGTATTTGGCAGCGTGAAAGGAACTGGCCATGCGGCCAGCCGACAGGTTGGGCCAAAAGATGGCGCCAATCTCATCGCGACGCTGGGGCGAATATTCCAACAGGTAGAAGAACAACTCACGTGCCAGAGCTGAACCGCCCCATTCGCCGGACGATAGCGCCCGGCCATCACGCCACACTTGACCGGCTCCAAACGCTCGTACTTCCAGGCGCGGTTGAGCTTCGGCCTTCACCGTAATTTCGGCATGCGACACCGTTTGATCTTGCACACTTGCCAACCAGTTGCGTAGCGCAAGGTCGTCTGTTTGCTGGAGCGCCCAGTTCCAAAAGTCTGCGGCACGCTTGCCTTCAGCCAGCGAAAAAGGTCGACATCCCAACCGATGGCCAAGCCGTGTCATATCCAGCAGGGCTGTACGAGCTGCAGTCATTTGTCCAGCAAGATACTGAGCACGCGCCAACCACAGCAGAATCCGACCGAGATCCAGATAGGAGTTCGAGCCAGCCATCGATTGCGTAGCCTGTTCCAACTCGACGACCCCTTTGGCTATACTGCCGCGTTCAATGTCGACGATACCAATCGAAGCCAAAATCAAATCAACCTGAACAGTCAAACCCTGCCGTTCGGCTACACTGCGCGCTTGTTCGAACAGCGCCGAGGCACGATCGAGATCCTGGTTCAAGCGATGGGCATGTCCCTGCCCATCCAACACCAGGCTTACTAGTTCAAGATCGCCCAGGTCGTTTGCCAACTGTAATGATTGTTGATAGGTGTCGATTGCTTGACGGCTGTCACCACGATCGCGATGCACAACGGCAATACCTTCCAGCACCCTGGCCTGCACATGCCGATCATCGGCTTCTTCCGCTTTGAGCTGTGCTTCGGCATAGAGTTTCAACGCACCATCGTAATCGCCAATCACATAGCGATCGTAGCCCAGGTTGTTCAGGCAACGCGCCAATGGACCCGGGTTGCCGATCTGTCGCCACAAAATCAGGGCCTCGGCTTGAACAGCCGCACATTCTTCAAGACGGCCCATGGATCGCAAAACATTGGCCAAATCCTGCAAAGTCCGTCCTAAGTTGAAAGCGCGCAAATTCTCATCCGCGCTGCGGCGATACAACGCCAACGCTCGCCCTAGAGCGTCTTCAGCCGCAGTCCAATTACCCAGGCCGTACTGACTATCGCCGACGATTCGCAGCGCCTCAGCAGTCAACAACGGCTCTTCGGTCGCGGTTGTTTCAGCCAAGATGCGCTGCCCGATTGCCAGCGATTCTTGATATTTGCTGCTAGCATAAGCCACCCAGCCCTGTCCCAAGATAGCGCGAATCCAACCCGAACGATTGCCGCGTTCCTGATGACTCGTTTCTGCCTGTCGCAGCACGGGTAAGGCCCTAACGAATTGACCACTATTAAGCAAGACCTGCCCTTCGTATACGAGCAAATCTGGCGCAGATGAGCGCTGCGCGGCGGGGAGTTTGTCGAACCAAGATTGCAACGTCTGGCGTCGCCCACTGATGAACATCTGCCGCGCTAGACTGTTCATCAACTGCGCTGCACGATCGAGTGCATTGGCGGCCAGGAAGTATTCAACGGCCTCTTCAGGCTGATTCCGCGCTTCAAATGCCTCGCCAGTTATCCGCTGCATACGCGCAAACCGATCGGGCGATGTGCGGCTAAAGCGCGCCAGTAAAAATTCGCGGAACAACGGATGGAAGCGATACCACGGTTCCCCGTCGAGATCCACACGCGTCAAAAATAGATTACGCAACTCGATCTGTTCGATCCAGCGTTCGGCGTCAGACGTGCCGCGCAAAGTGTTGACCAATTCCGTCGAGAACTGACGCGGCACAGCCGCGCTCAGCAGAAAATCCTGCAGCGCAGGTTCCAATCGATCAAACACTTCGCTGGCGAGGTATTCGTAGACCGGCCCTGCCGAGTCGCGTGTGCGCGGCAAGTGAACCAACAAGTTCTGCCAGGCGCCATGCGACGAGAGCAGAATAGCCGTGATCCAACCTTCGGCCTCGTCAGCCAGTCGGACTGCTTGGTCATGATCGATGTCCAAGTTGAAGCGACTGGCCAGGACTTCGCGCACTTCGTCCGCGGTAAATCGCAAATCGGCCGCACCGATGCCGGCGACCGCGCCTTGCGCCGCCAATCGGACCAGCGGGCCGCGCAGCAACGTGCGCCCGGCCACGACCAGATGCGCGTGCTCAGGCAAGTAACGCAACAGGTGATCGAGCAGATCGCTAATCGCCGCTTCGTCGCTGACCGAATGCCAATCGTCCAACACCAGCACGAAGTATTCCGGCACATCGGCGACCATATCGGCCACCAAAGCCGCCGCCGCGGCATGGGCCGCCGGGACACCATGCTCGATCAATGGATTCGTACGGGCGCCAAATTGAGGAAACTTCTGCTGCAATGAAGCCACCAAATGCGCCAAAAACACAGCCGGATCGCGATCATTCTCGTCGAGGGTGTACCAGCAAACCGGCAGTTCGACGTCCGTAGCGAAATCGATCAGAAGCGTAGTCTTACCGTAACCAGCCGGAGCCGTGACCAGCATCAGTTTGCGTTCGAGGTTCTCGTGAAGAAAATCAACCAGTCGAGTGCGGCGGATGACACCACTGGTGCGCCGGGGGATGAGAATCTTGGTTGGGATGATATTAACCGGCATGCCTACCATCATACCACGGAGCGGGTTCAAATCAACAACACGCCGATTTCGCCCAAAACGAAAAGCGCCAAGGCAATTCGCCTCGGCGCTCTCGATCGAGCTATTCAGCCGATCGGTTGTTTCAAGCGACTAGCGATTGGACCGCTTCACGGAAGACTTGTGTGTGCCGATCGATATCGTCCGCACTGGTATACGGCGAGATCAACGCCATGTTGTGGAACGGCGTCATCAAAATGCCGCGATTCAGCGCGAACAGGTGCATGTACTGGTCGAGATCGAAGTCAACGGCAGCGGCGGCCTCGCCACCGTTGCGCGGCGGCGTCGGGCGGAACCAATACTCGGCGCGGCAACCCAGTCGCTTAACAATCCACGGGAGTTCGTATTCTTCAATTACTTCTTCAACACCCCGCTCGAAACGCTCGGCCAGCGGAATCATGCGCGCGAAGGCTTCGGGCGTCAACACCTTTTCCAACGTCACGTGCATCGCGGCGAGCGCCAACGCATTGCCCGACAACGTCCCGCCGATACCGTTAGTGTCGATATCTTCCAACTCGGTCTGCGTGCGCGCCCGCTCAGCCACCGTTTCCGACATGCCGTACACCGCCGCCGGGATACCACTCGCGATCGGTTTGCCAATGACGAACAGATCGGGATCAAGGTTATATGCTTTAGTGTAACCGCCGGGGCCAGTACAAATCGTGTGGGTCTCGTCGATGATCAACAAAGTGCCTGTTTTGTGGGTAATTTCGCGCAATGCTGCGTGATAGCCTTCGTCGGGATGAATGATACCGATGTTCGTCATCGCCGGTTCGGCCAGCACGCAAGCCACATCACCTTCTGCGAGAGCAGCTTCTAATGCGGGGATGTCGTTGAACTCGATCACTTTGGTCGTGACCGACGGATCCACTTGCGGGCCGAGGTTGCCGTGGCGCGGGCCGACCACGCCATCGTGCAGTGTAGCGAACGTCTCATCGACCGTGCCGTGATAGCAGTAGTTGAAGACCAGCACCTTGGGCCGCTTCGTGATCGCGCGCGCGATGCGTAGCACAAAGCGATTCGCATCAGTGGCCGTCATCGCCACTTGCCAATACGGCAGGCCAAAACGCCGCGCCAATTCCTCACCGACCCAAATCGAATCTTCGGTAGGCAGCATGAAAGTGACGCCATTGCGCATCCGCGCCGTGATCGCCTCCAGCACCGGTTCGGGCGCGTGGCCCGTCATCGCGCCCGTGTCGCCCAAACACAAATCGATATACTGGTTGCCGTCGACGTCGGCAAAGTGCGCGCCGTGCCCTTCGGTCACAAACACCGGAAACGAGCCCGCCCACTTCACCATCCAACTCATCGGCACGCCCGCCAGCAGCGACTTCTTCGCGCGCTCAAATAAAGCCTGTGATTGTGGATGCGTTGCGACGAACCGCTGATCCTCAACCGCCAACTGCTGCTTCAAACGTCCCCGATCGATAGTTGCCATGCTGATTGATCTCCTCCCGAACGAAGTGGTCGGCAGTTTAACACACGCCGCTTCATTTTTGCAAGACAACAATTATCGCTCGACGACAAGGCTCTCGTCTAACCACTCCACGCGCTGCGGTTCGGTCGTCACGTTTACCAGCAGCTTCAGAATGCGCTGATACTCTTCACGCGGACCGCTGGATGCAAACGCGGCTTGCCCGCTGCGTGTTGAATCAGCGCATAATCCGCGTTCAGTTAACACCCGATTGACCTGCCGTGCGATGGCAGGCGCGGGATCGATCACGTTGACGTCGGGCGACAGCGATCGAATCGCGTCAATGACAAACGGATAGTGCGTACACGCCAGCACGATCGTATCTGCTCCGCCCGCCCGGATCGGCGCCAAAAACCGATCGAGCATGGCCAACGTATCGGGCGTATTCAGTCGCCCGGCCTCGATTTGTTGAACTAAGCCGGGGCAAACTTCTTTCACCAACTGCACGCCATTGGCAAAACGCTCGACCACGCTGGCAAATAATTCGCCTTGAAATGTAGCCGGGGTCGCCAGTACTCCCACAACGCCAGTGTGAGTCTGTTCGGCGGCGGGCTTGACGGCCGGTTCCATGCCCACAAACGGAATGTCCGGGAAAGTGACCCGCAGATGTTTTAGCGCCGCGGCCGAGGCCGCATTGCACGCCACAACAATCAGCTTGGCACCGCGCTCGATCAAGAAGCGCGTGATCGCTTCGCTGAACGATCGAATTTGAGTGAGTGATCGCGGGCCGTAAGGAATGTGGATTTGATCAGCGAAATACAGCGTGTCTTCGTGCGGCAGTTGCCGCGCGATCTCACGCCACACGCTCAAGCCGCCGATGCCGGAATCGAAGATGCCAATGGGTCGATTATCGCTCATAGTGGTTGACTGACAGATGAAGGGTGAAAACAAAAATCGGAAGCCAGGCAATTATAAACCCAACTTCCGATCACTTACATCTGTAGTGCGATGCTATTCCGTTGACGCGGCGTCAATCAAGCCTGTGAACAATCGCGCCATTTCCGGCTGCCGATCGTATAACCATTCGGGATGCCACTGCACGCCTAACGCAAAGCGATGGCCCGGAATTTCGATCGCTTCCACTACCTGATCGGGCGCGGTGGCCACCACGCGTAGATCGGTCCCGACGCGCTTGATCGATTGGTGATGCCACGAGTTCACATCGGCTACATTGGATTGCAGCAAGCCATTCAAGCATGAATTAGGCTCAACCGTGACGGTATGCGTGATCTTATCGCGCGGCGTGTCCTCTTCGCTGAACATGTGTGTCAGCGAATCCTTCACCATCGAAGGGATGTCCTGCACCAGCGAGCCGCCCAGCGCCACATTCAAAACTTGCGTACCGCGGCAGATGCACAACAACGGCGTATCCGTCTCGGCCGCCCAGCGCGCCATCGCCAACTCCGCGCGATCGCGATTCATGTCCAGTCCCCAAATCGACGGATGCGGATCTTCTCCGTAGATCTTCGGATCAATATCGCCGCCGCCGGACAGTAACAAGCCATCGAGCCGCTCGAAGATCGCATGCAGCGTGTCGTTGGTCAGCGCGGGCGACAAAATCACTGGCAAGCCGCCCGCGTCTTCGATCGCGCGCACGTAACGCTGTCCGGTCGCATACAGCGGCGCGTGCGGCGGCTTGGGGAACCGCGTTTCAAAGGCCGTAATACCAATCAAAGGTCGTTTATTCATCGCTGCCTCTATTTCACTTCCACTAAGAACTTTCCATCACGCATGATCAGTTCGTCGTCGAGAAATATGTCGAAGTCGCGGCCTACGCAATCAATGTGCGTCGTCGAGTTCCACGACTGACCCGTATGCTCGTTATACGGATGCCCAAACGCAATGTGAATGCCCGGAATCTTCTCATCCTGCAGAATGTTGCCGATGATGTCGTGGACCGCCAGATTCGTACCGATGGCAAACTCACCGACACGATTGCTATTCTCATCGGTGCGGGTGTAGGCCGCAAATTCGTTGAGCAGTTCAGCATTGTCACATTTGAGATCGACGATGCGGGCGTCTTTGATCTCGATTGTTAGCGGCGTGCGTTTCAGATCGCCATACTTCGCGCATAGATAATCGCCCACGACACCATCGCATACAAACACACCATCGACCGAAAAGGGCGATGTGAAGATTTCACCGCCCGGCAGGTTGCCCCACTTATCGCGCGTGATCAGGCCGCTGGTTTTGACCCACTTCAACTCCGGCACAAAGCGACCGATCATGTCTGTACCGCCGCGCGATGTCACTCGTATCGTGCGCGCCTGCCGTGCCTTCTCGATCACGTACTGACTTAAGCGATCGATGTGCAGGAAGTCGGCCTTCATACCTTGCAGCATGATCTGTTTGGTGATGTTGACCATGTGGCCATGACGTAGTTTCCGGCGATTGACGACTTCCATCATCTCCATGCGGGAACGTAGTTCGCCGCGCTGTGCTTGCGCCGCAAAGATGCTGACCTGCGAATTCTCCAGATCAGCCAGCACGGCGGCGGGCATATGCGCCAACGGACGTGGTGCGAGTTCTTCCAGTACAAACACGCGATACGGCGCGCCGATCCGCTCGACCTGATCGACCAGCGCCGCTGCGATCTCCAACCCGTCCTGATCCGCGATGATGACCACTGGCTCAGCGGCTTGCAGGCGTAAACACACCGCAGTCGCATTGTGCGCACCTTCGATCAAAGCCGGATCAAATTGAATTCGCTTTATCACATCACGATTCATGATCTTACTCCAATAAGCCCGACAATCGCCAACTATTTTATCAATCTAAAACGAAAAAGAGCGTAGGCGGGTTCACCTACGCTCCGGTCACTTCAATCGAATTATTCTTCAGTCGCGACGGTCGAGCGTTCCTTCAAGCGCGCGGCCTTGCCTTGCAGATCGCGCAGATAGTACAACTGCGCGCGGCGCGTCTTGGAACTGCGCATCACTTCGATCTTCTCGAGGCGCGGCGAGTGCAGCAAGAAGGTGCGTTCTACGCCCACGCCGTGCGAAGCGATGCGGCGCACGGTGAAGTTGGCATGCGAGCCGCCCCCGCGAATGCGGATGACGGTGCCCTGGAAAATCTGCACGCGCTCACGATCGCCTTCGACGATCATCGAGTGCACACGGACGGTGTCGCCGGGGGCCAAACGCGGCCGATCGGTTTTCTTCGGCGTCAAAGTATCGAGTACGTTCATCGTAACATCCCCTACAGTGCAAAATGAAGCGCTCAGACCTGAGCGCGGGTCGGGATTATAACACCCTTCCAGCGGTGTGGCAAGCATGAATTTTTGCGCCAATGCTATAATGCCCTCCACCCTAAAAACAGGTTAATCCCATGAACAGAGACGAATGGCTCCGCCTAATCGATCAATGCACGCGCCTTCTTTTCGGTCATGGTCGCGCCCAATCCACGCCACACGCCGTCTTCACTCAACTCGCCGCGCTCACCCCGCCCGACCTTCAACCCGATCTGTACGGCGGTGGCGAACTGATCACGGGCTTCGAGCAGCGAGTTGCCGAATTACTGGGCAAAGAAGCGGGCGTCTTCATGCCCAGCGGTACAATGGCCCAACAGATCGCGCTGCGCATCCGGTCTGATCGGCGCGGTTCCAAGCACGTCGCTTTTCATCCGACCTGCCATCTCGAAATTCACGAACAAAAGGGCTATGAATTGCTGCACGGCTTGCACGGTGTGCTCGTCGGTTCGCCCTATCAGTTGATGACGCTGGACGATCTGCAACAAGTCCGCGATCCGCTGGCCGCCCTGCTCCTCGAACTGCCGCAGCGCGAGATCGGTGGACAACTGCCCAGTTGGGATGAACTCCTTGCCATCACGACGTGGGCGCGCGAACACAATATCGCTTTGCATATGGACGGCGCGCGTCTATGGGAATGCCAGCCATTCTATCAGCGCAGTTACGCTGAAATTGCCGCGCCGTTCGACACGGTCTATGTGTCCTTCTACAAAATCCTCGGCGGCATTGCGGGCGCGATGCTGCTTGGCCCGCAGGATGTCATCAACGAAGCGCGCTTATGGCAGCGGCGACACGGCGGCAACTTGGTTCAGCTGTACCCGATGATCCTCTCAGCCCAACGCGGCCTCGACACGCGGCTCGAACGGATTCCGCAGTATTGTACCAAAGCGCGCGAAATCGCCGGGATATTGGCAGGTTTTCCGCAGGTCGTGATCATGCCCAATCCGCCGCAAACAAACATGATGCACCTGTTCTTTCGCGGTGACAAAGATCGACTTGAGGAAGCAGCCGCAAGCATCATGCGCGAGCAGAAGATCTGCCTGTTACGCGGCTTCATGCCGAGTCAGATCCCCGGCTACTGCAAGTCCGAATTCGTAGTTGGCGACGCGACGTTGGAGTTCGGCGCAGAAGAGATTCGCAGTTTGTTTGAAGAATTTCTAACAACCGCGGCCTGACCACACGTGTCACCCCGAGTGCAGCGAGGTGTCTCTCCGACAGTAGCAAAGATTCTTCGTTCCGCTCGGAATGACCCAATCAGCAGCGCATATGAAAGACTAAAGTTCGAGGCGGAGGACAGTCCGCCGTTAGCCGCGGCGTTCGATTTGCGCCACCACTTCAACTGCACGGGCGATGCCATCTTCGGCGCGAATTTTAGCCCCCAAATTGGCGGCGCGTTGCCGCATGGCTTGATCGGACACAGCGATCTGAATCGCCTGCGCCAGCCGATCGGCTGTTAAGTGCTTGCGCAGAATTGGCCGTGGCCCCACACCCAAATCCGCCACGCGCTGCCCCCAGAAAGGCTGATCGGCAAAGAACGGCACGATGATTGAAGGCACGCCGGCCCGCAAACCGGCCGACGTTGTGCCCGCGCCACCGTGATGCACCACCGCGGCCATGCGTGGAAACAGCCACGCGAACGGCGCAGACTCTAGCTTGAAGATCGTGTCCGGTAAATCGATCGAGCCCAGGCCCCCCCAACCCGAAAGCAAAATCGCGCGTTGACGCGTTTGAGCCAACGCTTGCACAATCTGGCGGGTCAACGCTTCGGGATTGCGCGTGCTCATGCTGCCGAACCCGACGAAAATCGGCGGCGAACCAGCTTGCAGAAACGCCATTAAATCCGCGGGCGGAGTCCAATCGTCCACCGGATCAAGGAACCAATAACCGGTGACGTGCCGCTGTCCGTCCCAGTCAGCGGGCGGTGGAATCACCGCTGGGCTGTAGCCATAAAGAATGGGATTCTGCTTGAAACGCTCGCTGCTGTAAGGTCCCCAGAATGACGCTTTGGACACGCCCAATACTTGCTGACGCGCCACCGAATCAGCCGATCGAAACCCTTGCCACATGATCTGTTCGGTCAACCGATAAGACACTCGATTCAACGAGCCGTTAACAAACGGTAGTTTGGGAAACAGCGCGCTAGGATAGGCGCGGGTGGGACTAAAGGGAATGTAGTGCGCCTGCATGAACTGCAGGCCTAGCTTCTCAGCCAGTGCCACGCCGATGAACATGCCACCCAATCCGGCGATGATCATGTCCATGCCCGCACTGGCCGCCAAACCGCCCTTCGCAAAAGCGAGCGCGTTCTCTTTTGCGTCTTGCCCCATTTTCGACATGATGGCGAGGAAGTTACCTTTTTCCAGCAGTTCGCGCATCTCCGCACTTTGCGCCACATCCTGCGCATTGCCTTCGATGGGCCAGAATTCTACGCCGTGGGCTTTGACCAACGCGGCCGAGTTTTCATGGCTGACCAGCCGCACGACATGCCCCGCTGCGTGCAAGCCTTTGCCGAGCGCGAGATAAGGTTCAACGTCGCCGCGACTGCCCGTCGCGATGATGACAATTCGCATGAAGATGTCCTTTACTTGAGATCGACCAGCCCGCGTTTCAACGCCGTGAGGACGGCCTGCGTGCGATCATTGGCATGAAGTTTCGCCAGGATCGCGCTGATGTGGTTTTTGACGGTACCTTCGCTCAGCGACAATTGCTGCGCGATTTCTTTGTTGGCTAAACCGGCTGCGACTAACTTCAGCACTTCCTCTTCCCGATCGGTTAGCTGTTCCAGCGGTTCCTCGTCGACCGGCGGCTGCGGTGCAGGCGAGCGATGTTGAGTGAGTTGCTGGAACTCGCGCAGAACCTTGCGCGCCACCGTCGGATCGATCTGCGATTCGCCGCGCAGCGCGCCGCGCACCGCGTCGGCCAGATTGTCGCCGGAGGCATCCTTCAGCAAATAACCGATCGCGCCCGCGCGGATGCCGTCAAACACCCAATCGTCGGTGTCGTAGGTCGTGAGGATGATGATCTGCGTTTTGGGCAATACCGACACGATCTGCCGCGTGGCTTGGATGCCGTTCAGGTGCGGCATCTTGATGTCCATCAAAATCACATCGGGCTTGAGCTGCTTGGCCAACTCGACCGCCTCCTGACCGTCGGCTGCCTGGCCGACCACCTCAATATCAGATTGATGATTGAGAATGATTGTTAACCCGGTGCGGATAATATCCTGATCGTCAGCCAGTAGTACGCGGATTTTTGTCATAGGTCATTCTTCATTGTTCATTGCACAGTGTTCATTGTCAATTGAATTACCGTGCCCTGCCCGATGGCGCTGTTGACCTGCAGCTTCCCGCCGATCATCTCGGCGCGTTCGCGCATGCCGGTGAGGCCAAAGCGATCACCGCTAACATCGGCATCGGCGAAGCCACGACCATCATCGGCCATGCGCAATGATAAACAACCGTTGTCCTGGCCCAACGCCACTGACACACGTTGCGCGTCGGCGTGCCGCTCAATGTTGTTGAACGCCTCTTGTGCGATGCGCAACACTTGCGCGGCCACTTCGTTCGACAACGGAGCTTTCGGTTCACTTACGTGCAACTCGACTTCAACGTTGGCCCGCTCGCCAAAATCGATCGCTGCGCGTTCCAAGGCGCGCGCCAAACCAAGATCATCGATCGGGTTGACGCGCAAATCCTGAATCGCGTGCCGCGCTTCTTGCAAACCTGTTTGAGCTAACTGCCGCGCTTTGGCAAGTTCAGCCCGCGCTTGATCGGGCTCGGCCTTCAGCAAAGTGTCGATCGCTTGCAACTGCACGACGAGACCCGCCAGCGAGTGAGCCAGCGTATCGTGCAGATCGCGCGCCAACCGATTACGCTCACGCGCCGTCGCGAGTTGTTCGGCTGTAGCGGCCTGTTCACGCAGTTTGACGTTAGCCACACTCAGCGCCGCCGTCTGCTTGCGCTCCTGTTCGGCCAACGTGCCGACGATGTAACCGGCCACCAGCAGCAATGGCAACCGCAGGGCGATCACCGCCACAATCGACCACGGCGAGATCACGCCAAAGAGCAGCAGGCCGCCTGGTCGAGGCGAAACGGAGAACACATCTTCGACGATGCTGCCGATGATCATCAAGATGCCCGATAGGCCTGCGGCCAACCACGCGCCGCGCCGACCGTAGGTCCACGCCGCGATCACGACGGCGACGAGCAGCAAGAAGAGCGGCTCAACCAATCGCATGTCGAACATCGGTGCCAGCCGTGCCGGCGCAAACGCCCTGGCGCGTGGTTCAAACGGCGAATTGACGAACGAGACCAGCGAACTCTCCAATGTCTGCGCCACAATCGTCAAGGTCAGCGCGATCGGCAGATAACGCACACCCAAACGCGATTCAAGCCCGGGCAGTACGACAAACAACCATGCCACGCCGATCGGCCACATGATCAGCACCATCATCGCCGCAAATTCCACGCCCAACGTCGTCAGGAGCGAGAGTGTCCCGATTAACGCCGGTATCAGCGCAATCGACAACATGATGCGCAACAAACGCTGCGCAGTCGCTTGCGGCAAGAGTGTATTGATCGGCGAGATGAAACGGCTCATAAGTAGCCTGCTGCCCTTAACGGCTATTCATCGATTCGCACGCTTAAGGCCGATGGCACGACGCTCACTTGCAGACTCGCGGGCGGTACTTGCCGGGTCACGCGTAACTTCAACTCGCGCAACAGCCCGCGCACAATCACCTGCGGACTGAGCACATTAATCTCCAGCCCGGTCTTGCCATCGGTCGCGGCGCTGGCCAACCAGACCGCTTTTTCGGCGGGCACTTCCGGCGGATTGCCCCACATGCGTGACACCGTCTCCAGTGGCCGCAAACGTTCCGCGTAACCATCGACGGCTTCCACTTGCGACAACATATCCGTCAGCACCAAACCGGGATTGAAAGCGAAAACGCCTACGCCGCTCGTTTTGTACTCTTTCGCCAGTGAGACGGTGAAGTTACGCAGCCACGCTTTACTGGACGCGTACGCATTTTGCAACGGTACCGGCTGCCGGTCGCCGCGTCCCAATACGTTGATCAACTTCCCGCTGCCGCGCGGCATAAAGTGCTTGAGGGCTACAACCGAGCCATAGTAGTTGCCCCAGATATTGGTCTTCAACACCTGTTCAAAACGCGGCATCGGTACATCGGCACTGGGGCCATACGGCGCACCCAGACCGGCATTGTTGATCCAGATATCGAAGTGCCCAAACGTTTGCAGCGCGCGAGCGGCGATGGCTTGCACATCGGCCAGTTCGCCGACATCACCAGCGAGTCCGTCGACCCGCGCACCCGCGACCTTCAACAACCCGATCGCTTTGTCGACCGACGACGACGATCGAGACGCGATGAAAACCGCCGCGCCTTCGCGGGCGTACGCCTGTGCAATCGCCAAACCCAGGCCGCGCGTCCCGCCAGTAACGACTGCTACCTTATTTTCTAACCGCCCCATGTTATTTCGAAGTTCCCTTCTTTGTGATCTGGCTTTGTGTTGATCATACCATGCAGAGCTTGAGCCCGATCTACCTTGAACCTAACGTGGCTGTCAGACCCTGAATCAATTGTTGCTTCTCCGCGGTAGATAAACCGGCCGACGGGTGAAGTATGACGTAATACCATTGCGGCATCGAGCCGCGCTCAATCTGCTGGACGGCCTCTTCACCCCCTCGGCCCGCATTACCCCACTGTGAAAAATTCAATTGCGAGCGGCCTTGCTGCACATCGTGTTGAATCAGCCACGAGATCGGCGCCACATTGGAATACCACGGCCACGTCGTTTGATTGCTGTGACAATCAAAGCACGCACGCACTGCCAAATCCCGGGTTTGCGGGCTATCCCACTGTGGCTCAGTCGAGGTCGTGGTGGGATTGGTATGATCGTGCCCGTATGGAATAAACTGGATCGCAATACCGCCGACAATCAAACCGATTAAGATTCCTAGCAACACATTCTTCATGATAGTCCCCTCGTTACCCGTTACTGCGGCTGCCTAAACGTTTGCGGATCGCTATACACCACCACCTTCGCGGCGATCTGGTTGCCGGACTGCGTGCCCCATACCGTAATCCGACTATTGGTGCTGATAGCATCAATCGTTCCCGGCTCCACCGTTTGCTGAATCGTCCCACTGGGTGGCTGCTGACCATTGAAGTTGAATTGGGTCGTGTCGTGATACAGCGTTGTATTCGCATCGATCACTACGTCGATCAAGTTGGTATTCGCGTTATTGCCCCCTCCACCGTTACCGCCGCCGAAGCCACCGCCGTTTCGTTGCCCAACGGATAACGTGTTGCCATTCTTCTGAACCAAGATGCCCCGCAGTGTGGCCACCTCGGTTGGCAATTCTTTGGCGGCTTGAATCTGAAACTCGGGTCGGAAGCCCCCAGGGCCGCGCCTAGACTGAGCCAAGATATTGGACGTTACGAGGCCCCCGCCAAATACTAAAGCCCCCACCACCACCGCGACGACGCTCACCACTTTCCAGTTGGTGCGTTTCGCTTTTGGGGCGGGTTGATTATCGGCTGTCTTTTGTTCCATGGTTTCTCCTCACTTGATTGATGCTGACGTTCAGTTGATTTCTGCACTCACTTACCATTAGTGGCTGTACGTGACACCCCTGAGTTGGCAGGCACCTGACTCACAAACTAGCCAAGTTTAGTTATCTAACTGCTCCAGTTGTTATCTCGTTAACTTGTCATCAATCGATGTAGGTCGCCAAGTTGCGAACCACACGACTTATCTACAACCCGGTAATGCCGAAAGCCAGCGTGACCGGCTGGCCATTTTGTGTCAGCGGCGCATCGTCGTAGGGCAGACCGCGCAGCCCCCATTCAAAGAGACCTGGCACACCGTTATCGGCGTGCAGTTGCGCCCACAACGTGATCTGATCTTCGGGCAAGCGCCTGGTGCTGATCGTCACCTTCACGTTGGTGTTGACGCCTTTGTACACCGGCGCGTAGCCAACGATCTCACCGGACGTCAGGTTGGAATTCTTGTAGATCACAATCCAACCGTCCTGCAACGCGGTCACTGTGCCGATTTCGATCACGCCGGTATTCAGGTCCTGGATGCCATTGATCTTGATTTCATTGGCGGTCGCCGCGACGGTCTTCGTGCCCCCCGTCGTCGTGGCGGGCGCCGCACTGGCTGCCGGTGCGGCCGGCTCGGTGCTAAACGCCGCGATGACCTGTTGACCGTCCTGCACCACCGGCCCATCGTTGTACGGCAGGCCGTGCAAGCCCCATTCAAACAGCCCCGTCACTTCGTTGTCGACGTGCAAACGCGCCCATAGGGTGTAGATTTGATCATCGAGCTTGAGACGCGCCGTATTGAGCGTTACTTTTACATCGTTATTCACGCCCTTTTGCACCGGCGCGTAGCCGATGATCTCTGCATCCGTAAAGTTGGGATTCTTATAGATCACAACCCACCCCGCCTGCGCGGCTGTCACCGCATCGATCGTCAGGATGCCGTTATGCACATCCTGGCTCTGCACCGAAATCTGATTGGGCAGCGCGGCAGCTTGTACCACCGACGTCCCCATCATAGCCACCGTTAACATCGCAACAAACATCAACTTCGACACGACTGCTACCAGCTTTTGCGGTTTCATGGTATTCTCCCAAGCACTCAGTAGATCGCAAGTCTGTCGGAGTGAGTCATGCCCAGGTGTCGTCTCGAGCGCGCTTGGAATGCTGACTCGGCAAGCTGTGATCTACTGAGTCAGAGGCCAGTCTGTGGGCCAGGTGCCTGCCAGCTGCCTGTCTGCCCGTAGATCAAACCGCAAAATAAGAGTGATGCCGTTCGCTTCGTTTTACTGCTTGCGTTTATCCTTCTGACTGTAATCAGTCCCCACTTGCTCGATCGATCTAGCGACCTTCGCCAACCGATCGGCTATTCGTACCGTAACGCCTCGATCGGCTTCAGACCCGCCGCCCGATTGGCCGGGTAAATCCCGAAGAAAATACCTACGGCCGCTGAGAAGGTAAAGGCCAACACGACTGATTCAATCGACACCTTGGTCGTGATCAAGCCGCTGGCGCTGACCAACGCCGAGATGCCCGCGCCCATCAGGATGCCGATCACGCCGCCTAACACCGAGAGCGTTATCGTCTCCGTCAGGAACTGATAAAGAATATCGCGTCGCCGCGCCCCCACCGCTTTGCGCAAGCCGATCTCTTTCGTCCGTTCGGTCACCGACACCAGCATGATGTTCATCACGCCGATGCCGCCCACCACCAACGAAATACCCGCGATCGCCCCTAGAAAGACCGTCAACACACCCGTAATCTGGGTCGCCGCCGAGAGAATATCGGCTTGCGACGACACCGTAAAATCATCGGTCGCGCCGAGTTTGATCTTGTGCAGCGAGCGGAGTTTATCGGTCAGGGCGGTCTTGGCCGTTTCGATGCTGTCGGAATTAGAGGCTGATACTTCGATCGTCGAGACCGTCTGTTCACCGCCCACGCGCGTTCGCGACAAGCGCGCAAACGCCGTTGTCAGCGGGACATAGGTGGTCGAATCGCGGCTAAAGCCAAAGCCACCTGAGCCTTGCGACTTCATCACACCCACGACTTGAAACAAAATGCCGTTGATCTTTAGCGACTTGCCCACCGGATCGAGACCGCCAAACAGATCGGTGACGATTTGCGAGCCGACGACCACGACACGTGATTTGCTGGTGAGATCACTCTGTGAGATGAAGCGCCCGTGATCGAGTTGATCGGGATGCGCGATGGCATAATCGGGCACCACGCCCACCACCTGGGCGTTGGTTTGCTTGCTCTGATACTTCATGATCTGACGCGATTGGACCTGCGGTGCCACCGCGGCTACGCCCGGCAAGCCGCGCAGCTGCAAAGCTTCTTCGTACGTCAATGGCGCAGTCGCGCCGCCGCCTGCGCCAGCCGGCGTAAAGTTGTTACGGGAACCAGCGAAGATGGTGATCAGGTTCGCGCCGATGCCGGAGATCTGATTGGTGATCGCGGCCTGCGCGCCCGTCCCGATCGACAACAGTGCCACCACCGCGCCCACACCGATGACAATGCCCAGCATCGTCAGCGCCGAGCGCAGTTTGTTGGCTAGCAGTGCGCGCAAGGCACTGCGCACGTTTTGAGAAAAGTTGAGTCGCATCGTCTATTGCTCCTCTTACCGACTCGTTACTCGTTAGTCATTTCTGGCAAGCACCGAGTAACAAGTAAATCACGCAATCTGCCCGTCTCGAATGTGAATCACGCGATGCGCATTGGCCGCAATGCCGGGATCGTGCGTCACAAAAATGACCGTAATGCCGCGCTGACCGTGCAGTTCACCGAACAACTTCATGATCTCCGCGCCGGTCTTGGAATCGAGGTTGCCCGTCGGTTCGTCGGCCAGCAGGATCGAGGGTTCAGTGACCAGTGCCCGCGCGATCGCCACACGCTGCTGCTGCCCGCCCGATAGTTCGTTAGGGCGGTGCTGCATGCGATCGGCCAGACCCACGGCTTCCAGTGCCGCTTTCGCCTTCTCGCGTCGATGATTCACGCTCGAATACAACAGCGGCAATTCCACATTCTCCAAGGCACTGGTGCGTGCCAGCAAGTTGAACTGCTGGAACACAAAGCCGATCTTCTTGTTGCGAACCGCGGCGAGTTGATCGTCGCGCATCTTCGCCACATCGATGCCATCGAGTTTGTACGAACCGCTCGTCGGCGAATCGAGACAGCCCAGAATCGCCATCAGCGTACTCTTACCCGAACCCGATGGGCCTGTAATCGCGGCCCATTCGCCGTCTTCAATCTTCAGCGAGACGCCGTCCAACGCGCGCACTTCAGTCTCGCCCATTTGATACACTTTGGTGATGTTCTCAATTTCGATCATAATTCACCTTATAAAGCAGTCAGCAGTCAGTTGTCAGTTATCAGGTCTAGAACGGCGGCGGCCCACCCGCGCCCGGTCCGCCGAAGCCACCACCCGGCCCGCCAAAGAACGCGCCGTTTTGACGTGTGCCGTTCGCTCCGGTCAGCTCACCCGCCAGGACTTCTTCACCCTCTTGCAGATCACCGCTGACTTCGGTGAGATCGCCCGCCGTCAAGCCCGTCGTCACTTGAACAGGCCGAATCTGGCCGTTCGAAATCACCAACACAAAACTGCCCTGAATCCGCTGCCGATTAGCATTACCTTGCCCGTTTGCACCTGTTTGCCCGTTGGTCTGTTGCCCACCCGCTGCTTGTTGGCCGCCCTGACCGGTCGTCTGACCGGTCTGATTACCGTTCTGGCCGCGCTGCCCAAATTGACCAGTCTGACCGTTCTGACCGGTTTGTCCACCGAACGCGCCAAAGCCGCCCGTGCGAACTGCCGTGGAAGGCACCGCCAACACGTTCTCATGTCGCTCGCCGAGAATCGATGCATTCGCCGTCATATCGATCAGCACCGGTGTATCGGTCGGGTTGAGGTTGACGCGCACTTTATAGTTCACCACGCCCTGACTTACCGTACCGGTCAGATCGATGTTAGCGACCTGCCCCGTTAGCGTGATGCCAGACATCGCGTCCAATGTCAGATCGACTTGCTGACCGACCTGCACTGCGGCAATTTGAGTCTCGTCAACCAGCACATCGACGTGCAAGCGGCTGACATCGGCCAGGGTGATCGCCGCGCTTGAGCCGCTGTTGCCGCCCGCCGTGACATTCACCACCGTGACGACGCCGTCAAACGGCGCAACGATGTTGGCATCAGCCAAGTTGTTTTTGGCTTGCTCCAGTGCCAGGCGCGACTGCTCTAGTTGGGCTTTCGCCTGAATCTGCTTCTCGGTGCGCGGCGAAACCAGATCATCCAGTGAACTCTTGGCGCTTTGCACCTGCGCCCGCGCCGATCGCAGCGCACTGTCGTTGAGGTTTAATTTGGCGATATTGCAATTCGACACGGCTTGATCGTAAGCGTCCTGCGCGTTTTGAAGCGCGGTGACGAGCGAATAGAAGCGGCCACCCGGCACTAGATACTGCTTAGCTTGATGATCGTTCGCCACCCGATCGTACGCCGTCTGCGCCCGATCGAGGTTCATCTGCGCCGTGGTCAGTTGCGAACACTGCACCGATTGTTTGGCCGCGAGGTTGTTGAAGTCGGTTTGGGCCGCCGCTAACGCCGCCAGCGCATTGTCGTAGCTCGCCTGCGCCACCGCGATGTCGGCCGGATCGGCCTGCACCGTATTGCTGTACGTCAACTGCTGCACTTGATACGACTGCTCGGCCTGTTTCACTTTCAATTCCAGATCAGTGGTGTCTAGCGCAGCCAGTACATCGCCCTGCTTGACGTGATCGCCCACTGCGACGTTAACGTCTTTCACCGTGCCTGCTGCGCCGAACGACAACTGCACGGTCGTTTCCGGGCTGAGGCTGCCGGTCGAATCGACCGAATTGGCCAACGTGGTACGCACCACGGTCGCTTTCTGCGCGGTTGCCAGCAGCGCCGCAAACCGATCGGCTTGGCCGCTGGCCGCCGGCCGTGTAGCGAGAAAGACGCCACCCGCCGCCACTAATACGACGACAATACCTACAATGATCCAAATGCGTTTCTTCTTCATGATAAACCCCTTACCGAACAGCTCGCCCGATACCACCAAACAGGCCAAAGCCTCCCTGCTGCTGGCGAGTTGGCGGTTCGCTAATGAAAACCTGCTGGCCTTGTTGTAAGTTGCCGGACACTTCAGTCAGATCGCCGTCCGTAAAGCCCGTCGTCACATCGACGCGCTGTGCTTCACCGGTAGCGTCCACTACGTTGACAAAGTAACCGCCGGTCTTGGTATCCGATCGGATGGCGCCGCCCGGCACGGCCAGCACGTTGGTGTGCGTATCGATGATGATGCGCACGTTAGACGTCATATCGACGCGCAGCGCCGCTTGCAGAGGATCAAGATCGACGCGCACGTTGTAATTCACCACGCCCTGGCTGATCGTCCCCGCCGGATTGATACGCATCACCGTGCCGGTTGCCTTGACGTTAGGCAGCGCATCAAACGTGAGTTCGGCTTTCTGCCCCACTTTGACTTGACTGATCTCGGTCTCGTCCACCAGCACATCGACGTGATACTGGCTGAGGTCGGACAACCCGATCGTGGTGGAGGCGCTGCCCGGCCCGCCTACGACGACGTTGACCTGCGTCACCGTACCGTCAAACGGCGCGACGATGCGGGCATCGTCCAGTTGATTCCGGGCTTGATCGAGCGCAGTCTGAGCCTGATCGAGTTGCAGTTTGGCCGTCGCAATCGTTCGCTCCGAAGGGTTGATCAGCTGATCGAGGCTCTGCTTGGCCTGCTGAACCTGCACCCACGCCGATTTGACGCCGTTGTCGTTGACGCTGCTCTTGGTCAGATCGCAGTTGGTCAAGGCTTGATCGTAGGCAGCTTTGGCGCGATCGAGGTTGGCTTTCTGCGGCGAAACTTCATACGTGCCATTGACGATCACGCGCCAGTTGGAGATGTAAGCATTGTAGGCGGTCACGGCATCGTCATAAGCTTGTTTCGCATTGTCGAGGTTGTCGCAGCTCAGCGCCACTTGATCGGTGCTGTTGACGGCGTATTTTTGTTGAGCCAGTTTGTAAGCCGCCGCCGCGTTGTCCAGCGCGATCTGCGCCGATTTGACTGCGTTGGGATCGGGCTGCACGGTCAGGCTGTACGCGGCCTGCTGCGACAGAAAGGCCTGCTCTTGCTGGGCGATTTGCAGTTGCAGATCGCGTGTGTCCAACTCGGCCAGCACGTCGCCCGCTTTGACCTTATCGCCCACCTTCACGTTGACCTTGGTCACGGTGCCCGCCGTGCCAAAGCCCACGCTCAAGGTGTTAAGAGGGCTGGCGCTGCCGGACGAATCGACCGTTTGTAGCAGCGTGGCGCGCGTCACACGCCCCAATTGCGTATTGGCCGTTGAGGCCTGCGCCGCACTGCGCTGCGCATTGCCGATGATGATCACGCCCGCGACGACGATCACCACCACAATCCCCAGGCTGATCAAGATTCGCTTCTTCTTCATCTTATGCCGCTCCTGTTCGTTCAAATCCGGCGTAATCATACTGCCAAGTTGGTTCCACGTTAAGTGCGGTGCGTCATCTGCTTAATGCGGTGCAAACATGACCTATGGACTAGGAAAACCATGACTGAGGTCATGGCTGGCAGACTCAGCGCCGGGCAAAACAACGACCCGTCAGGTCGGGTGTCTGACGGGTCGATTGGATAGCTGTCAAAGGCAGCACGCTGGGTTGGACGGCTGGGTAGTCCTGATATCAACACACCGGCCCCTTCGAGCGGCGTGTCGCGACGAGCATCTTTCGAACCACCGCATAATCGATCTTCTCAGGCTGAGGATAACGAATAACGCCTTTGCCCACACTCAAGCCCGTCAAGGCCGCCCGCTGGGAGGCCAGGGCATCTTGGCGGAGGATATACAGCCCAATGAAATGCCGTTGACTGGCAAAACCAACTTCGACTACGCCGCGTCGCGAATAGCAAGGCCCGCCATAGACCATGCTTTCTTCAAAGCCGGTGAGTACCGCGCGGCACAGATCTCGAAGTTTCGACAGTGCTTCGCGTCGTTCAGCGGGTGCCTGCTGGATATAAGTGTCGACATCTGAGGCATCGCTTTGCATGCTGATACACCATACCTTGTCAGGAATGAACCAGTTGGGCCGCCCAACGATTGGCAGCCCCCTCGCCTAGCTCGTCGCCGACTCGATCAACACCCGTCGAAACTAGCGCCCCACCTTGGCCGCTGGGCGGCTGCGCACCGTTGAGGCTCAGGCTTTTGAGTCCTTGTTCCGGACAACCTCAGGTTTCTTCCATCACGGACGGGACTGAGATTACTCTTGTCTGACTATATCGACCGAGATCTCCACCGCCGGAATCGTGCCTTTGTTTTCAAGCCAGTGTAGGGTGTTTCTATCTTCAGGCCAGCCCACTCCCGGTCCATAGTCGGTAGCGACACCATCTCGATAATCAGTGATCGTTCCTTGCAAGATGTAGACGATGCCTGGTCGGTCTTTATGGTCGTGAAGCGGGCCGAAGACGCCCCCCGGCTCGATGGTCACCATGCGCATTCGAAATTGACGCCCGGCCATGCCTTCGATCTCAAGGCCAAGGTCAACCGTTGCCAGTAACTTCACCGTTACACCTCTCGTCTCAGGTACCACCTGTTTATTGCTCATCATACTCTCCTCTCGATATTTCCTTGGTCTAACTTCTTAGCGTCCCCTCAATGCGGGGATGTCTTCAGTCGCCCGCCAGGTCTATTCGCCGCCAAGTAGCGATGGCTCGTTCACCTAACTCGCCGCCAGCGCTGATCGACAATCAGTAAAACCGACGCTAACTTCGGCAGCTGGGCAACATCGGCTACACACTGGATCGGGGTGGGCGTTGCACTATCGTTTCACACCAACCCGAATCCTAGACTATTGCGCGGTGGCAATCATATAGCGGAAACTATTACTCAGATGATATCCGCCTGAACGGGTTTTGAATGGCGCGAGTGCGCTCAAGATGGCGTCTCGAACCACATCCTCCCCTTTGACTTGAATGGCCCGTATGGCTGGGCCTGCGGACAGCAAACCGCGCAGCGCGGTCGACTCGTCTGGATACTCCCACGGACACGCCACCGTCTCGATGAGGTGAGGCGTCAGACCGGCTTGCTGTGCGAGGTCTTCCAATGCGCCGTCGGCCGAGAGCGCAAATGGGCCAGGGGCGTTAGGCGGTGGCGGGGGCAATAATGACCCCATAGCTGCAATATAGACTGTTGATTCACTGTCTGCCGGTTTACCAAACACCCCGATCACGACTGTACCCGTCCGCGAAATACGGCTTGCTTCACGCACCGCATGGGCCGGATTGGCCGCGAACTGGAACGAACTAAAACCCGTTACGACATCAAAAGCCCGGTCCTCATAGGGCAAGACTTCCATCTCGCCCACCCGGAAATCGCCATCAGGCACGCGCTCGCCGGCGATGGCGATCAGAGTCTCAGCGGCGTCTATCCCGCTGACTTTTGCGCCGAGCTTGGCGGCCATTTCGCAAAAGATGCCTGATCCACAACCGATGTCGAGGACCGCCATCCCTGCGCCTATGCCCATTTTCCGCAAAACTTCTGCATACAGTGGAATGGCAACGCGTTCTTGAACATCCGCCCAATCTCTGGCACGTGCTCCCCACATCTGCCCCTGCATGTTCGCTGTTCCCATGGCCTTTTCCTGTGATGCTAAAATGTCCGTAGCCTTGTTGTAAATCCACCCAACGCCCCGCCTACACGCCAGGCCGGACAAAAAGAATGATCTGATCGAACAGGTCAACAATTATTCCAGGTAACCTGAATTGGTTTACACATTTGCTCTCAGCGGATTGCCAAATCCGCTGACTTTCCGCTGGATTTGGCAATCCAGCGGGAGCAGCTTGGTCAATTGACTTCAGCTAACCTGAATAAATACGAACCAACAGATTTCGTTGCGCAACTTTTGATCGTCAAGCACGAGAGTCCGGATTTCGCTCGGAAGTTGCGCACGCTGCCATTCGCACTCACGCCGACCTACTTCTTCAACCCGATCGTCAAGCGCCGCCGCACGCACAGCCTTGATCGCATAGGCCGCAGCCCCGAGCTCGTGTGCGGCGACATGCGCCACCACCGCCGCCTGACCGGCGGCATAGGCGGCGTACCGAGCGGCTCCGCTCAATTCTCTGGCTGCAGCCATGGCATGACCACCCGCGGCGCGGGCTTGAGACATCTTGATCTCGCCGCGCGCCCAGGCTCGAATCTGCTCAATCGCCTGCCGGGGTCGCGGGTCCGCGGGCTGCACTGACTCGAAGAGGGGGAGAACGTGCTCGGCGCACGCGGCTGCCCACACCGCCAGCAGCCGATGGTCGGAGTCCGTGAGCGTCCCCCCGCGGCGAATAGTGATGAAGCGGGGGTCGCGGTCTTTAGGGAGAATCATGATTGCACTTATCCAATGGCATTTACCTAACGCCCCCGGCGTCCCCAAAGGCTGGGGATGGTATCAGCCGACGCCAACCAAGTGATTGGGCCTTCCAAATCGCCAGCGGTTGTCGTTCAGTTGCACACTTTGATGGACGCGTTTGGGTAGCATAATACGTGCTCGCCGAAAAAGGTATTACCACCGCCTATCCAGTGTTTACCAGCAATTTGGACTATTTCAGATGCAAACGAGTTTGCCCTAAAGAAGATCTTGTTTGTCGGTGAATAGGCCAACAAACACGGCTTATGCTATGCAACCGGTTATTTTTTAGTGACTTTCTTTTTAGCGGTTTTCTTTCCTTCCAAGTTGAGTGTACCAGACGTGTCACGATGAGTGCCGGTAGTCTGTTTCACGGTGAATTCTGGACCATGCAAGATTACATGAGCAATTGCTCTGGCATGACCCGTCCCTAAGCCATAATCCGCCTTAAGCCATTCGATAATCTCTTTATGCGCGGTCAAGTTCTTTTTCTTTGCTTCAACAACGAACTCTTTAGGCGCTTTGCCCGTGATTTCTTCAACTTTATCTAAATAGGCTTGAAATGACATGGACCTCGCTTTTCCTACCTTTCTTTATGAGATTTTACTGCACCTTAGGATAAGGCCGCAACCTCAAACCCAGGGCGTTGTTTATAGCTGAATCATCTATGCCTGGCAGAATAAACGCCCCACGATTGGGCCTCCCCTAATAATCGTGGATGATATCAGCCGCTCGCCGGGCCACACTGGTACCCACGGCGTGTGCGCAGTTCGACGTATTCACCGCGAAGTGTTAGTGGCCCGCTCATCTAGCGTGTCTCCGCCACAATGCGGCGGGTAAGGCATAAGACGTGCGGCATGACGGTCGAGTGATGATTAATCCACGAGACTTTCCAAACTGCATTTAGTGTGACGTTAACTCGATGCCGCGATCGGGACGAGTGCGCCGGTCGCGTCGCCGTAGTCCCAACCATCCATGTCGGGCGGCGTGATGCCTAGCGCGCTGAGCATGCTCTTGATCTGCTCGCGATGTTCCGTGGCGTGGTTGATGACTTGCAGCATGATGACCCATGGCTCGACAAAGTAGCCGTCTTTGGTTTGCAACTTGGTCTGGAACTGCTGCGGCGAGCCGTCGCGTGCGACAGCGATTAGGCCTTCGCCGCTGAGACGGACGGACTCCGCGAACTCGGCAAACGCGATCGGCGCGGTGGGCCGCTCGGCCAGCGGCAGCGTCAGCAAAGCCAGGTAACCGCGCTGCGCGGTCACCAGATGCTGCAAGGTGCTGCGAATGCTGCCCTTCGTAGCCGAATGCGGTTCGGCGTCGAGTTGCGCGTCACTCAGCGCAGAGCACGCCTCGACGATGCGCAGATTCGCCCAGGTGTTGTGCTCAAACAATTTCATCAACGTATGCTCAGTCATGTTGATCTCCCTTTTTCAGGCCGCCGAACTTTAGTCACAGTCGCGAATTGCCCACTGACTGGGGCAGCGTCGTTCGCTGGCGCTGTGCCAGTGAGCACTGGAACGGCTATCGAAAATTCAGTGAGTGGAACGATGGGGCCTGGCTGAGGCCATTATGCGATAAAGTGGGGGCGAAAGTCAATCAGAAAAATGAAACGCAGCGCAAACAAGACGGCGTTCCGAAGCGTGATTTCGGAACGCCGAACTGCTCAAACCTGATCGTTACCCAACGCAATCGAGATAAGCCGCGTGCCAGGCCACACTTGCACCCACTGTGTGTGCGCAGTGCGGTGTGTCCGCCAGGCGCCTCACCGATTGCCAATGGTCAAAACTGATGCTCAACTTTGGCAGCTGGCCGAAGGTGTCGGCTGCACGCCGTGTTGGGTGCGGGCCTATGTGCGAACGTTGCCCTATTTGGTCTTGACCTCGATGGTCCATTTACCATCGGCCTTAACGACCATCAAAAACGTGCTGGGAGAAAGTATCACCTCACCATCATAATTGCCGATGTCGTTCACCAAGAGATCGCGCCCGTCATTGCTGTAGCCATAAACCACGAAATTGCTTTGACCTACATGGGTAATGTGTGCAATGTCTGGTGGGTTTTGATCGTAGCCAATCAATCGGATTACATCGTTGCCCTTGCCGTCGAAAGTTCCGGGGACTTCAACACCGCGCGCTTCTCTAGCGTGCTTTACCTCAATCGTCCACGGCCCGCTGGCTTTTATTTCAAAGCGCGTCGTATGTTCACCGTCGCCGAAATCGATCGGCACAATACCGTCATATCGACCGATTGTGTTGACAAGGAGATCGTAATAATCTGGACTGTCACCGTAATTACGGACTACGAAGTTACCGCCACCGGTATACGTTATATGCGCGATCGCAATATTATACGGATTATCGAAATCGACGACTTTGCTACCAGACCCTTTGAGGATAACCGGCGCTGGCGTTGCTGTCGGCGTCGATGTTGGCGCAGGGGTGTTAGTTGGCCGTGGTGTATTTGTCGGTTTTGGTGTGTTAGTTGGCGCGGGCGTATTCGTGGGTGCTGGCGTATTTGTAGGAGCAGGTGTATTTGTGGGAGCCGTTGTTGGCGGCACTGACGTGGGTGCCGGTGTTGGCGTTGATGCAGTTCCACATGCGGTCAAAGTGATAAGTGCTAACAGAAAAGCAACTCAAACAAAAATGAACGGCGCATGATCCTATCTCCTTTGCAGTTTATGTGGCACTCGCCGGTCTACAACGAAGCACCCAACTAGGATTTAACCCGCGTTTTTTCCGATCTATCTACTTGTAGATAGCCAATCTTCCCAATATCATCCGCCTGCGGGCTGATATTGGGAAAAAATTCCTAATATAAACCCGCCAGCGCATGAACCGGTATTTTATCCGCCCTCAGTATAGTCCGACGTTTGCCCTGCGTCAACGCTCACCTCCATCAGAGACCCACTTTCCAGCCGACTCGACCCGTGGCGAACCGCCACGACCCACTTTCCAGCCAAGTTGACTTCGGGCGCGACGCCCGCGGCCAGTTTCCAGCCAACTTGACCTCAGTGGACTCCACCAGGGAATATTTTCAGCGAAACCTTATCAAAACTATCTCCACTTATGGCAGGACCTGCTCCGGTTACGGCAGGACTCGCTCCGGTTACGGCAGGACTCGCTCCGGTTACGGCAGGACTCGCTCCGGTTACGGCGGGACTTGCTCCGGTCACGGCAGGACTCGCTCCGGTTACGGCGAGACTCGCTCCGGTTATGGCAGGACTTGCTCCGGTTACGGCAGGATTTGCTCCGGTCACGGCGGGACTTGCTCCGGTTACGGCGGAACTCGCTCACGAACTGCTCTTCGCCCGCGTTCTCGAAGATGCCGAATGCTTTTGTCGGCTCGCGGGCCGTTTTCATCCCCGTCATTCACCGTCCGCGGGGACCCGGACGGTGAGCAGTAGAAACCAAGACCCTTTGGGCACACCGCCTGACGGGTCGGCGTTTACCAATCGAGGACGCGGTAGATCGCCGTAGTCCGCAATCGGCCACCCTGATGTAAAATTCAAGCGGCGGGCCATTCGCAAGCCGCCATCCAAAATCCGAAATCGAAAAGCGCATGAAACGTCTGCTTGTCCTGATCCCGCTTGCCTTTCTCGCCGTCTTCTTCTTCTACCCGCTGGCGATTATCACCGCGCGCGGCCTCGCGCCCAATGGCACGCTCGATCTATCGGCTTTTGGCAAACTCATCGGCAGCCCGTTCTATCTGCAAACGCTGTGGTTCACGTTCTGGCAGGCTACCGTCTCCACTGCGCTCACCGTCCTCGCCGCCCTGCCCGCCGCCTACGTCTTTGCGCGCTTCAACTTTCGCGGCAAAACCCTGCTCCACGCCCTGACGACCATCCCCTTTGTGCTGCCGACGGTGGTCGTGGCGGCGTCCTTCTCCGCGTTGATCGGTCCCCGCGGCTGGCTGAACGAATTGCTCAAGCGCGTGCTCAACGTCACCTACGCCCCGATCGATCTTCAGAACACGATCTGGATCATTCTCTTGGCGCACGTCTTCTACAACTTCACGATCGTCCTGCGCCTCGTCGGCGGTTTCTGGTCCAACCTCGACCCGCAGCTCGAGCACGCCGCGCGCGTGCTGGGCGCCAATCGACGACGGACGTTCTGGGAAGTGACGCTGCCACTGCTAAAACCCGCGCTGCTGGCCGCCGCACTGCTGGTCTTCATCTTCGACTTCACCTCCTTCGGTGTGATCCTGATTTTGGGCGGGCCGCAGTTCAATACGCTCGAAACTGCCATCTATCGCCAGACGCAGATCACGCTGAATCTGCCGTTGGCCACCGCACTGGCGCTGGTACAGTTGACCTGCACCTTCGCGCTGATGGCCGTGTACACGCGCCTGCAAAATCGCGCCAGTGTGCCGCTGGATCTGCGTCCGCGCCGGTTGGTGCAGCGCCCACCCATCACACGCGGCGAAAAGGCGCTGGTGGGCGCGGTAATCGCGGGCTTGCTGGGCGGATTGCTGACGCCGTTGTTGGCGCTGGCGAGCAAGTCGCTGTTTAATGACGCGGGCTTCACGTTGAGCAACTACGTCAACCTCGCCACCAATCCGCGCGGCTCGGTGCTGTTCGTGCCGCCGCTGACGGCGCTGGGCAACTCGCTCATCTTCGCGCTGGCGACCATGTTCATCGCCTTGCTCGTCGGGCTGCTGGCGGCCTATTCAAATCCACCGTCGTTGCGAGCCGCAGAGCGGCGAAGCAATCTCAGCGGCGAGGACACGCGATTGCGTCGTCGCCGCGTCCCAGCGGGGTCGCGCCTCCTCGCAATGACGAGTTCTCTGCTGGAACCGATCTGGCTGCTGCCGCTCGGCGCGTCGGCGGTGACGCTGGGCTTCGGCTTCCTCATCGGCTTCCCGTCACTCCGCTCGAGTTGGGTGCTGCTGCCGCTGGCGCACTCGCTCGTCGCGTTTCCGTTCGTCGTGCGCACCATCACGCCCGCGTTACGCAGCATCCGCACGAACTTGCGCGAGGCCGCCCGCGTCATGGGCGCGAATCCGTGGCGCGTGTGGCGTGAAGTCGATCTGCCCATCATCGCGCGCGCGTTGCTCATCGGCGGCGCGTTTGCCTTCAGCGTCTCGATGGGCGAATTCGGCGCGACGGCGATGATCAGCCGCACCGATCTGCCCACTCTGCCCTACGCCATCTTCCGCTATCTCAGCCAGCCCGGCTCCGCCAACTACGGGCAGGCTCTGGCAATGAGCACCCTGCTGATGCTCGTCGTCTCGATCAGCCTCATCGCCATCGAACGCTTCCGCTTCGGCGATGTGGGGGAGTTCTAAAAAATACCTGCGCCAAGTTTGCTCCCGCTGGATTGCCAAATCCAGCGGAAAGGCAGCGTCACTCCCGCGTGCTGCCAGCGGGAGTCCACCAGCCCGTCGCAAGATTTGCCATTGTCACACTGGCTGCCTGACACGCCTTGCCCGCGTAGCGGAGGCGCACCTGGCGACAGCGTTCGGGCATAACACGTAACGGCGAAGTTCTACGCTATAATTGCGGCATGTTGCTGCAAGCCGCTCATCTCCGCAAAGCCTTCACCGCGCCCGTCCTCGACGACGTCTCGTTTGAAGTCACTGACGGCGAAATCGTGTGTCTGCTCGGCCCGTCGGGCTGCGGCAAGACCACGCTGCTGCGCATCATCGCCGGACTTGAAACCGCCGACGCGGGCACCGTCACCTTTCAAGGCCGCGACCTGCGCGACGTGCCGGTGCATCAACGCGGCTTCGGCTTCATGTTTCAAGACTTCGCCTTATTTCCCCACAAAAACGTGTGGGACAACGTGATCTTCGGCCTGCGGATGCAGCACCTCGCGCCCGATCAGATTCGGCGGCAAGGCCAGCACGCCCTCGAACTCGTCGGCTTGAGCGGCTTCGAACGGCGCGACGTCAACCTGCTGTCTGGCGGCGAAAAGCAGCGTGTGGCGTTGGCGCGCAGCCTCGCGCCGCAGCCCCAATTGCTGATGCTCGACGAACCGCTTGGCTCGCTCGATCGGCAGTTGCGCGAAGAGTTGATGATCGAAGTGCGCCGCATCTTAAAGAACAGCCACCTCACGTCGATCTACGTCACGCACGATCAAGCCGAAGCGTTTGCCGTGGCCGATCGCGTGGTGATCATGAACGCGGGTCGCATCGAACAGATCGGCACGCCGACGGAGGTCTATGCGCGGCCCGCGTCGGAATTCGTCGCGCGGTTTTTGGGCCTACCGAATTTGATCTCAGGCACGGTGCTGTCACACGCCGCGCACGTCGCGGTCGTTGACACGCCGATCGGCGTGTGGCACATCCCGATCGAACGCGCGTTACCCGATCGAGCCGTGACCATTCTAATCCGACCCGATGCCGCCGCCATCGATCCCAATCCCTTTGACGTCGAATCCGCCGAATGGTTTGCCGAAACGCCGCAGGCTAATCTTATCGAAGGCGAACTGATCGACGTGTCGTTTCGCGGGCGCTATCAGCGCGTGGTTGTGCGCGTCAACGACCTCGACCTCGTCTTCGAGATCGAAACCCGCTCCGCGCCGGGAGCGATCGGGCAGCGTGTGCGCGTCACGTTGTCCCCCGAGGCGGTGTTGATCCTATAGACGCTCACGCTGGATTGTCAAATCCAGCGAATTTGGCAATCCGCTGTGAGCGAGCGGGGAAGTCCAGTTTGGTTGCGCTGAACAATTTGATTTACGCCCAAGTCATCACTCATCATGCCGCCCATTACCATCCAAAAACTCAACCTCCAGCACGAACTCATGTGGTCGTATAGTGGCGAAGTCTTGGAGCGCACGCCCACTTACATTCGGCTCGAAGCCCGTTTCAATCGCCCCACCACCGATTACGGTTACGCGGTCTTCGAGCACAACGATCGCTTTGTGGAACATTTCTACGCCGATCGTTGGTACAACATCTTTGAAATCCACTCCGTTCAAGACGATCATCTCAAGGGCTGGTACTGCAACATCGTGAAACCCGCGATCTTTGGCGCGGATCACATCGCGCAAGTGGATCTGGCCCTCGATCTGTGGATCGATCCCGATGGGTCGTATCGCGTCCTCGACGCAGACGAATTCGACGCGCTGCCCCTGAATGCCGACATGCGCCAGCAAGCAACGCTGGCGTTGGGCGAGTTGCTCGATCGGCTGCACCATCATCGCGCGCCGTTTGAAGCCACAGGTCTGTTATAATCGCACCGCCTTTATCTTCATCTTTGAAAGTCAAGCATGTCCGTTACCCCTGAACGTCTTATCGACGAATACCACCGCTGTTTTGGAGCCGCGACCGATCACATTCGACTCGTCCGCTCGCCGTATCGCATCTGCCCGCTGGGCGCGCACGTCGATCACCAGTTGGGACTGGTGACGGGCATGACCATCGACGCGCCGATCTGGCTGGCGTACACGCCCAACGCCGCTGGTCGCATCCGTCTGCACAGCCTCGATTTCAGTCCGCCGGTCGAGTTTGACGTGCACGCCATTCAAGCCAAGGTCGACTCGAATTGGGGCAATTACGCGCGCGGCGCGGCGTGGGCGCTGAGTCAGTCTGCGCCGTTGCGCCACGGCTTCGATGGGGTGGTCGCGGGTTCGCTGCCGATCGGCGGGTTGAGTTCGTCGGCCGCCGTCGGCATTGCGTATTTGCTGGCGCTGGAAGACGTGAATGGGCTGTCCGTCAGTCCGCTGGAAAACGTCGAACTCGATCGGGCCATCGAGAACGGCTACGTGGGCCTGAACAACGGCATCCTCGATCCGTCGATGATCCTGTTGAGCCGCCCGCATCATCTCACCGCGCTCGATTGCCAGTCGATCCAGTTTGAGCACATTCCGTCGCCACTGACCGACGACGATTTCGATTTGGTCATCGTGTATTCCGGCGCAGGGCGGATGCTGGTCAACTCGGGCTACAATCAACGCGTGGCCGAATGTGCCGCGGCTTCGACGCAGTTGTTGCAGCGCGCCGGTTTGCCCATCGACGGCACGCCGCGCCTGCGGCATGTGCCGGAAGAAGTCTTTCAGGCGCATCAACATGAACTCGAAGCGCCGCTGCGCAAACGCGCCGCGCACTACTTTTCGGAGAACGACCGCGTGCGGCGCGGTCATAGCGCCTGGCACAGCGGCGACCTCCGGCACTTTGGGAACCTAATGACACAATCGGGTGACAGTTCGATCAACAACTATGAAGCCGGTTCGCCGCACTTGATCACGCTGCACGAAATTCTCAACGGTTGTGCGGGCGTGTACGGCGCGCGCTTCGCGGGTGGTGGTTTTGGCGGCTGCTGCCTCGGCCTGTCCGATCCGGCCAAACGTGATGAGATTATCGAGACGATTGCGCGTGAATATCCCGCGCGCCATCCCGATATTGCCGCCAACTATCGCGTGTTCTTCCAGAAGCCCGATGGCGCGGCCTGTCACTGGTCGGCGGTGGAGGACATGCGATGAGCGGCACTCAACCCACCGTCAAACAAGCCGTCATCCTCGCGGCTGGTCGCGGCAAACGCTTGCAGCCGCTCACCTTCACGCGCTCCAAAGCGATGATGCCGATCGCGGGCCTGCCCATGATCGAACGCGTCATGGACACGCTGACGCACAACGGCCTGCAAGAGTTCGTGCTAGTGGTCAGCCCCGACGATGCCGCCATCTACGATCATTTCACGCGGCATTCGCGTTACGCCGAGCGCATCACGTGGGCGTATCAGGCCGAGCGGCACGGCATGGCGCACGCGCTGATGCAAGCCGCGCCGCACATTCACGGAAATTTTGTGTTGTCCGCGTGCGACAACCTCGTGCCCGAAGACCACATTGCCGCGCTGTTGCAACGATTTGATCACGGGACGCGCGGTGTGCTGAGTTTGATGCGCATCCCGCTCGAGCGGTCGGTCTCGACGGGCATGGTGGCGCTGAACGGCGATCGGATCACGCGCATCGTGGAGAAGCCGCAGCCGCACGAATCGCCGTCGGATATTTCCAGCCTGCCGTTGTATGTGTTTTCCGCGCAATTGCTGGATTATCTACCACAGGTCAAACCCTCGGCGCGCGGCGAATATGAACTGCAAGACGCCATGCAAATGCTGATCGATGCGGGTGGCGAAGTCGCCGGGGTGTTAACGGCCGATCGATTGACGGTGACCAACGCGGCTGATCTGTTGAAGATCAATCTGCACTATCTCACCGCTACGGGCGATCGGTTTGTCACCGGCCCGATCGATCCTGCCACCCAACTGATCGATCCGATCCTCATCGAGCCGGAGACACGCATCGGCACGAACTGCATCATCGGCCCGACGGTCTACATCGAAAGCGGCGCGACGATCGGACATGGCGCGACGGTGCGCGAATCGATCGTGCTGCGCGGCGCGGTCGTGCCCGACGGTGCGCACATCGTGCGTCAGGTCGTCGCGTGAGTTGATGTGATGTCGAAGCCCCAGCCACGCGCCCTGTTTGTGATGGTCGCGGTGTTACTCGCCGCGGCCTTTTTGCGCTTAGTGGCGTGGCGTGACGCGCCGCCCGGCCTGCGCTACGATGAGATGACGGTGGTGTACGAAGCCGACGAAATCCGCGCGGGCGCGCGCCCAATTTACATGGATGGTTCGGCGGAAGAAGCGTTGTTTCATTATTTCTTCGCTGCCACGCAAGATCTGATCGGCGCGCATGAATTTGCGCTGCGCTGGTTATCGGCGGCGTTCGGCTTAATCGCCGTCGCAGCGACTTATGCGTTGGGGCGTCGCTTATTCAACGTGCGCGTCGGCGTATTAGCGGCGCTGTTAGCCGCCGCGTCATTTTGGGCGCTGATGTATAGCCGTATTGGTCTGCGCATCATCGCCCTGCCCGCGTTTGTCACACTGGCGATGATGGTCCTGTGGCAAGGCTGGCTGCATGCGCGCCGCCGCGATTTTGTGATCGCCGGTGTGTTGTTCGGCCTCAGTGCGTACACGTATTCGGCCACGCGTATGCTGCCGCTCGTCTTGGTCGCTTTCCTCGCTTATCTGCTGATCTTCAATCGACCTCAACTGCGACTGCACGGCGGACACATCCTATTAACACTGCTCATCGCGCTGGCGATTGCGCGCCGATGGCGATCCACATCGCTACGGTACCCGCTGCCGAACGACGCCTCGGCGAGGTGGAGGGTCCGCTGGATGCATTACAGCGCGGCGAAGTGCGACCGTTGATCGAATCGACACTCATCACATCGGCGATGTTCATCGCCAAGGGCGATCCCGAATGGTTATACAACATTCCCGATCGACCTGTCTTCGACCCGATCACGGGCGTGATCTTCTATGCGGCAGTTTTGCTCGGCCTGCGTCGCTGGCGGCAAGCACCCTACGCCTTCGTCTTAATCTGGCTGCTCGTCGGTCTGCTGCCGCCGATGTTGACGTGGCCCGCCGCCAGCAACAGTCACGGCATTTTGGCGCAGACGCCCGCGTTTCTGATCGCGGCGATGGGGCTGGATGGTTTAGTGGCGAAGTTTTCAACCGCGAAGGACACGAAGTCGCACAACCGAAATCAACGCATAGTCTGGGTGTTGATGGGCTTGGTCGTGGTCATTCACTCCGCCGTGTCGCTTAACGATTATTTCAATCGCTGGGCGACTGAGCCGACGGTCCAAACTGAACACGCCGCTTCCATTGCGAAAACCGCCCAATATTTCGGGCAAAACCCCGTCTCAACGCCGCTGGTTTTCAGCAGCGGCGATGTGATGCACTGGAATCCGTGGATGGTGACGGCCTTCCGCTTGAACGCACCGATCGGTTACGCGAACGCCCGTTGGTTCGACGCCCGATCGAGTTTTGTGTTCCCGCAGGGCCAAACCGATCTGACGCTGATCAACGTGGCGAATGACGACGCGCCCGCGCCGCTGGATGCGCGCTTGATCGAAGATCTGTTTCCAACGGTCGAACCCTCGCCGTTGGCGACCGATTACTTCAGCGCCACGCAGGTTGTGTCGTCGCTCAACACACGCTTGATCACGTTGACGCAAGCGAGCGTGAGCTGGCCCGATGGTGCGGTCGCGCAGCTGCCGCTCAGTTTCGGCGATCACCTTCAGTTGATCGGTTACGATGTCCGCAAAGCGATCGTGCAACCGGGCAAGAACATTCGCTTGACGACGTACTGGCGTGTGCAAGATCCGACACTGGAGCCGCTATCGTTTTTCGTGCACGTGCTCGACGATCAGGGCCGCATCGCCGCGCAGTGGGATGGCTACAATTACTCGCCGCAGTATCTGCAGCGCGGCGACATCATCGTGCAAGTCCACTTCATCCCCATTCAGCCCGATTTCGCTGCGGGAACCTATCGGTTGGCGTTGGGTCTGTACTCTCCCAAAGTCGATCAACAGCCGCGACTGCCCATCGTACTTGATGGTCGCCCCGTGGCCGATCGGATTCTGTTACAATCAGTTGTGATCCAGAAGTAACCTTACCCAACAAGGAGCCAAATGGCTGAACCGCTGGAAGTTACGGTTGGTAAACTCTTGATCGATAAGAAACTGACGCTCTCGTTGGCCGAAAGTTGCACCGGCGGCCTAATCGGTCATCGCATTACGGATGTCGCTGGCAGTTCCGATTATTTCATGGGCGGCGTGGTTGCCTACTCGTACGATGCCAAAGAGAAGTTCCTGAACGTGCGGCACGACACACTGTACGATCACGGCGCGGTGAGCACCGAAACCGCCGTCGAGATGGCGCGCGGCGCACGCCGCGCCTTTGGCACTGACATCGGCATCAGCGTGACGGGCATCGCCGGGCCGGGCGGCGGCATGCCGGGCAAACCCGTTGGCCTGGTCTACATCTGCCTGTCCACGCGCCAATTTGAGCGCACTGAGAAATACGTGTGGCAGAAAGATCGTGTGGGCAACAAGTGGGATTCGTCGGAAGCGGCCTTAACGATGCTGAAAGAGTATCTGGATAGCCTGAACTGATGCACAGTTACGATTACGCTCATCGTACCGGCATTGACGAGATCAGCTGGGAGCGTTTTGCTGAGCTAGCCGCTCGGTTAGTCGAAGGCCTGGCCGCGTTCGATGTCGAAGTGATCGTCGGCATTGCGCGCGCCGGATTGTTTCCGGCGACAGCGGTGGCGTGTATGCTCCGCCGCGAACTGTTCCCGGTGCGTGTCACGCGCCGCTTGAACGATGAAGTAATCCACTCGCATCCCATCTGGAAAGTGGATGTGTCGCCCGAAGTCAACGGCAAGGTGGTGGCCGTGATCGATGAGATGGCGGACACCGGTGAGACGCTGGCCCTCGTTGCGCAGCGCGCGATCGAACGTGGCGTACAACGCGTCATCACCGCCAGCCTCGTCGCGCACAGTTGGGCCGCGCCGCGACCAGACGTTGTGGCGCTAACTACTGATGCGCTGGTGATCTTTCCGTGGGATAAATCCGTATATCAGGATGATCACTGGCAGGCTCATCCTGAGTTAGTTGAAGCGCTTAAACTGCAGCGCTCTCCCTCTGAGCAGCCTGCCGACTAGCAAGCTAAACCGTTACTTTTGACAACACGCCGCGACTTATACCTCAGACGAGCGACCGTGACGCCACAGGCGGCGAAGAATGCGTATGGATGTGCCCCCAGCCCCAACACCATTAACTTCGTCGTCCGTGGGTAACGGTCGTTCGCTGTTTCGGATCGATGGACGCGCTCTGTTGACGGGCGCGTTGTTGTTTGCCGTCTTCAGCCTGCTGTTGGGCTTCGTCCAATTCGGCACGCCGTCACTCGCTGACAACGACGGCTTCTATCATATGCGCATGGCTGCGCTGATCCGCCAGTACGGTTTGCGTGTGCCGTTTACGTGGCTGCCCATGAGCATCCTCAGCCCAAGCGCGTTTTACGATCATCACCTCCTGTTCCATGTGTATCTCTCGCTGTTTGCAGGCGGTTCCGATCAAGCCCTGTTGATGGCGGCCAAATTCGCCAGCATCTTCATGCCAGCCGCCGCCTTTGTGGCGATCTGGTGGCTGCTGCGCGGGCAAAAGATCCGCTGGGCGGCCATCTGGGCGCTGGGCCTGTTTGCCGTATCACAAGCGTTCCTGTATCGAATGAGCATGCCGCGCGCGCAATCGGCGTCACTGTTGATGCTGGCCCTGGGGCTGCACTGTCTGCTGCAGCGCCGCTTCGTGTGGCTTATTCCGTTGGGTTTCCTGTACGTCTGGTTCTACAACGCCTTTCCATTATTGTTGGTCATGGGCGGCGTGTATGCCGTGGCCGCCTTTCTGGCCGAGCGCAAACTCGAGTGGCAAGCGCTGGCCTTTCCAGCGATCGGTATCGCGCTGGGACTGATCATTAATCCGTACTTTCCGCAAGATATCACCTTCATCATCAATCACCTGCTGCCCAAGATTGGCGATTCGGCCGTGTCGGTCGGCAACGAGTGGTATCCGTACGACACCTGGGTGCTAATCGAAAATTCCGGCTTCGCGCTCGGCGCGTTCGTCCTCGGCGCGCTGGGGTTGGGCTGGCGGGGTCAGAAGATCGATCGGGCGACGTTGACGACTTTCGCACTGGCCGTCATGTTTGGTCTGATGCTCTTCAAAGCGCGGCGCTTCGTCGAATATTTCCCGGCCTTTGCGCTGATTTTTGCGTCGATCTCGATCGCCCCGGTGCTCGATCGGATGGCCGCTACCGATCGGTTGCGCCGCTTCGTCCTGATCGGTTTGGTAGCGGTGCTCATCGCCCCGATGACGATCACACTCTCGCAGGCCCGCTCCGCGATGGCCGCTCAGACCAAACCCGCCGAGACTTACGCTGCGGCGTCCTACTGGCTGACGAAATATGCCCCGCCCGGTGCGATGATTTTTCAGACCGACTGGGATGACTTTCCGCGGCTGTTTTTCTACAACACGGCCAGTACCTACACCATCGGGTTGGACCCGACCTATATGGAATTGTATGACGCGGATTTGTACGATACGTGGGTCAAGATTACGCAAGGCAAGCTCGATCCGCCCAGCGCCACTATCCGATCGCTCTTTCACGGCGATTATGTGCTGACTGATTTGCAGCACACGGCATTTATTAACCTGGCCAAGAAAGACCCCGGCTTGCAAGAAGTGTTCCGTGATAAGTACGCCATTATCTATGCCGTAAAACCCTGATTGACACACACCATCCTCCGGCCTCGAGTGAATTGTCCGCTCGAGGCTGGTTTTGTTTATGGATTGTCAGTCGTGAAACACGATTCTACCCTTTTTCCGACCTTGGTCTGATTGCGTCTCCCGTTACTTTTCCGATAAACTCTCGACTTTTTGTGTGTAAGCCCAATCCTTATAGGTCTAAAACCGGAGACAAATCATGCGACAATTGACAGGTTCGAAACGCGTTATCGCTATCACCTCGGCGGCGTTCTTAGTGGCTGCCATGAGCGGCACAGCCTTGGCGATGATGGATCCTGGGCTGGCGTCGGTGCGCTCCCAAGTATCCGAGCAGAAAGTGGAACAGCGCAACACTACGTTCACTTCGCCGAGCGTTACGCCGGAGCCGTCGGCTACGCCGAAGCCTAATCACGAAGTTGAGTTTCGCGGCACAGTGGAAGCCATTACGGCCACCGGCTGGACCGTCGGCGGGCGGACTGTGCTAGTCACGTCTCAAACCGAAGTGGACAGCGGCATCGACATCGGCAGCGAGGTCAAAGTTGAGGGCACCGCTCAGCCCGATGGTTCGGTCGAGGCCCGTCAGATCAAACTCGTGGCTATCAATAGCAATGACAACGGTAATGGCAACGGCAACGAGAATGAAAACGAGAATGAGAATCACAACGGAAATGTGAACTCGAACGAAAACGAGAATGAGAACGAGAATCATAATGGCAATGTGAACGCCAACGACAATCACAACGAAAACGACGGCGAACACGAAGACAACACCGGCAACGTAAATGCCAACGACAATGGCAACGATCATGGCGGCAATGGCAATCACAATGAAAATGGCGACGATCACGGCGGCAGCGGTGGCGGTAACCACAACGAGAACGGCGACGATCACGGTGGCGGCAGCGATGACTAACCAGGCCGACTGATGAGGATGGTGTGCGCTTGACTGGCAATCTCCAATCGCGCCAGATCAGAGATTGCCAGTCGGCACGTCATTCTACCAGTGCAGTCTCAGACACACACGGGAGGGTGCTATAATCGAGGGCACGCTGCGGTCTGAAAAAACTTACACTTGGACCGGAGGCGTGATACGGGGGACCTCCATAGTGCAGGAAGAACTGGCCTTATTGGCACGCGCGCGACAACTTGATTCCGCCGCGCTGGCCGAAATTCACGACAAATACTACGCGCCATTGTTCCGGTACATCGCCTTTCGGGTGGGTGACCGGGATCTGGCCGAAGATTTAACCAGCGAAGTGTTTGCGCGTCTGCTCAGCGCCCTGCGCGACAAGCATGCGCCACAGAACACCCTCCGCGGTTGGTTGTATGGGGTAGCAGCGCGCGTCGTCAGCGATCACCATCGCCGACATTATCGCGCTCCGGAAGTTGAACTGGACGAAGGGTACGCCAGTCAGGCGGCTGGCCCGGCTGACATCATCGAGAACCTGTTGACGCATGAAGAATTGAAACGCGCGATGTTGGAATTGACTGAAGAACAGCAGAACGTCTTAAGTTTGCGTTTTGGCTATGATATGCCGATTCAAGAAGTCGCCCGTGCGCTGGGCAAATCAGAAGGCGCAATCAAGCAGTTGCAGGCCCGAGCCATCGCCGCTCTCGCGCGCAAGTTAACGCCGTCCAATCAGGTGGATGCATGAACGCCGAACTCGAAGTCAAGTTAATTGAATGTCTCAGCGCGCTGGACGCGGGCGAATCGCTAGATCAGGCGCTGGCGCGCTTCCCGGGTGACGCAGCTGAATTGCGCCCCATGCTGGCTGTCGCCACCGCCCTGCCCACCTTCCGTCAGCAACCGTCCGAGGCCCAAAAGCTGGCGTCCCGGGAAAAGTTCCTCAGCCAAGCCGCGGCCTTACGCAAAGCGGCGGCCCCTCGGCGCACATTTCTGTTCGGCGCGGCGCATCGACTGGCCTCCACTTTGGCTGCGCTGGCACTGATTTTTGTAGTGCTAAGCGGTGGCGCGGTGGCGGCTTCGGGCTCGGCCCTGCCGGGCGATCCGCTATACGGCCTAAAGCGCGCCGTTGAAGACGTCCGTTTGGCCCTAACTTTGAATTCAACCGCACGCACCGACTTGCAAAATACTCTTGAGCAGACTCGTGTGCGCGAAGCCAACGCATTGCTGGATGCCGGCCGCGAAACCGAAGTGGCGTTTCGTGGGCCGATCGAATCCATTCAGCCCAACAGCTGGATCGTGGCCGGACTGGTGGTGCGGGTGACAGCCGAAACTCAAATCGTCGGGCAACCCCAGCTCGATCGAGTGGCGCAGGTCCGCGGGGTGACCGGTGTGGACGGGTTATCGGCACGCTCGATCATAATTGAGGGAGGGGATGATCAGACGCCTGTCTCTACGCCTTCGTCCATACCGTCTGCGCCGATCGTCACTCTCAGCCCGACGGCTACGCCCTCGCCAGAGCCGACAGAATTACGGCCGACACGGGAGGCGCCGCCAACGCCATCCCCGACCCGAGTGCCGACAGCCGTACCGACGACTGCGCCGGTCGAGATTGAATTTACGGGCACGGTGGACAGTCAAGGCGATACGTGGTCGATCAGTGGCGCGGCTGTCGTCGTAAACGCGGACACGCAATTCGACGGCAACATTGGCGTAGGTCAACGCGTTCAGGTTACGGCCCTGCGTTTTGCCGATGGTCGCTTGGTAGCGCAGCGCATCAAGCTCCTTGAAGACAGCGGTAATCCGCCGCCCAACAATAATCAGAATCACAACGGGAACGACGATCATAACGATAATGAGAATCACAACAATAACGAGAATCGGAATGGTAATGAAAACCACAATAGTAACAACAATCACAACGATAACGAGAACAGCAATGGTAACGACAATAATAAGGGCGATTAATGCCGTTAGTGCCCCTTGAGTTTAGCCACCAAGCCCCGGTATTCGTAAGAATCCGGGGCTTCTGTTTGCCCGTGACCCTCAACCTAGACCTGTCCGCCGAATAATGTGCCTCCGGGGCATGGTATAATCAATGTGGTTGCTCTAAACATCACATATTTCAAGGGAGGTTTGAAACATGCAGGTTCGTCGTTTTTCGTTGTTGACAGTCCTCGCGTTAGCACTAGTGGTGGTGCTGGCCGCATGCGGTGGTGGCGGGGCTAGTAGTGGCGGCGGCGGGGCAGCATCCGGGCGCACCATCAATGTAGAAGCCACAGAGTTTGCTTTCAATCCCAATTCTTTTACCGGCAAAGTTGGCGAGCAAATCACGTTTAAGGTGACCAACAAAGGCACCGTTGATCACAATTTCGTTATTTTGACCCCGGATGGTTCCAAAGAACTGGCCAACATGACGATTAAGGTGGGAGCCAGCAACACCTTAAACTTCACACCGTCGTCAGCCGGCGACTACCAGATTGATTGCAACATCGCCGGTCACAAAGAAGCCGGCATGATCGGCAAGTTGTCAGTCAAGTAAGACGCGGCGCTTCGTCAAAGTTCGTGCAGCAACCAACAAACCCTCTGCCTTATCAGCAGAGGGTTTTGTGTTTGGACGTCCAGCCGGTTTCTTGTTCGGCGCAGTGTCATTGTATAATGACTATCCGGTTTGATGGATCATGACGCCTTTTCTTCAACTTCTGTTTCAACTCTCAGTCCTTATTGTCGCGGCCAAGGCGGGCGGCTGGCTCAGCCAGCGTCTGCGGCAGCCAGCCGTGCTAGGCGAGTTAGTCGCTGGTCTGTTACTGGGTCCCAGCGTCCTCGATTTTTTGCACCTGCCCGCATTTACAGATCACACTGTCGAAGAGACGATTCTGCAACTCGCCGAGTTGGGCGTCATCTGCTTGATGTTCATCGCGGGACTGGAGATCGAACTGGATGATCTGCTTAAGGCGGGTCGAGTCTCGATGCTGGCGGGGACGATCGGTGTGATCGTGCCGTTATCGATCGGGTTGGTGGCCGCCCTGCCGTTTGGTTTTTCGGCCGAAGCGGCGTTGTTTATCGGCATCATCCTATCGGCCACCAGCGTGAGTATTTCCGCGCAAACTCTGATGGAACTGGGGATGCTCAATCGGCGTGAAGGCATCGCGCTGCTGGGCGCGGCGGTGATCGACGACGTGCTGGTAATCGTCGTGTTGTCGCTGTTTACGGCTCTGGCGTTAGGCACAAGCGATTCGGGGGAAGTGCTGCTCGTCTTGATCAAAATGACGCTGTATCTGATTGGGGCGGCGGTGCTGGGCGCATTCATCGTGCCGAAGTTGGCTCACTGGGTGCATCACCAACCGATCAGCGAAGGTCTTACCGCGATCGTACTGGTCACTGCGATGCTGTTCGCGTGGGCGGCCGAAGAAGTCGGCGGACTGGCCGCAATCACCGGCGCCTTTATCGCGGGCGTGGGTCTATCGCGCAGTCCGCTCCGCGACGAGATCGAACGCGGCTTGCGATCGATCACATATGGGTTCCTCGTGCCGATCTTTTTCATGAGCATCGGCCTGCGCGCCAACCTGCGGGAACTAGGTGCCGCCGATTTGCCGTTTGCCATCGTCATGGTGATCGTTGCCGTTGTCACCAAAGTCTTGGGCTGCGGTCTGGGCGCATACTGGGGCGGCTTCAAACGGCGCGAAGCGCTGCGCGTAGGCTTCGGCATGATCTCGCGCGGCGAAGTGGGCCTAATCGTCGCCACCGCCGGCATCCGATTGAATATCATCGCGCCTGACACGTTTGCCATTGTCGTCATTGTGGTGCTCGTTACGACGCTGACCACGCCCGTGCTGCTGCGCTGGGCGTTCCGCGAGCCGGCCATCGTGGCCGCGCCCACTGCCTGAGGTGAGCATGCCCAACGTCATTTTTGTGGTTCTGCCCGATCTTGAGACGTGCCAGTCGATGCTGCAAGTCTGGCGAGCCGCAGGCGTCCCAACGGCCACGGTGCTTGACAGCATGGGGTTGCACGAAATGAAAGCCGCCGGCCGCGACGACATGCCGCTCATGCCGTCGCTACGCAATTTACTGGCGCACGAAACACCGCAGCGCACCATGTTCGCCGTTATCGACGACGACATCGATCTGGAGCACGTCATCGCCGCCAGTGAACAAGTGGTGGGCAGTTTTGAGCGGCGCAATTCGGGCATTCTGTTCGTCATGCCCGTCACGCACGTCCGCGGCTTGCGGCATCATTCTCGCCCTAAATAACGACTCACTCATGAGCGACACGTTTCCAAGGTGACCCTATGATCCACATTCTCTTTCGCCCGGCGACAGGCGGCCTTATGGTCGACCTCCAACCCGATCAACTTTCCGCGGCCCTGCGCGAGAAAGACGCCTTGATCTGGGTCGATCTTGACGGCGACGATACCGGCGATTATCAGCCGCTGTTGGGCGATGTATTCCAGTTTCACGCGCTAGCCATCGAAGATGCGCTGGTGGATTCGCACGGTCCCAAACTCGACGATTGGACCGAGTACGCCTACATCGTGCTCCACGCGGTGGACTTCGACACCAATCTGCTCGATGTCGACACTCACGAAGTAGACTTCTTCCTCGGCCCCAATTATCTGGTCACTCATCACACCGAGCCAGTGCGTGCCATCGAACGAGTGCGACGTGCTTGTCAGCGTGACGAGCGACATCTGACTCGCGGTCCGGATTACTTGTTATACGAAATCGCCGATGGAATCGTATCGGACTTCATGCCGTGCGTGGATGCGCTCGACGAGGAGATCGATCGGGTGGAGGATGAGATCTTCGATCGGCCGACGTCCGGCGTGCTGAATCGTTTGTTCACGCTTAAACGCGCCGTCATCCATCTGCGCCGCATTCTGTCGCCGCAGCGCGAAGTCTTGAATCGGCTGGCGCGCGATGATTATCAGGTCATCGACGACAAAGAGCGCGTCTATTTTCGCGGCGCTTACGATCAGTTGGTGCGGTTGTACGACATCAACGAATCTCTGCGCGATCTAGTCAGCGGTACGCTGGACACGTACTTATCGGTCGTCTCCAATCGCTTGAACGAGATTATGAAAGTGCTAACCATCGTCACCGTGATGGGTCTGCCGCTGACGTTCTTCACCGGCTTCTTCGGCATGAACTTCTTTGGCGCAACTTACGAAGTGCCCGCGCCCATGCATGGTGTGGTGCTCTTCATCATCGCGTTAACGTTGATGATCGGGGCACCGTTGGTGATGTGGTATGTATTCAAGCGGCGGGGCTGGTTGTAAATCATTTTGGATTCTTGATTTTGGATTTTTGAGTTCGACGGGATAGCCGACAGGCTCAGTCGAAAATCGGAGACCCAAAATCCAACATATTATCTGGGGGTATCATGGGGAAAGTTGCTTTTGTACTCAGCGGCGGCGCCAATCGCGGTGCGTTGGAGGTGGGCGCATTGCAATCGCTGGTGGCGCACGGCATCAAAGCCGATTTAGTCGTCGGCACGTCGGCGGGCGCGTTGAACGGCGCATATTACGCCGGTCATCCCGATGCGGCCGGTATGCAGCAACTGGCGCAGATCTGGCTGACTACCAAACGCGAAGAGGCTTTTCCAGGCAATCAGCTGACGATGGCCTTTCGCTTCTTGACTGGCCGCGACAGCCTGATGGACGGCAGCGGCTTGCGCAAATTGGTCAATCGCTGTTTAGCCAGCGACACGCCGACCTTCAGTCATCTCAAGATTCCGTTTTACGCCGTCACAGCCGATTTGATTTCGGCCCAAACGATCATCTTTGGCGACGAACTGGACACGCCGTTGGTCGATCCCGTCGTGGCGAGTGCCTCATTCCCGATCGTTCTCCCGCCCGTCGAGATCGATGGCTTTCAACTATCGGATGGCGGCGTGACCGCCGTCGTGCCGATCGAAGTGGCGCTGCAACGCGGCGCGACCGAACTCTACGTGGTCGATCTGGAACCGCCCACCGCCAAGAGCGAAGCCGTACGGGGTGTGTTACCCATCGCTATGCAGACGCTGGTCACATCGCTCCGCGAGCAACTCATTGACGATCTGCGCGATGTCGCCAAATCCGGCGCAACGCTGCATCATGTCAACATCACCGCCTTCCCTGATCTCGATCTATTTGACTTTACCAAGATGCAGGCGATGATTGATGCAGGCCGCATCGCGATGGACACCTATCTCGACGCGCCACGCCCTAATGTCATTCAACCGTTAGGGGCTAGGGCCCAAACGACGCGCCGTCTGCCCAAAGGCGGGCGACCACTACATTCATAGAATTACCACATGCCGGGCCTGGTAGTCCGGCCTGTTCAACCACTGGAGAATAGAATGCGCATCACAGATATCATCGAAAAGAAACGCGACGGCGGCGAACTAGCTACCGAAGAAATCCGGTACTTCGTCGAGGGCTACACACGCGGCACGATCCCTGATTATCAGGCGGCGGCGTGGTGCATGACGGTCTTCTGGCGCGGCATGTCGCGCCGCGAAACCGCCGATCTGACGCTGGCGATGGCTCACTCCGGCGACATGCTGGACCTGCACGACATCGCCCCCATCGTCGTCGACAAACATTCGAGCGGCGGTGTGGGCGACAAAGTCAGCCTCGTCGTTGCGCCGCTGGTCGCCGCATCCGGACTGCACGTCGGCAAGATGTCGGGACGCGGCTTGTCGTTCAGCGGTGGCACCATCGACAAACTCGAATCGATCGCGGGCTTCCGCGTGAGTCTGAGCGAAGACGAATTTCGCCGCCAACTAAAAGAGCACGGCATCGTCCTCAGCGGCCAATCGGGCGATTTGGCTCCCGCCGATGGCAAACTCTACGCCCTGCGCGATGTCACTGGTACTGTGCCCAGTCTGCCGCTGATTGCGTCCAGCATCATGAGCAAGAAGATCGCGGCGGGTGCAGACGCCATCGTGCTGGATGTGAAGTGCGGTTCGGGTGCGTTTATGAAGACACCCGATGAAGCGCGGCGGCTCGCCGAAACAATGGTGGGCATCGGCCACGAATTGAATCGCAAAGTCACCGCGTTGATCGGCGATATGGATCAGCCGCTGGGCTATGCCATCGGCAATGCGTTGGAAGTGAAAGAGGCGATCGAGACACTGCATGGCCGCGGCCCAGCCGATCTGACCGAGCACTGTCTCGTCGTTGCCTCGCACATGCTGTTTCTGGGCGAGCGCGTCAGCAGCCTCGATGCTGGGCGGCTGTTGGCCGAAGAACTGTTGAAGAGCGGTCGGGCGTGGGATAAGTTCGTGGAATGGGTCACGGCGCAAGGCGGTGATCCGCTGTTGGTGCAACAACCCGATCGGCTGCCGCAGGCCAACCTCGTGCGCGAAGTGTGCAGTGCGCGCGCCGGTTACGTCCGAGCGATCAACGCGCTCGAAGTCGGCCTGACCTCGGTCGATTTGGGTGCAGGCCGTGAACAGAAAGGCGATCTGATCGATTACGCAGTGGGCATCGTCTTGCACGTAAAGGTCGGCGAGGCCGTCAAGATCGATCAGCCGTTGTTCACCATTCACGCGAACGATGCCGCCAAGGCCCAGGCCGCCGAAGCGCGGCTGCTCAACGCGCTGACGTTCAGCGCGGAACCGGTGAAGCCGCTGCCGCTGTTTTATGGCACAGTCAGTTGACTCTAACTCGTACGTCATGAACCTACGCCTATTTGATACCTACACTCGTAGCGTACGCGACTTTGAGCCGGTGCATCCGCCTCAGGTTGGTTTATACACATGCGGCCCAACGGTGTACGACTACGCCCACCTCGGCAACCTGCGTACCTATATCTTCGAAGACATCTTGCGCCGCGTGCTGGAATACAACGGCTATGCTGTTCAGCACGTCATGAACATTACGGATGTGGGGCATCTGGTGTCTGATGCGGATACCGGTGAAGACAAAATGGAGAAAGGCTCGCTGCGCACGGGCAAGTCGGCGTGGGAAATTGCCGAGCTGTATACGGCCGCGTTTCGCGACGACTTGCGTCGCTTGAATATTCTCGAGCCGACAATCTGGTGCAAAGCCACCGAGCACATCGCGGAGCAGATCGAATTCATTCGATGCATCGAAGCGAAGGGGTACACGTATCGCACGTTGGATGGCATCTACTTCGATACCTCTAAACTCAGCGACTACGGTTATCTGGCTCGACTCGATGTCGCGGGCTTGCAAGCCGGGGCGCGCGTCGAGCTAGGCGAGAAACGCAACATCACTGACTTCGCCGTGTGGAAGTTTAGTCCAGCCGATCAGAAACGACAGATGGAATGGGGCAGTCCGTGGGGTGTGGGCTTCCCCGGCTGGCACATCGAATGCTCGGCGATGTCGACCAAGTATCTCGGCTCGTTCTTCGATATTCATTGTGGCGGCGAAGATCACATCTCGGTCCATCATCCCAATGAGATCGCTCAGACGCAGGCGTGCCACGGCACGCGGCTAGCCAACTTCTGGCTGCACGGTTACTTTCTGCAACTCGATGAAGCCAAGATGGCGAAGTCGGCGGGCGGTTTTCTGCGCGTTCAAACCCTACTCGATCGCGGTTACGATCCACTGGCCTATCGCTGGTTCTGCCTGAACGCGCATTATCGCGCCAAACTCAACTTCACGTGGGATAGTCTGGAGGGAGCAGCCACGGCCTTCGATCGATTGCGTGTTATGGCGCACGATTGGGGCGCACCCAGCACCCCTGATCCAGAGTTCGTCGCTCGCTTCGAAGATCACATCAATGACGACTTGAACATGCCACGCGCCATCGCACTGATTTGGGAATTGACGCGCACCGCCCTGCCCGTTTCGATCAAGAAAGCCACGCTGTTGCACTTTGATCGAGTCCTGGGGCTGAACCTCGCCAACTGGCAGCCGCTTGAAGAGACGCTACCGAATGAGATTCTGGCGTTGGCGCAACACCGCGATCAAGCCCGCGCACAAAAACGTTGGCAAGATGCAGACGCGCTGCGCGCGCAGATCACTGCGGCCGGTTTCGAGATCGAAGACACACCGCAAGGTTCGCATGTCCGATCGCGCCCGCGCCGACCTGGTGGTGCCGCATGATCATCCGCCTGCTCACCGAAACGGATGCCAGCGCCTTTCGTGCGATCCGCTTGCGGGCGCTGCGCGAAGAACCGACGGCCTTCACGTCGTCTTATGAGGAATTTAGTCAGCGGCCTTTGGATAAGATCGCTGCGCGCTTTCGCAGCGATCCAACTGAAGAATTCATGTTGGGCGCGTTTGATGACGATCGACTGGTGGGCATCGTCGGCTACTATCGCGATGGGGCGAAGAAACAGCGGCACCGCGGCAACATCATCAGCATGTACGTCACGCCGGAGGTGCGCGGTCGAGGCGTGGGCAAAGCGCTGTTATTAAATGCCATCGAGCGGGTGCGAGAGATTCCGGGTGTCGATCAACTCCTGCTCGGCGTTATGGTCTCGCAACACGCCGCGCAGCAGTTGTACGCAACGGTGGGTTTTGTGGTATTTGGGCGCGAACCCCGCGCCTTGAAAGTTGGCGATCAATACTACGACGAGGAGTTTATGATCCTCGATCTCAGAAGGGAGCGATCATGAATGTGTTTGTGATTGCAGGCGCGTTGTTTCTGGTGGGAACGTTCGGTTGGTATGTGTGGCTGACCAATCGCGAGGCGAAAGCGGCCCCAGCAAAAGAAGAGCCCAAAGCCGAGGGTTAGGGGCCACTGATCAAGAACGCTTGGCCGTTTGAATTGTAACTATACACGTAGGTTTGGCCTTCGATCAAATTTCCGGTTTGATCGAAGGCGTATTTGTTACCCAGGCCCACGTAAGCCGTGCCCCACAATGCCTCAGCTAACCCGGCGCGATCGACGGAGTGCACACGCTCCAACGCCTTGAAGATCAGATACATCATATCGTAAGTCTGTAATGCGATCGGGCCAGCGTGCGTACCGTCGAGCGGGATGAGATTGTAACTCTTGACGAAGTCGTCGGCCGCTGGCAATGTCGCGGGATCGGGGACGTTGCTGACAAACGTTACCGCATCGTCCGACCAACGAGCGGCGACAGCCTGGCCGACGCGCAGCATCGGCCCGTCGCATGACGCAGGTGTATCGGTAATTTCTATCGCGACGAGTGGCATCCGCGCCTGACAATATTCAGCCCAGGCAGCTTCCGTGGCAGTGGGGCGATAGTGTCCGATGACGGCCACGACTTGTGGGTCGGCGATCAGTTGCCGAGCGGCTGTCACCGCCCGATCGGTTTCACCACGATCGTCGAGCGCGACGAGTTCCAATCGATAGCCGTTGACACCGCCCTGAGCGTTGATCTCGCGGATCGCAAGGCGCGCAGCATAGACCGCTTCGTAACCAACGAGGCGATAGCGCCCTTCAAACGGTGCAACAAGGCCGATCTTGACAACGGGTTGAGTTGCGGCGCACGCGGTCAGAACGAGGGACAACACGACAGAGAGAATGAGAGCTAGAGAGATGGAGTGAGTTCGCCTGCTCCGTCCCACTGTCTCATCGACGCTCTGCCGTGCAGTCTTTATTTGCATTCGTTGGCGATTTGCTCTTCCAGCGTCTTGGCAAACACGTGTGTGCCGTCTTGTGAACACGACGCGCGGAAGTAATAGTAGTTGTGCTTCTCTGGATAGATGGCGGCTTTGATAGACGCAAGGGCTGGGTTATCGATCGGGCCGGGCGTCAACCCCGGGTTGCGATACAAGTTGTATGGCGAATCCACGCCCTGATAATCGTCCTGGGTGATCTGCGGCCACCACGTCTTGGGATCGCGTGTGTTGCCCAACGCATACTGCACAGTGGGATCAGCATCCAGCGCGATGCCGTCGGTCAAACGATTGAAGTATACACCCGCAATGGTCGGTCGCTCAGCTTCGACGGCCGCTTCTCGTTCGACGATCGATGCGAGGCGGATCGCGTCAAACAGCGTGCGGCCCTGTGCCTGCAAGTCGGCGCGCATCTGCTTCGTCACTTGTTTATCGAAGTTGCGCAGCGCCGTGGCGATGATCTCTCGCGCAGATACTTTGTCTTTGGGAATGCCGTACGTGTCCGGGAACACATAGCCGTTCAGCGATGCGCCCGCGGGCAGATCATTCAAAAACGAGAACTGTGCCTTCCAGGCCGAGGCGTCTTTCATCAACGCTAGAAACTCGGTGGCGCTGATCGGCACTTGCGCGGCGAGTGCGTCCGCGATCTCTTCAATGCGCTGGCCCTGCGGAATGCGCACCTGCACTTCGGCCACGCGGCCTTCTTGCAACGCCTGCGCGATCTGCGGAATGTTCATCGTCTGGTTGAGTTGGAAATCGCCCGCTTCGATCCCGGCATCCAGCCCGTTATATTGCAAATAACGTTTGAATAGATCGGGGTCTTTGATCAGGCCCATCGATTGCAACCGATTCGCGATTGCGCCCAGACCCTCGCCCGATTCGATCTTGAACTCGATCGGGGTGGCGTCTTTACCGGCAGCGGCTGTCAGATCGCCCGCGCGCGTGTTGAGATAGATCGACAGCACGAAACCTTGCAAATCCTTAGGTGCGGCCAGTTGAATGCCGCCGCCCAGATTGCCACCGCGCCCCAGCGTAAGTGAGACGACGGTCGCGACTGCGCCACACACCAGCGCGATGGTAATGAGGAAGACGATTAGGCGTTTAGTTTTTCGTTTCATGAATGAGTTCGTTAGTGATTTAGTGAGATAGTGCGGTAGTTGAGCACCTAACCGGCACGATCATTGTTCATTGCATCGAGGTATTCTTGCAGGATGATGGCCGCGGCGGCTGAATCGATGTCGCCTTTGCGGCGCGGTTTGCGTGATGACGCCGCCAAACGTTCCTCGGCGTCCACCGATGAGAACCGCTCGTCCCAAAAATCAATCGGGAGGCCGAGGGCCGCTTGCAACTCATCGGCATAACGCCGCACCCGGCGCGCTTGCGGTCCTTCTTCGTTGCGCAGCGTCTTCGGCAAACCGGCGACGATCTTTTCGATCTGCTGTTCGCGGCACACCGTCGCCAGCCGCACAAAATCCTCTTTCTTCGACGCCCGCGTGAGTGTCAACAACGGCCGCGCCAACGTCCGCGTTTCATCGCTGATGGCGACCCCGATCCGTTTCTCTCCGATATCCAGTCCAAGCCAGCGGCTCATCTCAGCCCGCCGGATTCACTTCGGTATGGATGCGGAAACTCAGCCACGGCATCCACGGGAACCACGCCGGATAAATGCTGATATCGGGATCACGCTTAAGCGGCAGCGCTTGCTTCAACAGATCGCGCGCTTCATCCAGCGGCTTGCCCGTGATGCGGCGCGTAGCCTGATTCACGTTGAGATCGGCCGCGGTGTAACCCACGCCCTGCATGACAAACTGATAGAGCTTATCGGAACCGGGCACTGGCCCCGCCGCGCCCCGTTGATAACTCAACCCTTGCGGGATCAATTCATAGCCAGCTGGCGATTGTTTCTGCATAGCGTCGAACACCAACGCGTTTGCGTCTTCGCTGGCGACTTTCAGTACGGTGTACTCGACCCGCATGAGCAACGTCAGTTGATCGGCCTGCTCGGTAATCTCGTGATCGAATGTCTCTTCGAGAATATTGCCACCCAACGATTCAGGAATCAAAAATTCGTTTTCGGACAGTTGCGCCTGCAATTGACGCAGCGCCGCTTCGCGCAACTTGGGTTTGATCTGTTCACGCGCTGTATCACGATCGGCCGAGTTAACCGACTGGACTTCGCGCTCGCCGCCGCCGCTGAGTGGTTCTGGGTTGCTGACGCGCACGGCTAACGCGGCCACGCCTTCTACTTCGTTGATGAAGTTGGCGGGCACATTTCCCGCGGCTCCCAGATCGACGGCCTCAACGCGGCCCGTTGCTTGTGCGCCAATACCGGCTGGCACTGGCACATCATCGGTGACGATGAAGCGCACCGCTTGGCCCGTTGCCGTAGTTCGGACGGCTGTGCCTTTTCCGACAGTCACGGGCGCATTGAGTTGATTCACAAAGATCACGGTGCCCGATGCACGTGACGCGGGAATACCTTTCTTGCCCGTCGTCGGCACGGTGATCATTTCGCGCACGATGGTGGTGACTTCGGCCGCGGGCACATGGGCGGTGGCTGCATCCGCTTCCTCGGCTTCCGGATCGGCGATGACATTGATAGTGACCACAATCTGTTGTGAGCTGGGCACTAGCGTGATCTCGGCGCTGGGGATGATTGCCACGGCGGCCACACTCAACACGACCAGCACAATCAACAACAGCAGCACTTTGACCAGCTGCCAAGCCGGATGACGTTTGCGCGCCTGAACATCGGCTTGATTGCGTTCTTCGGCGGCGCGCTGCGCCTCGCGGCGTTTGCGGGCCGAGGGCTGCCACGGCTTGAGTTCGTCATCTTCGTCGACGGGCTTATGCCACTGCGCTTTCCGCTGGGCCGCCTCAACCGATCGGAATACGGGCAGACCCAGTTCGCGGGCCGACATGCGGATTTCGCCTTCCGTCGAGACGAGGGCAACTTCCAATTTATTCGTCTCGGCAAAACGCTTGATCACGTGCAGATCGACCGACTTACGCAGCGACGGCGAATCCCACGGTACGACGAGGATCACGCGCCCTTCGGCGATCAGCGCCAACCGATCGCGAATGCTGTGAATGTCGTCGTAATCTTCGAGTTCGAGGATATGATCCATAGCAGTGTATAGGGCGACCCAAGCCGCGGTCGCCCCGATAAAGTGCGGCTATTTTACCATGCCGAGTGATTCACGCAACTGCGGGGAGCATGATCGAAAAACGAGCGGACTGCCCATGACAGTCCGCTCGTTCGTTGTGTTGAGATTGTCACCCTCTCCCTGTTTTGGGAGAGGGCGGCGCGCAGCGCCGGGTCGAAGATGCCGCATGCTTCTGGCGGCGCGAGGGCTACTGCACCACTCCCGCCACAATCGCCTTCACGCTCTCCAACGCCTCGATCAACTTCGACGCATCCTTGCCGCCCGCCTGCGCGAGGTTGGGGCGACCGCCACCGCCGCCGCCGATGTGGGCCGCCGCCTGCCGAACGATCTTACCCGCATCGAGGCCGCGTTCGATCAGGTCTTGCGTCACCGCCACCAGCAACGACGGCTTGCCATCAAACACTGCGCCGAGCGCGACGACGCCCGATCCGAGTTTGGCTCGCGCCCAATCGCTCATCTCGCGCAGCATGTCCACATCCAGCGCACCGACTTTGACCGATAGCACCTGCACCCCGTTAACGGCCTCGGTCCGATCGAGCATGGCTTCGAAGTCGCGCTTCGCTTGCTCGCGCCGCACCTTCGCCAGTTCCTTCTCAATCGACTGCGACTGCTCCAACACTTCCAGCACCTTGCGCTCGATCTCGTCCGGCGCAGCCTTTAAATACGCCGCCGCATTCTGCAACTTCTTCAAACGCGCCTGAATATACTGCGACGCGCCCCGCCCCGTCAGCGCCTCGATGCGGCGCACGCCCGCGCCTACGCTGCTCTCCGACACGATCAGCAGCTGCCCGATCTCGGCGGTCTGCGAAACGTGCGTGCCGCCGCACAATTCCATGCTGACCGGTTTTTCTTCGGGGTAGCCCGTGCGAATCACGCGCACCACATCGCCGTACTTCTCGCCGAACAGCGCCATCGCGCCTTCGGCCACCGCGTCCTTATAGTTCCTGTGCAGCACCAGCACTGGATAGTTCGCCAAAATCAAATTGTTGACGTTGTTGCCGATGATGTCGAGTTCGTCTTGCGTCAACATCGAGCCGTGCGTAAAGTCGAAGCGCAACCGATCGGGTGCGACGAGCGACCCGGCTTGCTGCACATGCTGACCCAACACATACCGTAACTGCGCTTGCAGCAAGTGCGTGGCCGTGTGATTGCGCATGATGTCCAAGCGTCGATCGTAATCGACCAACGCCCAGCATTCATCGCCGCACTTGGGCTTGCCCGCCTTCACCGTGCCCACATGCACAATGAGACCCGGCACTGGACGGCGCGTATCGGTCACGGTCACTTCCCAATCGGGATCGCTGGTCACGCCGGAATAGTGCGTAATCACGCCCACATCGGACACCTGCCCACCCGACTCGACGTAGAACGGCGTGGACGGCAGCACGATTTCAACGCTATCGCCCGTCTCGGCGTGATCGACGCTCGCGCCGTTCACCACCAACCCGATCACGCTGGTTTCCATCTCGGGCGCGGAGTACGGATCATGTTCAACGCCGTGCTCATCGATGATGCCCTGATCGATCAACGACTGCTTGAGTTGTTGATAGACCGCCAACGATGCTGCTTCGCCTTCAAACTTTGTCGCCGCCGCGGCCTTCTCGCGCTGCTCATTCATCGCTGTTTGGAAGCCTGCTTCATCGACGGTGTAACCGCGTTCCAGTGCGATGTCTTTGGTGATCTCGACCGACAGGCCGAATGTATCGTAGAGTTTGAACGCTTCCACGCCGGGGACTACGCGGCTATCTCGATTGGCCTCCAACACCTCGTCGAGTTTGCTGAGGCCCAGATCGAGCGTGCGATGGAAGCGTTTCTCTTCATCAGTAATCGTATAGAGAATGTGTTCACGCCGGTCGCGCAGTTCGTGATAGTGCGCACCCATCGTCTCGATCACCACGTCGGCGATCTCGGCCATGAAGGGCCGATCGAAACCGATCTTGCGCCCAAAGCGCGCCGCGCGCCGCAGGATCATGCGCAACACGTAATTGCGGCCCACATTGCCGGGCAGCGCCCCATCGGCGATGAGGAAAGCTGCCGCGCGCGCGTGATCGGCAATTACGCGATACGCCACCAGGTTCTCTTCCACTTCGGCGTCGGAGTGACCCGTCAACTTCTGCGTGCGCTGAATCAGCGGCGTAAACAGATCGGTCTTGTAGTTGGAATCGACGTTCTGCAAGATCGACACGATGCGCTCGAAGCCCATGCCGGTATCGACGTGCTTGGCAGGCAGCGGATGCAGTTCGGTCGGGCCGGTGCGTTGATATTGAATGAACACCAGATTCCAGATTTCCAGGTAACGCGCACAATCGCCGTTGACGCGACACACATGGCCGGGCACATGCTGCTTGTTGCAGTATTCCGCACCGCGATCGAAGTGAATCTCGCTATCGGGACCGCACGGTCCGATCTCGGCCATTTCCCAGAAGTTCTCTTTGCGCCCGAAAAACAGCAAGTGTGACTTATCGAAGCCGGGCTGCTTGCGCCAGTAATTGGCTGCTTCATCGTCGCGTGGAATAACGCTCTGCTCGTCTTCAAAGCACGTCGCCCACAACTTGTCTTTGGGCAAGCCCCATACTTCGGTCAGCAATTCCCAGGCCCAGGCGATGGCTTCCTTTTTGTAATAATCGCCAAACGACCAGTTGCCCAACATCTCAAACAGCGTGTGGTGCGTCGTATCGCGCCCCACATCGTCGAGGTCGTTGTGCTTGCCCGCCACACGCATGCACTTCTGCGAGTCGGCGACGCGCGTATAGGGGCGCGTGCCCAAACCGACGAATACGTCCTTGAACTGCACCATGCCTGAGTTGGTGAACAACAACGTATTATCGCCCGCCGGGATCAGCGGCATCGACGGAACGATCGTGTGGCCGCGCTCGCGCATGAAGTTCAAGAATTGATCGCGAATCTCGGCACTACTAGGCACTCGATCGGCCTTCGCTGGTCCGATCGGTTTGGCGGCGGCCTTAGGTGCAGTCGCTTTCTTGGGCACGGCTGGTTTCTTAGACGCTGTCACTTTCTTAGGCGCGGCTGTTTTCTTAGGAGCAACCGCCTTTTTCACGGCGGCCTTCTTCGCCGTCGGCTTGAGTGTCTTGGATGATTTCTTAGGTGTTGCGGCTTTCTTCACCATGCGGGCCTCTTCGTCTCCACGGATAGGGAGAGACGTTCCGGAGAACGTCTCTCATACGCGACATTGTACTATAAAAGTGGCCGATGGATCAAAGCGCGCATGTGCTATAATTCCAAGCGCCAAGACGCCAAGCACGCAAAGTCGACGCGGGGTTCTGCGCGGTCTTTGTGCCTTGGCGGTTAATATTTGTGGAGCGATCATCCATGATGTCGATTGACGAACAAGTTGCTCTGTTGATGCAGGGCACGGACTATGGCGACGAGCAGGTCAAGCAGGCCATGGCGCGCGAGTTGAAAGAGCGCCTCATCGAGGCCGAGAAAACCGGTCGGCCGTTGAAGGTCTACTGCGGCTTCGATCCAACTTCGAGCGATCTGCATTTGGGGCACACCATCCCCATGCGCAAACTGCGCCAATTTCAAGAACTGGGCCATGAGGTCACGTTCCTCATCGGCAACTACACGTCACTGATCGGCGATCCGTCTGATAAGGACAAACTGCGGCCGCAGCTCACGCCGGAACAAGTGGCGCACAACGGTCAGACCTACGCCGAGCAATCGTACAAGATTCTCGATCGCGCCAAAACGCGCGTGCGCTACAATGCCGAATGGCTGAGCAAACTCACGTTTGCCCAGTTGATAGAGCTTGGCTCGAACTTCACCATCCAGCAATTCATGACGCGCGATAATTTCAAACTGCGATGGGAGCGCAATGATCCCGTTTATTTACACGAATTGTTCTATGCGCTGATGCAGGGTTACGATGCCGTGGCACAGGAAACGGATGTGCAGGTGGGCGGCAGCGATCAGCTGTTCAACATCATCGTTGCGGGCCGCAAGATGCAGGAAGCCGTTGGGCAGAAGCCGCAGGTTGGCATTCTCATGGGCATCCTGCCCGGCACCGATGGTGTCGTGCGCATGTCCAAGAGTCTAGGCAATCACATTCCCATTCTGGCGACGCCCGAAGATATGTACGGCAAGGTCATGAGTCTGCCCGACTCCGCCATGCCCATCTACTTCAAGCTCGTCTCGCGCTACACGCCCGCACAGATTGAGGCGATTGAGCGCGCGCTGGCCGACGGTTCGCGCCATCCGCGCGATATTAAGATGGAACTAGCGCGCGAAATCGTGACGATTTTCCATGACGCCGAGGGCGCGCAGGCGGGCGAGCAGCACTTCGTCAGCGTCTTCCAGCAGCATGCCCTGCCCGACGAAATGGACGAAGCGAAAGTCGCCGCGCCGATGACGCTGACCGATCTGCTGATTTTCGCGCAAGCGGCCAAGAGCAAGAACGAAGCCCGCCGCCTGATCGATCAGGGTGGCGTGAAACTCGACGGCGAAGTAATCGCCGAAGCGATGAAGTCGATCGAAGTGAAGCAGCCCACGGTATTGCAGGTGGGCAAGCGCAAGTTTGTCAGGCTATTGCCAGCCTAACAAGTAATGAGTAACGAGTAATTGTCGAATTTACTTGTTACTCGTTACTCATTACGAATCATCATGAACTCACCTGAACCTCTCTACGAACTCGATAACACACCACCCGGCTATAAGTCCGGGTACGTCGCCATTGTCGGCAAGCCCAGCGCCGGTAAATCGACGCTGCTTAACGCGTTTCTGGGCCAGAAGATTTCGATCGTCACGCACAAGCCGCAGACCACGCGCGAACGCATTCTGGGCATTTTGACGCAGCCCAACGCGCAAGCCATCTTCATCGATACGCCCGGCATGCATCAGCCGGAACACAAGTTGGGCCAGTACATGGTGGAGGCGATTCACAGCGCCATCGCCGATGCGGATGTGATTGTGTTTCTGGTCGACATCACGGGCATGCCCAACGCCGATGATCGCCGCATTGCACAAGCGCTGCGCAGTCTGCCTGAACCCCGACCGGTGATTCTGGCGATCAACAAAATGGATCACGTTGTTGCTCCGCTGGAACTAAAAGGCCGCATCGAAGCGTATTGGTCGTTGGCGCCAACGCCAGACGGCGCTGAGCGACCGGCGCCGTGGGATTGGATCATGCTCTCGGCCACGCGCGGCGACAATCGCGCCAAACTGCTAGAGAAGATCGTCGCGGCGCTGCCCGAAGGGCCGATGTATTATCCTGAAGATCAGATCACCGATCGGCAGGAACGGCAGATCGCGGCGGAGTTGATCCGCGAACAGGTACTGCTGCACGTCAAACAGGAAATTCCGCACGGCGTGGCTGTGGTCGTCGAGCAATACAACGAACGCTCGAACGGCAGCGTCCACATCGGCGCGACCATCTACGTGGAAAAAGACACGCACAAAGCCATCGTCATCGGCAGCGGCGGCGCGATGCTCAAACAGATCGGCGCCGATGCCCGCCACGAAATTCAGCGCATGATTGGCACTAAAGTGTTTCTGGAATTGTGGGTGAAGGTGCGCAAGAACTGGCGGCAGGACGAGCGCGAAGTGCGACGCTTGGGTTACACCACCGACGAAGATTAAGCCGCCGCCGAGAACGCCGAACGTGCGCTCGTTCTCGGCGGTTTAATTTCCCCAACGAAGGAGCGGCTATGCTCAAGAGCGACCTCGCCGAATTGCTGGCGGTGCGTGAACGCATCGTCGGCATCAACACCCGCGTGCCCCTGCTCCACAACGGCGACACGCGTCCTTACATTAACTTCGACAATGCGGCTAGCACGCCCACGCTGAAAGATGTACTCGACACCGTCGATGAGTTCATGCTGTGGTACTCGTCAGTGCATCGCGGCACAGGCTTCAAGAGCAAAGTGGCAACGCAGGCTTACGACGACGCGCACCGCATCGTGGCCGATTTCGTCGGCGCGAACCTGAAAGATCACGCGGTGATCTTCGGCAAGAACACGACCGACGCCATCAACAAGTTGTCGTATCGGTTGCCGTTGACTAAAGACGATGTGGTACTCGTGTCGCTGCTGGAACATCACAGCAACGATCTACCGTGGCGCGCACGCGCGACGGTGGAACACATCGCCGCCGATGAACTGGGCCGTTTGGATGAAAACGATCTCGATCGGCTGCTGGAAAAATACGCCGGGCGCGTGAAACTCGTGGCGATTACGGGCGCGTCCAACGTCACTGGTCACCTGCCCGATATTCATCGCATCGCAGAGAAAGCGCACAAAGCGGGCGCGCAGATTCTGATCGATTGCGCGCAACTCGCGCCGCACCGCCCTGTCTCGATGGGCGCACTCGACGATCCCGCGCACCTCGATTACGTATCGATTTCGGCGCACAAGATGTACGCGCCGTTTGGCACGGGCGCACTGATCGGGCGCAAAGACACCTTTGAACAAGGCGAACCAGAGTATCGCGGCGGCGGCACGATCGAGATAGTGACCGTCGATCACGTCGAGTGGGCGGGCGCGCCCGATCGGGATGAAGCGGGTTCGCCGAACGTCGTCGGTGCGGTCGCACTGGCCGCCGCCATCAAGTCGCTCAACAAGATCGGCATGAACCTCATCGCCGATCACGAAGCGGAATTGACGGCGTACACACTGGAACGACTGGCGACCATTGACGGCATTCAAGTTTACGGCGATACCGATCCTAAAACCACGTCGCATCGACTAGGCGTGATCCCGTTCAACATCAAGGGCATGTCGCACTTTTTGGTGGCGGCGATTTTGGGTGCGGAGTGGGGCATCGGCGTGCGCAACGGCTGCTTCTGCGCGCATCCATATTTGCTGCACTTGCTGGGCCTGTCAAGCGAAGAGTCCGATCGCGTGCGACACGAGATCCTCGTCAACAACCGATCGGATATGCCCGGCCTCACGCGTATCAGTTTCGGCATGTACAACACCGCCGAAGAAGTCGATGTGCTGATTCAGGCGCTGACCAACATCGCGCGCGGCAAATACTATGGCCGCTACGAGCAAGACACGCGCTCGGGCGAGTATCACGCGCTCGATTGGAAGCCGGACCTAGGGCGATACTTCAGACTCTAACGAGTAACGAGTAACGAGTGCCTTTTACCCATTACTCGTTACTCATTACGAGGCATTCATGTCCAAAGCCACGATGTACTTCCCGCCCGATTTCAAATGGGGCACGGCGACTGCTGCCTATCAAGTCGAAGGGAACAATACTAACAGCGACTGGTGGGCGTGGGAACAAACGTCCGGCCACATCAGCCACGATCAGAAGTCCGGCCTGGCCGCCGATTGGTGGGGCGATGGGTTTGAGAAGGACCTAGACTTCGCCGCGCAAATGCATACCAACGCACACCGCATGTCGATCGAATGGAGCCGCATCGAGCCGCAGGAGGGCGTATTTGATTCGGCCGCGCTCGATCATTACCGCTATATGCTGGCGGCGATGCGGCGGCGCGGCATCGAGCCGATGGTGACGCTGCATCACTTCAGCAATCCACTGTGGGTGGCCGAACAAGGCGGCTGGGAAACACCGACGATTCTGCCAAAGTTCGAGCGGTTCGTGACCAAGGCCGTCGAGTCGCTGAAGGACCTGTGCGATCTGTGGGTCACCATCAACGAGCCTAACGTCTATGCCTTGCAAGGTTACACGCAAGCGCAGCAGGAGATGGTGGACTTCACCATTCCGGCGGCGAGTTTTCCGCCGGGCAAGAACGATATTCAACTCTCATTCAGCGTCGTGGAGAACATGCTGCGCGGCCACGCCGCCGCCTATCACGCAATCCACAAGATTCAGTCCGAAGCCCGCGTCGGCCTGGCGCATCACATGCGCTTGTTCGATCCGGCCCGATCGGGCAGCCTGCTCGATCGGTTTGCGGCGCACAATCGCGATCAGGTCTTCAATCAGGTTGTTCTGACTGGCCTTACTGCAGGCCGCTTCGATCGGCCGTTTGGCGTGCCGCGCTGGTACGGAGTGCTCAAAAACACCGCCGATTTCATCGGCTTGAATTACTACACCCGCGATCTGGTGCAGTGGTCGCGCACTCATGCCGAGACGTTGATCTTCGGCCGCACGGCCAAAAATCCCGGCGTCGAAATCAGCGACGGCAACTACGGCGAGCTTTATCCACGCGGGCTGTTACGGCTGCTGACACGCGTGGGGCGCCTCGGCAAGCCGATCTACATCACCGAGAACGGCCTGCCCGATGCCGATGACGATCAACGCCCGGCGTTTCTGCTCACCCACCTGCGCGAAGTGTGGCGAGCCATCAACCAGAACGTGCCGGTGATGGGCTACTATCACTGGTCGTTGGTGGACAACTTTGAGTGGGCCGAAGCGTGGAATTTGCGCTTCGGGTTGGTGGAAATGAATCCGCAGACGCAGGCGCGGCGGCTACGGCGCAGCGGCGAACTATACGGCGAACTCTGCCAGCGCGGCATCCTCGACGACGGGTTGGTGTACGCATACGCGCCGGGGTTGGTGGATAAGATGTTTCCCGGCTAGCAAATTGTTGCTCATTGCACATTGTCCAGTGATCATTTATAATCTCGCCCGTAGTCGGCCCGGAGAGGTAGCGTAGTCTGGCCTAACGCGCGCGCCTGGAGAGCGCGTGTGCCGAAAGGCACCGCGGGTTCAAATCCCGCCCTCTCCGCCTTGCGAATGCGGAGTGTAGAACGTGGAACGCGGAACAGAATCTTTCCGCCTTCGGCGTTCCACACTCCGCATTTGTCATTTTTACTTTGACATTTAGCGTTCCATCTTCTACATGGGTCATTTGACAAGAACCCTTACTCCCTGTACCATTTCATTCTGGTCGTGCTAGATGGGGAGCCAGCGGTGCCCTCGCGGTCATCTGACCGTGCCCGCAACCCGCTATAGCGGGGTTGAACTCCTCCCTTAGGGTCAAGTTCCCTGAGTCTGCTTAAGACAAGTAGCGTTGACGATTGGGTCCGACGCGGCGACAGACTTCGAACCTTGTCAGGGCCGGAAGGCAGCAGCAATAAGGAGATCCTGTCGGGTGTCGTCGGGTAGCCTGGTTTGAGCTGGCTGTCGGCGGTAAGTCGTGGGGCTTGACACAAGGGGAGGTGCACGACCGTCGTTGTACCCGAAACCTTTCGGGTCTCGCAGCCCAAGACCCGAAAGGTTTTCATTAACTGGCCTATGAGACGAACTTCAACCAACCTTCTTCAGCGCTGGCTGTCACGCGGCGCGGTGACCGGCGGCATTATGGCCGCCATGGTCGGCGTGATGGCCTTCGGTTACGCGGCCACCCTCACGCCGATCACACTGGTAGTCGACGGCAAAGAGCAGATCGTCCGCACCAACCAACGCTCAGTCGAAACCATCCTGCGGGAAGCGGGCATCCCGATCGAGCCAGAGGATACCGTCGGCCCAGATTTGACCGCTGCGCTCGCCGACAACCAGTCGACTATCATCGTACAGCACGCCCGGCCCGTGACCATCATTGCCGACGGCGACACCTATCGCATTAAGACCCAGGCCACGCGCCTGTCGAACATGCTGAAAGAAGCAGGAGTGGCGTTAGGTGTCAACGATCTGGTGCTCGCCAACGGCCAGCCGCTCGATCGGGCGGCGAACAGCACCTATCGGTTTGATCTGCGGCCTGACGATCTATCCGCAATCAAACTCACGTTGCGGCGCGCTCTGCCCGTCTCGATCGATTTGGGACACGGTGACGTGCGCAAACTCGACACGCCTGCTCGGACGGTCGGTGAAGCGCTGAACGACATCGGCTTGCAGCTCTACCTGGCCGATCGCATCACGCCCGATCTCAATACGCCGCTCGCGCCCAACATGAAGATCGAGGTGCAGCAGTCGAAGCCCATCAACGTCGATGTGGACGGCCGCACATTGAAGACGCGCACGCTGCGGCAGACCGTGGGTGAAGTGCTGACCGATCTGGGCGTGACGTTGATCGGGCAGGATTACACACAGCCAGCCGTCGATGCCACGTTCGACGCCAACTCGCTGGTGAAGGTCGTGCGTGTGCGCGAAGAAATCCTAATCGAGCAGGAGACAATCCCGTTCGATACAGTGCGCATTGCCGACGACACAATGGAATTGGACACAGCCCAGGAACTTGAAGGCCACAACGGTGTGCGCCAAAAACGCACGATGATCCGCTACGAGAACGGCGTCGAAGTGAACCGTGTGGCCGATCCGGATTTCATCGTGTTGCAAGAGCCGCAAAACAAAGAACTCCGCTTCGGCACCAAGATCGTCATTCGCACGCTCGATACGCCCAACGGCCCGATCGAGTATTGGCGCAAGATCCGTGCGTATGCCACCTCGTACAGTGCGGCTTCATCGGGCACGCCCAAGACGGCCAAGTGGTACGGCATCACAGCCACCGGCTTGCCCATGCGCAAGGGTATCGTCGCGGTCGATCCAAGCGTGATTCGTCTTGGTACGAAATTGTACGTAGATGGCTATGGGGTCGGTCTCGCCGCCGATACCGGCAGTGGTGTGCGAGGTCGATGGGTTGACCTAGGCTACGACGACGATAACTTGCAAGGCTGGTGGTGGTGGGTGGATGTGTATCTCCTGACACCCGTCCCCGGCAACATCTCGTACACGCTGCCCAACTGGCCGACCTATCCCGATCGAAAACGCTAAACCATTATGGGGCGAGTTTAAGACTCGCCCCTTTTTTATGCGGAGATTTGATGGAAGTCGCGACGCTTCTCAAACAGTATGGCCTGCGGCCTAAGAAAAGCCTGGGGCAGAACTTCCTCATCGATGAGCACGCGTTGGCGCAAATCGTCGTCAACGCCGAAGTGACTCATGACGATGTGGTGTTGGAAATCGGGCCGGGCTTGGGCAGTTTAACACGACATCTCGCTGAAGCTGCCCGACACGTGATCGCCGTCGAGATCGATCGGACGTTGATCCCACCGCTCGAATCGGTCGTCGCCGAATATCCTAACGTCTCGATCGTGCAAGGCGACATCCTCCAACTCGATCCAACTACGCTGCTGTCGCCCTATTTCGCGAACGAGTCTGCCCGTTATAAAGTCGTCGCCAACATTCCCTATTACATCACCTCGGCCATCATCCGCCAGTTGCTCGAAGCGCCCATCAAGCCGAAGTTGATCGTGCTGACGGTTCAACTCGAAGTCGCGCAGCGCCTCAGCGCACAGCCTGACGATATGAATCTACTGGCCGTGAGTGTGCAATTCTATGGGCAGCCTCGCATCGTACAGCGAGTTAAAGCGGGCGCGTTTTATCCCGCACCCGATGTGGATTCAGCAGTGGTGCGCATCGATCTACCGGACGAACCGCGTTACGCCGTGTCTGATGTCGATGCGTTCTTTCGCGTGGTGAAAGCGGGTTTTTCGCAGAAGCGGAAGCAACTGCACAATGCGCTGCGAGCGGGTTTGGCGCTGCCGACCGAGACGATCTTGCACGCCCTTGAGGCTGCACAGATCGATTCGAAACGGCGGGCTGAAACAGTAACGATCGAGGAATGGGTGAGGCTAACAGAAACGCTGAAAGCGGAAGGCTGAAGTTCAGCCCTCATCCTTTAATCGTTCTCGATAGACTCCGCGATACTCCGGCGGCAGCATTCGCGCAATCGTCAGCATAATCTGATCGGTGTACTCTTCCAACTGCGCGTTATTCGCGCGACCTTCAGGCAACGGAATCAGTGGGCCGAGCCGCACGTGAATGGTGCTGCGTCGTAATCGTTTCAGATTCTTGATCACTTGCTCCGTGCCCCAAATCGCGATCGGCAGAATCGCCACGTTGGCGCGATTCGCCAGATAGACCGCACCGGTCTTCCCCGGCAACAAGCCACCCGTTCGGCTGCGCGTCCCCTCGATGGCCACGCCGACCACCGTGCCGATCTTCAACTCGTCCAGCGCGATCTTGATCGCTTCCCGATCGGCTTCACCGCGTCGCACCCAGATCAAGCCGAGTTTATCCAACGCCCAGCCCGCAATAAAATCCGATCGATGTTCCACTGCCCCAAAGGCGGTGGCTTGCCGCACCGGTCCTAATGCGATGATGGATAGCGTATCGAACGAACTCAAGTGATTGGTGACGGCGACAAACGCACCAGACGGCGGAATGTTATCGAAGCCTTTGGCATCGATGCGCGCCACGATTCTGAGCATGATCGACGCGATGATCTTCAACAACCGGTGAATGAACGGAGTGGTGTGACGCGGCGGGCGATTGATGTCGGACATAGTTAGTCAGTGCGATAGTCTTGTACGTGTGTGGTCACAAACCGATGTTAGCAGCCAACGACCTATGAATTAGGCCTTACTTACTGCGTTCTCGATTGAGCCACCGCCGCGAAATCGACCGCCTTCGGCGACGATGGATCGGGCGCGATGAGTACATCAAAGTTGGCGGTCGCGCCTGCGATGAGTTGCTCGGGCGGCAGCAACACTTGTCGATAGCCCGTGACGCGATGCGCTTCATCGTAGACGGTCACAACCAGATACGGTTCCACCGCATTGGACGCGCCGCCGTTAACGATCGAACCAGTAACGCGATAGGCGTTACCTTCCGATTTGATCAGCGGATTGTTGACCTGCAACTGCGCATATCGCGTCTGATTGCTGTAAGAAGGATCGGCGCGAATGATCAAAGCCTGAAAACCCGCCACGCCCTGCGGCGGCTGTGGAAACAACACGCCGAACGGCGAACGTCCACCCGCCGGAATAAAATCAAGCACGGTGAACGTGAGGTCGCTGCCGATTTCAAGACCGGTGTCGTTCATCAGGCCCACGCGCACTTGCACGTTTTCGAGTGGCTGATCGGTCGGGTTGAAGACTTCACCCAGCACCCACAGGCTGCCGACCGGTGTTTGATAACGAGCCGTATTGGTGATCACCAACGGCGCGGGGACCGGGGTCGGCAACAGGAAGTTTCCGCCGCCGTCGTTCGCTGGCCCGCCGCTGCCGGTGGGGATGATGATCTGTTGACCGATCTGCAGCGTTTCGGGGCGCAGCACACCGTTGACTTGCTGCAGCGCATCCAGCGTCACGCCATATTGCAACGCGATGCCCAACAGCGTATCGCCCGGTTGGACGATGTGAACGATCGGGGTGGGCGTCGGCGCCGGAGTGTTCGTCGGGATCGGCGTTAGAGCCAGCGGCGCTAAGGTTGAGCGCGGCGTCGGCGAAGGCAGAATCACCGCCAGCGATTCGGGCGTGGGCGTTGAGCCGGTTACCACCTGACCACCACACGCGGTCAGTCCCAGGCTGATGATAATGATCCAACTGCGCAACATTTGGCGTAAAAAGACAGGTAAATGAGACATAGTCACGGCGCGATGGATTATACCATGCGCTCATCACCGCCTTTCATCACATCCGATTCTGTGTTAGACTTTCAGTGTTCTGCCGCGCGCCTCGCCTGAGGCGCGTTCCATTCGATCCTGTTCAAGGCATCAACGCTGTGCAGACCACCGAGCCTGTGTCATCCGAGGAATTGACTTCGCCGCACGTTCGACGCGGTACCCCCACTGCCTATGAAGTGGTCGGTGTAGCCTTGGGCGTGTTGGCTGTGATCGGCTGCGCCGTGGCCATCGGGTTAACAGCTGCGCCTGTCGCCCCCCTCCAACGCTATATCATCTGGACTATCACCGTAGTGACGGCGATTAATTTGGGCATTGTCTTTGAAGGTGGCGATGCCAATTTTGCAGCCATGATGATCATGGCTGCCTTTCTGTCTATGGGCTTTGGTCCAGCCACAGTGGTGGTCACCACAGGCGTTTTGCTGGGTGAAGCCACTCGAATCATGTTTCACCGTTGGCTGGACTATGCGCCGCGCAATCTTCGGCGTACGTTGATCACGGCCAGTGTCAATTTATCGATTCATGTGTGGGGGTTGTTGGCTGGCGGCGCCGTCTATTTGGCATTGCGCGGCCCCTTGCCCATCGTCCAACCCAGTGGCACCGGCTGGACATCGGTTGATTTACAGGCCGCCGCTGTGCCGCTGACGGGTTTGTTTGTCGGCTATTTGGTGATTAGTTACGGGCTGTTTGCGCTCTACAGCAAGCTCGAAGGGCAGTCGGTACGCCGCGAGGTTCTGTCGCACTGGCGGATATTCGCCACGTTGGAAGTTGTGCCGATGTTCTTCTCCATCCTTATTGCTTCAGTGTCGCTTAATATGCCTTTGCCGGTGTTCGCCGGCTTCTGTATCTTCCTGATCGTGGGCATGCTGCTGACTCACAATTTAAGCCGCGCTCGCGCTCGACTGGAACAACGCGTGCGCGAGTTGGGGTCGTTGAGTACGGTCGGCCAAGCCGTAGCCAACAGCCTGGAATTGCCGGCGGTGCTGGACGCCATTCATCGCCAAACACAACAGTTGATGGATGCCCGCTACCTCTACGTCGCCCTCTACGACCCCGATAGCCAGCGCCTGATCTTTCCGCTCGCCTATGAACACGACGTATTGACGCGCTATGATAGCCGGCCTTTTGGGCAGGGGCTTACCGAACACGTCATCAACAGCCGTAAACCGGTGCTCATCAAACGTGACGTGCGCGGCTACGCGGCGCAGCTGGGCATTGCGCTGACCGGACCGGTGGCGCAATCCTGGCTCGGTGTGCCGATCGTCTTTGGCGATGAAGTGCTCGGCGTGATCACGGTGCAGAATCTGGAACAACCCGATCGATATAGCGAGGCCAATCGCGACATTCTAGCCGCCATCGCTGCGCAGGCCGCCACCGCCATTCACACGGCGCAGATGTTCAGCACCGTCCGCCAGCACACCGACAACCTTGCCGTGCTGAACACAGTCTCAATGGCTATCAATTCAACGCTCGATCTCGATCGCGTACTGCACATTATTGTGAACTCGGTCGGGCGGTTGATGGGCAATCAGAAAGCGGCGGTCTTTCTGACCGACGAAACTGGTGCGCGTGCGACACTGGCGGCCTGGCATCAACTGAGTCCGGCCTACATCGCCGCCTCGCGTGAATTGATCACCGGTCCGCAAGAGCGCGCCAGAGTCATTGTCAGCCGTCAACCTCTCATCGTCGAAGATCTCCATCTCGATGAGCGTGTGCCCAACACCGCGTCCTCGCCGACGAAGGAGCTTTCGCGCCTTTGCCGATATGCCCTTGCAAGCGCAGGCACGCGCCATCGGCACTCTTGACGATTTATTACGCCGCACCGCACCGTTTTACACTGGCTGAAACTGATCTGCTGAACACGTTTGCCAATCAAGCCGCGTCGGCCATTGTCAACGCCAAACGCTACGGTCATGCCAATCAGGCGCTCACCCGCCGGGTCGATCAACTGGCCGCCCTGCAACAGATCAGTCCTGTGAACTGTCATCGTCGCTCGATTCCGATCTCGTGCTTCAACAAGTGCTCGATCGCGCGATGGAAAGCACTCAGGCTTAATACGGCTCGATCGGTCTCTATCAACCCGAACGGCAAATCCCGCGCGCTTCGCAGCAGCGTACCGGGGTTCTCGCCCGAGCAAGACCGCGAAATCCTTCCAGAGCGAGTGGCCCGTCGAGCGCGGACTGATGGGCCACGCCCTTCTGACTGGTGAAACTGTCAATGCGCCAGATGTCAACCAGGCGTCTGAGTATTATCCCGTCGCGTCCGACGTTCGTTCGCAACGACCGTCCCAATCAAGATCAACGAGCGGATCTTGGGGGTCATTAACTTGGAAAGTGTGGAAATCAATCGGTTTGAGGCCGCCGAAGATTTCGTCATCCAGTTGGCAACTCAGGCGGCCATCGCCCTGCAGAATGCGCAAACTTGTTTGCGCGTGTCGCCACTGGCCGCGATCAATGCCTGAAAGCCATTCGCGACGAGCTCGCCCACCGGCATCTTGATGTTCGATTCAGCCACGCGCATCATCCTCGTCAATCCACAAATCGAAACCATGTGGGCGCTCACCCGTGAACAACTGGAAGGCCAAACGTTACTTACGCTGATTGACCAACCCGACCTGCAAATTGCCGCCAAAATCGGCTATCCGGTGGAAGACCTCCAGACCCTCTTGCAGCAATTCACACAGACATACCGCCTGTTGTTCCTAAAGATGTGTTTCCCATGCCGCATTTCTGGCCCAGAGCGCTTCGTGGAACGCGTGGATGCCGTGCTGAATGCCGCCGGGCAGCCCTTTGGCTGGATGCTGGTGCTGCGTGATGTGACCGAAGAGCGTGATCTGCAACAACTGCGGGATGATCTTACGCACGCGATCGTCGACCTGCGCAGACCGCTGGCCAGCATTCAAGGCAGTTTGTCGCTGATGGGCGAATCGCTAGTCGATCTGCCGAGCGATTCAGCGAGAAACAGATCTATCGATTAGTCATCGCAGCGCCCAACGATTGTTGAACCTGGTGAATTCGCTATTGGATATCAGCCGTCTGACTTCGCGGGGCAAGCCATCGTCACCTTGCGCACCCGACCTTGCTGACGGCTTCACCTCATCGAGAACGTAGTGGAAAACCTATCGCCGCTTGCGTTGGACGCAAATGTCACCCTGAAGACCCTCTGCCGCGATCTGCCGCCTGTGCTGATCGACGACGAGAAGATCGGGCAGGTGTTGATCAATCTGCTCGATAACGCCTTGAAGTTTACGCCGCCAGGTGGGCAGATCAACGTCTGTGCTGAGAAGTGGAGCGAAGACGATCATTTTGTATGCTGCCGTATTCGGGATACCGGCTTCCGGCATTCCGGTCGAATATCGCGCCCGCATTTTCGAGCGCTTTGTGCAGATTCCGGCGCAGGCCGGGCGACGACGCGGCAGTGGATTGGGCCTGAGTTTCTGCCAGTTGGCCGTCGAGGCGCACGGCAGCCGCATCTGGGCCGATAAGGCCTCCGCCGTTGAACGGCGCTCAAATCAACCGGCAGCGGAATTCTCCTTCACAGTCAAGGTCGCCGACCCCAAGCAAATGCAGGAATTGGCCCAAACTGGCGTCCTGAAGACACGGGCTGACCACTTGCTATCGAGCCAAAGTCTTGTCAAAACCAAAGCGCTATGCTAAAATATCGGCGTAGTTCAGTTTAGGCAGCGAATGGAAAGTGGGCGACTACTTTTCTTGTTCCATAGGGGTGTCACTCACCCCCAAATCAGGTGACCGATGTAGGAGCGGCGGCCGGTTATGAAGGTGAGTTCTTACTCGCGTTCAACCAAATTTGCAGCGAGCGCAATCTGCCCAAGGAAGTGGTGCTGGAAGCGTTGACCACCGGCGTTGGTCAGCGCCTATCGGCGTGATGTCAACGCGTCAAGCGCAAAACATCACGGCTGTCATCGACGGCACGACCGGGTTGGCACGCCACCTGCGCCGAAAAGTCACCCGAAAAGGTGCAGGATTGGCGCACAGAAGTGGCGTTGACGCTGGCGAAGAAGTCGTGCCCAGATATGTCAAACTCGGCGACATGATCATGGTCGAGTCGACGCCGGAAGGCTTCGGCCGCATTGCCGCGCAGACGCAGAAGCAGGTCATCCTGGCCATCCGCGAGGCTGAGCGCGGCGCTATTTTAACCGCCGAGCGTGAAGGCGAGATCGCCCGGTATGTCGCTCAAGATTGCGGTGGCCGCATCGCAGCCAGTATCGATCCGGCGATGGGCGCGTGCGTGGGCATGCGCGGGTGCGCATTCAGTCGATCGTCACTGAACTCAGCGGCGAAGATTGACAATCGAGTGGAGCCCGATCCTGGCGTCTATATTCAAAAGGCGCTGTCGCCAGCGCGCGTCTTAACAGTTCATCCCGAAGATCCCCGTGAGAGCAAGATCCAGCGCTGATCAATGTGCCCGATGATCAACTCAGTTTAGCGATCGGCCGTGAAGGCCAGAATGCGCGGTTAGCAGCTAGAAACACGGCGTGGCGCATCGATATCAAAGGTGCGACCGAAGCCGCGCGTGAAACCATCGAGCAGGTCGAAAAAGACCCGGTTTGCAGGAGAAAATGGGCGTGTCGGTGGCCCTGGCCCCGATCGTCAAGGCTTCGCTTCAACGGCATGCCGAGCAATCGCTGCCGTGGAATGCCGAAGAGATGCAATCGATCAAACGGCTGATCGATGCGGTGCACAATGCAATTGTCGCACGCAAGAATGCCGAGCGAGAGCAAGCTCGCGCGGCGCTGGCAACGGCCGTTCCGCTCGAAAAGCCGATCGGGCCTGCGCCAGCCGATGGCAACCGAAGCCGCACGTCAGGAATCGATTACGCTGTATCGCGCCCGCATCCCAATCGCGGCGTACGATACACCCGTCAACGATCTGGGTACTGCTGCTGCGTACCGACGCGGCGCATATCGAGCGCTCTGGCCTGACCAACGTCGGGCAGATTCATGACATTTGGCGACTGGCGACGAAGCGATGCTGGCGATCGACGGCATCGGACCGAAAGGTCTCGCCGAGATTAAACAGGCTATCGAAGACAAAGGGCTGAGGCTCATTCCGATTACGTTGCCCGAGCCGATCTGCACCGGCTGTTGAAGCTGCCGTTGGGCCGGCGGTCGAAGCGCCTGTCGCGGCGGTTGCGCCAGTGGCTGAGGTCGCGCCTGAAGTCACCGCGCCGATGGCTGAAGCACCACGCCAGTGGCGTCGAGGCTGTGTCCGCGCCATCTGCAGCGGAAGCGCCGACCAGTCGAACCCATCGCCGCGGCCGCTCCGGCCAGCGCTAAACCAGTTGAACCTCGCCGTCGTTGGCCCAGATGGTCAACCGCTGGTGGCCACGTCGACGTCGAAGATGTCGAAGACGAGAAGAAGCAGAGCGCAGGGCGGCGGCAAGAAGAAGGGCAAGCGCAGGATCGCGTCATCGTCTTTGACGAAGATCGCGGCATGATGATCGCCAAGAAGCAACGCAAGGCAGGCCGCGGCAAGGACCTGTTCGATATTGGGGAAGAATAGTGCATTATGGCCGGCAAGCACGTTCCGCAGCGAACTTGTGTTGGCTGCCGTGAAGTGCAAGGGCAGCGTCAACTGGTGCGCGTGGTGAGATCGAGTGATGGACGCGTCCGGATCGATCTCTGCCGGTAAACAAGCGGGCCGAGGCGCGTATGTGCACGTTAAACTGGACTGTTGGCAAGCGGCACTGACAGGTGGTCGACTTGCACATGCCTTGAAAGTGCCGCAGATCCTGACGGCCGATCAGGCTGGTACAAGCCTGCGTGGCTGCGCTACCGAAGGACGATGAACCCGCAGCGTAATTCAATCAACGATATTCTCGATCCGCCGTAACCTCCGATCGGGCCGGACACATTCTCCGACCGATCAGGTGCAACATCACCGATCGGTGTCGCACTCTGGAGGTGTGGTATGGCAGAATCCTCACGAATTGTCGAAATACCCAGCATCATTAGCGTACGTGATTTAGCGCACGCGTCAAAGTCTATTTATCCAACGTCATCCGCGAATTGATGAACAACGGTGTGATGGCGTCGATCAATCAGCAGATCGATTTCGACACCGCCGCTATCGTATTGCAAGGCTTGGGCTTTGAGCCACGCGAAGAGAAGAAAGTCGAAGAGGTCAGCACCGAGGATCTGTCCGGCACGTTGTAGATAAGCTGTACGCTAAAGAGGATCATTAATCAAACCCCGACCGCCTGTGGTCACCGTGATGGGTCACGTTGATCACGGCAAGACCTCCCTGCTCGACTCCATCCGTCATACCAACGTCGTCGCCGGTGAAGCGGGCGGCATTACACAGCACATCGGCGCGTATCAAGTTGAACACGACGGGCGCAAGATCACCTTTCTGGACACACCCGGCCACGAAGCCTTCACCGCCATGCGCGCTCGCGGCGCGCAAGTGACCGACCTTGCCGTGTTGGTGGTCGCCGCCGACGACGGTGTCATGCCACAGACCAAGGAAGCCATTGCGCACGCCAAGGCCGCGCACGTGCCAATCGTGGTCGCTCTCAACAAGATCGATAAGCCGGCAATCTGAGCGCGTCAAAAAAGAACTGCACGACAACGGCGTCGTCATCGACGAATACGGCGGCGTCATGTTGTGCGTGTCCCCGTGTCGGCCAGAAAACGAAGGTATCGACGATCTGCTCGAAGCGATTTTGCTGGTCACCGATTCGCGCGATGTGCGCGCCAATCGATCGGTTGGCCGGTCGGCGCGGTGATCGAAGGCCGCCTTGATAAATCTCGGGTCCGTCGCGACGATGCTCGTTCAAGACGGCACGTTGAAAGTCGGCGATGGTATTGTCGTAGGCAACATTCACGGCCGCGTACGCACCATGCAAGACGACAAGGGCAAGCCGATTCAGAAGGCGCTGCCGTCAACGCCCGTGTTGATTTCGAGGTTAGCAGGTGTGCCCGCCGCGGGCGATCAATTCGAAGCCGTGAGTTGGTCGCCAGGCGCCATCGTGGCCGAGCGTCAGTCGGCGCAACGCAATGAGGCTGCTGCCGCGCCCTGCACCGCGCCTTGTCGCTCAATGATCTGTTCAGCCGTGTTGCAGGCCGGTGAGTGAAGGAACTGCCGATCATTTTGAAGGCCGACGTGCGAGCCGCGATCGGGCTCGATCGTCCATGGCTCGACAAGCTCAGCAACGATCAAGTCGAAGTCCGGTCACCCGCACCGGCGCGGGTACCATCGGCAGCTGCGGCGTCTCGCTCGCCATTGCCTCGGGTGCCATCATCGTCGGCTTCAACGTCGAGGCCGTAGGCCGGCGCGTAAGTTGGCCGACTCGGAAGGCGTGGACATCCGCAAGTACAGCATCATCTACAAACTCACCGACGACATCCAGAAGGCCATGACGGGCATGCGGGCGGTGTACAAAGAAGGTTGTCACAGGCACAGCCGAAGTGCGCGCCACATTCAAGATCAAGGGCGCGGGCTACATCGCGGGTTGCTACGTGCGTGAAGGCACCATGCAGCGCGGCGGCAACGCGCGTGTCAGAAGCGCGGCGCCGGAGTCATGCACGGGCGCTCTCATCGCTCGGCATGAGAAGGACGACGTGAAAGACATCAAAGCCGGCTTCGGTGCGGCATCGCATTATCGAACTTCCGGACATGCAAGAAGGGCGACCTGATCGAGTGCTACATGCAGGAGCGCTTGGCAGTAATGGCTACCGGGCGTCAGCAACGGGTCGCCGAGCAAATCAAAGATCAGGATCAGCCAGCGATCAGACGCGAACTTGACGATCCGCGTGTCAGCAATCACCGTCACCGATACGACGATCTCGCCCGATCTGCGACGCGTGATCTGTATCGCGTGCAGCACTGGCAGGCGAGTCAGCCAAAGAGGAAGTGCTGGCCGGATTGACGCACGCGCGCGGTTTCGCACCGCCGTCTGGGCGAGCAGATGCAGCTTGACCGTGCCCGGTGCACTTTCACTGGGGACAAATCGCTCGAAACGGGCGATCGCATTTCACGGTTGCTCGATCACATCGAGGACGGGCAAGCCTAGCGCATGGACCCGCTCCCGATCGATTTTTTGCCGCGCTGCTCGATCGCATTCGGCACGCGACCCGGATTCTGCTGATTACGCACATTTCGCCCGACAGCGACGCGATCGGGAGTGCCTTGAGCTTGGCGCACGCGCTGCGCCAACTCGGCCTCGATGCGACGCCCGCTTGTAGCGATCCCATCTTCAAGCGCTTTAAGTATCCTTCCGGGTTACGCTGACGTCATCCTGAATAGCGGTGATTTCGATCTGATCATCGCACTGGACTGTGGCGACGAATTCCGCTTAGGCCGCCTCTGGTCGATCGGGCCGAGCCGCGCCCCTTCCTCATCAACATCGATCATCACATCACCAACACGCGCTTCGGTCAGATCAACTGGGTCGATCCATCAGCCTTTAAGCCGCCGAGATCGTGCTCGATCTTGTCGATCGGCTGGGCGTGACGCTCACCTTCGACATCGCCACGTGCCTGTTGTACGGCCTCGTCGGCGATACGCTGGGCTTCCGCACGCCCAACACAACACCGCGTCAACTGGCTTACGCTGAACGCCTCATGGCAGCAGGCGCTTCGTTGAACGACACCATGGATCATCAATTCAACCGGCGGCCGTTGGCGTTGATTTGTTTGTGGGGCAAAGCGCTCAGCACCCTCAAGGTCAAAGACCGCGTCATTTACGCGGCGATCAGCACAGCGATGCGCAAGGCGTGCGGCATGTCGACCACAGGCGATATTAGCCTGTCGAGTTTTCTGGTCAGCGCCAACGAAGCCGATCGTTCGGCAGTGTTAATAGAGAAAGACGACGGTCAGATCGAAATCAGCCTGCGCGCCAAGAAGGGTTTCAACGTGTCCAAGGCCGCGACGGAGTTAGGCGGCGGCGGCCATCCGCTAGCCGCCGGAGCGACCATCGACGGACCGCTGCCGGACGCGACCCAACGCGTGTTGACGGCGCTCAAGAATAATCCTTAGGGCGTGACGACGATGCGTGACGGCTTTTTGATCATCGACAAACCGCGCGGCGTCACCTCGCACGATGTGGTGCAGCGCGTGCGGCGGGTTGCCCACACGCGGCAAGTTGGTCATGCCGGCACACTCGATCCGCTGGCGACGGGCGTGCTGATCGTGTGTGTGGGCCAGGCCACCCGCTTGAGTGAATATTTGCTCGGCCACGATAAAGCCTATCGTGCTACAATGTGCCTCGGGGTGGAGACGGACACCTACGATGCCGACGGTCAGATCACGGCGACACGCGCCGTCAACGTTGATCGAACGACGTTGGCAGCGGCGTTGCAGCAATTCGTCGGCAATATTCAACAAGTGCCGCCGATGCACTCCGCCATCAAACAACACGGGCAAAAACTGTATGAACTGGCGCGTGCGGGTGTAGAAGTCGATCGCCCTGCCCGACCCGTTACCATTCACTCGATCGAGGTCGTCGACTTTAACGCCCCGCAAGTTGTCATCGATGTGCGGTGTTCGGCAGGCACTTACATCCGCTCGCTGGCGCACGATGTGGGCGAAGTCCTAGGCACAGGCGCGCATTTGACCGCGCTGAGTCGCACGGCGTCTGGCCCGTTTACGATCGCTGAGGCCACACCGCTCGAGCGGCTTGAGGCTGCCGCCAACGCTGATGAGTGGACGACTTTTCTGAGATCGATCGATGCAGCGTTGAGCGATTGGCCGTCAGTCGTTTTGGATGAACGTCAACAACAACGCGCTATAACCGGTGGCCGGATCGAGGCGCTGCAACTCAACGCCGAACGTTGCCGAGCCTACGATGCTCATGGCAATTTGATCGCCCTGCTCGTCTTCGATCAGAAGAAACATTGGTGGCGAGCAGAAAAAGTCTTAACAATCAACACTGAACACTGAGCAAGTAGCAAGATCAAACTCCTTGTCTACTTGTTTCTTATCTACTACTATTGACCATGCGCTTGATTCATCGTTTCGAAGACGCCCAACTGACTGAAGACAGTGTGGTAACCATTGGTTCGTTTGACGGTGTGCATCGCGGGCATCAGGCCCTTATCGCCCGTGCGCGCGAGGCGGCGCTGAATACCAATCGGGCAGCGGTAGTGATGACGTTCTTTCCGCATCCCAGCGTCGTGCTTGGCCGTGCTCAGCCGTTTTATCTCACCTCGCCGGAAGAAAAGGTCGTGCAGCTCAATCAGACCGGTGTGGACTTGATGCTGCAACTCCCTTTCACCGTCGAGACCGTGCAGACCCGCGCCGCTGATTTTATCGAGCAATTGCAGACGCACTTACGGATGCGCGAATTGTGGATTGGCCATGATTTTGCGCTGGGCTATAAACGCGAAGGCAACGCTGAATTTCTGACACGCTTAGGTGAAGCGCGCGGTTTTAGTGTCCATGCAGTCGATCCTATCACCAACGCTGGCGAAGTCATCAGCAGTAGCAACATTCGCGCAGCACTGCATGACGGCGATGTGGCGCACGCGGCGCGGTTGTTGGGTCGACCGTTCCGCTTCAGCGGACGCGTCTCACCCGGCGATGGGCGCGGTCGCACAATCGGAATTCCGACGGCCAACCTCGACGTGTGGCCGGAACATGCCGTGCCTGCCAACGGCGTGTATGCCTGTCGCGCGTGGATCGGTCATCTGCCCTTTGCGGCAGCCGTCAACATCGGCACGCGGCCCACAGTCACCGCTGCGGTGCGACGCACCATCGAAGCGCACCTGCTCGATTTCAACAAAGACATCTACGGCTTGAATGTCGTGCTTGATTTTGTAGAGCGATTGCGCGGCGAGCAGAAGTTTAGTGGCGTGCAGGAATTAGTGGCGCAAATCAAGCAAGATATCGATCGAACTCGTGCGGCGACACGCGAGTTGCTGACGCAACATATGTAAGGCAATTTAGGTCACTCAGCGCACTTCATCTCACTCACCAGCGAGGTCCGTCATGAAGCAACGCGATATCTACTTGCTCTCGTCACGCCAACTCAGCCCGGAAGTCATTGCCGTGGCCTTCGCCAAGACCAGCCGCTCGCCAGAATCCTTCCGCGACATCGCCGCTGAATTGACCGATGAAAAATCGGCGGAATTTCACGAAAAATGGGTGGTTGGCTACGGCCACGCCAGTGTCGCCGAACACGCCGTATTACACCTCGCGTTTGAGAACGTCTCCCGATTGGCGATTGAAGCGATCGAGAGCAATCGGTTGGCCTCGTACACTGAAAAATCGACGCGCTATCAGATCTTCGATCGCGATGCTTTCTACACGCCGCCCGCCATCACCAACTCGCGTCACGCCGCACTGTACGCCGATACTATCCATTTGCTGTTTGATACCTACTTTGACAGCATTGAACCGGTGCGCGAAGTGATCCTGCGCAAGTATCCGCGCCAGGAAAATGAGCCGGAAAAGAAATATGAAGGCCGCATTCGCAGCAAGTGGATCGACAACTGCCGTTATTTGCTGCCCACCGCTACACTGGCCAACGTCGGCATGACAGCTAATGCGCGCGTATTGGAGCACGCTATCAGCAAACTACTCTCCCATCCGTTGGAGGAAGTCCGCGCGATCGGGGAGGAGATGAAACATGTGGCGCAGCAGGAAGTGCCGACGCTGGTCAAATACGCCGATCGCAGCGCCTATCTGGCCGAGGCTGCTCAGCGCTTGTTGAACCTGGGACCTCGCGCACGCCTGCTACCAGCCGAGGTGCAGCCAAAGACCATTGAGGCCGCGACACTCATCGATTACGACCAAGACGCGGTGACGCGTGTTGCCGCAGCGTGTCTCTATCCACTGGCGGGTGTGGATTATGCTCACGTGCTGGAACATGTCCGGTGTTTACCGGCGGCGGAACAAACCGCCATCATTCAAGCCGCACTGCAAGAGCGCGACGACTTCGACGTACCGCTGCGCGAATTGGAACACACCACTTGCACCTTTGATTGTGTGATGGATCAAGGCGCATACTTCGATATCAAGCGGCATCGCATCATGACGCAGACGCCGCAGCCGCTGGGCATTCAATTGGGTTATGCTACGCCCAAAGCCATCGTAGACGCTGGGTTTGCCGATCGCTATCGGCGCGCGATGGACGCCGCCATCGCCGTCTATCGCACCCTGGCTGTTACACTGCCGTATGAAGCCGCATATGTGCTGCCAAATGCCTTCAATCGACGCGTGCTGTTGACGTTGAACCTGCGCGAACTCTTCCACTTCACGCAGTTGCGCGGTGGGCCTAACGGTCACTTTGCCTATCGCCGCATTGCGCTGAAGTTGTACGAGATCGCCAAACGCATCTATCCCGCCTTCACGCCTTTTATGCGTTGCGAGAAGTATCCAGCGTCTGCCGACATCGAACGCGAATTCTTCGCGCAGGTGTAGGCCGCCGGACTATCAAATACAATTGCCCCGTCCTCGACGCGAGTGACGGGGCAATTCTTTTAGTGGCGGACTTACTGACAGTTCAGCTCGCCGACCGGAATGTCATATTGTTTCTCGATCGATTGGCCGTCGCCGGACACGACTTTGACGACCCCGATCAAGCGCGAGCCGCGCTCCCACAAAATGTCCACAAATTTGCTAATCGATTCAACACCCTGATTAAAGTATTGATACTCGCCGTTGCCGCCCGTCGACTCGATCGAAATTTGCACCGTGACATTGCCGGGCTTGTTGGCCGTGGGTGATCGGCGGCAACTGACCACATACACAGCTACTGTCAACGGTCCGGCTGAAGTGGGCGTTGGCCGCACACGTGTCGCCGCTCGCGTAGCGGTCAAGGTCGGGACCAGCGAGGGCGGCAGCGTCGGCGTCGCAGTCGGCGGCACGGCCGTTGGCTCAGGCGGTGGAGGGGTTTCAGTCGGCAGCACCAGCACCGGCACGCTCTTGCCTGGAGCGCGTGTCACATTTAACTCCGGTACGGGAGTGGGCGTATACGGGCGAGGGGTTATCGCGCTGCGACCACAGGCTCCCAGCAAAATCGCAAGACAGAGAAGGAGCAGCACCAACAACGTTCGCTTCATACCAGGTCTCCCGCGGCAATCTCCCCAGCCAAGGCGAAACCATTGTACCACTGCTCCGTTTGTCTGACGTTTGAACTCTCAAACCAAACCAGGGTTATGGGACGAACAGTTTAAGCCAGTTGGTGTTGCAGAAGATGCCGCAGGCCAGCAGCACGAAGATAACGAATAAAATCGGTCCGCAGCCGCAACCCACCACGCTGCCGCTGCCAAAGCCAAACATGCGCTGCAACCATCCGAACAACTTGTCCAACAAGAACAGTTGCAGCAAGCCCATCAAACAGCCGGGACGATTATCGCGATACATACCTCACTCCTTAATTGAGAATCCAAGTGCATTATAGATCAGCCTGATCAAGCTACATGTCATACACGTCCCAGCTAGCTGACAATTCGCTCACGTCGGACGCAGTTGTTTTCGAAAATGGATCAAGCGTTCGGCCTCCTCATAACCGAGCGCGAGGTGCGCGCGATAACTCACTTCATTGTCGAGCCACGTATCCGAACCCATTTCCGAATAGCCTTGGGCGAGTGCCCATTGCTCAGCGGCTTCCACCAAAGATCGACCGATCCCCTGCTCCCGCAAGTCCGCGTCTACGTACCAGCCCTCGATGTAACCAACCGGCGAGGTGTCACACCCTTCACCGTATTGGCGCTGACCTGCTTCGATGAAGCCGCCGAGAGCGCCGTCACCGCGATCGGCAACAAACGTGATCATCGAATCATCAGCACTCAGCGTAAGCATCTCGGCACGATGTTCATCAGCGGTATGATCGGGCCACAAGGTTAGCCGCATGCGCAGCCATTCAGATTGATCGCGTGTCTCAAGTCTGCGAATTAGCATCGTTCCTCCTTTGTGCGCAAATCAAAAAGCGTCGAGATCGACTAGCGACCTCGACGCTTTCAATTGTACACCAGTGAGTGCAGTTTAGCTCAGGCTGGCCTTTAACGCTTCCATGCGGCCCGACACTGAAGCATCGACGACGCGATCGCCGACACGCACCAGCAAACCGCCTAGAATCTTGGGATCGACCTTGAATTCAACGTCAGATGCGCCACGGCTGGTCAGATCGGCTTTAATCGACGCTTGTTCGTTGGCCGACAGCGGCAATGCCGAAGTAACTTCGGCCTTCGCACCGCTCGCACTGACACCAGGCTCCAACAGCGCGACCTTGCCCGACTTCACACCACTGAAGAACTCGTCGACCAACGCGCGCTGACGATTGGCATCCAACGACTCGCCGACCAGTTTGTTGGCCGCCGCCATGGACAGCGACACCACCTGCGTGCGCAGGTCGGCCAATGCCTTGTTGCGCTCGAGTTCGGCTTCTTCTTGCGCCTGCGCCTTGATGCGGGCCACATCTTCGTTGGCCTTAGCAATGATGGCCGCGGCTTGTTTCTCCGCATTGGCCGTCATCTCGGCCACAACCTTCTGGCCTTCAGCGCGTGCTTCGTCCATACGCTTGCTGTAATCGGCCTCGATGTTGGCCAAGCGCGCTTCGGCTTTGCGCGCATCTTCCAGGCCCTTGGCGATCTTCTCGCGGCGGCCATCGAGGAACTTAATGATGGGCTTGTAAGCTACCGAGCGCAGCAACAATATCAGGATAACGATATTGACGATCTGCGCGATCAGCAGCGTGAGATTAATACCTAATTTTTCCACGCTGAGCCTCCGTTTAGGCGCCGACGACGAACATCAGGATCAGCGCCACGACCAACGCATAAATCGCGATTGCTTCGGCAAAGGCGACGCCGAGGATCATGTTCGTCTGGATGTTCGACGACGCATCGGGATTGCGGCCCATGGCCTGCAACGCACCCTGCATCAAAATACCGATACCGATGCCGGGACCGATCGCGCCCAAACCGATTGCCAGGCCGGCGCCCAAGAACCGAATCGCGTCAACAAGAGCCTTTTCCATGTTGTGCCATCCTCCTCAGTGGATAGTGATAAGTGAGTCCGATTTAATGGTGCGCTTCTTCGTGGCTGTCGTGGCTTGCCATCGCGCCGCTGATGAAAGCCAGCGACAACATGGAGAACACGAGCGCCTGAATGAAGCCCACGAACAGTTCCAGTCCGTAAAACGGCACCGGCAGAATGAACGGCATCAGCGACGTCATCACGAATAGCAGCACGCCGCCGGCAAAGATGTTGCCCAAAAGACGGAAGGCAAACGATAAGATGCGGGAGATTTCGGAAATCAACTCCAGGAAGCCTACCACAAAGAACATGTAACCCATGCCGCCCTTTTGCAAGGCCGGAATGTTGATGAACTTGTAGATGTAGGCTCCACCTAACGCCCGGAACCCGAAGATTTGCACCAATACCATCGTCACGAGCGCCAACGCCAGCGTGGTGTTGATGTCACTGGTCGGTACGCGGAAGAACGGCACGACGATGCAAGAAGTGCAGGCTTCGGCTGCCGCAGCCTCGCCTTCAGCCGCATGCGATTCAATCGCCACGGGTTGAGCGCGATCGACTGTATATAGCGTCCCCGCAATCAATTCGACCGGCTTGAAGCCCGAGCCTTCATGCGGCGTATGCAGCATGCCGATACTCTCCATGCCGGGCACCATTTCCATCCAGTTGGCAAACAGCACAAAGAGGAAGATCGTGGCCGAAATGGGGAAAATCTTCAAAGCGTTGGAACCGGCCACATTCTTGGCCAGCCCGTACAGGCCATCCATCATCAATTCGAAGATGTTCTGCGCCCCCGTCGGTACTTCGGCATCGGGGTCGCCGCGGCGGATCTTGCGCATGGCCGAGAACACAAAGATCAACAAAACGGCATCGGCAATCAGCGTCGTGATGAGCGTATTCGCCACTGGGAATTCACCGATTTTGAATGGCGCTTCCGCGGGCAAGGCCACCGCCGGGAAGTTGCCCAGCTTGCCGAGCACGCCCGCCAGGCTGCACAAGCCGACGATTACGGCGATGAAGATAACCAGCTTAATCAGCTTGCTCAAGGGCTTCGTCCTCCTTCTTGGATTTCGCTGCCGACGGTGCCTGTTTGGCCCGCGCGCTGGCCAGCACGCTTCGCACCATCGCATATAAACTCACCGGTATGCTGAGGAGCAGCAGCCCCAGCACAAACATCGGTTTAGTACCTAATGCTCGATCGAGCAACAAGCCAACCACAAGCGCGACAATCACCAAGCCAACACTGATACAACCGGCCTGCGCGCCAATCAGGCTGCCTTCCGTTAGCGCTTTCCCTATCGTTTGCGCCGCAGGCGGCGTTTCAGGCTTGTTTTCGTTCATGGGACAACAGTCGCGCGCCCTCGTTGGAGGGGGCGCGCTCTTGCACAAATCTTAGCACAGCGCGCGCGGTTCGTCAATGTAAAAATTGGCACAACTTGCCGCGTTTATCGAATTGTCTGGGCCGCCGTCGTCGCGATGGTGTACCACGGCGCGGCGAGCACCCCCATGACCAGCATACCTGCCATCGTAATGGCCAGCGCCACCTTGTACGAACCCTGAACTTTGGCTGGAATCTCATCGCCCTCCGATCGATCCACGTAAGCGACCTTGAGGATGATGAGGTAGTAGTACAGCGCGATGATGCTGTTCAACACGCCGACGATTGCCAGCCAGATCAGCGTATGCTGACCCGTCGAGTCGGTGTAGCCCACGGCAGCGTTAAAAATGTAGAACTTGGCGAAGAAGCCCGCCAGCGGCGGTACACCAGCCAGCGATAGCATCGCGGCCAGCAAGCCCAGCGCTACGCCCGGCGATTTGCGGCTGAACCCGGCTAGGTCTTTGATCAACTCGCTGCCAGTGACGTTGGTTACGACTTCGACCACGGCAAAGGCGGCGATGTTCGTCAACACGTACGCTGTCAGATAATACAACACACCGGCCGTACCCAGCGTCCCGACCGCCGCCACGCCGATCAGCACATACCCGGCCTGCGCGATCGACGAATAGGCCAGCATACGCTTGATGTTACGCTGCGGGATCGCCAGCACATTGCCGACGATCATCGTGGCCGTCGAGAGCGCCGCCACCAAACCGATCCACTGATCCTGCACGGGGCCAAAGACCAACAGGAAGAAGCGAATCAGCACGGCGAAACCGGCGGCTTTTGATGCTACCGAAATGTAGGCCGTAATCGGCGTCGGCGCACCTTCGTACACGTCGGGCGTCCACATGTGGAACGGCACCGAGGCCACCTTGAAGCCGAAGCCGACCATGACCAACACCAACGCCACCATCACTGGCAACGTCTGCTGCCCGGCTACCAGTCGACCCAGTGCCGCGGAAATTTCGGCGTAGCCCGTCTGCCCCGTAAAACCAAACAGCAGGCTGAGGCCGTACAACAACACGGTCGAGGTGAACGCACCGAACAGGAAGTATTTCAAACCGGCTTCGGATGAGGGCCGCGTGTCCCGCAGAAAACCGACGAGCATATACAAAGCGATCGAGGTGGTTTCCAACCCGACGTACAACATCACAATGTTGTTGGCCGCCGCCATCATGCCCATACCCAGCGCGCTGAACGTGATCAGGCCGTAGTATTCGCCGTTGTGCTTGATCGGCTTGAAATCCAGCGAAATCACGCAGGTCAAAATCGCGGCGACGAGGAACATGACGCGGAACAGATATACAGTCAGATCGACACGCACCATGCCACCGAGTACCGGCTGTACCGCAGGCGCACCTTCGACCGTCAGCGGCACCATCTGCAACGCTACGACCACCAGAGTGATCAACAAACCAACGATCGTCAGGTAGCTCAGCATCCGCCGATTGGCGCGGCGATTCATGAAGACGTCCGTCGTGATGACGATGAAGCCCAGCATCAGCAGCAGAATTTCAGGCAGAACGGCCATCAGGCCTTGAGTCAATTGCTCTGCAGTCATGAGCGCTTAGCCTCCAAATCCCAGCAACGCCATCACCGGCTTAGTGCCGACTTGAATCATGTTCATGATCCAGCTGGGGTAGACACCCACCAGAATCATCAACGCCGTAAACGTCCCTAGCGCCAGCTTATCGCCCCAGTTGTTCGGGCGCAGATCATGCCACTTGTGCGGATCCCATTCACCAAAGAAGACCTGCTGCACAACGCGCAGCACGTAGGCAGCCGTTAGCACCACGCCCCAGATCGAAATGATGGCGATGATGGGGTAGTACCAAATCTGTCCGAAGAACGGCCCGGCCCACAGACCCATGAAAATCTGCAATTCGGCGATGAAACCGCTAAAGCCAGGCATACCCATGCTGACCAAACCGCCGACGATGAAGGCCAGTGTGGCGAGCGGGAAGTATTTGGACCAACCGCTGAGTTCGGGAATTTGCCGTGTGTGCGCCCGATCGTAGATCAAGCCGACGACGGAGAAGAAACAGGCCGTCATGATGCCGTGACTCCACATCTGCAACACCGCGCCATTGATGCCGGTCTGATTCATCGTCGCAAAGCCCATCGTCACCAAGCCCATGTGGCTGACCGACGAGAAGCCGATGACGTACTTGAAGTCCTTCTGGACCATGGCGATGGCCGCGCCGTAGACCACGTTCACGGTCACCAGCAAAATCACGAACGGCATCTGCTCTTTAGCCGCTTGCGGCAGCAAACGCACCGCCGTCAAGGCCGCGAACGCGCCGAGCTTCATCAGCACACCCGCGTGGATCATCGACACGGCCGTCGGGGCGGCAACGTGACCATCGGGTGACCAGTTGTGGAACGGCCAGATACCGGCCAGGACGCCAAAGCCGATGAAGATCGGCAGGAACCATAGGCGCTGAATCTCGATCGGGATGTTGCCCTTCATCAGGAGCAGCATGTCAAACGTGCGCTGTCCGGCCGGCAGACCCATCGCCACCGGATCAGCCGAGAAGTACACGGCCAGAATGCCGATCATGGCAACGATCGAGCCGACCAGCAGATACAGCGTCAACTTCATCGCCGCATATTCCTTGCGCGTCGAGCCCCAGTTGGCGATGAGGAAGTACATCGGGAAGATCGAGAGTTCATAGAAGAACAGCAGCAGGAAGAGGTCCAGCGACATGAACACGCCGAACACGCCCGCCACTAGGAACATGAAGAAGGCAAAGAACTCGCGCGGGCGATCCTTGATACCCCACGAGATGAACACCCCCATCAGACCGACGATGCCCGTCAGCAACATCATGACGAGACTGATGCCGTCCGCGCCGACGTGATAACTGATACCCAGCGATGGCACCCACGGCGCATTCTCAACGAATTGATACTGCATCGCCGGATCATTGGCGGCGGCCACTTGGTTGTATGAGAAGAACACGAGAACCGCCATCACCAGCGACACGAACGCACCAACGGCCGCGATGATCTTGATGGCCTTGGCCTGATCTTTTGGCATCAACAAGATGATGGTGCCCGCAACGATGGGGGCAAAGGTCATTACAGTCAGAAATGGAAAGGGTGAATTCATAACTTGAGCCTCAAGAGAACTATCTTGACTACTGCTCAAGCGGACATTTGCCCGCTGGATTAGCCGCCGACCAACTTCATCACGGACTCGTTGATCACGCCCATCAACCACATCGGATACAGACCGATCGCCAACATCAACACTAGCAACGGTGCGAGGGCAATGGTCTCCGTCCGATTGATGTCCGTCATCTCAGCGTGATGGAGCAGTTCGTAATTCTTCGGGCCGTGCAGCACCTTTTGAATCCCCTTCAGAATATACGCGCCCGTCATCAGCACGCCGATCGTCGACAGCGCCGTGATGCCCGTGAACACCGGCCACGAACCGCGCACGACCTGGAATTCAGCCGGGAAACCGGCGAGGCCGGGCAAGCCCAGATTCGCCATCGCGCTGAAGATCATGATGCCGCCATAGATCGGCATTACCGCCCACAAGCCGCCGAGTTTCGTGAGGTCGCGGGTGTGCGCCCGATCGTACACGATGCCGACAAGCGCGAACATCGCCGCCGCCGACAGGCCGTGCGCGAACATCTGCAGCACCGCGCCATTGACGGCGATCACGGCACTTTCCTTCACGGCCGGATCATTGCTGCCATACGAGTAGGCCGCGACCGCGATACCCATCACCACGAAGCCCATGTGATTGACCGACGAGTAGGCGACCAAGCGTTTGAAGTCGTTCTGCCCGTACGCGGCCAGCGCCGTGAAGACGATACCGGCCAAAGCTAACAACGCCAGGATCGGCGCAAAGTTGGCAGCCTGGGTCGGGAAAAACGGCAAAACCAATCGGAGGAAGCCGTACGCGCCCAGTTTCAGCAATACACCCGCCAGCAACATCGAACCCGCCGTCGGGGCTTCGGTGTGCGCATCGGGCAACCACGTGTGAAACGGCCAGATCGGCACCTTGATGGCAAATGCGATCACGAACGCCCAGAAGGCGATGTCTTTGATCGTCGCAAGCGGCACACCTAGCACTGCGGTGCCCGCAAACGTCGGCCACTTTGCGGCGATTTCGGGGATGCTGTATGTACCCAATGCCGACCAGATCAACTGGATGGACAGCAGCATGCCGACCGAACCCGCCATCGTGTAGATGAAGAACTTGAACGACGCATAGCGGCGATTGGCACTGCCCCACTGGTTGATGAGGAAGTACATCGGGACCAGGCCCACTTCCCAGAAGATGAAGAAGATGATCATGTCCAGCGACATGAACACGCCCAGCATGCCGGTTTCCAGGAAGAGGAACAATGCCATAAACAGCGGGACACGATCTTTAATGCGGAACGAGATCAGAATGCCCAGCGGCGTCAGGATGCCCGTCAACAGCACCATCGCCAGACTGATGCCGTCCACGCCGAGATGGAAGTTGCTATTGATCTGCGTCAGCCACGGCGCACTAAAACTAAATCGATAGC
>JAXLWI010000070.1:0-20939 GCA_046328575.1 Anaerolineae bacterium
TCGACGGGTTGCTCTGGGCCATTGCGGGCATTGCCGTGACACTGATTACGCGGCTGATTGCCGAAGAGCGCGGCGGCACGTATTTCATTTTCTGGGGGCCGGCGCTGTTTGGCGGCCTGCAATTCTTCCGCAGCTTGAGCCAATTTCTCCGTAGCCGTGCGCCGCAATCGCTGGTGGGCACCGTAGTCGCAGACGCCAATCTCGTCGCGCGCGGCTACGTCTGGCCGCGCCCTGCAGTGAACTTGAAGGCGACGTTAGGCTCAGTGGCATTTTTAGCCATCTTCGTGGTCATCAGCCTGCTGGGACGCGGTGATCCGCTAATCGACAAAGCCGCCGCCGATCTGAATTTGTCGGTGGCCGATCTTGGCCCGGGCTTTTCAATCACTGAGGAAAGCGGCCCGGGCGCAGCCGTAGACCAGGATATCCGCGATGTCAACACGCGCGACTTGGCGTCGGATGGCGTCTTCATCCGTTCAGCGGTGATGGTGGGCAAGAAGAACTTCAGCGACACACCGACTGAACTGATCACCGTCCTTGAGAAATCGATGCAGCAAGAAACCTCGATTGTCGCGAAATTCGATAAGCCGCAAACCATTTCGATCGGCGATCGCGGCGGCATTGAGTCGTTCACATTGACGGGTCTGAACGGGTCGATGCACGGGTATATGGTGACATTCATCAAGCGCAACGTCATCGTACTACTTATTGAAATGGGGACGGACGAGCAGGTCACCAAAGACAGCGTACAAAAGCATGCACGCCTGATCGCCAATCGCCTGCCGTAACCAAGTCTTTAGCTACCAGCATTCTCAATGAATGAACAGCGGCACGGAGAGTAATCTTCGTGCCGCTGTCGTTCTAGAAAATCAATCGGGCTGTAAACTAACCGCAGCCGCCGCCGCTCTTGTCGCGCTTCAGTTCTAGTTTGATCTTCGCATCGTATTTTAGGCTCTCGTTCTCTTGTGGATCGGGATAGCAGGATTTATAGCGCGACCCCAGGACTGACGGGAACGTGTAACGCAACTGATCGACGCCGACGTTATTAGTAACTGGCTGAATCTCCGGATCGTCTTTGCCGAAGAACGCAATCCAGTTGTTGACGCCGCCGTCGAGGATGTAAACGTTGGTCACGCTGTTGGCAACCAGTGTCTTCCACGCCGTAGTGGCCGCTTCTTCGTCGTTGCTCATCACCACATAGACAGTGTGCGGGCTGTATTGTGCCAACAACTTGGGAATCACGCTTTCGACTTGCGGCTGCGGCACATTGACCGCGCCGTTGATGTGATACAGGTTGTAGTCCGCTTCCGAGCGCACATCGATCATCACCGTCACGAGTTTATTGTCGAACATCGTCGTGTACAACTCGGCCGGCGAGATCTGTACTTGCCGATCGGCTAACGCGGTCTCTTTGACCGCAGCGACCTTGGCCCACTTCTGATCCGTGCTGGGCGTACCGATGATGATGGTGACGACTGCCATAGCCAACAATGCCGCACCTAATCCGTAGCGCCACTTAGGCTCTTGCTTGATGTCGCGCTTGCCGATGAGCCGCTCCAATTGCTCCCCGCCCCAGAACATGAACAACGCCATCAGGACGACGATGGTCACGACAACGCCGGTGGGCAAGTGGAGCCAATCCATCAGCGTGAAGCGGCCCAGGTAACCGCTGTTCTGCCACCAACTATCGAAGAACTTCTCAACTTCACCAAAGATGAAGATGCCGACCAACCCGCCGCCGACGAAGAACATACCGTCGATCTTGCCGGTCGCCATCGCGGCCAGGGACGTGCCGGGGCAGAAACCGCCGATGATGAAGCCCACGCCCATGATCAAACCGCCGACGATACCGGAACTGAGATAAGTCGGGTTGACCCACACGAGGTTGTAGTCCAGGATGCCCAGGCCAATCATCGTGAACATCAAGACCATCGCTGTGACGATCGCGCCGAACATGACTTTCAGCACGGTCAGATCGCGGAAATAGAATTGTGCGGCTAGTTTCTTTGAGTTGCCAAAGCCAGCGCTTTCCAGAATGTAGCCGAAGAAGAATCCGATGACGAGGAAGACCACATACGTGATCGGATTATCGGCGCTGGTCGCTTGCAGGGCAGGTAATGGGAATGGATACATGCTTGTGCCTCCTGATCTAAATCCACAACTTGCGGACGAAGTAAGCGAGCATGTACGCGCCCGCAAATACACACATCATAAACGCCCACGCGCCCACCGATAAGGTCGCGCCGCCGGACAGCGCCAAGCCCGACGTGCAGCCGCGGGCCATGCGTGCGCCAAAGCCCATGATCGCGCCGCCGACGAAGGCCGTCGCCCAGCGCGTGCGCGCCGAGATGCGCGGACCTTTATTCGTCTCCAACTTCAAGCGGCCATTGAGCCAGCCCGACACGAACCCGCCAACAATCGCGCCGATGACGACCATTACGACCCAGTCGTCCAGCGGGTTTTTATCGCCGCCCGCCATCTTCAGCAGATAGGGCGTAGTATCGACGTGCTGCGGCGAGACAGCATCCTGCACCAGCACCACAAAGCGGTTCAAACCACCCGACGCACCCAGCCCGTTGCCCGTGAAGAAGAACGCGGCAAAGAGCAGCAAGCCCAACAACAGCCCGCCCAAATACGGGTGAATGTACGGTTTTTCCGGGCGACTAAACAGCGCCTTGAAGCCTTTCGGTTTGGATTTCGTCACGACTGCCATAGACTCATCTCCTCGTGATGTTCATTACTTGTAGAAACGGCATCTCGATGCCGTTTAAGGCGAGGCATAGGGCTGCCTCGCCTACGGTGTTATGCGGAAGGCGCGGATTCTGCTGTAGCGCCGGCCGGGGCTTGGCCCGGTTTCTCGATCGGTTCGTCGTGGCCCTCGTGGGTCTCGATGTCTTCCCAGCCGGTAACCATACCCCGCATCGCTTCGAGCGGCGTCGCGCCGGTGGTGGTGAGATAAACGTGTCCCACGATGAAGGCCGCCAGCAACCATGCGACCAGGCTGTGGAATGGTGCCAGCACCGGCAAACCGCCGAGCATGTTCGCTAACTGTGGCCACTGCTGCGCGCCCCACATCAACGCACCCGTCACGATCTGCAGCGGGAGCAGGACGTTGAGCAAACCAAAGTACGTAGCTTGTTGTAACGGATTCATCTTCTTGTCGCGGCGTTTCTCAAACGGATGCGCCTCGCCCTTGAAGATGCCGCGCAGATAGTACTTGGCCTGCACGATCGCGTCGTCGAAGAAACCGATCGGGCGCGGAATGTACTGTCGGATTTCGCCATTGGTCACGTGCCAGAACAACGACAGTGCCGCGTTGAAGATCAAGATCACGGCCAGGATGTTGTGCAGCGTCACCACACCGCGGAAGGCGAACACACCGAAGATGTCAGGCCGATGGATGATCAAGCCGGTGAACAACAGCAGAATGATCGAGACCGTTTGCAGCCAGTGCCAGAAGCGTTCGTATCCGGCGTACATGTAAACGGGCTGCGTGTGCGGTTTGCTCTTGCGCATGCGCTTGGCCGCGAGGTAGCGCATCGTCGCGTGGCCGCTGACGCCCGCCAGCGCACCGACGAAGGCCAACGCGCCCAACAGGTCGATCCAGAAGACGCGGTTGTGACCGAAGACATAGACGCCGTCACTAGAAGTGGCAGGCGTGTACTTCAACGCACCGCTGCTATCTTTATCCAGCGTGCCGTTGTTCTTGACGTTGGTATCGTTGACGAATTGCGGCAAAACACCACCCGGCAGATACGTCGCCAGCGTCATCGCCGCACCCACGCGCGAGTTGTCGCTGTGGCACGTCGCGCACGCGCTGATGGCCGTTTCGCCGCGCACGACATCGTGATTGATGCTGTACGGCTGTACCTGACCGACAATGCGCGGATTCTTCAACCCGATCGCGCTGAGGCGGCCCGCGACAAAGGCTTGTTTTTCAGGTGTATCGATGCGTAGTTCGGTCGTTTGCAGTGTGCCATCGTTGTTAGCGTCAAACGTCTTGATCACTTCCGGCGTGTATTGGCCGTTTTGCAGATAAGCCGCTTCCAGATCGATCTGGCGCACGGGGCGTTGATTGCCCTTGGCATCATCGTAAACCCAGAACCAAGACGACACGAGGTTGTAGGTCGACAGCGACGTGTGCCCATCGACGTTGGTGCGCTTGAGGAAGACGGGGCTGAAGCCAGTGATCAGATCATTCTGGCTATTGCCAGTGCCTTCCACGCCGCGACATTGACTGATGGCTTCACCCGCCGGCGTGATTACTGTCCAGTCGTAGGATTGAACCGCGGGGGCGTGCATCTCAGGGATATGGCAGGTTTCGCAATCCAGCACCTGCATGTGCCGATCGACATACGGCAGCCAATCGGCGTGCGCGGTCTGCGCGTCGTGGCACGAATCGCAACGCCGCATGGTGCCCTTCAGTTCGGGCGAGACGTTGAACTGAGCGCTCTGCCCGCGCGCGAAGTTGTGATCGGGCTTCTGGACGTATTCGCCGATTTCGAGCCGGCGTGGATCATATTGCAAATGCGCGAGATTTTCTGAGGAATCGCGCTGTGATTGCGCCGGATTGTTCAGCGAGAAGTGGCAATCGGTGCACTTGAGCGCGCGTTCGGCGTGAATGTCCCACGCATACTTCAGATTGTCCTTATCGGCAATGTTCATGCCCGACGCTGAAATCTTCTGCGCGGCGACGAGTTGCCCCGTGGTCGCGGTCTGCGGTTGATCGAGCGAGCAGCCGGTGTAGGTAAGCGGCGTCTTCTGATCAACGTGGACTTGGCCATGGCAGGCCGCACAGTTTGCATTAGTCGGATCTTGCAACTGCACGTAGTCTTGCTTCAACAGGCCGTCGGCATCGAAGGCGGTCGCGTTGAACGTCCAGCCGCTGCCGCTCTTAGTGACAACCCCAAGTTGATTGAGCGTCGCGGTGTTGGCCCAACCGAAATTGCCGTTGCGAATCTCGGTGGTGCGGGCGGCACTATCGGGCTTGTCGAGGTGGCACAAGAAGCAGCTCATCTCCAGCACGCCGGACTTCTGCCAATCCCACGCGACTGGCTGACCCGTCTTCGGATCGAGTACGCTGGTTTCGGGATTGGCCGCATCGGGCGACAGCGTAAGCAATGACTTGCCATCGCGGCTGGTGGTGGCGGGACCGCCGCCGGGTACGCGGTCGCCAAACTGCATCAGCCAATCGGGTGTGCCGAGGTCGAGTCGCTCATCGCCCGCTTGCGAGAGATAGCGGTAGTTCAGCGCATCCCACTGGCCGAAGTAGCCATTGCTAGCATCCCACGGCTGCGCGCCTTTGACCTTTTGATAATCAGTCAAGCCTAGATCAGCGTGGAAACTGTGTGATGTGATGAAGTCGGTGTCGTGGCACGCGCCACACGTCTTCATCGTCGAGACGGCTTGGCCGCTGGTCAACACATTGTTGCCATCGGCATCCAGCAGCGCAAAGCGCGGATGCAGTGGCGAAGTCTGCTTGACCGGCTGAGCTTGGCCACTCGCCCAGGCTTGCTGAATACCAATGGCGAGTCCGGCGATTAAGACGACAGCCACAGCGACGATCACGAATCGTCGAGACATTAGACGTTGCGAAAGAAAGTTCTTCATAAGTTGATCCGCTCGTGGTAGTGTAGAAAACCGATCGGCTTACTTGGCGTCGAAGCGCCCGCCCCATTCCAGCGGGTCGCCGGGATAGCCCAGCGCCTTCCAGTCGAGGCGGCTGCCTTCACCGTGACAATCGGCGCATTGCAGCGCGTTTTCGGCGGGCTGGACCATATGTGTCGTCGGCCAATACATCCACGTTTCAGCAAAGCCATACTGGCCGCTGTACGGGATGCCGAGTTTGTCCTGCGTCAATTTGAACGCATTGTCCCAATCAAAGGTCGTCCAGTAACCGCCCGGCCCGGCCGTGATCGGCGCCAGCAGCGTGTTGTAGACTGCATCATACGGCTGCTTGGCTTTGTGAACCTTGAAGGGGAAGATCTTGGAATTAGGATCCTTGATGTTGCCCGACGGCAGATCGATCATCGTCGGCTTGGCCGGATCGATCTTGTCGCCCAAAATGTAACGATAGTCGAGGTTGCCGTTGAACCAGAGATAGGTCGGCTCGACGTTGGTCTCGTACTGGAACGAACCTTTGATCTTCAGATACTTGAAGTGATCGTCGCCCAGATCCTGACCAGAGGTGCTCCAATCCCACGTAACCTTCGTCGGATCTTTCGTCGCCATGTACGGGATGTGACAGGTTTGGCACGCGACTGTTTCAGTATGCGTGTTCAGGCGCTCATCGGTGTGTGGCTTCGCGGCGTGGCAATCGGTGCAAGCCACTTGCTCTTTCGGATCGACGGTGATGTTATCGGCGACCAGACGGCCCTTGATTTGATGATCCGTCGTGCGATGGCAATCGGTGCACAACAGATTATTCCCGCCCATATGCACGTCAGTATCGGGCGATGGGTAGTACAATGCTTCCGACAAATCTCCGTGCTTAACGTTATTGCCGCCACCGCCGTCGAAGTGGCACTTACCACAAGTCTGGCGCGTAGGCGCAGCTACGGTCTTAGCCGCCGCGAGGAGATCAACCGTATCCGCCGGATTGCCATATGTACCTTTGGTGTAACCCGACTGCGCGTGACACATCAGGCAATCCACATTTTCAGCGTTGTTGATGTCGCGGGCAGGCGTGCCTTCCTGCCAGCCATACCCAACGTGGCACGCCGTGCAGCTCTTCTGGTTGCCCTGTGCGCTGATGCAGAAGTTGTTGATCTGGTTGGCCTTGCCGATCGTCACCGGCTGTGTGCGCCAGGTAACGGTGAACGGCTTGCTTTCCCACGTCCAGTGCGTGGTCATCATCACGTCTTTGGCCGCATCGGGATGGCACGATAGACAATTCCGCGTCACTTCTTGCGGCGAATTGAACGGCCCCTTGATGATGTCTTTGTGATCGACATGATAGGGGTGCTGCGGCAAATTAGCTTTGGGATCGGCAGGCGCAGCCGAAGCGCGCGGTCCGAAGATCAGGATCGGCACGGCGATCACGGCCACAATCCCGATCAAGCCCAGAATCCACCACGGTTTCTTCTTCATAACCATCACCCTCCACAGGTGAGAAATTATTCTGCTTGAATTTCTTCCATCAAATTGGCGCGGCGCGCCAGACTGTCCCGCAACACACTGCGCAATAAATCGAGCGCCTGGATCAACCGCGGATCTGCCAGTTCATACTGAATGCTGACCCCCTGCCGATTAGCATTGACCAGCCCGCGTTCACGCAAGACTTTCAGGTGCCGTGAAGCGGTCGGTTGTGGAATGCCCAACTCATTCGACAATTCCGTCACATTGTGCGACTCCTCCCCAAGTGCGTATAACATCAGCAGTCGGGTCGGATCGGCTAGAGCCGAACATAAGTTGGCTTCCAATTTGGAGACTTCTTGAACAAGGGTTTGCGAGATAGGCATATGCTTATTCTTTCAATGTATGCACATTAGCGCATATATTAAAGATTAATCAAATATTAGCACTGCATTTCACAAGCCCAAAGTGCAAAGTGTCACCTGACACTATGACATTGATCATGCCCAAACCGAGTTCTGATGATGTGTGCGATAGGAATAAAAAAGCACGGAGTCAGGCTATTCTCCGTGCTTTTGGGTCGATGCTAAAGTGAATCTTTAGTGCGTCGCGTGCTCTTCGCTCTCAAACAACGGGAAGCGCCACGCCACCAGCGTGAACAACAGCACGCCGCCCGAATTGATGCCAAAACTGATGGCGAACTCCATCCAGCTAGGCACATACACCGCCCCGCCTTGATGCTCGAGCGCGAACAAACTCACGTTGAAGCGATTGAACATCAAGCCCACAATCACGAGTGCGGCCCCAATCAACAAACCCTTGGGATTTTCACGCACCGATCGGCGCGTGAACAGCACGATCGGGATGATGGCACCGATCGTGATCTCGGCCCAATACAATACGCTGTACCAGCCACTCGTGAACAGCAAGCCCAACTCGCCTGTCACCGCCAACTCGATGGCCTTCAGCGCGAGATAGATACCCAGTACATACGGAATCGCTTTGGCCACGCGGCTCAGCAGATCGATTTCAAGGCCGCGCCCGAAAGCGCGCGAACTCAGCGACGACTCGAAGATGATCATCGCCATGCCCACGGCCACCGCCGAATTGAAGAAGAACAATGGTAGCAACGGCGACCACCACAAGGGATGGACCTTCTGCGGCATGATGAGATACAACGACCCCAGTGATGATTGGTGCAGCGTGGAGAGCACCACACCCAGAATCACCAGCGGCATCGTGACCTTGTGCAGAAGGCGGATGGGCTTTTGCCAGTGCGGTTTTTCCAGCAGCACCGGCGCGAACTCCAACGCCAACACCGTCGTGTACAGCATCACGCACAGGCCAATCTCAAACAGCACCGAGTGGCCGTTCTGATAGACGATCATGTGCCAGATGCGCTCCGGTCGACCGAGGTCAACCAGCAGCGCGAAGATGACCATGATATAGCCCAGAAAACCCGTCAAAATCGAAGGGCGCAGCAGCGGGCGGAAGCGTTCGAGTTTGAAGATGTAGACGGCGGCGGCCATCGTAAACGCGCCCGCGCCTAAGGCCACGCCGCACAACAAGTCGAAGCTGATCCAGAAGCCCCACGGATACGAATCGTTGAGGCCGCTGATCGCGCCGATGCCAAAGGCGAAGCGGTAGATGGCCACCACGATGCCCACGAGCAAGAGCGCATTCAAGATCACGATCACGGGCGATACACGCCACTTCCGAGGTTGAGTCAAAGTTGTGGATGCCATTATTGGGCCTGCTCTTTCGTCGCTGCGTCTGCAACAACGGCCGTTTCGCTCGGTGGCTCGATCGGGTCGGCAGCGACCAACTCCGTCGGACCCTGCCCTTCTATCGAAATCGCGCGCAGGGTTTCAACTTTGGCTTCAAGCGTGACTGGTTTCTTCGAGCCGCGTTCGCGTAATCGAACCAGTCCTGCCACCGCCGTCAGCACGCCCGCCCAGCCCAACGCGAACGGAAGCGTGCCACCCATGACCACTTCGCTGGTGTGATTGACCGATTCTTGCGGCACGTCGGGCAAGCCCAAATCTTTGAACGGCACACTCGAAATGATCAGGTACGATGTGCCGCCATTTTCGTGCTCGCCATACACGTGATCGATGTACTTGCCGGGATTGGCCGCGATGCGCGCTTTCGCTTCGGCCAGCATGTCCTTACGATTGCCAAAACTCAGGGCATCGGTGGGACAGGTCTGCACGCAGGCTGGTTCGCCGTCGACATCCAGACGATGCGCGCACATCGTGCATTTGGTGATCAGCGGCTGCTCCAGCAAACCCTTGTCCCATTCAAAGCGCGGCACGCCGAAGGGACATGCGTTCATGCAGTAGCGACAGCCGATGCAGCGTGAACTATCGTAGACCACCGGCCCGTCCGCGCGCTTGCTCCACGCGCCTACCGGGCACGCCGACGCACACGACGGCTGAAGGCAGTGCATGCAGTGATAGGGCATGCTGGCTCGCGCCAGATTGGGATACTCGCCCGTGATGCCCGCGCCCGCCACCCAAATGCGCGTCTCATCCATCGGCATTTGATTCTCGACACTGCACGCCACCATGCAGGCGCGGCAATCGATGCAGCGTGTGGCGTCAAACAGATAAGCCTGAAATTCTCGTGGTGTCATCATGCCCCCTTACGCCTTCGCCACCGTGACGAAGGTCTGCGACAACGCCTGGCCGCCGCTGATCGGATCCGTGTAGGTCACGTGCAGATCACTGTCGCTGCCGCCGACGTTGTGCGCGGTGCGCAAGCCCATCGACAGGTGGCCGAAGCCTGGCGTCAGGTACACGCAATCGGGGCGGATGGCCTGCGTCGCCATCACCGCGATTTGAATTTGTCCGACTTCGCTCTTCACCGTCACCAGGTCGTGATCGTTCAGGCCCGCTTTGGCCGCCACCGCCGCATTCATCCACAGGCGCGGTTCGTCTTGATACTTGTGCAACAGTTGATTGTTCTGCGTGGCAAATTGCGAGTGCTGCCCCACTTTGCCCGTGAGCAGATAGAATGATCCAGCAGGCGGCGCGGGCGGCTCAGCCCACACCGGTACGGCGGGATGATTCGCTTTGCGCAATGTCTGCGAAGCGATTTCGATCTTGCCGCTGGGCGTGTTGAACTTCAACTCCGTTTCACCCGCCCCCGATTGTTCTTGCGGCGCTTCCACGTACCCCTTCTCGCGAATGTCATTAACGGTGACACCTAATGGCGCTAATTGTTGATTGAGGTAATCAACTTCATCGGTGTAGTTGAAGTATGCGCCCAAGCCTAAGCGTTCGCCCAATTGCTTGTAAATCCACAGCGCGCTCTTCGCTTCACCGATCGGTTCAATGACGGGTTGCCGCAAGTATGCGCGATTACCGATCGCCAACAACGGATCGTAGCGCTCAAGGTACGATGCTTCCGGCAAGATCACGTCCGCGAACCATTCAGTGTCGTTCGGCAAAATGCTGACTGTCGCCACGAAGTCCATCTTCTTGAAGGCTTCGATCGTCTTGGCCCGATCGGGCAAGCTCAGCACCGGGTTCTGTCGCGCGATGAACCAGCCGTGCGCCTGATACGGCTCACCGCTTAAGATGTTGTTGCGAATTTCCTGGAACACACCAATCTTCAACGGCACCAGTGGATACTTCCACGGAATGCCGTCCAGGCGTTGCGCTCGGATGCGGGGATAGCCAGGCTGCTTGGGCACGCCCAACTTCAGGCCGCCGCCTTCACCCGCTGCCGCGATCATGCTGTGGCCCCAGTTGCCAACCAGCGCATTGAGAATGGCAATGGCGCGTTCGGTCTGGAATGAGTTGACGAAGTTGCTGGTACGCCAGCCGTTGTGCGCCAGCGCATTCTCACCCGCCGCCGCAAATTCGCGGGCGATGCGGCGGATGGTCTCCGCCGGGATCTCGGTCAGCGGTGCGGCCCACTCGGGCGTGTACAGGCCGATCGATTGTTGGAGTTCCTCAAAGCCGCTCGTGTTCTTGGCAACGAATTTGGCATTGTACAGATTCTCGCTGATGATCACATTGATCAATGCGAGATGGAAAGCCAGATCGGTGCCGGGTTTGATCGGCAGCCATTCGGTCGCTTTGCCCGCCGTCTTGGTGAAGCGCGGATCCAGATAGACCACCTTCGCGCCGCGTGCGAGTGATTCGATCAGGTCGCCGGTTTCAGACGTGGAAATCGCTTCGGTCAAATTGCGGCCCGTCAAGATGATGTACTTGACGTTGGCGTAATCGCGGCCCGGCTCTTCCATGCCATAGGTCATGAGATTCGCCACGATCATGGCGTTGAAGCACAGGCTGCGCTGCGTGCCATAGTTGGGCGAACCGAAACCGTACAACAGATTCTCGAAGAGCGGCTGGCTCAGGTTGTGCGTCGACGAGAAGATCATCGCTTCCGCGCCGTACTTCTGCTTGATGTCCAACATGGCCTGCGCGGTCAAGTCGAGCGCCTCGTCCCATGAGGCGCGACGATACCGGCCTTCACCGCGTTCGCCCGCGCGGATCATTGGGAACTTGATGCGATCGGGATCATACGCGGTCATGATGCCGCTCTGGCCGCGTCCGCACAACTTGCCGCGCGAATGCGGCTGATCGGGATTGCCTTCCAGCTTGACGACCTTGTCGCCGCTGACTTTGGCCAGCACGCCGCAGCGCCACACGCATTGTTCGCACAGTGTAGGCACGACGCGATCATATGTAACGCCTTCGGTGCGCGGCGCGGCATGTGCGGTGTTGACGCCGAGGCCCGCGACACCTGCGGCGGCCAACGAAGCGCCGGAGAGTTTGAGGAAGTTTCGTCGAGTGAGTTGAATGATGTCGTGTGTCATATGATCATTCCTTGGCTTGTGCTGTGTCATTGCGAGGCGACCGCTAGCCGGCTAAGCAATCTCACGAACGGTGAGGGAGATTGCTTCGCGCCCGTTGGGCGCTCGCAATGGCGGGCAACATTACGCCTGCGGCTTCTCACGCTGCGCCACGAACTCGGTCACGTCGCGCAGACCTGCCGCATCGAGTTGGTCCAGCATGGGCATCAACTGCGCCAGGGCTTGCGAGCGCTCATCGGTGGCGGGTTTGGCCGCCGGGCGCGATCGCTTTTGGCCCCACACCAAGACGCCGCTGCTGCCCACGATCGTCAGACCCACGACGACTAGACCAGCGATAAACAACGTGTTGCCGCCTGTTGAAACCGGCAGCGCCGCCGACTTGTATTGTGCTACGTAATCGATCACTTCGGCGGTAGTGGGCGTCGCTTTGAACGTATCTGGATTGACCGCGGGCGCTTCGGGCTGCTGCGCGGGTGCGGCGGTTGGCTCGGCAGGCGCAGGTTGCGCGGCGGCGGGCGTGGCCTCGCCAGAGGCGGCCGGGGCTTTGGTGGGTTCGGCCTTTGTGCCAAGCGTTACGCCCAGCGTCTTGGCGTACACGTCGGCTTTGGCCTGATAGTCTTTGGCGTGGCAGCTGGCGCAGTTGAGTTTCAAGTCGCCCAGCGGTTCCACCATGCCGGTGTGCGCTTCGACTTTGTCGGTGGCTTGCACATTGCCACTGTGGCAAAACTCGCAGAAGTCGCCAAAAGCATGCTGTGTGTGCCAATCGCCTTTGTCGTTGATGGGATCTTCGCCGGCCACTTCGTGACAACTCTTGCACGACGAAGCTTGCGAGCCGCACTGCGCGAAGCCGCCGGGGAATTTGGCGGTGCATTGCAGATCGAACGGCGACACGCCGACCTCGGCATGCGGATCGATCGCGGGGGCGGCCGGGATCGATCGGGCGGTGAAGGCCGCCAACAAGCCGATCGTGATGACCGCGCCTAACGTGATGATCAATCGTTTGTGGTTCATCGCTCTACTCCTTGCTAATCGTGATAAATAAGTGCAGTATTGCTAGGCGTGGGCTGTGATGCCGACCAATTCAGTTTGATGAACGAGGTTGTCGGCCATGATGGCGCGCATCAGATCAAGCGCGTCGATCAGTCGTTTGTCGGCCAGCGAATACATGATGGTGGTGCCGAAGCGCTGTGTACTGACCATGCCGCGATCGCGCAACACTTTCAGGTGGCGCGAGACGGTGGGCTGGTTCACTTCCAACTCTTCGGCTAATTCGCCTACGCTTTTGGGGCCGGACGCCAGCAGATAGAGCGTCATGATGCGCGTCGGGTCGTCGAGCGCCTGGCAGACCTGGGTGTGCAAGAGTTGGGTTTCGCTTTTCTGCGGCTTATTCATGAGCGCGCCCCTAAGTATGGCTGGCGTTATTTATGCATAAAAGAATGAAGACGATTTTTTGAGTGGCGGCTGTCAGCCGACAGCCGCCACTTTGAGACGGGACAGATTTACTTGACGACGGGCAAACCGGCTTTGACCCAGTTGTTGAAGCCGCCGCTGATGCTCTTGACGTTGGTGTAGCCCATCAACCGCAGGGCCGTCAGCGCCAAGCTGCCGCGTTGACCCACTGCACAGTAGGTGAGGATAGGCGTGGCCTTGTCGGCGGGCAGTTTGGTCATGTCCACGAACAGGTCACGGAGCGGGATGTTGATCGAACCTTCGATGTAGCCCGCGTCCTTGATTTCCTGCGCGGTACGGACATCGATCACGACTGGCTTGGGATCAGCCGCGATGGCCTTGGCCGCAGAAGCGGGCGCGATGCCCCAGAAATCATCGGGCATAGTGCCAAGCCACGCGTCGAGGCCGGCGAGCAAAGTGGCATCCACTTCAACCTTCACGCCGCTGGCCTTCGGTTCAACTGGGCCGCCATCCACGATCGGGAGGCTGGCAGCCTTCCAGCCGCTGAAGCCGCCGCTGATGCTCTTGGCACCGGTGTAGCCCAACATCTGCAACAGCGCGGTCGCAATGCCGCCCCGATGACCGATACCGCAGTACACCAGGATGGGTTGATCTTTGGCGGGCAGCTTGTCCAAGTTCTTCAGCAGCGAGCGCACCGGAATGTTGACCGCGCCTTCGATGGTCTGGGTAATTTCCTTCGCTTCGCGCAAGTCGATGAGCATCGGCTTGGGATCAGCGCTCAGGGCCTTCAAGGCATCGGTGTTCTTCATGCCGTAGTAGCCATCGGGGATCTTGGCCACGAAGTCAGGCACAACCTTGGTGGCATCAAAACCGCCGACCTTGGGCAGACCGGCTTTGACCCAGTTGTTGAAGCCGCCGCTGATGCTCTTGACGTTGGTGTAGCCCAACAGGCGCAGCGCCGTCAGCGCGATGCTGCCGCGATGACCCACCGCGCAGTAGGTGTAGATGGCGGCGTTCTTATCGGCGGGCAGCTTGTCCAGATTCTTGACCAGTTCGGGCAGGACGATGTTGACCGAACCTTCGATGGAACCGGCGGCCAGAATTTCCTGCTCGGTGCGCACGTCGATGATGAAAGGCTTGGGATCCGCCGCAAAGGCCTTGGCCGCCGAAGCGGGCGGCGCGCCCCAGAAATCATCAGGCATGGTGCCCAGCCACGCGTCAAGCGCGGCCAGCAAATCTTGATCGACCTCGACCTTCACACCGCTGGCCTTCGGTTCGACCGGGCCGCCGTCCACGATCGGCAAGGCTAGCCGTTTTCCAGGCACCGAAGCCGCCGCTGAATGCTCTTGGCGTTCTTGTAGCCCAACATTTGCAGCAGCGTGGCGGCAATGCCGCCGCGATGGCCCGATGCCGCAGTACAGAATGAGCGCTTGATCTTTGGCGGGCAGTTTGTCCAGATTCTTCAACAGCGAACGAATCGGGATGTTGACCGCGCTCTCGATCGTCTGGGTGATTTCCTTCGGTTCGCGCAGGTCGATCAGCATCGGCTCGGGATCAGCCGTTAGAGCCTTCAGGGCATCGGTGTTCTTGATGCCGAAGTAACCAGCCGGCAGATTCGACATGAAGTCGGTCACGGCCTTGTTTAAGTCGTACGGCGCTTTGGTGGGCTCAGGGACTTTGGTTGCTTCGGGAGCTTTCGTCGGTTCGGGAGCCTTGGTTGGCTCCGGGGCCTTGGTCGGATCGACCTTGACCGGAGCAGGGGCCGGGGCTGGCGCGGCAGCGGGCGCGCACGCGCCAAGGAACAGCGCCACGACCATCAACGAAATCAACAACTTGTGCGGTGTCATGTTTCTCCTTCTTGTGTTTTGGGTTAGATTCGATTAAGATCACTTCGTAGGTTGGAAGTGCTGGATACTTGAGAAATCCTTCACTATTCTGTCATAGGGATCGCCCCACCCATAGTGATAGGTGTCACACCCTCCTATTTGATTCGATGAAGCATATGATTCACGCCCGCTTATATATGAAGATTGACATGCAGACCAGCGGCCCGAGCGGCGGACAACGGTAAACAGGAGTTGTGAGATGGTTCAACTTTCCGAATTGAGAGTCTTTGTCATAGCAGCGGAGGAACTCAACTTCAGCCGGACCGCGGAGCGGCTGCACCTGTCGCAATCGGCCGTGAGCCAGAACATTCAGTCGCTAGAGCGCCTGTTTGCAGTGGAGTTGTTCATTCGCCAGGGCCGGTCGGTCCGGCTGAGCGAAGCAGGCCAAGCGTTGCTACCGCTGGCTCAGGAAGTGGTCAACGCCGTGGGCCGCATGAGCGAAGTAATGAATGGCATTGAAGGCCAGGTGGCGGGCGAGTTGATCGTCGGCTGTTCAACGACTTCCGGCAAGTATCTGCTGCCGAATTTGGTCGCCGCATTCCGCCATTCGTATCCGCTGGTGCGCGTGGGCATCAAAGTCATGTCGCGCGACGAAGTAATCAATCGGCTGATCGATGGCCGCCTATCGCTGGGCGTGACGAGCCAGAAAATCGATCAGCGTGATCTGGAGTATGTGCCGTTCTTTGAAGATCGCGTGATCTTGATCGTACCAGCGCAGCACCATTGGGCCGCGTATGGCCGCGCCCTGCCCGCCGATCTGGTCGATGAGCCCATCATCTTGCGCGAGGATAAAGCCGGCACGATGCAGGTCCTGCTGGAAGGTTTGGCCCAACACGGCATCACGCTGGACATGCTCAACCCGATCATGGAGATCGGCAACGCCGAAGCCATCGAAATGGCCGTCGAGGAAGGGCTGGGCATCGCCTTCGTCTCGGAGTTAGCGGCGGCGCGCGGCCTTGCGTTGGGGCGCGTGAAGAAGGTCGAAGTGCAGGGGCTGGATCTGCGCCGCACGATCTATGTTGCTCGCAATACGCGGACGTTGTTGTCGCGCACACAAGATCGCTTCTGGAACTTTGTGGAGCAACAGCGCGAGCAAGTGGCGGCAGACATCTGGGCTAAGGTCAGCGGCCTAGTACAACCGCTGTAGCAACGGTCTGACAGTAGCCGCCCGGCGCATCTTACGACGATGCGCCGGGCGGCTTCGCGTTTACTTCCGAGTCATCGGCAGATAGACGATCTTCACATCGCCGTAGGTCGCCACGCACGGACTGATCAACGCCACGTCGGCTGCATCGATCACGCCGTCGCGGTTGACGTCATACTGCACGGCATAAGTCGCATCCCCGATGATCGCTCCGACCCGCGACTGTACCGCGGTGATGTCAGCCAGATTCGTTTGGCCGTCGCGATTCGCATCGCAGAAGTTACCTTTATTGATGGCTGTCACGGTGATGGGCACGGTCACTATCCCTAGATCAGAACTTACCGTGATAGAACCAACCTGCGAGCCTTCCGCCAACCCGATCGGATTGATCACGACCGACGTGAGTGCAGGCGTGTCGCCACCCGCCGAATTCAGATCGAGCCACGGGGTGGCCGTCGCGAACGTCACGCTGATTGGTTGGTGGCTACTCGCTTCGAGCGTAGCTTGTGGCAGTTGTCCGGGCTGCGACAGATCAATGTCGAACGTCATCGACAGCGGCCACACGTTCATCACGTTGGGCCGCGGCAGATCGATCACGGCGGGATCGCTGCCGTCGACGACTTCCTGTCCATCGGGCCGACCATCACCGTCAGAATCGGGGTTGATCGGATCGGTGCCGCGCTCGAGTTCGGCGATGAACGTCAAGCCGTCGTCATCAGCATCCGAGTACGCATCGGTCTGCACCAGTGGATTCAAGCCCAGACCCGCCTCTTGATCGTCGGGGATACCATCGGCATCGTAATCGGGCTTGATTTCCAGCGTAATCTGCGTCGTCGCCGTCAGCGCAGCACTGTTCGTCGCTTGCAGAGTGAGCGTGTGCACGCCCGCACTCAACATGGCGCTTTGCGCCTCGCCCACGCCGAGCGCGCCGTCTCGATCGCTGAACCACGCGATCGAGTTGGTGTCCGTCAATACGCCATCTTGTTGATCGAAGGCGCGGCCCAGCAAAGGCACGGCCTGCCCTTCCAGATACGTCGCGCCGGGCAACGGCGTGATGATGAACGGCGACGGCGCTTGTGCGGCCACGCTGAAGGCGTTGCTCGTTACGGTGCCGCTGAGGAAGCCGTCGCTGGCCCACACGCGGATGCGAGCGTTGGCGCTGCCTGCCAATTGCTCGATCGGCACGTCGAGCGTACCGCTGCCCTGGGCGCTGCCGATTTGCGACCACGACGCGCCATCATCTTTACTGAACTCGATCGACACTTGCAACGGATCGTTATCAGCGTCGGTCGCCGTCCACGCGATTGGCACGCTACCGCTCGTGAACGCTTCGCCACCGCTGGGGCTGGAGATCGACACGCTCGGGGCCGCCGAACCCGCGCTGAAACTATCGAGTACCTGCGTGCCGGTGATCAGATCGATCCGCGTTACACCGGCGGCTTTAGGGATATTCGCCGCGAAGAATCCGGCATCGCCAATAACTTCGTGTGCTGGCGAGTGCGGATGTTCGTGATTGTTGGGCATCTCCGCGAACATGGGATTGACCCCCCAGCGCAGCAGTTCCTGATTCGCTGCGTTGTATTCCACCAGCTGATAGCCGCTGAGAAAATCGGCGCTGGTCTTCAACGACGGATTGAGCACTTCCACTCGCCGAATCGCGCCGGTATCACCGCTGACATTCGGCGTGATCACACCGGAGATGTGCAAGCGTTCTGGTTCAGCGGCCAAAGCAGATCGGGCGTCCACGCTCGTAAGGCGATTCAGCAGACCTGGATCAAACACCGGCCGCAACGACGAGTAACGCGCCGCGCGCAAGTAGTTGAAGTCGGGCGGCTCAAGATAGGTATTGATGCCGGTGCGCGCACAGGCATAACTCAACAACGCTTTGGCGCGACCGGTATTCGGATTGTTATCACTGAGTTGATTCTTCAACTGCACACCGCTGATTGGATTGACCACCGGTTCCGCGATGCCGGGCTGTTGATAGAACGAGCGGGCCGCGCTAAACGTCGCGCCGGTATCGCCGCACGCCGCCGGCACTACTTGTCCACCGACCGTCGTCGTGATCAACTCGCTCGCGCCGGAGTGATTGCCGCCGCCTTGCACGGTGGTGTAGTTCGTGAAGTTGGCCGCGCCATCAGGCACTAGGCCAAGCATGTGACTCAACTCGTGCGCGAAGTACCGGCTGGCGTTCGAGTCGCCTTGCGCCCAGCCGAGATACTGCGGAAACTCCGGCCCGCAGCCTTTATCGAAGCCGAAGAAATCTTTGACGTCGCTCCAGAACGACTCTTCGCAATCGGTGTGCGCCTGCCAGCGCGAGGTTGTACCGAGCACGCCGAGACCCGCCGCGCTGCCCGTGATCACGCCCGTAAAGATCACGCCGAACGACAGCGGCGCGGGCGGATAATGCGTGGCGTTGTAGCGCTGACGAATCCCTTCAAAGTAACCGCCCGCATTGGCCTGTTCACTGCCGTTGCCGATGTTGATCAACGGGTTGGAGGTGACCTGGCTCTTTACGATCACTTCATCAGCCCAATATGGCTCCAGGCCGCCGGGATAGATGCGATAGCGATAGTCCGCGAGGTTCGCATCGACCGTCGATTTCATCTGATTGAGTTGCTGCGCCGAATAGCCATCGGGCATGATCGGGATGAGCAGCACGCGCGGCGAAGTCGTCGGCTCGAAGATGATCGACTGATCCGATGAAGCCACGGTGCGCCCGGCAGTCGTCAACTCGAAGCGCACGTTCGTTGGACCACTGCCATAGTAGATGACGTTGGGCACGTTGATGGCATTGGCGATGTCGGCGTATACCGCCGGATTCGGCGCGCCCACCGCGTACGCGCCCGGTGTCCCGATCGGTTGGTAGACATCCTTCAGGACGTTGCCCGTTGGCCCCAGCGCCAGGTGCGCGTAATCAATCTGCACTTTGTCGGTGGAACGCGGTGCTTGATCGAGGCTGATCCACGCAGAAGCGAGCGTGGCATTGCCCGCATAATAGCCCATGCCAATATAGCCTTGATTCAACTGCGCCCGATTGATCGTCACATTGATCTTGCGGAACGTGGTGCTGGCCGTAGTGCTGACACAGGTATTGTTCACTGCAATCGCGCCGGATGTGTCGCCGTAGTTGATCCACACGCTGGCCGTGCCTGCCCCGCGCACGCCTAACGGTTGTGGCGTGCCGTTGCCCAGTTTCACGGTCGCATTCGGATCGAAGTTGGTGCCGGTAATCTTGATCTGCACACCGACGTTGCCGCCCGTCGGCGTGACACCCGTGATCTTGGGCACGGCACAGAACACGGGCGTTGCACCGCCGCTCAACGTGGCCGAGCGTTTGCCGCGCCGCACCGTCACATCGCCGGTGAGATTGTCGCCGCGCAAATGCGCCTTGATCTGCGTATCGCTGACCGTCTCGATGTCGACGGGTGCGCCGCCGACGATGACGGTGACTTCCGCGGGGTTGTTGCCGAAGCCGCTGCCGTTAATATACACCACATCGTTTTCACTGCCCTGCTTGGGCGAGATGCCGTTAGCGGGATTGATCTGCGGCTGCACGTCGGCCAGCGGCGGCAGGAATGAACTGCGAATGCTGACGCCGCCGCCCGGATGCGCGAACCAGACGAGGTTCGCGCCGTCGCTGGCGTTATCAACCACTTGCGAATCGATCAGCCCGGAGTTCGTCCAGAAGCGGCCATAGTAACCGGTCGGTTCGCGATTGATCGCGCCCGCCCACAAGCGACCGATGTTATCGACCGTTAACGGTTGATCCGCGCCCGGCGGATAACTCTGCTTGACGAACGTCGTGCCATCGAAGAGGCTGAGGCCGCCGCCCACCCCGCTGGTGCTGACGGCCAGTTTGCCATCGCCCAACAGTTGCAGGTCGAAGATGCTATTCGTGTAGAGGTTGTTGGCCGTAGTGTAAACGGTCCACGTTTGATCGGTTGTGTTGAGTTTCGCCAGACCTTGCGTCGTGCCCACCCACACGTTGTCATCGTGATCGACCAACACTGCCGTGACCGAGATCGAGCCGGTGGGCGGCGTAATCGTCGTGACCCAGCGATCACGATCAAACAGCGTGAGGCCGTTCTCGCCGCCGATCCACGTTCGGTTTTTGGCATCGACCGCGATCGCATTGATCGGCCCGGCGGGCGGTGTGCCCAATGCCCCGTCGAGCATGTCCCAGCCAGTCGGCGTCCAGCGACGCACGCCGTCACTCGCGCCGATCCAGATGCGACCGGTCTGATCGGCCGTCACTGCTTTCACGCCCGCCAACGCCCGATCGTCCCACGTGATCCCGTCGGGCTGCAACGTAACCAATCGGTCGCCGTTGGTCGCAAAGAACGCTCGTCCGCGCGCGAGGAAGACCCGCTTTACGCCCCACATCGAGCCTTCATTCCCGCCGCCGATCTGCTGCCAGCGCGGTGAATACATCGCCAATGGACCATTCAAGGGATCCGTGTTAAGCGCCATCCACACACGTTCGCCGTTAGCCGTCAGCGTACGAATGCCACTGTCCCAACCGTTCGCTAAGGAAGTCTTCGTACCGATCGGCGCGGTGAGCCAGTTCCAATCTTGCGTGCGCACCGTACCCAACGTATTG
>JAXLWI010000071.1:0-20392 GCA_046328575.1 Anaerolineae bacterium
CGAATGGCGTTATTTCGAAAGGTTAAGGCGCTGTTCTCGTCGGGATGCAAGTTGGTCGGCGAAACAATGCCGCTTCTGAACCAATCGCGAATTTCAAAGTTATCGACGACGACGTCATGGGCGGGATCGTATAGATCGGTCCCAAGATTGATCGCGCCCCAGTTGCGATCGTCGGTCTTCAGGATCACGGAACCTTCGATCGTCGCACTATTTGGGTTGGTTGTGGAATAGAGATAGACTTTGCGATTCGTTTTGTCGTACCACCACTCGCCGTCGCGATCGAGCGCGTTGAGCGAGTTGTTAATGAAGAAACCCCAGCCAGTACAATTCGCCGTGTAAGGACAACTGACGTTCGCGTTGAGCGTCAGCGTCGAACCGTTTTGGGCTGTGATGTCCCGATTGACCATCGACCAGCGGATGACCTTCAGGTGGATCGTCGCATCTTTCCAGTTACCCGCGGGCAGGCTCAGGGCGGAGGTCAGTTGATTAACGGCAGGCTGCGCTGAGACGGTGGCATATCCGCCATCACCCGCGTCGAGGTTAGGCCAGCGGCCAAACGTCAAGCGCTGCCCGTTCCGAAAGAGTTGATTAAGGCCATTGGGAAACGTTGCCGCCGATAGCGTCGCAACATAGATCTGTCCGCTGTACGCGGACCAACCACTGACGGCCTGCGCGCCAGATAAGATGGGTTTGTTCGCGCAATCACTCGTCGGGTACGAGCCAAACACGATCGGGTTGGCCGACGCGCCGGAGTCTGTGATCATTAGCATTTCGCCGCGCCAGACATCGCCGCATTTGAAGAGGATCTGATCACCTGGCTGCAAATTCAGCGCGTTGACTTTGGCGATGGTTTTGAAGGATGTGGCGGTGGACAAGCCGTTGTTTGAGTCCGCTCCGGAGGTCATCGAGACATAGTAAGTTGTACCTGCGGCGCGGGTGACGGGGGCGCTGCACAGGCTGACCAGCAGGGCGCAGATCAAAAGCCAAAGTCCATGTTTCATGATGACTCCGTGGGGCAGTGTGATGGTCTTGATTATGACGACGAAAGGCGGAGATTACAATAGGTGGAAAGTCGCCTCTGGCGGAACATAAACAACGCCCCGCACTTGACAAATCAAGTGCGGGGCGCCAGACAGATGTAGACCGTTCAGCATGGAAAGTCGCGCGAAGCGAAGAAGAGCCTTTTTTGCTTGCTTTGCCCATCGCTTGAAGTCACCGTATATGACTCAACGATGCTGCCCTGGCGCGCGGCTGGTCGCTCGCGTATTGCACCACTCAGGACCTGGCCTTCGCAAGCATAGGTGTACGGTTCGACACCACCCGTTGCCACAATCTCGAACGTCAGGATGACGCTATTCTTGGGCCTAGTCGGATCCGTGTCTTTTCGACACGCCGTCAGGCGCACATCGAAGTCAAGCGGATCGACATGCTCAGATGGCGGCGGTGGTGGCGGAGGAGGGGGAGGTGGCGGCGGTTCTACTGGCGGCTCGACCGGCGGCTCATCGGGTGGCAGAATAATGTCCGGCCCGCCGACGTCGGGAATGACGGGCAGCTCACCTGAGATCGGGGCGACCGTGGGCGTCTTCGAAATGTACTTCGTGAGCAGTGGCAATGCCTCCCGCAGATTCTCAGCGCCACCGAGTTGATACAAACAGCAACCGATAACGGCGCGATCCTTCATCAATTCCGAGTCGTACCACGCGGCATCGGTCACCCAATCATTCTGGCTCAAGCCACTAAACGCTCCGACACCCGCGCTGGCTTCGGAAATGACCACTTGTGGTGCGGCATCGAACTGATGTAGGAATCGTAGCGAACGGCGATAACGCAGCGCCAGATTCGGCGCACTAGCCCGCAGCGACGATTCGGGTCCGCCATTCGCGGCTGGCGAGTTGAATCCATATTCGTGCAGCAACAGAATGTGGCCATTGCGTTTGGCTTGCTGCATCGATGGGATTAACTCGCGCCACTTGTCCTCCAGGGTGCTGCGATCGAGATCGGTTGCGCCGTCGCGCGGATTACCGGCGCTGAACGCGTAGAGCGCCAACTGGAAGCCGTTCGCCTCGGCAATTTCCAGGCACTTCAGGGTGAAGGCATTCAACCAGGTGTAGCCAGCCAGCGTGCCCGCGTCCTGCTCGTTAATCGGCGCGTAATAATTGGCAGGGTTCAGCCGCCAGATGGGCATGATGGTGTCCATCCAGACCCGCGCGGAATTGAATGGATCGCCAACATAGGCATCGCCCGGACCATCTTGACCGCCCAATACGGCGTTCTGCGACTGGTGCCGAAAGACAGCGATGGTCTCGGGACTGAAGCGCTGAATATCCGGCCAGATATCTTGATCGACGGAAAAGACCACCGGCACTGGCGAACCAGCATCGGCGCATTTCTTCAAGAAATCGCCAAATCCGCGCCGATTGCCCGCTGACACATGTACGCCTAGTTTGCTCATGCCACTCCTTGCTTCAGGCTAACATGAACTCGATCAACAATCGCATGGTAGCGATGAGCGAATCAACGTGTGTGCGCTCGTAGTGGTGACTGGCATCAACGCCCGGCCCCACCAAGCCGACGATCACATCCGCGCCCGATCGCCACGCCGCGCCCCCATCGGAGCCGTACGACGGGTAGATGTCCAACTTGTACGGAATCGCAGCGCTTTCGGCGAACGCTACCAGGTTGCGGCGCATCTCCAACGAATACGGTCCGCCCGAATCTTTGACGCAAATGCCGACTGAAAACTCATCGCTATTCTGGCCCGGCCCCACCGCCGCCATATCCACCGCCAGCAACTCTTTGATGTCGGCGGGCAGGCCGGTAGCGGCGCCATGCCCGACCTCCTCATAGTGCGAGATGAGCACCGTCAGCCGTTGAGCCGGACGCAAGCCCGCATCGAGCAGTGCTTTGCACGCGCCGACAATGCACGCCACACCCGCCTTGTCGTCGATATGGCGCGATCGGACGAAGCCCGTCTCGGTGATTTCGACGCGCGGATCGAACGCCACAAAATCGCCCACCTCAACGCCCAACCGGCGGACATCATCACCCGATCGGACTTTAGCGTCCAAGCGGACTTCCATGTTGGCGTCGATCCGTTCCAACTTTTCGACTTCCGACCCGCCGTGAACGTGGACCGACGCCTTGCGTGGCAGGATGGTTCCACGCAGCAGGCGGCCCTCGCTGGTGATAATCGTGCAGCCCTCGCCCTCCACCGAGTGCCACGTGAACCCGCCTACACGGCTGAGGCGTAAGCGGCCGGTGCTTGGCTCGATCTCTTTGACCATCGCGCCGAGTGTGTCCACATGAGCTGTCAGCGCGCGCGCTCGGTTATTGGCCTTGCCTTGCCAAGTGCCGATCAGGTTGCCTTTGGTGTTGAAACGAGTGTCCAGTTTCAAATCGGCCAGGGTTTCACGAACAAAGTGCAGGGCTTGCTGCGTGTAACCGGTCGGGCTGGGCGTGTTCAGCAGTTGGGTCAGGAACTGCAGTGTAAATCGCAGATCCAAATCGAGGTTGCGCCCACCGGATTTGACGGTCACGGTCGCCGGAACTGAGACGGAGGAGTTCGTTGCTAGTTTCTGAAGAGTGGCTTTCTTCTTTGTCACGCTGTCCTCACTCTACAGGCTGGAATAAACGACGGTGTTTGGGATTATAGCATAAGGGCAAGCGCAAAGCGAGAAGACCGATCCAACTGCCTGTGCACTTTGCCACTATTCCAAACCTTGACCGAAGCCTGTTGGCAAGGTACAATGCACTTCGTTCGATGCAGAGGACTTTCCCAACTTGGGCAGTTCTCGGGCGTGGCGCACCCGTAAGGGGGCTGCGCACTTTTCTAATTTCGGCAGTTTTCGGGGCGTAGCGCAGACCGGTAGCGCACACGGTTTGGGACCGTGGGGTCGCCGGTTCAAGTCCGGCCGCCCCGACCAGTGATGGGCCCGTGGTTTGCGATTGCAAAATCACGGGCTCGTTTTATTTCGCATGCGTAAACTCGTCATCGTCGAATCACCCGCCAAAGCTAAGACCATCGCCGCAGTGCTGGGGCCGAACTACGTCGTTCGCGCCTCGTTGGGTCACGTGCGCGACTTGCCGGACAAAGACCTCGGCATCGACCTTGAACACAACTTCAAGCCGACTTACTACATCCTGCGCTCGAAGTCCAAAACGATCAAGCAACTACGCGCCGCACTCGATGAGGCCAACGAAGTCTTTCTGGCCACAGACCCCGATCGGGAAGGGGAAGCGATCGCGTGGCATCTCCTACAGGTGCTCAAACCCAAAGTGCCTGTGCGCCGAGTGATGTTCCACGCGATCACGCCCGCTGATATTCAAGCCGCGTTTACACAGCCCAAGTCACTCGATACGCATCTAATCGATGCCCAGCAGGCTCGACGCGTACTCGATCGGTTGGTGGGCTATCAAGTGTCGCCGTTGCTATGGCGATCGACCGGCGGCAAGAGTGCGGGCCGCGTGCAGAGTGTGGCATTAAGGCTGGTGGTCGATCGGGAACGCGAGATTCGCAACTTCGTGCCGCAGGAATATTGGTCGATTCACGCCGATCTCGCCAAGCAGAATGATCACGCTCAACATTTTCTGGCTCGCTTGATCCAGATCGGCGATAAGAAGGTGGGTCTCGATCAACCCATTCACTTAAAGACGAAAGACGACGCTGAGCGCATCATCGCCGATTTGGCTGGGGCAGCCTATCGGGTGGCCGAGATCAAACGCGAACGGAAACCGCGCAAGCCGTGGCCGCCCTTCACGACGAGCACCCTACAACAATCGGCGTCGGCGCGCTTGCACATGTCGCCGGCCGAGACGATGAAGATCGCGCAGGAGTTGTACGAAGGCATTGATATTGGGCTGGGAAAACCGATCGGATTGATCACTTACATGCGCACCGATTCGACGGCGATCTCGCCTGAAGCACAGGCTGCCGCGCGCCAGATGATCGAAGAGACGCTGGGCGCAAAGTATCTGCCTGATGCTGCGCCACAGTACAAAACGAAAGTGAAGAACGCGCAGGAGGCACACGAAGCCATTCGGCCAACGGATGTGCGCCGTTATCCTAACCATTTGAAATCGCACCTGTCCGATCGGCAGTTTCAACTGTACGATCTGATCTGGCGGCGTTTTGTGGCATCACAGATGGCGGCGGCGATTTACGATGTGACGACGGTGAACGTGCGGGCGACGGTCGATGGCCAACCGCCGTTTCTGTTTCGCGCCACCGGGCGCGATCTGGTCTTCGATGGTTTTCTGCGCGTCTGGCAGGAGGAAGATAAATCGGATGACGACGACGAGCCGCAGAAATTGCCGGAATTGGCCGTACAGGAACTCCTCGATCTGTTGGCGTTGGTTCCGAAACAGCACTTCACGCAGCCGCCAGGCCGCTATACCGAATCAGCATTGGTAAAGGCGCTGGAGGAACGCGGCATCGGGCGACCCAGCACGTACGCGTCGATCATCAAGACGTTGAAAGATCGCGAGTACGTCATTCTCGATAAGCGGGTCCTATCGCCGACGCCGTTGGGTGAGACAACGTGCGATGCGTTGGTCGCGGCGTTTCCCGATGTGATGGATTATCAATTCACGGCGCAGGTTGAAGATTGGCTCGACGACGTCTCACGCGGTGAGCGCAACTGGGTGAAGGCACTGCGCGATTTCTACGATCCTTTTGCAGCCGCGTTGGAATCGGCTCCAGCGAAGATGATGGCCTTCAAAGGGATGAAGGATGAGGGCGGACAGATGAAAAGGCCGCCTGCTTCAAATTCAGGGGAACGAGCCCTATCGGATAAGAAACCGTCACGAAAGCGCACACGTAAAGGGACTGTCAGAGCAACCAGCAATACTTCTTCACCCATCAGCCTTCAGTCTTCAGCCTTGACGTGTCCCAAGTGCGGTGCGCCGATGGTGAAGCGGACGGGGCCACGCGGCGAGTTTTGGGGCTGCTCGACCTTCCCAAAGTGTCGTGGCACACGCCCGATCTAACTTAGGGGCGCGGCTATCAACAATTGATAGCATTTCCTTTTAGCCCGCGGCCTTTGTATAATCCACTCACAAAACCTGCCTACCACTGATGCGCGACCGAGGAGAAATCGATGGCCTTAGAAAGCATGACGTGCCCCAACTGCGGAGCGAAGGTTGAATTTCCGACGGGTGCTTCGACCACCACGTGCAAGTTTTGCAACTCGACGTTGCGCTTACTGCCGCAAGTTGTGTCGGTCGGGGCGCCGAATTCTGAGCCGGATCCGTATCGCAATCTGGCCGATCTGCCACAGATCAAGGACCTGCTGGCCAAGGGCCGACGCATGGAGGCCATCCGTCTGTATATGGAGCAGACCGGGGCGAGCCTAAAAGAAGCGCGGACCGCCATCGAAAAGATTGCTTTGGAAGCAAATATTGCGCAGCCGGATGTGCCCGATTCATTCGAGGTCGATTGGGAACCGATCAAGGAGTTGCTAGCACGCGGTAACAAACTCGAAGCGATCAAGGTATTGCGCCAACAGACGGACCTCGGCCTGAAGGAAGCTAAAGATGCCGTCGAAGCAGTTGAGCGCGGTGAACAACCGGAAATTGCACGAAATCTGCCGCGCACACCGACCGGATCGTACACCGTCGATATTGAGCGGATCACGGATTTGCTGGCACGCGGCAACAAAATTGAGGCAATCAAAGTTCTGCGCGAGCAGACTCACCTGGGTTTGAAGGAGGCCAAGGACGCGGTCGAAGTGATCGAGCGGGGCGGTCTGCCGACGATTACGCATGATCAGCGTGAAGTGGCGAAAGGCAGATCGAGTGGCTTGGCGGCGCGGTTTGGTTGCCTCGTCGCGATTTTGCCGGTTCTTTTGAGCATCGCCGCCTGCGCAGTTTTGATGGGTCTGAGCAGCCAAGTGATGTTTCGAGCATGGGGGCCGTACGACTACGCCATGACGTTGGTGCGTAATAGCGCTGAAGCGAAAGAAGCGTTGGGCGAACCGCTAAACACCGGCTTATTCATGTTTGGTGGCATCGGGTCGGATGATCGCAGTTCGGATGCGAGCTTTGAAACGCCGATCTACGGTTCCAAGCGCAGTGGTTCGTTGCGCGTCAGCGGTTCATGGGAGCGAAAGAACGGCTGGGATGTATCGGTGTGGATTTATTACGACACCGACGGTGAGGAACAAACGATTTATCTCACCGGACGACAGAAGTGAGCGCGTGGCCGGTATGTTGACGCATCATCGCCGCCGTGCTAGAATCGGCTCACGTGCGGGAGTAGCTCAGCGGTAGAGCGTCTGCCTTCCAAGCAGAGGGTCGCGGGTTCGAATCTCGTCTCCCGCTCCAAGATCCAAGACAAAGGAAATTGCCATGCACCAGCTATGGCAGTTTCCTTTGTCCTATTTAGGGCCGGCGCGGCAACGGGAGGGACGAATGGGATTCAAGCAGGGTTCAAGATGCGGTCGGTAATAGGCTACGGGCAGGCAGAACCTCGCCGGATGTACCGTCATTCTCCCCGGAATACCACATCATTTCAATCGACAGTCAATCCATTCAAAACACATGATACGGAGAGAACCCCGAAAGGCTATTTCATAGAAGTTCTTCGGGTTTTTGTTGAGGGCTTGACTTAGCGTCGGAAGAGTAATACGCTAATTTTAGATTGATTGCGCCACATAATCATCTCTCGCCCGATACATCGCCCGCATCAACTCGGTGAACATCTCCACAGGAGATGAACGTGGAACATCAACACCCTCATCGCCGTATGTCAGAGATGCGCTGGCTCCTCACATCTCAACAGAGCAATCTTTCTGGCTATTGTCGCGTTGCTGGATATTACCGGTCGGTTGATCGATATCGAACGCGGAGAAGGAACTGGAGCTGCGCTTTGGATAGGAATACTTGGCACACAAACGACGCACGCCATTTCTGATACCACGCTTACCAAAGAACTGTCGAGCGGTTGATGCCCATCGACTTTAGGCCGCTTACGGCAGATGAAATGAGTGTCTAAAGGGTAGACACGAGTGCTGACATGCCCCTATATACTGTGCAACACGAATCGGACAAACGCACGGGCTATGTGGTATTCCTCGTTGTAGTTGCGGCCACTTTGTCGGCGGTGTTGATCTCCTTCTCGGCTCGACTGACACCGCTTGACATCAGCGTGTTAGTTGCTGCCAGTATCATCTACGCCTTCTTTGGCATCGAAGGTTTTGCGCGGCTTGAGCGCGCCAGCGCGCTGCCCCTGCGCTTGATGTACTTTGCCGTACAGATCGCCCTGGCCGTCGTGGCCATGATCGTGAGTGGCGTGCCCGGACTCGTCGCACTGCTGATATTTCCGTTGGCTGCGCAGGCCGCGATAATTCTGCCACGCGGCTGGTTGCTGGTCGTGTGCGTAACCCTGGTGGCGTCCGTAGCGGTGCTGATTGGTCTGATGGCAGGCTGGCCGAGTGTGATGCCATCGGCCACCGGTTATCTGGTAGGCGTCGTTTTCTCAGTGGGTCTTACCAAGATCGCAATCCGCGAAGAGCTGGCGCGCCACGAAGTCGAGCGACTGGCCGCTGAACTGGGCGCAGCCAACGACAAGTTACGTGCGTATGCAATGCAGGCCGAAGAGTTCGCAACGACGCAGGAGCGCAACCGGCTGGCGCGCGAGATTCACGATGGACTGGGCCACTACCTCACGGCGATCAGCATGCAGCTGCAAGCCGCACGCGCCATCTGGTCGATCGATCCGGCCAAAGCGACCGATGCTGTGGGCAAAGCGCAAACGTTGGCGCGCGAAGCGTTGACGGACGTGCGCCGATCGGTGGCGGCGCTGCGATCATCGCCCACCGATAATCGATCACTGCCCGAGGCGCTGGCCCCGCTGATCGAGGAATCGTGCGCGGCCGGCATCGAGACCAAATTAACGGTGAGCGGTTCACTGCGTTCTTTATCGCCGCAAGCTAGCCTGGCATTGTATCGCGCCGCGCAGGAAGGTCTGACCAACGTTCGCAAACATGCGCATGCCTCGCGCACCGACCTCAATCTAGATTTCCAGGACGCTGCTACGGTGCAACTGGTCGTGCGTGATAACGGCGTCGGCGCAAGACAGACCGATAGCGGCTTCGGACTGATCGGCTTGCGCGAGCGCGTGCAAAGCGTCGGCGGCGAACTGCGCGCGTACACGCTGCCAGCAGGTCGTGATGGGCAGGGCTTTATCCTCGAAGTGAAAGTGCTGGGCTGATTTGATCCACGAAGGGCACGAAGGTCACTAAGAAAATCCTTCGTGCTACTTCGTGTTCTTCGTGGATCACTCCTGTGGAGTCTGATGACGATTCGATTGCTGCTCGTCGACGATCAAACGTTGTTTCGTGAAGGGTTGACGACGCTGCTGGCGGCGCAGCCCGATCTGGAAGTCGTAGGCGAAGCGGCCAACGGCGAAGAAGCGCTGCGCCTAGCGGCGGCTGTTCACCCCGATGTCGTGTTAATGGATCTGCGCATGCCGATCCTCGATGGAGTGGAAGCCACGCGCCGCTTGCACACGTCGCAACCCAATGCGCATGTCATTGTGTTGACGACGTTCGCCGAAGACGAAGCGGTCTTCGATGGGCTGCGAGCGGGAGCGGTCGGTTATTTGCTCAAGGACGCCTCGATTGAGCATCTGCTCGAAGCGATTCATGCCGCCGCGCGCGGTGAATCGTTCCTGGAGCCGGTGGTTGCAGCGAAAGTGGTGGCCGAGTTTACCCGCTTGTCATCGCGGCTAACGATGCCTGCCCAACCGCTGGCCGAGCCGCTGACTGAGCGCGAGACAGAGATCCTGCGTCTGCTTAAGACGGAACTCTCGACGCGGGAAATGGCCGAGCATTTGGTGGTTTCCGTCAACACCATCAAGACGCAGATCAAGAGCATCTACGACAAACTCGACGTTCACAGTCGGGAGGAAGCGTTGGAGAAAGCGCGCGAGTTGAAGATGATTTGAAGCCGCACCTTGCCAAAGGGTGGCGGCTTAGGAGCTGATCGGCGTGTCTGCCCAGAACGAACACATGCCGCCAGCTACGTGCGGCATGTTCGAAGTTTGTCCCTACAAATCACCCCCGATTCACCCCGCTGGTGTGATGACCTATCACCCGCCCGATCGATACACTACCATCGATCGGGCGGTTTTCGTTAGCGGGCGGTGCGGCTCGAAAACGGCAACCAACCAGTACCAAGGAGATAAGAATGAACAAGTCACGATTGATTTGGGGGATTGTCTGTCTGATCTTGGCGGCAATGATCGGCGTGTTGAGCTTCGCCCTGCCGCTGGACAGTCCATTTTTCTATGCTGGTGAATACAACTTTCGATGGGTTCCGGCGGTCGTGCTGGGGATCTTCGGCATCGTGCTGCTGGCCACCGCGGGAAGTGGCGGGCAGGCCATGGCTGAGGCGACGCAGCCGATGGCCGTTCAAAACCCCGAGAAGGCCGCCCAGAACAAGCGCTTGGAAAGCATCGGTTGGGGGCTGTTTCTAATCATGCTCGGCGGCTTCGCGCTGGTGCCCGAGCAAACGATCCCCAAAGGCCTCTGGTCGATCGGCGTGGGCGTGATCATGCTGGGCCTGAACATCACCCGCTACTTCTACAAGATCCGGATGAGCGGCTTCACCACCTTCTTGGGCATCGTGAGCATCATCGGCGGGGTGCTGGAGTTGGTAGGACAGACGGATTTTGGTGGTGCCGTTTTCCTCATCGTCCTCGGTTCGTATCTGCTGATCAAGCCGTGGTTCGAGCAGCGGCAGTTGTTTGGCAAGGCAGAAGAAAATTAAGCGGCACGTCATTGCAAGCATCGTCGTGCGAAGCAATCTCAGTTTCGATCGGCATAAGTTGGTTTCGGCGCATCCTGCGACTGCGTGGCAAAAAGCCGTCACTCCACTCAGGATGCTTCTCGCCATGACGCTCGCAAGTCAGGAGGTTATCCATGCCACCCATTCTGGAAGTCGATAACATCGTGAAGAAGTACGGCGACTTTGAAGCCGTTCGCGGTTTAAGTTTTTGTGTGAATGAAGGCGAAGTCTTCGGTTTGCTCGGCCCGAATGGCGCGGGCAAGACGCAGACGATCTCGATGTCTACATGCCTGTTCCCGCCCACCAAGGGCAGCATCCGTATCTACGGCCACGATGTGGTCAAGGAGGCCGATAAGGTCAAACAGCTGATCGGCATTGTGCCGCAAGACCTGGCGTTGTATCCCACGCTCAACGCCCGCGACAACCTGAAGTTCTACGGCCAGATGTTCGGCTTGAGCGGCGCTGATCTCAAACAGCGCGTCGAGACGGTGCTTCAATACGTCGCGATGACCGATCGGGCGCATGAGGCCGTGAAGAACTATTCGGGCGGCATGAAGCGCCGCATCAATTTGGCGGTCGGCTTGATCAACAGTCCGCGCCTGCTGTTTCTCGATGAACCGACCGTGGGCGTGGACCCGCAAAGTCGCAACCACATCTTCGAGAGCGTTGAGCGTCTCAATCGCGAGCAGGGTATGTCCATCCTCTACACCAGTCACTACATGGAAGAAGTGGAGCGGTTGTGCCATCGCGTCGCCATCATCGATCACGGCCAGATCATCGCGCAGGACACGCCGAAGAATTTGGTGGCGATGTTAGGCGGCGGCCTCATCCATATCGGGCTGATCAAGGCCGATGAAGACATACGCCAGGCGGTTGAAAAACTCAGCGAAGTCAAGGCCGCAACGTTCATGACGGCGGCTGAATCGGTGGCCGATGAGACCGCGGCAGCCCTCACGGCTCGCAAGACCATCCTCAAAGTTGAGGCGCGACGGCAGGCTAACGACGCGCTGGTGCAGGTGATCGAGTTGTTTAACGAGCGCAACGTTCCTATGCTCTCGGTCGAAACGCTCGAACCCAACCTGGAGACTGTCTTCCTGCACCTGACCGGCAAATCATTGCGGCAATAGGGGGTGCCATGAAAATCCTCGCGGTGTTTCTGAATGAGAATAAGCGCCTGTTTCGTGAAAAAGGCGTCATCGCGATCTTGCTGCTCATGCCGCTGGCCTTCATTATTCCCGTCGGCGCAGCTTACAGTAGCGGCGCGGTTGCGAACGAGGTCGATCGACCTTTGCTCGTGATCGATCACGACGGCGGCCAACAAGCCCAAGACTTGATTGAGACGCTGGACGAAAACTTCCTCATCGAGCGCAACCTGCCGATCGAGAACGCCCCAAAATACCAACTGGAAACTGATCCCGCCTGCGCCGCGCCCAGCGCGGCTTGCGATGAAATGATCGCCCGCGCCCAGCTGAAGGATTCGTCCCGATCGATCGCGCTGTTGATCCCAGCGGGCCTCTCGCAGGCTTACGCTCAGAGCAAACAGACCGTTGTGACTTTGCTTTATGATCCCGCCGGCGACGTGAGCTTCCGCGATCAGGTGCAAGGCGTGATCAAGGGCGCGGCTATTTCCATCAGCCTTGAAAAGCAAGTCATGCAGGGCCAACAAGACATGGCAGACCTGAGCTCGCTGGCCTCAGATGAATTCAAGGACGCGGTTGACAGAGCGGCCAGGAAGACGACGCCTGCCGCTGATTTGAAATCGGCCATTGCCTTTGAGCCGATCTCGCCGACCAACTACCTCGAACGCAAACCGCCCAACGCCTTGCAGCAAACCGTTCCCGGTTACACCGTGATGTTTGTGTTCTTGGTGGCGGGTTTCATGGCAGGCTGGAGCATCGAGGAAAGACAAAACGGCATTCTGCGACGGCTGCGATCGTCGCCGGTGAGTACGGCCAGTCTGTTAGGTGGGAAGTTGTTGTACGGTTTGGTCGTCAGTTTGGTGCAGATTTTGGTATTGTATCTGGTTGCCAGCGTGATGTTCAAACTCGATCTGGGCCATGATCTGTTGGCCTTCCTGCTGGTGAGCGCAGCTCTGGCGACAACCGTAACGTGTCTGGGCCTGCTGGCCGCGGCGATCAAATTCCCCGGCGCGGCGATTACGGCCCCACTGATCATCGGCGCGTTGCTGGGCGGTTGCATGTTCTCGCCCGATTTCATGCCGCCGTGGTTGCGAACCATCAGCTACTTCATTCCGCACACTTGGGCGATGACGGGCTATCAGGATTTGCTGGTGCGCGGCCAGGGACTGGCGCAGGTGCTGCCCGAGATCGGTGTACTGCTGTTGTTCGCGGCGATCTTCTTCGGGATCGGCGTGTGGCGCTACGACCCGCTGGATTAGGAGGAAGTCATGTTAGCCATTCGACAAATCTTGGCGATCGCCTACAAGGAAACGCGCCTGTGGCTGCAAGTGCCTGGCAACTGGCTGACAATCCTGCTGGTGCCCTTCGCCTTCATCACCATCCTGGGCGCTATCTTCGGCGGCAGCAATCCGGTATTCACGATCTATGTTGCCAACGAAGACCGGGGCACACTCGGCGCGGACGTCGTCCGGCTGCTGAAAGAATCGCCCAACCTTGAGGTGGAAATGCTCGATAGTGCGGCGGAGGCCGATCGGCGGGTGGGCAAGGGCGAACGCATGGCAGCCGCCGTCATTCCAGCCGATTTCAGCGCAGCGGTCAAGACTGAGGCGGGCGGCACGATCGAGTTGATCATCGATCCGGCACGCCAGAACAACTCGGGGCTGGTCAGCGGCCTGATGAAGGCCGCTCTGAGCAAAATGCTGGTGGATGCGTCCATCGAGCGCGAGATGTCGAAGATGATCTCCAACATTAGAACCGATAGTCTCAGTGGAACCAGCGGTTTTGATTTCGACACCTTTATCCGAGCTGGGGTTAAAGCCGTGGTCGCCAAGCAGGTTAACGAAGCGATTGATCACCCGTTGATTGATCTGGAGACAGAAGCCGTCTCGGTCTCGGCCAACCCGATCGAGGCCACGCGCCTCGGCGGACTGGTGCCCGGCTACACGCTCATGTTCTTGTTCTTCCTGGTCTCGCACATCGCCGTGGCCGTGGTGGAAGAACGCAGTCTGGGATCGTTACGCCGCCTGCTGGTCACGCCGGCGAGCAAAGCCGTGATCCTGGCGGGTAAGATGCTGCCCTTCTTCGTCATCGCCATCGTGCAGATGCTGTTCGTCTTGCTGGTGAGCAGCTGGATCTTCAACATGTCGCTGGGCAATTCGCTGTTGGCGTTGATCGTGATCGTCGTCGCGACGGCGTTCAGCGCGGCCACATTGGGAATTCTGGTGTCGTCGGTGGTAAAGACCGAGAGCCAGGCCAGCGTGTTGACCATCCTAGTGGTGCTGGTGTTAGCCGTGATCAGCGGTTGCATCAATGACAGCATCCAACTCTGGGGGCCAAACATGATCACTCCGCACTACTGGGCGCGGCAAGGCCTGCTCAATGTCTTGCAGCGCGGCATGGGCTTGGAAGGCGTGTTGATGCCTGCAGGCATACTGCTCGCATTGTCGATCGTCTTCTTTGTGATCGGAGCACGGCGCTTCAAGTTCGAATAGTTGCCGAGAGATAGATCGATGCAGACGAACACGGCTCTTTCGCAATAGCGAGCCGTGTTCGCCTCGGCTTGCAAAGACTTGGAGGCGCAGCATGTCTACTCATCCAATCGCCGTGAAACGTGCGATGACGCATCAGGCGGCCGCAGAAGCCCAACCGGCCTCCTCAGCCCACTTGTGGTACATCGACAACCTGCGCATGGTCATCATCACGCTGGTGGTCTTGATCCACGTGGCGGGCACATACGGCGCTGCCGAGGTAGCCTGGTTCTATCACGAGCCTGGCGAGACGAACATTCTGATTTTCGTGATCACGATGTTGCTGGGCGGCGTTGGCTCGGCCTTTACGATGGGACTGCTCTTCCTGATCGCGGGCTACTTCACTCCCCGTGCGTACGATCGTAAGGGCGCCCCGCTGTTTCTGATCGATCGGTTCAAGCGGCTGGGCATCCCGTTGTTAGTCTTCGAGTTCGTTATTCTTCAACTGGTCAATTACCCGGTCGACGCCCTTGACGGCACGGCGCCAGCGTTTGGGCAATATCTGGTTGACCACTTTCGGGGCCTGAACACCATCGGGGACGGGCCAGTCTGGTTTTTGGCTGCACTCCTGCTCTTCTGCATCGGGTATGCGGTATGGCGGCTGGCGGCTGATCGCGTTTCAGATCACACGCAGACTGATCAACGTATCGAAACAAATCCGCCGGGCAACTGGGCGATAGCGGCGTTTGCGCTTGGCCTTGGCCTCGTAACGTTCATCGTGCGCATCTGGGCGTTGGTCGGCGTGTATTATGAGCCACTGCATCTAGAGTTGGCTCATGCGCCACAGTACATTGCTCTGTTTATCGTTGGCAGCGTGGCTTATCGACGCAATTGGCTAGTCAGATTCCCGGACACACAGGCCAGACTGTGGCGCTGGATCGCGCTGCTCTTTGTGCTGTTGATGCTGCCGCTGGTTGTGGCGGCCGGGGCATTTTCAGGCGAACTTGATCCGCGCGGGGCCGGTGGCCTGAATTGGCTGTCACTGGCCTACTCTTTATGGGAAGGCTTCATGTGCGTATCGATGGTGATCGTCGTCCTGATCTGGTTCCGACAACGCTTCAATCATCAGGGCCGGTTAGCCAAAATGATGTCTGACAACTGCTTTGCAGTCTATGTGCTTCATCCACTCATCATCGTGTGGTTGGCGTTGGCCTTGCGCGGTCTCCAGATGAATCTCAGCCTGAAGTTCTTGCTGGTCGCGCCGATTGCGATAGCCCTGTGTTATGCGGTGGCTTACTTGATTCGGAAGATTCCGTTTGTAAAGGGTGTTCTGTGACACACAGACAGTTGGACCGGACACTTGCCGCACTGAAAGGACAGCTCACATCATGACAACGACAACCGTCGGTACAAGCCGCCAGGCCGCCGCTTTAGAAGATGTTCAATCCAAAGCAGGCACGCGGCTGTTATACGTCGACAATATCCGGGTCTTCCTGACCATCCTGGTAATCCTCCATCACTTGATGATCACCTATGCCGGGACCGGGAGTTGGTTGTATACAGAAGGCAATCCGGATTTGATCACCAGCGCGCTCGGCGGTTGGTACTGCGCGATCGATCAAGCCTTCTTCATGGGGCTCTTCCTGCTGATCAGTGCTTACTTTGTGCCCGGTTCGTACGATCGCAAAGGAGCGGGCCGCTTCTTGAAGGATCGGCTGATCCGGCTGGGCATTCCGCTCGTCGTGTACAGCTGGATCATCAATCCTGTGTTGTGGTATGCGTCCCATTATCAGGATATACGCATGCCATTCTGGAGCTACTTCCCCAGCGAATATTTCGGTAGTGGCTATCTGATCGGTCAGGGACCGCTCTGGTTCGTCGAAGTCCTGCTGATCTTCTCGCTCGTTTATGTGATGTGGCGGCGCCTCGTTCCATCTCGTCCAACCGATCCGATCGGGCCGACTACCTTCCCTCGAAATGCCGTTATCGTCCTCTTTGCGGTGCTGCTAGCGATTGTTACTTTTCTGGTTCGAGTGGTATTCGTGATGGACACCTACTCCTTTAAGCCCTTGAACTTGCAGTTTCCTTTTTTCGCTCAATACATTGCACTGTTTGTGGTGGGGCTGATCGCCTATCGGCGCAACTGGCTGATGAGCCTCCCCGACAATATCGGCCATCGCTGGCTGATCATTGCCATCGTCCTGAGCCTTGTATATGCCCCCATGATGTTGGCGCTTGGCGTGACCGATGGCCAGGTTTTATTCAAGGGCGGCTGGCATTGGCAGTCACTGGTGTTTGCGGCTTGGGAGTCTGTTTTCTGCGTCAGCATGTGTATTGGCCTGATCTACGCTTTCCGCCGCTACCTCAATCAGCGAGGGAAGATCGCCGGATTCCTTGTGCCAAACGCTTACACCGCTTATCTCATCCATGCCCCGGTGATTGTTGCCGTGGCTTTCGCAGTTCAAGACGTAGCACTCTATCCATTGCTCAAGTGGGCGGTGGTGGGAGTAGTAGCAGTTCCGCTCTGTTTTGGACTGAGCAGCTTGATTCGCAGGTTGCCCTATACCGATCGAATTTTGTGACTTGAACGCACAAGCCCGCAACGACGGCGTCTAACGCAAATGAGAAAAATGCCTATTCGTGTGTTGTTGGTGGACGATCAAGATTTGTATCGCGAGGGACTACGCACGCTGTTGTCGCTCCATTACGAAGTTGATGTGATCGGTGAAGCGAGCAACGGCGAAGAAGCGCTGTGTCTCGCGGCGACGTTAGATCCAGATGTGGTGCTCATGGATTTGCACATGCCAGTGATGGATGGCGCGACGGCGACCCGCCGTTTGCTGCGCCAACAACCCACCTGCCGCGTGATCATGCTGACTACGTTCGACGATGAGGAGTCACGCGCGCGCGGACGGGAAGCCGGTGCGACCGCATATCTGCTGAAAGATACGCCCCTGGATGAGTTGGTCAAGGCGATTCGGGCTTCTGTTTCGCGAATGAATCTTTGATGCAGATGATACTTCCTGCACCGTTGCTCGCCACCAAACTGCATATTCCCCGGGCGCGACTGAACTTAGTTCAGCGCCCGCGCCTCATCAGTCGTCTCGATCAAGGCTTGCAGGCGGGTCATAAGCTCAGCCTCGTATGTGCCCCAGCGGGCTTTGGCAAAACGACGGTGGTCACCGAATGGCTCAGTAGGATCGATCGGGCCGTCGCCTGGTTATCGCTCGACGAGCATGACAACGATCCTGCTCGTTTTCTGGCTTACCTCATCACTGCACTTCAGCAGATCGACACCGGCCTTGGTGTTGCGGTGGGCACTCTGCTACAAGCCACACCTCCGCCACCACCGGAGATGGTGCTGACGTCGCTTATAAACGATGTCACCACGCTCTCTGTGCCATTTATTCTGGCTCTAGACGATTACCAGAGTATCGACATGGCAGCCATCCACCAACAACTTGTATTCTTGTTGGAACATCAACCGCCGCAGCTGCACCTGGTCGTCCTGTCGCGCGAGGACCCGCCGCTGTCGCTGCCGCGGCTGCGCGCGCGCAATCAGATCAGCGAGATTCGCCAGGACGATCTACGCTTCACGGCAGACGAAGCGGCTGAGTTTCTGCACGCCGTAATGAAGCTCGATCTCCCCATTGATGACATCACACTCTTGGAACATCGCACGGAAGGCTGGGCGGTCGGCTTGCAGTTGGCGGCGCTATCGCTGCGTAGCCAGACCGATACGCACAGCTTTGTACAGGCCTTCGCCGGTAGTAACCGCTACATCCTCGACTACCTCTTTGAAGAAGTGCTACGGCGGCAATCCACTGAGGTGCAGGACTTCCTCTTGCAAACGTCGATCCTGGATCGGCAGTGTGCGCCGTTGTGTGAGGCCGTCACCGGTCGCAGTGATAGTCAACAACTGCTGCACACCTTCGAGCAGGCCAACCTCTTCATCGTGCCGCTCGATCAAGATCGCACGTGGTACCGCTATCACCATCTCTTTTCCGATTTGCTGCGACATCGTTTGCGAACGACGCAGCCACAATCCGTGGCAGCGCTTCATCGGCGAGCGAGCGAATGGCATGAGGCCGCAGGCAATCTGCCTGAAACGATCCACCATGCGCTCTCTGCATCCGATTGGGAACGGGCTGAGAATCTGATCGCGCGGGTCAGTCGGGAGATGGTCGGGCGTGGTGAGATCGTCACGTTGCTGCAGTGGTGCCGTGCGTTGCCCGACGAAGCACTGCGCGCCAATCCCGTGTTGTGTCTCGATTACAGTTGGTCATTGATCCTGGCCGGACAGCACGCTGCGGCCGAAACATATTTGCAGCATGTCGAGCAAGTCGCTCACGATGATGTTGTCCTGCTGGGTGAGACGCTCAGCGCGCAGGCGCAGATCGCGCGGACCAAGGGCGATTATGCTCGCACGATCGAACTCGCGCAGCGGGCCTTGTCATTGCTGCCGCAGACCGAAGCACAGTCGCGCAGTCTCGCCGCCTTGACGCTGGGTCTGGCTTACGCGGATTGTGGAAAGATGTTGGAAGCGGAACAGGCCTTCATTGAAGCCGATCACGCTGCTCAGCAAGCGGGAGGTGATTCAGTCCGACTTTTTGCCCTTGCCTTCCTGAGCAGCATTCAGGCGGCGCGCGGCAATCTGCACCGGGCGGCTGAGATGGCGCGGCAAGCTCTGCAGCTGGGTCACGGTCTGCCGACGACGGCTTCTGTACACAGCATATTGAGCGCTTTGTGCTACGAGTGGAATGATCTGTCAGTCGCAGCTGATCATGCTCGACAGGCGATTGAGCTGAGCCAGCTAGGTGGACACCTGGAAGTACTCTTGACGTCCTATCGTGGCCTAGCGTGGATCAAGCAGGCTCAGGGCGACACGGCGGCAGCAAACGCGGCGTTGCAAACCGCCGACGATCTCGCCCACCAAGCCGACGCCCCGCCGGTCGCGCGCGCGAGCAACGCGGCTGTCCATGTCACGCTCGCTCTAGCGCAAGGTGATCTTGCGGCGGCCACACACTGGGTCGATCAGATCGAGACGGAGTTTTCTGCTGACGCTTCTGGCCTGCTGCATCGATTCGCTCAAGCCCGCCTACTGTTGGCACAGAATGATAAAGCGGCTGCGGCCAAACTGCTTGAAAGGTTGTACGTTGAAGTCGTTCAAGCTGGGCGGCAATCATTGATGATCGAGGTGCGCGTATTGCAAGGGCTGGCCGCGCCGACGACGTCCGACGCCCTCGCATTCCTGAGCGAGACGCTGGCGCTGACGCAAACGGAAGGTTACGTGCGCACCTTCGTCGATGAAGGCGAACCGATGAAGGCGTTACTGCGTCACGCTGCGGCGAGAGGCATCGCGCCCGATTACGTGACCAAGTTGCTGAGAGTATTTGAATCTGCGATCGAAACGCCTTCGGTGTCGCCCGCACCCCCGATCGGCACACCCAGCCCGCTCGTCGAGCCGCTCAGCGAGCGTGAACTGGAAGTGCTCCGTCTTATGGCCGCCGGCCTGTCGAATAACGAGATCGCCGACAAACTGATCATCGGCAAGGGCACAGTCAAGACGCACGTGCACAGCATCCTCGGCAAACTGGATGCCCGCGATCGCACGCAGGCGGTGATCAAGGCGCAGGAGTTGAAACTAGTCTGAAAACTATTGTAGACGAGGTATCCCTATGCCTCGTCTGAACCGGCATAGGGATGCCAGTTCTACGGCTACCGCCTCGAATCTATCCCCCATTCTATCCACAGATAGATGACACTCTACCCATTGAAGTGATATTGTGGAGCCGCAAGCGAGGAAATCGCAAAATCAACTCAATGTTCAGGAGGCATCTGTCATGATTAGCAATTTGGGTGTTCAGCCGATCGTGGGCGCGGAATCGGAATCGAAGCAGACGTTTCACCACTGGATGAAGCGCGGTCAGGCGGCGACATTGGGTCTGGCCGTCGGTATCTTTGTCATGGCACTTTGGATGTCCATCAACTGGAAGCAGG
>JAXLWI010000072.1:0-20157 GCA_046328575.1 Anaerolineae bacterium
GATCGACCAGAGACCACTTGGTAATAACGTCCGAGGTCTATAGGAGAATTTCTATGCCCAAACCCACCGTCAACGTCGAAGATCAATCGGTCAGCGGTGACATCCGCACCAAAGATGGACAGGTCATCAATGTCAAAGTAGAAGTGCCCAGCGATGGCTCATTGTGGGACGAGGAGTTGATCGACGCAGCGTTGATGATGATCCAGCAATCGTATCCCGGCGCGCACTGGGTGACGTGAACAGAGTCGCAGGGGAGGACCGGCATGCCTGGTTTTGATTCGATCATGCAAAGCACGAACGCGATCTTCGGCTTTGTCACCCTGTTGCTCGTCGCGATTGGCGGCGCGCTGCTAGTAACTGGATTCTTAACGGCTCGTGCACCAGGCAAGAGCCAGCATTGGCCGACCACCGCCGGCCAGATCCTGGTCTCGACGATACAGTATCGCCGCAAAAGCGGCGGCGGCCACTCGCTTTATCCGGTAGTGCTGTACACCTATCAGGTTAAAGGTCAGTCGTATCAAAGCCAGCGTATCTACTTTGGCACTCTCCTCGGCGGTTCGGCGCTGACAGGCATCAGCCAGAAGTATCCCGTGGGCGCGCAAGTGCCTGTTTATTACAACCCGGAAAATCCGGCCGAGGCCGTGCTAGAGCGAACCATCCCCGTGGCTAGGGTGCTGGGCTTCGCCGGTGTGATCATGATCGCGGCTGCCGCAGCAACTTACTTCATGCCCAGACTACTTGGCTTGTGAGGCCTGCACGGCCAAGCGGTTGTCGGGCTCAAGTAATGAGGGCCAATATCGAAAGTTGGGGAGCGGCTTTTAGGGCCGCTCCCTGTCGTTTCCCGGCTAACTCCAGCGCGCAGATCGCGCCCAGCGACAATTAGCGCTGGATCGTTGGCAGGTAACTCGCCAGTAAATTAAGCTTCGCCCACTTCGCACCGACACCGCCTGATGTACACAGATAGAGATCGCCGTTGCTGTCGAGATACAGTTCGCCGGTCAAGTGTGAACTTCCCGTCGGCGGACCTGCCGTCACGCCCGGCACCAAGCGGAGCTGCGCCGTGCCGCCGGAAAACTCCCCGCCGATGCCATTGTTACTAATCCCAGTGACGCCAGTCCCATCTGGACTGGCGCCATACACGCCATAACCAGAGTTATCGACCAGGCCCATCACACCCACCCGCACCTGTCCCGAACTGGTATCGACGCCGCTGGTCATGGCAACGAGTGCTGTGCGGAAACCGCTCGAATAGCTATTCCCAACATCAGAATTGGAATAGTTGCCAATGCGCAGCGTGCGAGGCATTAGCTCGGTAATGCTGGGATTGATTATGCGCGTCAAGTCGGTAGTCGCAGTCGTGGAGTTGGCTGCGCCGAGTATGACCGCGCCGCCTGTCGCCGATGGACTTGTGGGCGTGTCAATTCCCTTGACGCCATTCGCCACCGCCGGCAAGATGCCGCCTGCCCCGGCGATGAGCAACAACACGGCGACGAGGCCTGGTACCAACCAGGCACGCAGCTTGGCCGTCACCAAGCCTTTCCGCAACTGCTGGATTTCTCGTGTTTGCTGTGCCAATTGGACTTCTAAGGTATGAAAGCGTGTTTCTAAATCTGAAGCGGGTGTGGACATGACATGCCTCCTCCAAAGACAAGATAAAAAAAGTATATCCGATTTGCGCCGCAGTGTCCGGTCACTTAACGGCTTCGGTTCGTTGTCCGATTTCGATCTTCGTCCGCAACTCTTCCGGCCACTGCGCAATGTCTTCCGACGGATAGACGCGCAGTTCCGGCCCGTGCTGTGTCAGCAGTTCTGAGGTGCGGCACTTCAAGAGCGTACGCGCGGCGGTGAGGCCTGAGCTGGTCACGCCTGCCACACCGTGCGACTCCGTGCTTGATCCGCACAGCAGCAGGCCGTCAATTTCCGATTGGACCGGAAACGCCCATGGGCCAATCTGGCGCGGGCTTTTCTCGATGCCGTACAAATTGCCGCGCGTGGCGTTGATATAGTGCTCGTTCGTTAGCGGCGTAGCCAGACTATAAAACACCACGTGCTGACTGAGCCCGGGCACGCGCTTGTCCAGCGTTTGGAACATGCGCCACGCCAGGTCTTCTTTCAACGCGCCGTAATCGGTGCGGTGCTCACCCGATTGTTCCTTCGCCCATTTCTGGAACGCATCGTACCCCACGAAGGCAAACGCCTCGCAAGTGTGATGGCCATGATGCATCTTCGAGGGATCTTTCAGCGTTGTCACGGTGAGGAACATGCCCGGCATCGTTGGCGACGTCAACGCGGCATCGGTCAAACCCGATTGATAGATGCCATCGACATCGGCGCTGTCGTAAAACCAGTTGTTGCCCGAATCCAGCCCCGCTTGCCGCAGATCCATATCCACCGCGAAAAACAGGCTCAAACACGATCCCGAATACTTGACGCTGTCGACCTTTTTTCGCAGACGCGTGCTGAGATGTTCACGGCCGATCAACTTGCCGAAAGTCACTTCAGGATCAGCATTACTGATCACGTACTTCGATCGGATTTCAGTGCCATCGGCCAACCGTACCCCGATCGCTTGGCCGTGCTCGATCAAGATTTTCTCGACCATGGTGTTCAAGCGCAGTTCGCCACCGGCACGCTTGAGGGCGCGCGTAAACGATCGGGGAATGGCAAAGCCGCCGCCGCGCGGATAGTATCCGCCGTTGAGATAGTGATTGGCCAATCCGGCGTGAAAGAACGCGGACACTTGTGACGGCGGCAAGCCGTGATCGCCGGACTGGCCGGACAACACGCCCTTCAACACCGGATCAGAAAAATAGTGATCGAGCAAGTCTTGCCCGGTGCGCGATACCCAGCGCAACAGCGAGGGGGCGTGCGTGACCGCGCCCGCGATCTGATCTAATTTGTTTTCACGGCCCAACACACTGGCGCTGTCCATCAAGCCGATGACGGTGTTGAAGTAACCGTCGATGCCGGCGGCTTCGTGGGGGAAGCGCTCTTTCAAGCGGGCGGTGAGAGCCTGTCGGCCTTTTGGAAAATCGAAGCGCTCTTGATCGATGTAAATGTGATCGTAGCCGTCAGGATTGATTTCGCAGAATTCCAAATCCTGCGACACGCCCAGCCCTTCGTAGACGCGGCGCAGTGAGCCGCCTAGCTGCACCTCGCCGATGTAGTGGACGCCAGGGCTGAAGCGATAGCCGTTGAGCGTGAACGAATGCGTCCAGCCGCCGGGCACTTCGTGCTGCTCGCAGACCAGCACACGCTGGCCAGCCTGCGCCAGCGGCAGCGCGGCGGCCAGTCCGCCTGCGCCTGAGCCGATCACGATTACGTCATAGTCGGTGTTAGTCATGGTGTCTCCTGAAGGGGTATCACGTTGAGCCACTATACCAGCCGGTTGAATCTCGTCAAGGCAATTATGATCAAACCTCACGGTTGCGCTATACTTGTGTGCACAGTGCCCCACTCTAAAATCGGCCACCGAGGGTAAGACGAGCATGCTGAAACGAACGAGCGTTGTGATGTTGGCGATATTGATCGCTGCCTGTGGAGGAACCGCTATGCCGAGTGACACCCCAACCCCCAAGCCGCCATCACCGCCATCCGGTATGCCGACGATGTGGACGACGCTGCAATCGCCGCTGTTTCCAGACGAGTGGCCGCCCACTTCATCGACGACGTGGGTGCGGTACACGTTTGCGTATGGCAACAATCCAACGCAACTGGCTGATGGCGCGTATGTAACACAACCGCTCACGCGCACGATTGTTCAACGCGACGGCATGAACGGCGAGGCGAGCACTTTAAGCACGGAGCTGGAATCGGCTGGAATTCAAGGTGTAAGGCCGCTGGATGCGGCGTCGAGTGCGGCGTTGGGGAAAGGCGCGCAGGTACAAGTAAAATGCCTGCAATTGCAGTCGACGCCAGACGACGCGACAGCCGCTGAGCTGCGCGAATACTATCGGGTGTGGGTAAACCTTAACGGCGCGTTTGTGAAGTTCATCCGCGCTAATCACGCGGCGTTTTTCGAGTGGGTTGATAGCGGGAAATAAAATCGGGGCGAGTCAATGACTCGCCCCGTTGTCTTTTACATGAACGACGCGTTGATTTTATCTAGTTTCTCGCGCGATGGGCGCAGTTTTTCAGGCGGCAACTGCACCAGCGGTGTTTCAGTCAGCCGCTCACGTTCGGCCAGGTTAGGCCGCTGCACATCGATGTAGATCAGACCCGTGATGAACTGTTGCTTCTCGCGGGCCTCCTCCAGCAAGCGCATCGCCGCGTACTTATCGCGCGGTTCATAGTCCTTGCCGAGTTTCCGCAGCAAGATCGATGAGCCGTCGTGCATGGTCACGTCTTTCACTTCGCCTTCGCTGTACTCGACCATGATCTCTTCGGCGGGCATGACGTAACGGACTTCGTGCAGCGCTTCTTCGTGTTCCTTGCCCCAGTTGTAGCCTTTGGTTGAGAGTTCGCTGTTGTTGAAAGTCACGCACGGACTGATGATGTCCAGCACCGCCGTGCCATGATAACTGATCGCCGCTTTCAGCAGCTGCTGAACCTGCTTCGGATCACCCGCAAACGATCGAGCCACGAAGCCCGCACCGGACGCAATCGCCTCGAGGCACAAATCGATCGGCGGCAGTTCGTTCTTGCCCGCATATTTCAGTTCTTGGCCTACGTCGGCGGTGGCCGAGAACTGGCCTTTGGTCAAACCATACACGCCATTGTTCTCGATGATGTAGACCATATCGACATTGCGGCGCAGCATGTGCTTGAACTGACCGAACCCGATGCTGCCCGTGTCACCGTCACCGCTGACACCCAGGCCGATCAGTTCACGGTTGACCGTTAACGCGCCAGTTGCGATCGACGGCATGCGGCCATGCAAGCCGTTGATACTGTGCGAGCGGCCCAAAAAGTACGCCGGACTCTTGCTAGAGCAGCCGATGCCGCTGAACTTGGCAATGCGATACGGCTCCAGCGATAAGTCGTATGCCACCGCGATAATCTGGCTAGCGATCGAGTCGTGACCGCAGCCGTTGCACAACGTCGAGGGCGCCCCCTTGTAATCGGCTTTGCCGAGGCCGACGAGATTGAGACCAGTGGGTTTAGGCATTGCAGTTGTCGCCATTATTCACCTCTACCGTTCTTGTTCCAAAATTGATTCCATGATCCAGCGCGCGCTGAGCGGCAGGCCGTCGCACTTTGCCAGCGACACGAGGCGCGTGGCATATTCAGGCGCATGCAGTTGGATCAACGAATGCATCTGACCATCCAGATTGTTTTCGATCACGTAAACGCGCGGATGCTTCTTGATGAACTCCACCAGCGCCGATTCAAGCGGCAGCGCACGCAAGCGCAGATACGACGTCTTTACGCCGGTCTTCGCCAACCGATCGCGCGCTTCTTGCACCGCCGGATCGTTGGTGCCGTACGAAATCAAGCCGATTTCGGCTTCGGCATTGGCGTCGATGATGGGCTGCGGCACTAGTGAACGCGCCGTGTCGTGCTTGCGCTCCAACCGCTCCAGATTGCTTTGCCAATCTTCGGGACGTTCGCTGTAACCAGCAGCTTCGTTGTGGCCGGTGCCACGCGTGAAGTAAGCGGCCAGTGGATGATTAGTGCCGGGCAGCGTGCGCCAACCAATACCATCACCATCCACATCGGCATAGCGTTTCCAGTTCTTGATCTTGGTTAGATCTTCAGCCGATAGGACTTTGCCGCGATCCAACGGTTGCTCTGGGTATTTGAAGGGTTCAGTCGGCCATAGGTTCATGCCCAGATCAAGGTCGGTGAGGACGAAGATGGGCGTTTGCAACCGCTCAGCCAAATCGAGCGACGTGCCGCCGAACTCGAAGCACTCTTGAATGTTGGCGGGCAGCAGCACCACATGGCGACAATCACCGTGACCCAGATAATAGGTCTTGAGCACATCGCCTTGCGAGACGCGCGTTGGCAAACCGGTGCTGGGACCCATGCGCTGCACATCGACAATGACGGCTGGAATCTCCGCGAAGTAAGCGTAACCGACGAACTCTGCCATTAGCGAGATACCGGGGCCTGAGGTCGACGTCATCGAACGCGCGCCCGCCCAACCCGCACCGACAACCATGCCGATCGCGGCGAGTTCGTCTTCGGCTTGAATGATGGCGTAGTTGGTGGTGCCATCGGGATTGCGCCGCAGCGCGGGCAGATATTCGTTCAGGCCATCGGCCACCGAGGTCGCGGGCGTAATCGGATACCACGCGACGAACTGCACGCCGCCAAAGACCGCGCCCAACGCCGACGCGGTGTTGCCGTCGATCAGGAACGTGCCTTCGGTCTTGTTCATGCGCTCCACACGGAACGGATCGGTCTTGGTCAAGTTGGCTTGCGACCACTCACACGCCGCTTTGACGACATTCAAGTTGAGATCGACGGCCTTGCGCTTGCCACCGAAGTGGAACATCAAAGCCGCTTCGATCTCGGACATTTCGATGTCGAGCAGGCACATGAGGATGCCGACGTAAACCATGTTGGCAACGTATGGCCGCAACTTCGCATCCGCGCCCGATTTCCGGACCAATTCGTTGACGGGCATCGGATAGTAGGTGATGTCGTCGCGCTTGATGGGGAGCGGATCATCGATCGGGTACAGACAGACACCGCCCGATTCCAGTTTCTGGATGTCCTCAGCAATCGTCGCTTTGTTCATCGCCACGAGGATTTCGGCGCGCTCGCGGCGGGCAATGTAGCCGTCTTTGCTAACGCGGATGGTGAACCACGTCGGCAGGCCCTGAATGTTGGAGGGGAAGAGGTTCTTGCCGCTGGCCGGAATGCCCATCTTATGGATGGCGCGGATCAGCGTGTTGTTGGCGGTCTGACTGCCCGAACCGTTGACGGTGGCCGCCGTGATCGAAAAATCGTTGATGATCGGCGCCCGATTCGCTGCGCCGCCCGGCTTCGCTTCAGCCTGTGGTTCGATGACGCTCATGGAGCATGCCCTCGCTTAGATTAAATGAACTTCGCATTGGCGCGAAGTCCATCGATTTAAAGCTATTGTACCATAAATTACATGACCTTTTCAGGCCATAAATCTCACCCGTTCGGGGCACACAACGGGCGAGTGTGCCTTCGATACACACTCGCCCGCGCAAAATTTGAATGCGAATCGTTCATATTCGAGGTGGCGTTGACCAATAAATTTTTCCAGTCCATCCGTTAATTTTGCACGTAATCTGGCGATGCCTACCCAATGGATTGGTATACTCTACTTTGTAGTCTCGGTTTGAGCGATCAACCGAAGACCAGACATATGAAACAACAACGTCCGAAGCACCTGCTTTGATGAGGTGTTTAGCAATACGCTGCTTATGGCTTGTTATTTCTGTGTTGATTGCCGCCCACATGATTGCAACCAAGACAAGGACTAATAGAAGCACCACAAGTTCCATGTTATTAGAACCGCCTTCGATGAACTTAGCAATCCGCCGCGAACCTCACATATTAAGGAAATGGAATGGCTCACCCCTCAGGCGGCTCACGCCAGTATATGTCATCGCTCCAATTTGATATTTTGCAGCGTGTTTGGCAGCGCTGACCATGTCGATCAGTGTAAGCAACATTGAAGGCCTGATTGCCACGCTCGCCACCAAACCAATCCCAAGTTACAGTGATATTGACTACCCCTCTGGCCGTGAGATGCGCGCGAATAGTCTGCATGTTCTCACGCGATTGCCAATAGGACATGCCAATGACAATCACAAAAAGAATGATGACAAACACGATCGATTCTATAGTCACATTTCCGCGCATCTGCTATCTACCTCAAAAACAGTTCACACTTCGGGCGGCTCTGACCAGTAGATTTCGCCACTCCAACCCGATATTTTGCAGCGTGTCTGGCACACTCGACCGTGCCGATCGGTGTATTTGACATTGAAGGTCTGACTGTCTCGATCACCGTCAAACCAGTCCCAAGTAACAACGATATTGGCTGCACCTTCCCTAAACAGGTATCCACGAATCGTTCGGATATGATCGCGTGATAGCCAATAGGGGATTCCGAACACAAACACGAATACCGTGACAACAATCAATACCACGTCCATGTAACCGACTCCACGACTACTTACAACCCGAAATGCATTTACTGCGGCACCTGAACGAATACCAACACACCGTTGATCTTCTTTCACACTTCCGGTGGTTCTGACCAATAAATTTCGTTTTCAGTGTACGATCCGCCGATTTTGCAGCGAGCACGGTGAGGGCGACCATCGGCTCCGATGTAGGTTACGTCATACATGTATGTATCGCGAGTACCGGCAGCGACGTCCCACGCGGAGCGGATATTCGTCGCGCCAAGACGGCTAAGGTAGATGGCTATGCTGCGCTTGTCTTCGTATGCTTTGTAAAAGAAGACCGCCACACGAAAGCCGATGAACAAGCCGGCTATCAAAATCGCAATGGGCAGGGGAATATTACTCATCGACTGCGCTCTGCTAACCTATAACAAGGCTGGTGTCTGAACCGAATGCGGAACTTCTATCGGCCGAGATGGCGGTAGATTTGACAACACCAAACTGCACCCGCTGCGGAGGTGTAAGTGTTCGCCGCGAGTGACACACGGCGAGGGTTTTATTCACACACAGGTGGTTCACGCCAATAGAGTGCCGTTCCACCAAACAAGCTGTTCTTCACGACGCAACTTGTGTAACAGCGTTCGCCTTTCCGATCGACATACTCAATGTTATAGGCCACGCCGCCAGACCAAGCAACAACGATGTTGGATGCACCGTTGACCAGCAGATACTCGCGAATGTGGCGCTTATCATGTCGTGACTGTAGGAAGACCACTATCGGCGCCAAACTGACAATTGTGACGATCAATGTGCCAATCAGTAATTCTCGACTCATACTAGCCGCCGACTACTTCATCTGCACGAATTCCAGTTCGCCATCGACTTTCTGCACTTGGAAGATGTACACGCGCTGATCTTTGAGGTCGCCGTTGGCATCGTACGCCACCTGGCCGATCGGAGTGGAAAGATCAATCGAGTGCAGCGCGCTTTCAATTTGCTTCGCGTCGATCGAGTTGGCTTTCTTCACGGCCTCGCCTAACGCTTTCATCGCGCTGTAGCCATTGACGCTGTACGTATCAGGATTGCGATATTCGACGGCTTGATATGCGCCGATCCAAGCTTGATCAACGACGGCGCTGGGCTGGGGCGCGAACGAACTGATGTACATGCCTTCCGCGGTGTTGTCGCTCTCGTCGATGGTGGCGCTGAGGAAAGCGCCGTCGCTGGCCATGAACGGCAGCAACACGCCCGCCTTCACCAATGCATTGCGCAGATACGGCGTCTCAACTTCGTAACCCGCATAGAAAATCGCATCAGGCGCGGCGGTCTTGATCTGCTGCACTTCGAAGCTATACTCGCTCTGTTCGACCTTCACTTGCAGATTAGTGACAGCTTGCGCGCCCAGCTTCGACAGTTCGTTACTGAGCAACTTCGCCAGCCCCACGCCGTACGGATCGTCGTTGTGGACGACGGCCACTTTCTTAGCCTTGAGTTGATTCACCAAAAAAGCGGCATCGACGCGCGCTTGCGTGGCATCGTTGGCGTTGACGCGGAAGAAGTTGGTATAACCTTTCTGCGTCAAACTCATCTCGCTGGACGTGGGCGTCAACACGACGATGGGCAGGTCTTTGTAGATGTCCATCGCGGCGATAGTCTGGCCGCTGTTGTAGTGGCCGATAACGCCGAGCACCCGCTTGCCGGCCTCGATGTCGGCTTTCACCTGCTGAGCCAGCGTGACGGCGACATCGCTGTCGCTTTCATCGTCCAGCGGCACGATCACAACTTTGTAGCCCAGCAAGCCACCCGATCGGTTGAACTCTTCCGCCGCGAGCCGGACGCCGCCCAGCACCGTCTGGCCGCCATTGGCCTGAAAGCCCGATAGCGGCGCACCGACGTACACGGTGAGATCGCCTTTCGTCGGCTCGCTCGATCCACCGCAGGCGGACACCAGCAGCGAGATAACCACCATCACCAAAGTGAGACGCAGCAAGATTCGGTATCGCATTGCGTTCCCTCAATTCAACCCTCACCCACGCGCTACATCGCGCTCTCGCTCCCAGCTAGGGAGAAGATTGGGGTAAGGGCGAGATGTCTTTTTCCATCAAATACGCGTCTTCGCCGTCGCCGTAGTAGCGCCGCCACGTATCGACGATCTGGTAGCCCAGTTTGCGATACAGGCCCAGCGCGGGCCGATTGCTGACGCGCACCATCAACTGCAAACGCGGCAAAACCGATCGGGCTTCGACTGCCCGCATTAAGCGTTCGCCCAGGCCGCGCCCCTGCCAGTCGGGATCGACGCCGATCGTGACGATGATCGTGTGCCCTTCGCTGCGGCGCGGATCGCCGGCGATAAAGCCGACGATCCGATCACCGTTCATCGCTTTTAGCGCGATCACGCCTGGCCAGACACTCAGGCCGAAGAACTCGTACCAGCCAAACGCATCGATCGGTTTGAAGCAGCGCCGATCGAGTTTCACCAGCGCGCGCGTATCGCGCCACGTGGCGCGTACGATCTGTGTAGTTTGCTCGGCGTCCGCGTCCTCGCGGACAGCCCGCGCAGACGCGGGCTGAGAGCGTGGATCGTTCACGATTACTTGGTCGAATCCTGAGTCATCGCCGCCAGCGGCTTGAGCAGGTTAGTAAATTCCATCGGGAAAATGTACTTCGTCGCCGGGCTGGAACCGAGCGCCTTCAACGCCTCGAAGTATTGCAGCGTCATCGTCTTGGAATCGACGTCCTTGGCCACGCTGAAGATCTTATCCAAGGCGACCGAGTAACCTTCGGCCACCAACGCCTGTGAAGCACGCTGACCTTCGGCTCGCAGGATGGCCGCCTGTTTCTCGCCTTCCGCCGAGAGAATCGCCGCTTGCTTCTGGCCTTCGGCCACGGTCACAGCGGCTTCGCGCGTACCCAACGCTTCGGTGACGACCGCGCGGCGGCTGCGTTCGGCGCTCATCTGGCGCGTCATCGCATCTTGCACTTCGCGCGGCGGCACAATCTCGCGGATTTCGACCGCGGTTACTTTCACGCCCCAGCGCTCGGTCACTTCGTCGAGTTTGGCGCGCAGTACCTGGTTGATGTGCTCACGCTGCGCCAGCACATCGTCCAGCGCAATATCGCCGATCACGGCGCGCAAGGTCGTGGTGGCGATACCCAACGCGGCCTGTCGGAAGTTGTTGACTTCCAGCACGCTCTTCACCGAATCGACCACCTGCCAATAAATCAGGAAGTCAATGCCGATCGGCGCATTGTCTTTCGTGATGTTCGTTTGATGCGGCACCTCGCGCACTTCCTCGCGCAGATCGACCGTGATGGCCCGATCGATGCCGAACGGATACAGCAGCACCAGGCCCGGCCCCTTCTGGCCGATGCAGTTACCAAAGCGGAACACGACGAGCCGCTGGAACTGCGGCACGACGCGGATCGCGCTCAACACCAAACCCAGTCCTACGACCACAATTGCGCCGACGACACATGCAGCTAACAAACTACCGTCCATAGAGAAACCTCCTCGCGAAGAGTAAGTTACGATTCAGGGTAAATACTTGATCAGTTGCGGCTCAAGACGGACGAGCGTCCGTTGCGACGAGCCGCTTCACTTGCAGCGTCAAACCCACGCGGTTGACGACTTCGACCTCGGCGCCCGGCTCGATCGGTTCGTCGGCGGCCACCGTCCACAACTGCCCGCCGATTTGCGCGGTGCCGGACTCATTCGGCTTCACTTCGGTCTTGATCACACCGCGGGTGCCGACGATATTCTGCGCCACATGATCGACGCGCTTCTGCTGGCGCACACGCATCAACGCCGATAGGATCACCGCGCTTAAACCGGCCGTCGCCAAAGTGACGCCGCCTATCAGCCAACCCGATAGACCTTCCGAGCCTTCGCGGACCGGAAACAGCAACAGTGATCCGACCAGCAGCGAGATCGCGCCGCCAATCGTCAACGCGCCGTGCGCAGTCGCCGTCGCATCAATGACAAACAAGACGAAGCCCACGACGATGAACAGCACGCCCGAAAAGTTGGCCGACAAGTTGATCAAACCGATCGCGGCAATAGCCAAGGCGATAAAGGCGATCACCTCAGCCACGCCCGTGCCCGGCGTCGTCACGGCCACAAACAGCATGAACAGGCCCACGATCAATGCCAAGTAGGCAATACTGGGATTGCTCACCAATTGAAAGAGTTGTTGTCCAAGATCCATCGCGCACCTCCGGCGACGATCAGTCGCTTACGATTCCTGTTTCGCTTGACGATCCAGCGCCGCACCAATCGCGACACCGATTGCCAGGCCCACACCAACACCCATAGCGATGTTGTTCAGCGCTACACCCAAGCCCGCGCCAATTGCCACACCCAGGGCAACGCCCATGCCCAGTTTGCTGCCCGCAGGTGATGAAGACGTTGGTTCAGACATACTCGATCCTTTCGCGGCCTGCCAGAAATTAGCCAACTGAGGCCAGTTTCATTGTGCCACGAATGGCCGTGCCTTCACGACATGGACCTGACACGCGGCGGCTAAACCTCGGCCAGCTGTCGCCGGATGAGTTGATACACATCCTGCGGCTGTTCGATATTCCAGAAAGCCGTGACCGAATCCATCAGCCAACTATTGCCATAGCGACCGTAACTCCCATACACGCTCTGACCGAAAATCAGTGTGCCAGTCCCGTCACGATTTTCGCTCAGCGTCAACTGCTGCACATTCTTCAGCGGAATAATTGTCACCCGCTTGCCTGACCAGCCCGTAGACGGATAAACGATCACGGCCGATTGATTGGTGACATAGTAACGGGCGTTGCTGGAACGCCGACTCAGCACGACCAACGGGATGCCCACGCCTAACCCAACTGAGATGAAGATGATAGGCATGATAATCAGCGGGACAAAGTCGTCGCTGCGCGAGGTGCGACTGCGGCTCGAAGTCGCGGCGAAGATCACGCCGAAGAGCAGCGCCATGCCTACAAACATCGCGATGAAGAAGTAGCCGCCCGCCGCCGCCGAGTTCAAACGACGCTTGCCCTGACCCTGCCACACCACGCGCTCATTCGGCGCAAGGTAATTCGTTAACTCACCAGTCATTTCATACATGGTTTACACTTTTCCCATTTGTTGACGAATTAACTGATACACCATCAACGGTTGCTCGATGTTCAAGAAAGCCAGCGTCGATTCAACGAACAAGTCATTTGCGGCCGCATCTCTCGGGCTAAAATTGAAGTGCAAAGTGCCAGTCCCGTCGCGATTCCGGCTGACTTTGATAGCCGTCAGGTTTCTTAACGGCAGAATCGTCGCCCGCTGAGACGCGCGGCTACTTGCCCCAACGATTATCGCTGCTGAGGTTGTGACCAGATATTGCGTCTGTCGATCTTGTCGACCACGCCAGGCCAGCATAGCAATTACCGGCCCAAAAGCAAACAATATAATCAACAAGAGCGACCAGGGCAAACCAATGCCCCACAAATTCAACACCGAGTGCGGTGCCCCGACGTAAACCAGCATGAGGCCAACCCCCAGTGTTGCAACTGCGGCCAACATTATCGGCCTAACCGCGAGAGCCGCCGAGGAACTGCTTTTGCTCTGGCCCTGCCACAGAATCTTTTCATCGGGTGCCAAATACTCGATCGATTCGCTCATCATGTCAGACATACTTCACTCATCACTTTGCTAATTGCGCTTGTACACCTCGTCCATCGCCTCGACGACTTCATGCAGGCCCTTCACCTCCTCGGCGATGTCGTCGCGCAGGCGCTGATAGCGCCCGCTGTCGATGTCCTTCGCATCCATCAACAGCAATTGCGAGTACACCGTGCCCATCGACGCCAGCGTCTGGTCCATCTGCAACTTGCCGCGCTCGATGGTGCTCTGCAAGTTCTGCAGCGAATCCAAATGCGATCGGCGCGAAGCCAACGTGTCTTCGATTTGTTTTTTCAACGACGCATCGACCGTCGTGCGCAGGCGCGTCTCGTCTTTTTGAATCGCTGCCGGGACGGTCTTCAGATCGTTCTGGATCGTCCGATCGCCCTCAAACGTATCGAGGCGCTGAGCCAGCGTAAATAGGTTGCCGATCCAGTCGTCGATCTCATTCGCCGTCTGTTCGAGATGATCGCGCAGCACGCCGGGTTTTGTCTTCGCCAGCGCCGCCGCGATGCGACCGCGATACTCAAACGCCTTGATCAGCCGCTCTTTCGAATCGGGGCTGCGGAGTGTGGTCGGCTCGTATTTCTGACGCAGTAAGTTCGCCGTCACCTGTGCGCCGGTTTCAGGATCCTTCATGATACTGAACGTTAACGCGCCCCAGGCCGCTGCGCCGCCCACTAACCACCACCACCATTGAGAGCCGGGAAACAAATCGGGCCCGAAAAAACCGAGCAAAATCGAGACTGCCAGGATAATACCGCCCCGCCAATCGAACAGGGCATTAGTTAAAATAGCCCGCTGCACGCGCTGGCGCAGCGTCGCTTCCGTGGCTTCGGGTTGATCAGTTGTCATGGTCCTCCCACAATTCAGGGCGGGCGGTTTCTTCAGCAGTTCGCGCGGGCGCGGCTTGCGCGCGCGCTTGAAGTTCCATCGCCAGAATGACGTCTTTGAGTTGTATCACCAACGTTGAACCGGGCTGCAATTGCTCGGCTTGACTCAACGTGTCGAGACTGCGGCGATGGCGGCCCAGGTGCGCATACGCTTCAGCCAGCGCCAGTTGATAATCGACGGCGGTGGGCTGCAAGTTGACGGCGCGCTGCAAGTAGAGCGCCGCCAGCGTCCACATGCCGCGATGCATGTAGCGTTTCGCGCGGACAAAAGCCGTCAACGCTTCGCGCACCGATCGATCGGTGACGCACCACAAGCGCTCCGTCACGCGCGCAAAATCTTCTTCCATCAAGAAGGCCAGCAGTACTCGCAACAACAGCATGAAGCCGGCCACGCCAGCCGCAATCGGCACGAACAGGCCCAACAGTTCATTCAGGACCACTTGCAAAATCGCTTCGATCGGCGTAGCAGCCGCACCTGACACGATAAAGACGCGATTCATGTTCAACGTCAGATAGATACCGACCACTGATGCGGCCAAACTGCCGATGTATAACAGGTGAAACACCCGACGGCGCAGCGGCAACCCGAAGGTTATCAGGGTCGTAAAGAGCGCGTAGCCCAGCCGGAAAAAGAATACTTCGCGCGGCAGGATGTTGAACACGGCCGTCTGCGCCGCGCGCGGCAGGCCAGCGGCCTGGCCGAAATACAGGTCGATCAGTTGCCCGACTTCGACCGGCTTAGCGTCGAATTTGGCCGCGGTCACTGTGTACGACAAAATCGTCAACAGGATCAGCACCAAGCCAAGCGTGACGAACACGTCGGCGATGCTCAATGTCCACCCCACCCACAGCCAGGCTGGTTTCTCGCGCTTCAGGAACGAGTGATACAGGCTGCGTTTGCAGTTGGGACAATGCCGATCCTCATCGCGCGTGCGCGCCGCGCAATACACACACAACAACGGATCGTCGAACTCAGCGTCCGAAAAATCGAGGGTAACTTTGGCTTCTTGAATCCGCCGCTCGTCCGTCTCGACGTGCGGCAAAATCGATTCCGGTTCGATCTCCGGGGTCGCCGCGATCTGCTCGCGCACCCATGCCAGCCCCTGACGCGCCTTTTCGTTTGACGGATCGAGCGTCAGCACGTTCTCCAAACACACTTCGCGATCTTCCAACGTCGCCACGACGCCGCTGAGCCACAGCCACGCCTGTAAATTGCTTTCGTCAGCCTCGACGACTTTCTGCAGCAAGCCGCGCGCCTTTGCCTGCTCGCCCGCTTTGGCAGCAGCGATGCCCTCTTGCAGCCAGGTGGTGACGTCGGTCGTGGTCATGAAGGTGTAGTACGTGATGCGTACTGCTTGATGCGTGCGGCGGGTTCTAGGTCGTCGCTGATCAACTCTTCAACGTCATCTTGGTCCATTCGGCGCTGAAGTGTATCCAGTTTGCGCTGTTTGTGAGCAATCTGACGTTCCAAATCGGAAATTTCTTTAACTACATCGTCGCGTGGATCAACGCGAAACATCAGTTTTAGGCGTTTGGCATTTCTTCCAACAGCAACCAGGAAGATAGACGCTGCTATTGCAGCTAAAGCGGTTAGGGTTTGATCTGGCCGCTCAGTCAAAACTGCCAATGACCCTAACGCTATTACGAACGCCAACACATACGCCACGGTGCCAGCAGCCTGATACAAATACAATTCCGCCTCAGCTTGACTTCGATAAGTCTTGACTTCACTACGAAGTTGATCGCGTCTCTGTACAAGAGAACTAAGTTCCTGGCTTAGTCGGCGGCTTTCGGATTCAGCGCGAAGTGCTGACACTTCCGCTGCCAACGAAGCCATCCGCACACCCGGATCGACGACGTGGCTGTTGCCGCAGTGCGCGCACACAAACCGATCGGTTTCGTTGGTGATTTGCAACTGTCCGCCACACGATGGGCAGGTCAGCGTCATCAGGTCGGCCATGGCCCCTCATGCAGGAACGTCAAAACCTTCGCGTCGTACTTTATTGAATCATCGGTGTAACTTTGATTCACCTGTTGTTGAAGCGCAGCCAGTTCGCGTTTGCGTTGAGCAATTCGTCTTTCAACAACGACCAACTGCTGAAGTTGGGCATCGTGATTAGGCACGATTTTCACAGTTGGGTAAACACGTGCCGCAACCACTCCCATCACGGCCAAAAAGGCAGCCATGCCCAATACTGGCGCAACGACATTGGTGTGTCCCTTTGGGATTTCAGAGACCGCGTAAACCGTCAGCGCCACCGCCGAAATGAACGCTGCGACTGTACCCAACTGATAAGTGCAACCCGTTGATTTCGCGCCAGATCTTAAGCCTTCAATCTCGAACTTTAGCGAATACTCTTGTTTGGCGAACTCGTCGAGTTCCCGCTCCAGTTGCCGGATTCGCGATTCAGTATGCAGCTTCTCAACTTCCGCTGCCAACGAAGCCATCCGCACACCCGGATCGACGACGTGACTGTTGCCGCAGTGTGCGCATACAAAGCGATCCGTCTCATTGGTGACTTGCAACTGCCCGCCACACGATGGGCAGGTCAGCGTCATTAGGTCGGCCATGGCCCCTCACGCACCACGTTCACTCGTTACTCGTCACTCATTACTCGTTAGAAATACGTCGACAAAATCTTATACAGCCCCTTAATCGTCTCCACCGTGCCGCGATACGTCTGACCATTGGTTGCAGACGCAATCGCCTGCAGCGTGTTCATATCCGCGTCACTGCCGTAAGCGATGGCAAACACCACCACCGGCACATTGCCTTCCATGCCCTTTTCCAGTTTCGCCGTCAACTGCCGTAGCGACAAATTCGAGGCGTTTTCCTTGCCATCTGTCATCACCACAATCGCGTTGATGCGTTCCGGATCGTTCAGCGCCTGCAATCGATCGTAGGCCACCGACACACCGTCGAGCAGCGACGTATCACCGCCCGCTTCCAGTTCGGCGATGCGCGAGATCAACGTGCTGCGATTCTGCTTCAGGACATTGATCGGCACCAACTCATCGACACTGCTATAGAACTCGATCAAGCCCACGCGCTCGTCGTCGCTCTTGACCTGATCGACAAAGGTCTTCAGCGCGGTCTTGACGTTGTTGATCTTCTCGCCGTCCATACTGCCCGACGTATCCACGACCAGCATCACGTTCGTGCGGCGCTTGTAGGCCAGCCACGATTCGCGCACCACGTCCAGCACTTGCGAGCCGGGCACTTGCAGCGCGGTCTGCGGCTGCGTGGGATCGACGCCGTTCTTCAATGAGATGGGCGAATCAGCGCTATCGAGTTTGATCGTCAGATCGGCGGGACGATAACCTTTCGATAGAATCAGTTTCTGTGCGTCCGCTGAAGTCACGTAAGCGGCAAAGGCCCGGAACGCTTCCCGATTGAGATCACTCAACCCGTTGGTTTCCAGCAGCGCCAGCGGATGATCCTGCCACAACGCGCCTTCGCTCGGATAGATCGCAACGAGTTGCACATTGGGCTGTTGGTTCGCCCAGATCACGATCTGCTCGGACGCGACAAAAGCATCCAGATAATCGCGGCCGTTTTGCACCACGCGCTGTGCGATGGGCAGTTCGCCTTCGCCGTAATAGCGCACCGTCTTTTCCAGCGCGCCGACGTAATCGAGCACCGGCTGTGATCGCACGTCTTCCAACGTCAAGCCGCGCGTCTTGCCCGCGCCCGCGTAAAACATCGCTAGTGTCGATAGCACGCCCGACGCCGACGTCGTCGACGGATGGCTCCACTTGAAGTTGCGATCCTGCTGCGCGATCTTGAGGAGGTCACTCCACCCGATCGGTGTGTTTGGCCACCCCAGTGCCTGGGCCTTATCGCGCCACATCGCGATCACGATCGGCGTGACGGCATAACGCACCGTTTGGCCCACCACCGACGCTTGTGTGCTCTGGCTGGTCTGGTATTCCCGATCGAGTTGATCGAGCCAAATTGATGAATCAGGCGAAACGGCCTGATATTCACCGGCCTGCACTGCATCGAGCATCTTCTCGGCGTCGAACGGCACGGTGCCGACCGACAGCGTTTCACCCTTGCTCGATTTCACATTTTGCTGGTTAAAGGCTTTGACCAGCGCCGTGAACATCTCGGTTTTCTCGGGCGAAATCGCGACAGTCAACGAGACCTGGGGGCCTTGCGTGACCGTTTCGACCGTGCCACGGACGCTGTCGACCACGCCGTTCACGAGACCGGACGTGATTGGCCAGCACAACGCACACGCGCCGATGAGAATGATGAGAATCGTAATCCAGCCGCCGGGGTTGGGAGTGGGCGTCTTGTAACCAGGGCGATAAGCAGAACGGGACATTGGGCGTCTCCGTGAAACGTGATGCGTAGCGCGTGATGCGTGAGTAGACCCTCACAGACCACGCACCACGCCACACACGATTACTTAGCGTTGAGCGATGTTGAGATCAAACCAGCGCAGCAGGGCTTGCAGCACATCCCGATCGGGCGAGCGCATGGCCGACGTGCGCTGCACCACCGGCGTGATGCCTGCATCCTTCCAGCGCGTGAACGGGCTGTCAGGCCGATCGACGCTGACTTCGGCGTTCACCGGGCGCAGGCCGTAAGTCACAGCCTTTTCCTGCACCGGCTTGCTCAATAAGTACTTCTGGAAATCAAGCGCCGCGTTCTTTTCAGCCGCGCTCGTCTCTGGGCCAATCCAGACGCTGAACGGGAAGTCGAACCACGTCACGTACTTGGGATAACGCACCGCCAAAGGATCTTGCCAGCGCGTGGCGATGCCGCCCATGTTCGCCAGCAGATCGCTCTCCAGCATCTGGCCGCCGTCACCAACGGAGTAACCCAATAGTGCGAAGTCTTCGGCCGTGTACGCGCTGGCGCCGCTGATCGCTGTGACGGAGCCCATCAACTCTTTCAGCCACTTCTGGAATTCCGGCTTGGTCACATCTTCGACGGAGATGTTGGGCTTGTCGTAGTATTCACCGGCCGCGGCGACCATCGCCGCGAGGCCGCCCACGTTTTTGCGCGGATTCGGCACAACCAATTTGAAGAAGCCCCAGGCCGCATCGCCGCCCAGTTCAGGCCAACCACCCGCCGCGATCGCCGCGTCGTGGATGGTCTTCCAATCGATCGTGCCGAATTTCGCTTCCAGCGCCGCGGCGCGCGTACCATACAGGCCCCACGCAAACAGCGACAGCGCGATCGGTTTGGCACGATATTCGCCGTCGGTCAGGAAGACGTCGCGGCCTAAGCGATCCTTATACGCGGCGTTCGCCAGTTCCACCAGATAGCGCGAATCGGGGATCCACGCGGTTGGCGTCTGCTCAAACGACGCGCTGTCGTAACGATTCAGCGCGGTGAGGCCGTCCATCGGAATGATGGTGACGTGCACCGGGCGGCCGTCGAGTTTGCGCGCTTCGGCGTTGTAGGCGTTAGCGGCTTCGGTGACCCACTGCTCGATCGGCAGCGCGGTGACGATGCGTAACTCGATCGGGTCGTTAGAGGCCGCCGGCGCGATCGGATTGTTGGTCGAGCCGGTGGCGCGCGTAATCAGGCCGATCGCAACAATCACGATCGCCAGAC
>JAXLWI010000073.1:0-20088 GCA_046328575.1 Anaerolineae bacterium
CAGGATGACGTTATTCGCGGCGAAGCGACTTCAATAACTTATGATCTGACGGCGAGTTTTATCACGCAGTTCCGTCCCGATGAAGTGCTGACCTTTGGCGATGTCACCTCGTATCAGGTCACACTAAAGGCGAACTTCCCGTCGCTGCCTCAACCCTTGCAATCTGGCGAGGCGCTGCATCTGCCTATACGCGATCTGCGCCTGCGCTATGTCGGTCACGAGGTGGTCACCCATGCGCGACCTGGTCTTGCGCCTACGCACGGTTTGCCCTTGAAAAATAGCACTGTGCGTGAAACGCTGCGCGTGCGTTTGAAAGACCCGGTACAGAATTTTTTCGCCATCTTGTGCTATCGCCTCGCGCCCGAGCATGACATCATCGAGCGTTGGTTGGAACTGGAAAACGCAGGCAGAGACGTAGTCTCCTTTGAAGTGTGTAACTTCGCTTCATTACACTTGCCCAATGGCACGAATGAATTGACATACGTCAACGGCACATGGGCGCGAGAATTTACCCCGCATCGGCAGCGCTTATCGCCGGGTACACACGTCATGGAAAGCCGCAATCTTCAGACCAGTCACTTTGCCAATCCGTTCTTCATGCTCAATCGACCGGGACAAGCCTGGGAAGAGACGGGCACGGTGTACTTCGGCGCACTCGCCTACAGCGGCGCGTGGCAGATCGCCGTGGAGCAAACACCCACGTGGGCCGTGCGCATTCACGCGGGATATCATCCTTTTGATTTCGCGCTCGATCTCGCGCCGGGTGAGAAGCACACCACGCCCGCCTTGGTCAGCGGTCTTAGCAGCGATGGATGGGGCGGAGCGAGTCGGCGTTTGCACGCCTTTACGTACGATTACGTTTTGCCGCAGCCCGCGAATCTCCGCCCAGTGTTGTACAACAGCTGGGAAGCCACTTACTTCAACGTGAACTATGAAAGCCAAGCCGAGTTAGCGCGCAAAGCAGCGGCCATGGGCGTGGAATTGTTCTGTGTCGATGATGGTTGGTTCGGCGCGCGTCGCAACGACCGCGCGGGATTGGGTGATTGGGTCGTGCGCGCCGATGCTTTTCCCAACGGCTTGGAGCAACTCGTTACGGAGGTACACCGGCTGGGAATGAAGTTCGGCCTGTGGGTTGAGCCGGAGATGGTCAACCCCGATTCCGATCTGTATCGCCAGCATCCCGATTGGGTCTTGCACTTCCCGGGCCGCGTACGCACCGAATCGCGGAATCAGCTCATCCTCGATTTTGGCCGCACCGAAGTGGTTGAGTATGTTTTTGCGTTACTGGATGCCTTAGTTGAACGCTATGATATCGCTTTCTTCAAATGGGACATGAACCGTCTCGCCACCGAACCCGGCTCAGTGGTGGGCAAAGCCATCTGGCGCGTGCATACCGCAAGCGTATATTCGATCATGGATCGCTTGCGTGCCAAGCACCCAACGCTCGACATTCAAAGTTGTTCGGGTGGCGGCGGGCGCATCGATTTGGGGATGCTGGGTCGCGTCGATCAAGTCTGGACCAGCGACAATACCGATGCCTTCGATCGCATTCGCATCCAAGAGGGATATAGCCTGGCGTATCCGGCGCGCTGCATGGAAGCGTGGGTGACGCATGAGCACAGTCACATCACGCAACGTATCACTTCGCTGGGCTTGCGCTTCGATGTGGCGATGCGCGGCACATTGGGCATCGGCTCCAGCCTCAACGAGTTGAGCAGGGCCGAGTTGACAGAGTATGCCAGTTACATCGCTTTTTACAAGCGCATCCGGCATGTCATTCAAAACGGTATACTCTATCGCTTGGAACGGCTGGAAGAATTTCAGGCTTCGGTCATCGAGTATGTCCAATCGGATGGGCGTGAAGCCGTGTATTCTGAAGTAATCCGCGATTACCCGATCGGCAGTTTTCGACCATCGGCTATGCTAAAGGGTCTTATCCCGAACGCGATCTATTCTGTCACCAATCGGCATGGCGTTGAAGTCCAGCGTGCCAGCGGCTATGAATTGATGACGCTAGGCATGCCGCGTGACCTGACCGAGCACGTGGGCTACAGCCGCACACTGTATTTGCAGGCAGTGTAATCGCGGAGCATGTTGCGTCAACTGATGCGGTATCACCTATAGCGATTCAGCTCACTCTGCGCGCCGAGTTGTTGCCCGATTTGGCCGGGATCGAAAATGCCGCAAGCACATTGACACAACGAGCGAGTCGCTCCTTCGATACTTTCCGCGACATCGGCCACGCGCTGATTACCACTGCTACTGCGATCATCAGGTACTGGAGCAAGCCGGATGATCTCTAAGGGAGTGGTAAACTTGCTAGTGAATTTCACTTAAGGTCTGCCACAACCCATGTCGAACTTGAAAGCCACCGCGGTTGCCCATCCCAACATCGCTCTTATCAAATACTGGGGCAATCGCGATCACGCCTTACGCTTGCCGTCGAACCCATCTTTGTCGATGAACATGGACGGCTTTACATCCACCACGACGGTTGAGTTCGATCCAGCGTTGGACAAAGATGTGGTGATGTTGGGCAACAACTTCATCAGCGGGCCGGGGCGCGATCGGGTTAGCGGTATGCTCGATCGAGTGCGGCAGATGGCTGAAGTGTCTGCGTGTGCTATCGTCGAAACGCGTAACAATTTCCCGTCCGGCGCAGGTCTGGCATCGTCGGCGTCCGGTTTTGCGGCGCTCGCAGTAGCCGCCAGTACAGCCGCAGGATTGACTCTGACCGAAGCAGAATTGTCACGCCTGGCACGCACCGGTTCCGGCTCGGCGTGTCGTAGTGTGCCGGGCGGCTTCGTCGAGTGGTCGATGGGCGACGACGATCAATCGAGTTACGCACATTCGCTCGCGCCTGCCGCTCATTGGGATTTGCGGGACGTAGTCGCCATTATTGATATCTCACATAAGTTGGTTGGATCATCGGAAGGCCACGCGCTGGCCGATAGCAGCCCGCTGCAAGCGACGCGCGTCGCTACCGCGCCCGATCGGTTGGCACAGGCCCGCTCGGCGGTGCTGGCCCGCGACTTCGCCGCATTGGCCGAAGTCGTCGAACTGGATTCGCTGATGATGCACGCCGTGATGATGACCTCCAAGCCAACGTTGATGTACTGGCAGCCGGCGACCATCGCCGTGATGCAGGCTGTTCTTCAGTGGCGCAAAGCGAATTTGCCAGCCTGCACGACGATCGACGCGGGACCGAATGTGCACATTTTGTGTCCGGGTGAAGTCGTCAACGATGTCGTTCGCCGGGTGCAAGCCATCCCCGGTGTGCGCAAAGTACTCACGGCCAGACCGGGTGGCTCGGCCCGCCTCATTGGCTGACTTTGCCATGGTTAGCCAGTTCTAATAGACCTCTAACTCATTTCTCATTGCTGAAATCGCCAGCCCGGTTGTATAATCTTTGTAGCACAGGAAAGTAGAGGTTTCAGCATACATCAGCATGTCATTTCCCGAACTGGCGATTGCATTCTTACTGGTACTCGGCCCGCTGATCTTCATCCACGAGTTGGGCCACTTTCTGGCGGCCAAACGCGGCGGCATTCAGGTGCTGGAGTTTGGTATGGGCTATCCGCCGCGCATGATTCGGTTCTTCCGCGGCAAAGGCTCGTTGACCATCAACAGCGCCAAGGTGACCATTCCGCGCAACTTCGATCTGCCTAAAGAACTTGAAAACGGCAGCACCGTGCGCGCCGTGGTGACTCGCGTCAACGACGAACTGATCCTCAAATCGATCGTGAAGTGGGCGCAAGATCAGGCCGCATCGATCGAGCCACTGGGCATGGCCGATCAAACGTTGTATGGTGAAGTCGGCGACATCATGCAGGGCACAGAATACACGTGGAACTGGCTGCCGTTGGGCGGCTTCGCGCGTATGTTGGGTGAAGAAGGTCTATCGGGCAAAGGTAGTTTTGGCGATGCGCCCAAGCGCTGGCGCGCGATTACGCTGTTGGCCGGGCCTGGTGCGAACTTGATCGCGGCGATCGTGATCTTGGTAGCGGCGTTCGCCATCGGCGGACCCGATCCCGATGGGCTGCCGCGCGTCTTGATCGGCGGCGTTGCACCGAATTCACCAGCCGAACAAGTCGGCTTGCAGGCTCATGATGAAATATTGGCCGTCGATAACAACCCGCTGACCAAAGCCAACTATTTGCAGGACTACGTCGGCACGCATCGCGGCCAGCAGATTACGTTGTCGGTACTGCGCGGTAGCGAAAAACTGGATATTGCGATCACGCCGCGCTCTGTGGCGGACACGCCGCAAGGCCAAGGCGCCATGGGCGTCACGCTCGATTACCTAATCGCGACCAAACCGTATCCGATCGGCGAAGCGTTCACTATGTCGTTCGCGCAGATCACTGGCAGCATTGAACAGATCGTCATGCTGCCCAGCCGCTTGATTCAAGGCTCAATCAGTGCGACCGAGGCGCGGCCAGTTGGACCGGTCGGTATCAGTCAACTGGCCTACAATCAAATCCAACTGTCGCTGGATACCAAGCAGCCGTTCTGGATTTTGAGTTTCATGGCGATGATCAGCGTGGCGTTGGGTGTGACCAACTTGCTGCCCCTGCCCGCGCTCGATGGCGGCCGCTTGATCTTCGTGCTGATCGAAGCCGTCCGCCGCAAGCGCATCTCGCCGGAACGCGAAGCGATCGTGCACCTCATCGGCATGGCGCTGCTGCTGGCTTTGATGGCGCTCATTACCATACAAGATATCAGCAACCCAATCATTCACAACTGATCGCCGCTGTTACTAACCAGAGGTATAATCAGTCAATCGAGATTCGATTGGCTGATTTTGTTCGTCGCCATGTAACTGTGCAAGGAGCACCATGACTTCCGTTGATGCGACACTCAAAAACTTAGCGGCCGAAGCCGAGCCAGTTTCGGTCGCCGCGTTGTATGGTCTATCTGGACTGGAACGCGCGGACGTAGAGAAAGTCCGATCGGTTTGGCCGACCTTCGCGGCCGATCGCCGCGCCGTCGCCATGCGCCACCTCGTCGAGATCGCTGAAGAGAACTTCGAAGTCGACTTCGGCGCGATCTATCGGCTGGGCTTGGTCGATAAAGACGCGACGGTCCGAATTGCCGCGATCGAAGGCCTGTGGGAAGACGACGATCCGGCGCTGATCCCGACTTTGTTGACGTTGCTTAAAGACGAATCGGACGGTGTGCGAGCCGCCGCCGCTGGCGCGCTGGGCCGGTTCATTTATGCCGGTGAACTGGAAGACTTGCCCGCCGCCAAAGTTGCGCCGATCAAGTCCGCACTAAAGGCCACTTTCACCAACAGCGTTGAGCCGATCGAAGTGCGTCGTCGCGCGTTGGAATCGTTAGGCTTCCTCGGCTTTGAGGAAGTGGGCGATCTGCTGCGGCAGGCCTACGAACACACCGATCAGAAGATGCGGCTGAGCGCGGTGTTTGCGATGGGCCGTTCCGCCGACGATCGCTGGGGCGAGATCGCCAAGCATGAATTGGATGCGGCCGATCCTGAAATGCGCTACGAAGCCGCACGCGCGTGCGGCGAACTGGAATTTGCGCCCGCCATGCGCCGCCTGACCGAATTGGTCGACGATGTGGACGAAGATGTGCAACTCGCGTCGGTGTGGGCACTGGGTCAGATCGGTGGCGATAAAGCGCGACAGACCTTGCAGGCCGTACTGGAAAGCAACGCCGAGCATCTGCATGAAGAAGCCGAAGCCGCGCTGGACGAGTTGGAATTCAAGGGCAACAACCTCGACTTCACCATGTTCGACTTTGAAGATGAAGACGAAGACGAGGAGTGGGTGCTCGATCAGGACGTCGACGAAGACGAAGACGACGAAGACTGAGTGCGAGCATCGTGAATACGCTGCTCGAGATCCTGACGCATGACATCCTGCCAATCTTCGTCGTGATCGGCTTGGGCTTTGCCTTTGCCCGCCGGACTAATCCCGACATTCGGTTTCTGTCCAAGATCACGTTCTACATCCTCAGTCCCAGCCTGGTCTTTTCATCACTGATCAAGTCCAACGTCGAAGGCGGCGAGGTCGTTCAAATCGCCGCCTTTGTGATCGGCCTGACATTGGTGATGAGTCTGGCGGCGTGGAGTGCGGCGCGCTGGATGCGCTTTGATGCGCGGCAAACCGCTGGTTTCATCCTCGCGGTGACGTTCGTCAATGCCGGTAATTACGGCCTGGGCGTTAATCGATTGGCCTTTGGCGCCGACGCGGAAGCCCGCGCCGTGATCTATTTTGTCACCAGCAGTGTTTTGGTTTACACTGTAGGCGTATCGATCGCCACTGGCTTCAAAGGCGGCTGGCGCGGCACGCTTAAACAACTGCTCAGCATGCCGCATCCGTACGTACTGGTGCTGGTGATGATCATTCGTGCGACGCGCTGGCCCGTGCCTGAACCGATTCTGGAAGGCATCAATTTTCCAGCGCAGGCGGCCATTCCTTTGATGCTGCTCTTGCTGGGCATTCAACTGTCGGGCACGTCGGTCAGTCAGTATCGACGGCCAGCCGTCATCGGCAGTGTGCTGAGTTTAATCGTCGCGCCGCTTCTGGCCTTCGGGCTGGCAAGCGTGATCGGCCTAACCGGTGTGGCGCGGCAAGCGGCCATTCTGCAAGCCAGTATGCCCGCCGCCGTGATCAATACGCTGTTGGCGACTGAATTTCAGACTGAGCCGAAGTTGGTGACCGGCACCGTCGTCATCTCGACCATTCTCAGTCCGATAACGTTAACTCTCATTATCGCCCTGCTCAAATGAAAACCTTCCGCCTACTTGCCCTCTTAGGTGTAACCCTGATCGCGCTGATCGCGATCGGGGCGGTGCAGGCTACTGGAATCACGCTCGAACGTTACGATGCGACGTATCGCTTCACCGAGTCGATCACCTTCACGTTGTCTGCGTCCAGCGACGTTTCGATCACGCAAGCGACAGTGTTCTATCAAGCGGGCAGCGCGCTGCCGGTTCGTCACACAGCCGATAGTTTGATCCCGGCCCCGCGGATCGATTTGACCACGACCGTGTCGTTTGGTAACGCCAAGCCCGCCGCCTTTAGCACGTTAACGTACTGGTGGGAGATCACCGATCAATCGGGCAAAACACTGCGCTCCGATCCGCACACACTGGCTTACATCGACAATCGTTTTGCGTGGATGGATCTGACCCAAGGCAAAGTGCGCGTGCATTGGTATCAAGGCGATTCAGGCTTTGGACAATCGGCGGCAATGATCGCGAACGAGGCGCTGCCCAAGCTGCAACAGCAACTCGGCGTTGAAGCCACCGGCCCGATCGATGTGTACATTTATCAATCGGTTGAAGATCTTCAGAGCGCTGTGGAGTTAGCCGGTCGCTCGTGGTTGGGTGGACAGGCGCGGCCTGAGCTGGGCGTCGTGATGATCGCCACGCCGCCGGATGCCGAAGCTAACTTGCGCTTGCGCCGTGATCTGCCGCATGAACTAACACACCTGATGGTGTTCATCGCCGCCAAGACCGGTTATCGCTCCGTGCCGCGCTGGTTGGATGAAGGCTTAGCCTCCGTCAACGAAGCCGAGCCGAATGCATCGCAAAGGGTTGCGCTGCAAACTGCGCTCGAACAGAATCAAGTGCCGTCGCTGGAATCGTTGTGCGCTTCCTTTCCAACAGATGCGTCGTCAGCGCTGGTGGCTTACGCGGAAAGCCGCGTGGTCGTGCAACAGATCATCGATAGCTACGGTCTGACAAGCATTCAAGCGTTGATGGCGGTCTATCGTGACGGCGCGTCCTGCGCAACCGGCATCGAGCGGGCTTTGAATACAACGCTGTCCGGTCTGGAATTCAAGTGGCGCGCCAGCCTCGGTCCGAGTGGTGGTGTGGCCGCGGTGGCGCAAAACAGCGGCCCCTGGCTGCTGATCTGGATCGCAATTGCGATTCCGTTTTTCGCGCTGTTGCTGTTGCGCAAGCCCAAGCAGAACTAACAGCGCCTGACCGTTGACGGCTGATCGCTGGCCATTCAACTATCTCACTTTCACACTATCCAACAACATGACCAACCTCGTTTTCATGGGCTCGCCCCAATTCGCCGTGCCGACGCTCGAAATGTTGGCGCGTGATCATCAGATCGTGGCGGTTTACACTCAACCAGACAAGCCCGCCGGACGCGGCAAAGTGCTGACGGCCGTGCCGGTGAAAGTGTGGGCCGAAGCGCACGGCATTCCAATTCATCAACCGAAGTCGTTTCGCAAAGACCCGACTGCCATCGACACGCTGCGCGCTCTGCAGCCCGATGTGATCATCGTCGCCGCGTACGGGCTGATCCTGCCGCAAGCCGTGTTGGACATCGCGCCGTTCGGCTGTCTGAATGTACATGCGTCGCTGCTGCCACGGCATCGCGGCGCGGCGCCGATTTCGGCGGCGATCCTCATGGGTGATGAAGTCACCGGCATTACGATCATGAAGCTCGACGCGGGCATGGACACCGGCCCGATGTTGAGCGTGGCGCGGGAAACAATTCGAGCGGATGATACGACAGCGTCGCTGAGTGAACGTCTCGCGCAGCTCGGCGCAGCGTTGATGGCCGATACATTGCCCAAATATCTGCGTGGCGAGATCGCACCGCAGCCGCAACCCGCCGAGGGCGTGACCTACTGTCCCAAGATCGACAAGGCTGACGCACAGATCGATTGGAACCGTTCAGCCGCCGAGATCGATCGGATGGTGCGCGCTTACACGCCGTGGCCGGGCGCATTTACGTGGTGGAACGATCAGATAGTGAAGGTATTGAAAGCCGAAGCGGGGCATGAGGAGATCGAAGTCGGAAGCCAGAATATTGGACAGGTCATCAAACTGACAGACGGCGCGATCGGGGTGGTGACCAGCGCAAGCATGTTGATTCTCAAAGAAATCCAACTAGCTGGCCGCAAAGCAATGTCGGCTCAAGACTTCGTACGTGGACAACCCAGTTTAATCAATTCACAATTCACAGTGCACAATCCTCAATTGAACAGTGATCGTTGAGCAGTGTGCATTAGGAGGCCAGCATGCGACTGCAAGGTAAGAAGGTGGCGTTTCTGATGGATGAAGGTTTTGAGGACCTGGAATTCTGGGTCACGTATATGAGACTGCGCGAGGAAGGCGCGGCCGTCACCATCGTCAGCCACGATGGACCAAAGACCTATCACGGCAAGACGGCGCTCGAAGCCAAATCCGAAACGAACTTTGCCGCCCTCAAGCCTGCCGATTTCGACGCGGTAGTAGTGCCCGGAGGCTGGGCGCCCGATAAGATGCGGCGCTACGACGACGTGAAGAACTTTGTCAAAGCCATCTACGATGCAGGCAAGATCGTCGGCTTGATCTGTCACGCAGGCCTTGTCGGAATATCGGCAGGCGTTGTAAAGGGCCACAAGGCGACGGGCAGCCTCGGCATCAAAGACGATCTGGTGAATGCGGGGGCAACCTGGGCCGATGAGCCCGCCTTCCGCAGCGGCAATCTCGTATGGGGGCGCGTCGTCGCCGACATCCCCGACTTTCGTGAACTTGTCGCGGCGATTGAAAAACCGTAACTCTTCGCGACAGTTTGACTGGCTGTATGCCGGCCTGCCACGCGGCTGTCGATTATCGGGTTGATTGTTATCGCAATCCTGTTGACCGGCTGTGTGTCAGCATGTCGCCTTCTGCTACCCCGCAGAATTGGTAGTGAACGCCGACCGTGCCAGTTCCGCCGCTGCCGGTACCTGTTACCACTGTTACCGCCAGTCATAAGCAAGTTACTGTCACACTTCAAAACTATGCGCGAGCCGGTTGGGAGGCCCTTCCAACGCGGCGACCCCAAATCAGCGGTTGAACTATTTACTCAGGCAATTGTGCTGGAATGCCCGATGATACCTCGCTCTTACTATAATCGAGGTTTAGCCTACAATCAACTAAACTAGAAGGGTTCGGCCATCGACGAGTCATCACACGTAATTCAGTTCGATGGCCAAAAGGCTGATGCATATGTGGCGCGTGGCCACATCTACTATCAGCCAATACTACTTTCAGGCGCTCGATGACTTCGCCCAAGCGATTGCCTGAAACCTGATCTGGGACTGGCATTTAATAACCGCGGTTTGGTGTAATATCAGCAAGCCATTATGATCTAGCGATCGCGGACTTTGAGAAGGCCACTGCAAGGTAAGAAGGTGGCGTTCCTGATGGATGAAGGTTTTGAAGACCTGGAATTCTGGGTCACGTATATGCGGCTGCGCGAAGAAGGCGCGGCCGTCACCATCATCAGCCACGATGGACCAAAGACCTATCATGGCAAGACGGCGCTCGAAGCCAAATCCGAAACGAACTTTTCCGCCCTCAAACCCGCCGATTTCGACGCGGTAGTAGTGCCCGGCGGCTGGGCGCCCGATAAGATGCGGCGCTACGACGACGTGAAGAACTTCGTCAAAGCGATCTATGATGCGGGCAAGATTGTCGGCTTGATCTGTCACGCGGGCCTTGTTGGGATTTCGGCGGGTGTGGTCAAAGGTCACAAGGCGACGGGCAGCCTCGGCATCAAAGACGATCTGGTGAATGCGGGGGCAACCTGGGCCGATGAGCCCGCCTTCCGCAGCGGCAATCTCGTGTGGGGACGCGTCGTCGCCGACATCCCCGACTTCTGCCGTGAACTTGTCGCGGCGATTGAAAAACCTTAATGCGTTGATTTCACCGCAGAGGCCGCAGAGCGCGCAGAGTATTTTAGGCTCCACGTTCTCTGTGATCTACTCGGTAAATCCAGGTTTTTTATGAACATACTCGTTATCGGTGCAGGCGCGATTGGCGGCTACCTCGGCGGCAAGCTGGCGGCGCACCACACTGTCACCATTTACGATCGGGCGCGATTGGTTGACGCCGTCCGATCGAACGGCCTGCACATCCTCGAACCCAACGCCGACTTCGTCGTCAACACGCTCACGGCCTGCACGTCACTCGACGAGGTTTTTGCGCGCACGCCGCGTTTCGATTTGGCCCTGCTGTGCGTCAAGTCTTACGACACCGCGGAAGCCATCGAACCACTGCGACAGTATGCCGATCGTATCAAGCGTTGGTTGACGCCGCAGAACGGCGTCAACAACGAAGACTTGTTAGGGCGGATTTTTGGCCGCGAGAAGATCATCGCGGGCACCGTGCTCAATCCGATTTCGATTCCCGAAATAGGCACCGTGCGCCTCGAAAAACACAAAGGCGGCCTCGGCCTCGCCCCGATCGATCCGTCGCGCCCACTCGACCCAGTGTTGGAGGCGATCACGTCGATTGGTCTGCCGGTGCGCGTGTACGCCGACTATCGCTCGATGAAGTGGAGCAAGTTGCTGTTGAACCTGCTCGGCAACGCCACGTCGACCATCCTCGACATGAACACGCTGGAAGCATTCGCCGATCGGCGCGTGTTTGCAATCGAGGCGGCGGCACTGCGCGAAACGATCCGCGTGATGGATGTGCTGAAGGTCAAGCCCGTCGCGCTGCCCGCGTTTCCCGTGCCGCTGCTCGTGCTGGCCCTTCGCTACATGCCGCTGCCGCTGTTGCAGCCCATCATGCAGCGCATGGCCAAATCCGGGCGCGGCACGAAGCTGCCGTCGCTGTTGATCGATCTGAACGCGGGCCGGCCCAAATCGGAGATCGACGATCTCAACGGTGCAACCGTGCGAGCCGGACAATCGATCGGGTTAGCGACACCCGTGAACGAGATCCTCACGTCGATCGTGCGTGATCTCGTCGCAGGTCGCGTCGAACGGGCTGCGTGGCGGCGGCAGATCGATCGGCTATCGCAATTGACAGGCGTGTGAGAGGCGGCTATACTCGCCGCATTCTCTTCGAGGTTGTCGCATGACTCCCAGTATTCAGGATTTGATGCTGAATCGTCTGCCCAAAGCGTTTGTGCCCGAACTGGCCCAGGACGTCAACGCGTCCATTCAATTTGATTTCGATCAAGACGGCCAATACGTGGTGTCGATCGCCAACGGACAGTGTAGTGTCCGCGAAGGCCAGATCGATCAACCCGACGCAACGATGGCGACCACGCATGAGACCTACCTCGCCATTGCCGAAGGCCGCACTAATGCGATGACGGCGTTTATGACGGGCAAACTGCGTGTCTCCGGCAACTTGCCGCTGTTGATGCGCTTTCAGCAAATCTTCGGGCCGCTCACCGCTGAATAGAGCGGCTACCAACCTCTGACAGAACCCGCGCCGGCGGGTTTTGTTTTGTCTGGAGCAAGTGATGGATTCTGACACAGTCGTATTGATTACAGGCGCTTCGTCGGGGATTGGCTTGATGTGCGCGCGGCATTTGCAGCAACGCGGCTATCGCGTGTATGGCACCAGCCGCCGTCCAGCAGCGCAGTCGCAGCCTTTTACAGTGATCGAAATGGACGTAGACGACGAGACCTCAGTTCAGCGCGGCATCGCGCAGGTGGTGGCAGAGGCGGGTCGATTGGATGTCGTAGTGAACAACGCGGGCTATCCGCTGGTCGGGGCGGTGGAAGACACGTCGATCGCTGAAGCGCGGGCACAATTTGAAACGAACTTCTTTGGGGCGTTGCGCGTGTGTCGAGCCGCACTGCCGCTTATGCGCGCCCAACGCGCCGGGTACATCATCAACATCAGTTCGATGGCCAGCACGATCGGGGTGCCGTTTTACGGGCTGTATTCGGCCAGCAAAGCGGCGCTGGAAAGCGCCACCGATGCGCTCCGCATCGAAGTGGCGCCGTTCGGCATCAAAGTGATCTTAATTCAGCCCGGTGATTTTCACACCAGCGTGTCAACCTATCGCCGCCGCGCCGAGCGCTCGCTCGATCATTCGGCGTATCGAGAAGCGTGCGACACCGTTGCGCTGGCGATGGAACACGACGAGCTCAAGGGTGGCTCGCCACAGCCGGTGGCGCATTTGCTGGAGCACATCCTCATTTCACGATCTCCGCGTCCGCGCTATCGCGTCGGGCCGTGGATCGAACAACTGGCTGTCATCGCCAAACCCAATCTCCCCGGCAAACTCTTCGATTGGATCGTGCGACAGTTCTACCACTTGAACTAACGCACCATCACCGGCAAATACAGGCGATTGGTGGCAGCCACGGTCGCTTGAATCAACGGTTGTGTGAACTCGGTTGCGGACACTTCCAAAGTGTGTGTGCCCGTCAGCGTTGGCGTGAAGAGCCACTGATAGTTGAAGGTCGGCGTCACGGTCTCAAAGCCCAGCAGCGTGATCGACAGCGGCGAACCTAACGGATCGGTCAGCGTCGCGGTTGGCTCGGTCAACGTGATCGGCGAGTAGAGCGTGAATGTAATCTCGATCGGCTCAGTCAGCGTGATCCCGTCCGGTGGGAACAAGCGGTCCTGCTTGAACGCCGATTGGATGTGCGGCAAGTAAACGGTGTGTTGAATCGGCTGCGGCAGTTCGCTGGCATTCAACGTGATGGTGTGCGCGCCGGGTTGCTGCGGATTGAACCGCCACTTTGATAAGTACCCATCCGTGATCGGCGTCGTACTCACCCATTCGATCGGTTCACCCGTGTCCACGCTGACTGTCACTTGCGTCATCGACACCGGCGACTGCACCAGCAGCGTCCCCGTCACGGGCAACGGCCACTCACCTTCGACTTGAGCACTGGAACTAAACGGGAAACTGTACGACAGGCTCGCGTCGTCGAAGTAAACCGTGTTGAACTTTGCGGGTTGAATCGTCACGCCGCGAATGAACATCGTCACCGTGTGAGCCTGCGCCACCGCCACCGCCGAGATCGTGGACGAATAGTAGTCGTACGGCCCCCACCACGGCTCGGTCGCCTGATTGCGATTCCACACCACGCTGGCCTTGCGCACGCCCGTGCCGCCCGTCGGATCGATGCCGACCTGGATAAAGTTGGAATCGATCGGCCAGTAACCGGGCGCGCAGTTTGTGGCATCGTCGGAATTGGGCGCCAGTAATGAGAGCGCCATCTCCGGCGGTTTGTCCTTCGGGTTTGGATTACAGCTGCTGACCCAGGCATGTACCCATGCGCTGGCCGTCACCACCGCGCCAATCGGGATGTTGCCCACCGTCTGATACAACGTCACATCTTGAGGCCCCCATTGCTTGCCCGACTCGAATGAATGCTGGCCGCTGTGAATGCGCGGCGGATAGTTGAGGGCGCAGCAGTTGGGCCAGACCGGATTAAGCACGCTGGTTTCAGGTTGCAGGAACGCAAAGCCCGACGACGACACATCGGTGTACCATTTGATCTGCCAGCCGTTCGGCACACGAATGCTGTTCTTAGTTGGATCAGGAATGTAGTAGCCGTCTTCGAAGTCGGGGTTAACCAGTAGATTAGTTGCAAGTGGCGCGTACAGCGTCAGAGGTCGATCGGGTTTGGCACTGACTGGCGTTGGAAGGTGTAGTCCCAATATCCCCGCCAGCAACATTACAGCGAGGCCCCCCGCCCCGATCGCGATTATTAAGTTGTGAAGTCTTGGCATTTCCCCCCTATGGAAACAACCGCCGCGCTTTCACTTCGGCGACGGCATCGGGCCTGAAACGATACAGCCGCGCGGGGCGTCCGTCACCCGCTCGGACTTGATCGAGCGGCTCGATCACTTCCGCCTCGATGATACGGCGGCGGAAGTTGCGCTTATCCAGCGGCTCGCCTAACACGATCTCATAAGCGCGCTGCAATTCTGATAATGTGAATTCGGGCGGCATCAACCGGAATCCGACCGCCGAGTATTCGATCTTGTAGCGCAGGCGCATTAGCGCATACTGCACAATCTGGCCGTGATCAAACGCCAACTGCGGCATTGATTTAATCGGCCACCACTGCGCATCGCCGGCATCCGATCCGCCGTGCACAGCCAGCGGCGCTGGCACTAAAGCGATGTACGCCACGCTAATCACACGCCCGCGCGGATCGCGCTCAATATCGCCAAACGTGTAGAGCTGTTCCAGATAGACGTTGGACACGCCGGTCTCTTCTTCCAACTCACGGCGTGCCGCCGCGTCCAAGGCTTCGTCGATGTGCACGAAGCCGCCGGGCAGCGCCCATTTGCCGCGATAGGGCGCATTCTCACGTTTGATAAGCAGCACCTGCAGATCGTTGTCGCGTAAAGTCACGATGACGACATCGACCGTCACCGAAGGTTTGTTCGGCTCGAGAGACATTCAGCGCCCCATGTTTGGTGTTATTGCGACACTAATTTAACCCTGACCCACCGTCTTGTCAAGTGAGGAGTGTCACAGTCAAATCGGGCGCGCTTTATGACAGGTCTATTACCTCCAAATTCGCTCTCAGTCTTCTCTTATTTGTTCTCGACAAGTTCTGCACGGCCAAACGCTATCCTTTGAACTATAAGCGCACTGCACAATTTCGAGCACGCGCAGGTCAAAGGAGCGGAACATGGCAACTCAAACTCGCGGTCGGGCTAATCCGACCAAATTGAATCTGTGGATCGATCTCGGTTTATTCGCGGCCATTATGTTGGCCCTCGCCCCCAAATTGACGGGGCAGGCCATTCACGAATGGCTGAGTGTAGGACTGGCGGCGGCCGTAGTCGTTCACTTACTGCGGCACTGGCAATGGATCGTAGCAGTGGTCAAGCGGTTCTTCAACCGTCTCGCCGGGCAGTCACGTCTCAACTTTGTATTGAATATCGCATTCTTCATCAACTTGATCGTCGTGACCTTCACAGGCCTCATGATCTCGAAAAGCATCCTGCCGCTGATCGGCCTCACGGCTCAACACGGCGGCGTGTGGGAAAGTCTGCATCGCCTGTCGGCCGATCTGATCGTCTACATCGCTGGGCTGCATGTAGCGCTGCATTGGAAGTGGATTTTGAACGCGCTCCAACGGTACATCGCCAACCCGATCGTCAACGCGGCCCGACGGATCGCCTCCAAGCCGCAGCCAGCCGCCGCCGTCGCGGCGCATCAGGAGGTGCGCTAATGAAAACGCTCGGTCGAATCCTCATCATCCTGGTCGCAGCATTAATCGTTGTTGGAGCGTTAGTAGTATTGGTCGGAAACAACGGGACTTCACAGGCAAGTGGTTTTAACGGGCAAGGCTTAGGCACGCCGCCGTCAGGCCAATTTCAACCGGGGCAATTTGGCGATAGAGGTGGTGAACATGAGGGTGGCGCAAGTAACCTGACCACCCTCATCAAGAACGCGGGGATCTTTGCTGGCCTATCACTAGCCATCGCCACAGTGTCCACACTCGCCACACGACTTCGCCGCAAAGCGCAACTGGCCGCTTGATGCATTGCCAGATAACCTCAGCCCCACGATCACGTGATCGCGGGGCTGTTTTCATCGCTGCGGCCAAAGACGCGGCACCAAACGCGGCACGCGACGTTGATAATCGCGATAGGCGTCGCCGAACTCACGCACCAACTTGCGCTCCTCAAAGATCGAGCCGACGAAGAAGTAAACGTGCGCGCCGACGACCAACGCCAACCGATTGAGCGTCATCGGCGAAACGAGGTACAACACCACCAGCGAGAACGTATACAACGGATGTCGCACAAACCGATGCAAGCCATCGGTCACCAGATGCGACGTTGACGTGGAATCGATCGTCGTGTTGGGCGGCGGCTCAACGAATTGTCGCAGGCCAAGGAAAAACATCCAATCCATTTGATACGCTGCATAGATCAAACCAAGGGCGGCGACGCCTTGAATGAGCAACGCGATAGAATCGAGCGGAGCCGGGAGACGGTACAACTCCCGATCGGGCAGCGTCACCATCAAATACGCGGCTGGACCAAACGAGATCAACGCGAGAGCGTTGAAGATCAATCGGTACGTGGCATCCGCAATGTGATCGCCCAGCACGCGCCGCGCCAGCATCTTAGCGCCGTGTGACGCTAGCGCAGTGTGAATCACACCGAAGATCACCAGCGCCGCCCAGATTTTCAGGACTTCAATCATAGTGCGAGTATAACATGCCTGACACACACAGCGGCGCGAGGATCAACCGATCTCGCGCCGCTTCAAATGCCGCTGACCTATTTCTTGGGTTTGTGATCGCCGTTTTCGCCCACGTCTTTGGGCGAAGCGGTACCGTAGAACTGGCTCTCAGCTCGGCGTAGAATCTTGGCGCCACGTGAACGAACCGCCGCCAACGGATAGAAGACCGTACGCAGTACGCGGCGTAGTGTGCTTGGCGGATACAGCGGCTCGGGTTCGCCCCACTCGATGGCCGCCGCGGCCCACGTTAGACCCGCGCCAAAACCGACGACCACGATCTTGTCGCCGCGCTTCAACCGGTCATTTTCCACGGCCTCACACAACGCGATGGGAATGCTGGCACTTGACGTGTTACCGTACCGATCGAGATTGACGAAGATCCGCTCGTCGTTGAGTTCCAGCGTGCGCGCCGCCGCTTGAATGATCCGCAAGTTGGCTTGATGCGGCACAAACAGTTGAATATCATCCAGCGTCAAACCCGCTTTTTCAAGCACTTCGCGCGTGGCGCGATCGACGACGCGCGTCGCGAAGCGAAACACTTCACGACCATTCATCTGGATGTAGTGCAAGCCTTGCTGAACGGTCTGCATCGACGCGGGCGAGTGACTGCCGCCGCCGGGAATGATCAACAGATCGCCGCCCGACCCATCAGAGCGAACCAATGAAGACAAGACGCCGCCGCGATCTTCTGAGGCTTTGAGCAGCACCGCACCCGCACCATCGCCAAAGAGGATGCAGGTGCCGCGGTCCTGCCAGTTAGTGATACGGCTCAGTGTTTCGGCACCGATCACTAGCACAATTTTGTGCCCGCCACCCTGAATGACCTGTGTGCCCAACGACACACCATATACAAAGCCCGAACAACCCGCCGACAGATCGAACGCACCCGCTTTCGTCGCGCCAAGCGCGTCTTGAATAAGCGAGGCGGTTGACGGGAAAGCGTATTCGGGCGTGGCGGTGGCGCAGATGATCAGATCGATGTCGGTGGGCAGGACACCCGCCACATCCAAGGCGGCGCGTGCCGCTTCAAAGCCCATCGTGGCCGCCGATTCTTTGGGACCAGCCACATGCCGTTCGCGGATGCCCGTGCGGCTAATGATCCACTCGTCGGTTGTATCCACCGTCCGAGCGAGATCAGCATTCGTCACGACTTTGGGCGGCACGTACTTGCCCCAGCCGACGATATGTGCGTAAGTCATAGTTCCTCCCAATGACTAATTAAAAATGACAAATGACACACGGGCTTCGCCTGGCCCGTTGTTCATTTGTCATTCGTCATTTGCCATTGCTTACTGATAGCGCCCGAAGATGATCACCGCGTTGTGTCCGCCAAAGCCGAATGAGTTGGACATGATGGTGTTCACAACTTGATGGCGCGCCACATTGGGCACGTAATCGAGATCACATTCAGGATCGGGCGTCTCATAGTTGATCGTGGGCGGGATGATGCCGTCGGTGATGACCTTGACGCAGGCTACGCCCTCGACCGCGCCGGCCGCGCCCAACAAGTGCCCCGTCATCGATTTGATCGAACTGATCGGGATCTTGTAGGCCGCTTCGCCGAACACATTCTTGATGGCGCGTGTTTCGCTCTTGTCGTTCAGCGGGGTGCTGGTACCGTGCGCGTTGATGTAATCGATCTGATCGGGTCGCAGTCCGGCTTGCGCCAGCGCCATGCGCATCGCTTGCGCCGCGCCTGCGCCATTCTCTTCCGGCGCGGTAACATGAAAGGCATCGGCCGATAGGCCGTAGCCTAAAATTTCTGCGTAAATCTTGGCGCCGCGCGCTTTCGCATGTTCGAGTTCTTCAAGCATCAAGATCGCTGCGCCTTCACCCATCACAAAGCCGTCGCGGTTTTTATCGAAGGGGCGACTAGCTGTGAGCGGCGAGTCGTTGCGCGTGGAGATAGCCGTCATGTTGTTAAAGCCCGCGGCTGCAATTGGCACCATCGCCGATTCAGAACCGCCCGCCAAGACCGCATCGCACGCGCCACGCCGAATCCACTCCGTCGCTTCGCCGATGGCATTGTTGCCCGTAGCGCACGCTGACACTACAGCCAAATTCGGGCCTTTCAGGCCATACTGAATCGCCACCTGACCAGCTGCACTATCGGGCAGCATCATCGGCACCAGGAACGGGCTGACACGATCGGGTCCTTTTTGCATCATCTCGATCAATTGGCTGACGATCGTGTTGATGCCGCCAATGCCGCAGCCAATCATCACGCCGATGCGCGTTTCGTTTTCCGGTGTCAACACCCAACCCGAATCATCCAACGCTTGTTTGGAAGTCGCGACCGCAAATTGCGTGTAACGATCCATGCGACGGGCTTCCTTTTTGCCGATGACGGGCACCGGATCGAAGTCCTTCACTTCACACGCGAACTTGGTCTTGAAATTCGTCGCATCAAACTGCGTGATCGGGCCGGCGCCTGATTTGCCTGCGACCAAATTGGCCCAGGTGGTTGGCACATCGTTGCCCACGGGCGTCAACGCGCCCATACCGGTTACTACGACTCGTCGGTTCATAGGTCAATCCCCCTTCCCCGTATGTAACCCAATGCAGCGCCAAAAGATACGGCGAGCCGCGATGCGTATCAAACATTTGACATCCCGACTGCGCGTGGTAGCATGGGGCGACTTTGTTATCTACGGAGCGAACTAAACATGACTGAGATCCAGGCGTCATTAGCCGATGTTCACGGTCTGATCCGATGGTTCATCCTGTCGTTGGCGGTGGTCGGCGCAGCCCGATCGTTTGTCAGCATGTTGAGCGTCAGCGGCCGCTACACACGTCTCGACGTCGGCCTCGGCAATGCTTACAGCGGCTTGCTCGATCTGCAGGGTTTGCTGGGCATTCTGTTGGTGATCGCTGCATTGACCACCCAACAACCCGTGCCGTGGCTGCATCCGATCATCATGCTGCCCGCCATGTTCGTCGGACATCTCAATCGGCGGTTTCGCCAGCAACCCGATCGGAAACGGCAGCAAGTTCAGTTCGGTATCTATCTGGGCTCGCTGGTTCTCATCGCAATCGGGTTAGCCGTGATCAATCAACTGTATCTGCCCGCGTAAATCGACCGAAAGCAATAGCCGATTATAAACAGCATGTCCCCAACCCTTGCGTTTTTCGATATGGATTACACACTGCTGGACAC
>JAXLWI010000074.1:0-19639 GCA_046328575.1 Anaerolineae bacterium
AGTGACGAGCCACAGGAGTAACCATGAACCGTTTGGCGTTGCAGTTGGGGACGTGGTCGGCTTTCTTAATCGCCGTTGACTTCATCTTGTACACCGTGTGCTTCGTCGCAACGTTGCTGTCGCCACCGATCTTTGTGTGGACTACGTTGACGAATTACGCCGCCTACGCCACGACGCACAATTCGTTTTTCAAAGACGCGGCCATGTACCTGATCCTGATCTTTGGCCCATTGTTGGCGGTGCTGCTGGCCTCACTGCATGAGTATGCGCGTCCTGCACAGAAGATTCTCACACGCCTCAGCCTGATGTTTGGTCTGGCATTTGTTGTGCTGTCGAGCATCAATTACTTCGTGCAGTTGAGCATCGTGCGGCAGAGCATCTTGCATGGTCAGTTGACGGGACTGGAGCAAGTGGTGCAGGCCAATCCGATGTCGGCAATGACGGGCTTGAACATGCTGGGCTGGTCGATATTTCTGGGGCTGGCATCGTTGTTCGCCGCGCCGATCTTTAGTGGCGGGCGTTTAGAGAAAGCGATCAAAGCGCTATGGGTGTTGAACGGACTATGTTGTCTGTTGGGCGGCCTCAGTTACATTTACGAATTCTCGTTGGGCGTATTTCTGTTCATCACTCTTGGCATGGGCGGCGCAGTCACAGCGGCTGCGTTTTTGAGTGGTGTCTGGTTTCGGCGGTTGAGTCGATCGTCAGCCGTTGCTGCATGAGGTGAAACATGCGCATCGAACACATCGCGTTGTGGACAAACGATTTGGAACGATTGAAGTATTTCTATACCAGTTACTTTCACGTCACCGCCAGTGAGAAGTACACAAATCCACGCAAGCAGTTCGAGTCGTACTTCCTGTCGTTCGATTCCGGCGCGCGATTGGAGATTATGCGGATGCCGGGTATTCCCGCGTCCAAGAATGATCCGCAAGCACAATTCACCGGGCTGATTCACTTTGCGATCTCGGTTGGCTCGAATCAACAGGTGGATGCGCTCGCGCTACGTTTGCAGGCCGATGGTTATCGCGTGCTCGATGGTCCGCGCACCACCGGTGATGGTTACTATGAAGCCGTGATCCTCGATCCCGATGGCAACCGGATCGAAATTACTGTGTAGGTTCTGGCTTTACCGCTGAGTACGCAGAGAACGCCGCGCCTTACGTTTTGTGGCCTCTGCATGCTCGATAGTTGAATATAGTTAAGCAAACTAGACGGGGGATAAACGTGGCAACTTACTATTCAGCAATTACAGACGAACAAGCCGATTTGATCAAGCAGTCGAGAGTCTTTTTCATCGCCTCGGTCGATCCGCAATTGACGCGCGGACCGAAAGGCAGCGGACCGGTGAATCTCTCACCGCGCGGCGGTGTGCCGCTGCATATCCTCTCGCCGAATCGTGTGGCGTTTCTCGATTATCCGGGCAGCGGTAATGAGACCGCGCGGCACGCGGCCGTTAGTGGCCCCACAACGCTGATGGTCTGCTCGTTCGAGGCTGAGAACGCCGCCATCGTGCGGTTGTATGGTGTCGCGCATGTCTCGCCCGTTGAAGAATCGCCGTTGAAGGATTTGCTGCTACAAGCGCCTTATGCTGATCTGACGAAGCCACGGCAAGTCATCGAGATTGAAGTTGAGAGCACGGTGACCAGTTGCGGCTACGGCGTGCCCGTGATGGAGTTCGTGCGCAATCGTCACGCCGCCGATCGTGGGCGGCGCTACAAATAATTCAGAGGATTCAGATGGCCACCAACTACAAAGAAGAACTCGTCGGCGTGTTTGGTTATCCCGTCGCCGAGAATCCCACGTGCGTCATGCAAAACGCGGCTTTTGAAGCGCTGGGTCTGCCATGGCGCTATCTCACTATCGAAGTGAAACCCGCGGGTTTGGCGGATGCGGTGCTTGGCGTGCGGGCGATGGGCTTTCAGGGCATCAACCTGACTATCCCGCACAAAGTTGCCATTATGCGGCTGCTCGACGAGATTTCGCCGGACGCGGCGCTGATTGGCGCAGTGAACACTCTGCGTCGCGTCGGCGATCGGCTGATCGGCGAGAACACGGATGGCAAAGGCTTTCTGCGCGGCGTGCGCGAAGGCGCCGGGCTTGATCCGCGCGGTAAGTCAATTGTGGTGTTAGGCGCAGGCGGCGCGGCGCGGGCGATCACTGTTGAATTGGCGCTGGCCGGCGCGGCCAGGTTGATCGTCGTCAATCGCAGCGTCGAGCGCGGACAAGCGTTGGTCGATCATCTCAATGCGCGTACTCAGACTCCGGCGCAGTTCGTCGCGTGGGATAAGACTTATCGGATCGAACCAACGATCGATGTGCTGGTGAATGCGACCTCGATCGGTCTGTATCCCGACGTTGAATCTAGTCCCGCCGTGGATCTCTCCGCAACCCGATCGGATCTGCTGGTCTGCGACGTGATCCCCAATCCGCCAGACACGCGTTTGCTGCAAGCGGCGCGGGCACGCGGCCTGCCTACGCTCAACGGCCTGTCCATGTTGGTCTATCAGGGCACAATCGGTTTCGAGATGTGGACGGGGCAGCCTGCACCGGAAGCGGTGATGAAGGCCGCGTTGGAAAAGGCGTTCGCGGCATGACTTTGCTACCGGCGGTCATCTTCGATCTGGGCGGTGTGCTGGTAGACTGGAATCCGCGCAACTTGTACCGGCGCTTCATTAACGGCGACGCGGCGATCGATCGCTTTCTAAGCGAGATTGATTTTCACGCATGGAATCTGGAACAGGATCGCGGCCGATCGTTCGCCGACGGCGTGGCGGCGTTGAGTGCACAGTTTCCACATTACGCCGATCTAATCCGCGCTTATGATGAACATTGGGAAGACTCGATCACGGGGACGATTCCCGACACGCTCGAGATACTGTATGCACTTAAAGATGCCGGTTATTCGGTCAATCTGCTCAGTAACATTTCGCGCGAAAAATACCAGGTGCTGTGCGACAAATATGATTTCTTTAACGCTTTCGATCACCGGTTGATCTCGGCGGATGTCCAATTGCTTAAACCTGATCCGCGTATCTATGCGTTAATGCTGGCGAAGATCGATCGGGCGGCTGAGGACTGTGTGTTCATCGACGATTCAGCCGTCAACGTCGCCGGGGCCGATCGGGTGGGACTGACGGCCATCCAGTTTCAATCGCCACACCAATTGAAGGCCGAACTTCAACAACGCGGTTTACTCAGCTAAGGCGGGGGACGGGAAATAACTCCATGTCCGATGATCTTGAACGTCGCTTGCAACTGGAACGCGATCGCATCTCGCAGTTGGAGCCGCATCAATTACCACTCCTGACCGGGGCTGAACAGACGCGTCTGTCTTGGGCGCGAGCGGTTAAGGGCCGCGCCGATTTGCCGCCGGTCTATCTGCCGTTCATGGACGACGTATTGAAAGCCGGGCAGGCGTTTCCATACGCGGTGTTGACGCCGACGTTTCCGGGCTTTTTGCAGCGCGAGAATGAAAAACTGGTCTTTCGTCTGGCCGATCAGTTCTGGGTAGTTGAGCGTGTGAAGAACACTTTGCACAGCGTGTGTTATCGGCAGGCCGACGTGCACTACGTCGAACTCGGGTCGATTCTGCTGGATAGCTGGCTCAAAATCAGCGGGTCGGTTGAAAACACGCTGGTCACTTCTCGGCTGCGCTTTAATACGGTAAGCGATCGTCTCTTCACACCGCTTGTCGATTGGCTGCGACCGACTTTGGCGAGCCGTGATGATTGGAGTCTGGACGCCGAACGTGGCAAGTTCGATTACTTGATGGATCTCAACTTCAAGTTCATGAACTACGCGCGGCGCAGTTTGATGCCGGGTGAGACCGTGTTGTGTCCAATGCTGCAACCTGAGATTCGCGCCCAGATCGTTTCGCTGTTTGGACATTCGTTGTACCGTACCATTGCGCTGGCTCACATTCATATTCTGACCGATGTCGAGTGGATCATCATTCGCGACGACGAGCATGCTCCGGCTGGTCACGCTCACTCGCGATACGGTGGCGTCTGGGCGTATCTGCCGTTGAGCAAGATTGAAGCAGTAACGCTGACAACACGCGACCGCAACTTGCTCGCCGTATCGATCCAATTACCGCTTGGCGATCAATTGACGGCCATCTTCGCTGGCTCGAACCGCGTCGAGATCGATCGGTTCTTCGATCAATTGCGGCAGGTCGCGCCGCACATCAGGATCATGTAATGTTTACTTGGCTCGAAACGCCGCGCCTGATCCTGCGCTCCTTGCTACCTGACGACTGGCAAGCTATCCTGGCGTACACCAGTGATCCAGTGGTGATGCGTTACTTGCCGGAGGAACAGCCTTTTACGCCCGAAGCCGCTCAGCAATTTACGTCGGACTTGGCGTGCCCCGATAAGTTTGCCATCAACCTCAAGCGCACTGGTGAGTTTATCGGGCATCTGTTGTTTTGTCCGCATGACAGCGCCGAACGCACGCGCGAGTTTGGGTGGGTGATACATCCGGAATATCAAGGCCACGGTTACGCTACTGAAGCGGCCCGCGCGGTGTTGAAGTATGGTTTCGAGACGCTCGGCTTGCATCGAGTGGTGGCGTCGTGTGACAGTCGCAACCTCGCGTCGCAGCGCGTGATGGAAAAACTCGGGATGCGGCGTGAGGCGCACTTCAAGCAATGCCTGTTTCGCCAAGGCGAATGGATCGATGAATACTTTTACGCCATCCTCGCTGAGGAGTGGCGGCTGATAGAACGACCACATGCCTAGCTTAGATCACGGCATTCGCACAATATTGATTGCCAATCGCGGCGAGATCGCCGTGCGTATCACCCGCGCCTGTCAGGAGTTGGGTATTCGCACGGTGGCGATCTACTCTGAGGCCGACGCGAATGCGCTGCACGTCCGATTGGCGGACGAAGCCCAACCGATTGGCCCGCCGCCGCCCGCCGAATCCTACTTGCGCGGTGACAAGATCATCGCGGCGGCCAAGGCCGTTGGCGCGCAGGCCATTCATCCGGGCTTTGGTTTCCTGTCGGAAAATGCCGACTTTGCCGACGCGGTACGCAACGCGGGCCTGATCTTCATCGGGCCGTCAGGCGCCTCGATCCGCGCAATGGGCAGCAAGACGCAGGCCCGCGCTTTGATGCAAGCCGCCGGTGTGCCGATCGTCCCGGGTTTCCACCCTCACCCTGATGGAGCAGGGGTGCAGGCGTGGGCCGATCAAACACGTTACCCCATCCTCGTGAAAGCGGCGGCCGGTGGTGGTGGCAAAGGCATGCGCATTGTCCGCCAACCCGATCAGTTGATCGAGTCGATCGAGGCCGCGCAGCGCGAAGCCGCCAAAGCCTTTGGCGACGCGACGATCTTTTTGGAGAAATACATCGAAGGTGCGCGCCACATCGAGTTTCAAGTTTTCGGCGACGCGCACGGCAACGTCGTTCATCTGTTTGAACGCGAGTGTTCCACACAGCGTCGGCATCAGAAGATCATCGAAGAGACGCCGTCGCCGCTACTGGATGATGATCTCCGCGCTCGCATGGGACAGGCAGCAGTGGCCGCGGCTAAGGCGGTGAACTATCGGAACGCGGGCACGATCGAGTTCATTGTCGATCCGCAGACGCGCGAGTTCTACTTCCTTGAGATGAACACGCGCCTGCAAGTTGAACATCCCATCACCGAAGCACTCACCGGGCTTGATCTGGTGAAGTTGCAAATCGCTGTGGCGCAAGGCGAACCGTTGCCGTTCAAACAATCTGATGTTACGCGACGCGGCCACGCGATTGAATGTCGCGTCTATGCGGAAGATCCCGCCAACGGGTTCTTGCCCGCGATCGGGCCGGTGCTGTTGGCGAAGTTTCCAACCGCACCTAGCGTGCGCGTCGATAGTGGTGTTGAAACGGGTGACGCAATTTCCATTCACTACGATCCTATGATTGCGAAAGTGGTGGTTGCGGGCACGGATCGGGCGGACGCGATCCGCAAGATGGATTGGGCGCTGCGAAATACGATCGTGCTGGGCGTGCGAACGAACATCGCCTTTCTGCGTGCCGTGTTGGCGCATCCGGCCTTTCAACGCGGCGAAGTGACCACAGACTTCATCGAACGTGAGTTCGCCGACTGGCAGCCGCAACACGCTGACGCGCGCGATCTGGCCTTGATTGCAGCGGCGTTGAGTGAAGCAACGAACCACCAATCACGCGATCGCGCGACCACGCAGCCGAGTGACCAGGCGTTCGATCCATGGCAAGTGAACGATCACTTTCGAGTAGGCGGGCCGTAGGGTACGCGGGCACGATCGGTTTTGAGAAAGCCGTCGAGGTTACTCGGCGGCTTTTTGTTTGGCTCGTTCACACCTCCGGTTAGAACTCCGTTGCAATCCCGCCCACACCATCGCGAACACGCTGCGTTAATGCTGCGAACACGCCCGCGCCGTATCCTGAAGCCAGATTGAACATCAGCACTGTCTCAGGAGGAAGCATGTCTCGCATCGTTCGTCGTTTGCCGCCTATTTGGATCATCATCGCCGTGATCGCCACGCAATCGATCGGGTTGGGAAGCGGCACGTCCGCGTTGCAGCCCATCGTCGTGTCCGGCGATTCGCATACACCCCTGACAGTATCACTCACCATCGATCATTTACCGAGCGTGGGCGCGGAAACCCGCGTCGCGGTGACGGTCACCAGTCACGGCGTCGACACCAGCGGCGTCAGCGCGGAACTCGTTTTGCCTGCGAACGTGCAGTTGGCCGACGGGCAAGCTAAATGGTCGGGTGACTTGAAGGCCGATGTGCCCGTGACCTTTGAAGCCGTACTCAAGTTGACGGGCGCGGGCAATGCCGTGCTGCGCGCCAACGTTCGCCACGATTTTGAGAACGGTGACGTGTGGGCTGACACGGCCACGCTGTATTTCCATGCTGCGACTGATGTGTCAACTCAAGGTTGGCGTCATGGCACCGTTGCGCCCAGCGCTGATGCGGTCGGTACGCCGACGAGCGCAGCCGCGCTGCCCGAACTCGGCGTGCAGGATGTGCGCGAGATGGAATTTGCAGAGAACGTGCCGGGGCCGAGCGATGCGCCTGCTGCCCCGATCGATACGGCCGCGCCCAAAAGTGCCGCGCAGCCGCCAGCCGTGACTGCGCCCGCCGCGCCTAATGGCAACCTCACCATCACGGGTCACTGGTATTTCAACGATCGGAACGGTGTCGATCAACCTGTCAAAGCTTTGACTGAAATTCTGGACGCCAGCAATAATCACTTGGCGTGGGCGTACACCGGTTGGGATGGCGCGTTCAGTGTGACGATTGCTAATCCGGGCCAATTCAAGGCGCGACTATATGCCTACTATAACCACGTCAGCATGTCGATCAGCGCGATCCGCGTCGTGCCCGATGGGTCATTCAATGCGGGCGAAGAATTCAACGCGTCGGAGACCTACAACGCCACGACGGGTGTGTTCGGCCCGTATGCCGATGGCACACACGACATCGGAGGCTGGATGCCCAGCACGGCCTGGGATGGTCGCTATGCGTGGTGGATTTACAACGACATGCTGAACGCCTTCTTCTACCCGTGGTATTGCACGCCGTACTGCGCGTCCGATGGAGCGTGGATGCCCGATGGGGGTACCGCCGAATGGTCGTTCAGCAGCACCGATGGCGACTACTTCGACTATTCAAAGATCAACTTGGAAGGTGATACACGCAATTCGGCCAGCACCATTATTCACGAATACGGCCACAACATCATGCAGAACGTCTACGGCGGCTCAGGCTCCTTCCCCACCAATGACTGCCCGTCGCCGCACTACATTCAGTATGTCGGCAACTGGAACTGCGCCTGGACGGAAGGCTGGGCTGACTACTTCTCGATGGCGGTGCGAAACGAGCCGTTCTATCGCTGGGCCAGCGGCTCGACGTTGAACCTCGAAGTGCCGACGTGGTCATCGGTCAATTGGGACGATGGTGAAAAGGTTGAAGGTCGCTTGGCCGGATGGTTGTGGGACATGACCGACGGCATCAACGACGGCGGGGATGTGTGGGACGCACCGTATGGCTTCGCTCAAATTTGGGACGTAGTCTACAACCAGAATGATAACAATGTGAGTCAGTTCTACAATGCGTGGGTAGCCCGTGGTCACAGCAAGCATCACGGCCTGTTCGAGGCCTATCAGAACACCATCGACTATGACACCGCGCCTGTTATCAGCGGCATCCCGAACTACACGCTCGTCAACAAGCCGTACAATAACTTGATCGATCTGTGGGTGTATGCCAGTGACGCCGAGTCGTACGACAGCCAACTCACCTACACGATCCAAAGTGTAAGTGACGCAGGCGTTGGCGCCAGCATCGACGGCCTCGGCTTCCTCGATCTGAATCCGTCACCTTACTGGGTCGGCACGGCGACGATCGTGGTCAAAGCCAGCGACGGCGCGAAAAGCGATACGGATACGTTCACGATTACGCTCACACCACGACCAGTGTTCCTGCCGCTGATCGTCCGATGATCCGATTGACCAACTTGCCCTGAAAGTGCTTCACCGCCAGACTGCCAAAGGTTCGCAGTCTGGCGATATCCCTTTGTCTGGCAGATTGTGTCCGCGCAGATTACAATTAGCGTAATCCCACCGCACATAGGATCGCCTGTGGAAGTTCAATATCAGATCGATGAGACGACCTACACCGTGCGCATTGAGTCAGACGGTGATGAACTGCGCGTCTCGATCGGTGATCGCACCTATCGAGTACGGCCCGAAGCCCAGCGCAACGCCGAACTTCACTTCAGTGTGGATGGCGAACAGCACGTGGCTTACATCGCTGGAGATAATTCAGTGCAGTACGTAGCTATCAACGGCCACGTGTTTGAGATCAAACGCCCGGACACACGCCGCACGCGCCAGCGACATCATCACGGCGAAGACAGCCTCTCGGCCTCGATGCCGGGGCAGGTCGCAAAATTGCTAGTCGCCGAAGGGGATGCGGTCGAACGCGGCCAAACGTTGCTGATCCTCGAAGCGATGAAGATGGAAATCAAAATCGTCGCGCCGCACGACGGCCGCGTAACAAAAGTATTGATCACGCCGGGGCAGGTGGTCGATCGGGGGCAGGGGCTGATCGAGTTGAGTGACTAGCGCTTGCCGCGTGTTTTCTGCTGAAACGTGCTTTCGATAAGGAACACGATATCGCAGCTAGTTGGATCAACAACGCGCGTTGTGCGCCCTATCAAATATCCGAATCTTGTCGCAACTCGCTTACCTGTACCCAACTTGATTCCAACTGCCAAATGATAGACTAGACACGGAGAAGAGCTGCAACTTCGCAACCGATGCCTCAGCGTCCTGAATCACCGCGTCCAACAAACGCGTGACCGTTGTTCATATCGGGCACCAACCCTACCGCCAACATTTTCCGCGTGCCGCTCGGCACTGACTGGGCTGTGATTTCATATAAAGGCCTGATTGCTTGACGAGATCCACACTCAGTGCCGGCTAATGTTCACGTGCCGCGTGTCTATTTCAGTGAGAACTGCGCGTGAAACACTATGCAATACAGTGGTCATACACTGGATGCGACGCTGCTCAAGCTTTTGCCGGGTGTGTTCTTTCATCCGGTCTGGACACGCTTCGTCAAGCTTGACACCCCTGTAGCGCCTGAGCAAATTCAGTTGCTGTCCAGTGCCGCCGACCAAATGTTGGCCGCCGGTAAATTGGACGATACCTGCCAGACCCTCTTTGTCGTCGCCGTTCAGCAACTGCGCGCGGGCGACTATACCTCAGCTTCAAGCAGTATCCAGCGTATCCTCCTCCTTGCAGAACAACATGGACTGGTGCAAGTGACTTGGTGGGCTACTTGGGGCGCTGCTGCAGTCTGTGTAAGACGCGGTTGGTTTCGACAAGCTGCTGAACATTTGGAACATCTGCAAACCTTGTTGGGGCAACAGCACGAGTGGGTGCTGTCCGGTATGATTGATGTCATCCGACAGAGTCTGCTTGACCAGTCAGCGGTGGCTGAGGTGATCGGCACCGAACCAACGTTTTCTCCGCCGCTTGATGCGGTGCTGATGCCAGCTGTTGAACAACTACTTCACTGGGGTGAACCGTCGCTACTGCGCGGCGCACGTGTGATGTCTACTGAGCTGGAGATCAAATCTCCGGTGAGCGGCTCAATTCCGGCCCGGTTCAGGTCTTACTGGCGACACCTCCGAGAAAGTGTCGCGAAAATTCTCAAAGGCGAACTTCGGCTCCAGTGGGTGGATACAATCGAGTTGCGTCAGAACCAGTTGCTCGACCGACTTCACGACCCACGCGCGCCTTTAGAAATCCGTGCGCCACATCCCGTGGTTGATCATCCTCTTTTACTTGTACCTCCGTCTGCTGAAGAACCTAAGCCGCTCGATTCAAAAGAATCTTCACCTGAGTCGGTTGTCCGGCCGTCGACGACGCTCACGTTGACGGTATACACTCTGGGAACATTTCAATTGGCAGTCAACGACACTCCGACAAATCACACAATTATCGGCAAGAGCCGAACACTCTTCGAGTACTTGCTCATTCATCACGAGCAGCCTGTGGCCCGTGACGTGCTGATGGACGTGTTCTGGCCAAATGCTGACCCCGACTCGGCGCGCAATCGCCTGAATGTGTCGCTACACCACATCCGCCAAGCGTTGCGGAACATTACCGATATTCCGATCGTGTTATTTGAAGAAGGCGCGTATTGTATCAACCCCGAATTTGATCTGTGGATCGACGCCGAGGAATTTGATCGGCATGTGCGGAAAGGGCATCAACTTGAAGCCGCCGAACGGTTGCCAGCAGCTATCAAAGAATATGAACTCGCCCGTGATGTTTATCAAGGCGATTTTTTGGCCGATGAGCCTTATGAGGATTGGCCGGTGCTGACGCGTGAACGTCTGCGCACGGATTACCTTGATATGCTCGATCGGCTTAGCCGAATTTATTTTGACCAGGGTCGGTACACGGATTGTGTGGCAATGTGTCAGTCGATCTTGTCACATGATGATTGTCGTGAGGATGCGCATTGTCGGTTAATGCAGTGTTACAGCCGTCAGAATCAGCGTTATTTGGCGCTGCGACAATATCAAGTCTGCGTCAAGGCGTTGAGGACTGAATTGGACGTCGAACCTGCGTCAGCGACGACGCAAATGTATGAACGTATCCGCCGGCGCGAACGAGTCTAAGTGGTCCCGATCGGCCAACTTGTTCCTCCGCAAGAGACTCTGAAAAGTTGACGGTTGCCACCCACCTAAGTTGATTGCCGTTGGTCGCTATCTGTTCTGACAAAGTAGCACACTTAATCTTTATTCAACGGTGGTTTAAGCGGCATGACATTGATGGCTAAGTGACGCTTGGTAGGATGCTAACACGTACGCTGAAGTGACCGGTCGCACGAATTCTGCCAATCCGTTTCATTCATCCGCTTGATCAAGAAAGGAGTGCAAGCCATGCTCAAGAAAGAATATGTCGTCGCTGCCCCGGCACCGATCGCTCCGATCACCGGGACTGGCACTATCCGACAAGCAGCACTGGCCGCAGCTGAGACGTTTGCGCCGAACGAAATTGAGAAGCATGCGCAAGCCGTCATGGACGTCTGGAAGGCGCGGCTCGAACATCGTACTAAGGAATATACCCGGTCGATGCTCGCCCGGGCAGCCAAACCTGAGCCGGTGATCGAAGTCGGTGGTGCGATCAGCCAGCCCAGCCTCCCGTACCCGTGGTTCAATCTGATTTGCGCCGGTCCGTATCAGTTCACGCCATCTGGCGGGTACCTGCCCAACAAGGTCGTTCGCTACGATGAGTATGCGTATATGATCGGCTGTATCTGGCGCAATCCGGCAGGCGTCAACTGGGATCCGTATGCGCCACCGGCCGCCGATCTCATGTCTGGCTACGACTTTCAGGTGTGGTTCGAGAACGTCAACTTGACCACCGTCAGTGACGGACCAGATCTGGGGCCGTACTCCTTTGTGCCGATCGGGGGTGGCTATCTCAATCTGTTCGCCGTGTATATGCCGCCCGGGACTTTCCCGGCGCCGACCAGCGGACGAGCCCACCTGTATGAGATCAACATGACGATGGATGTGACCGGGCCGGGCTATACCGTTGCCGGGTTACCGTTCAGCGGCTTCGCAACATGGATCTTCGATCCAGACGCTGAGCAAGAAATTCCCGTGCCACCGTATCTGCCCGCTACCAGTGAAAAACCCGTTGCTTGGCACTATGACATTCCCGTTCGCTTCCTGGTTCATGCGTGAGTTTCACCCGACGTCTGACTGTGAAGCATAGTCCGACCCCCGGCGACTTGACCGGTATTACGTCGGGGGCCGGCGGTTTCTCAGGAGGGACTAAGATGCAGACAGTCCCACTCGAATCATTACGACTGGCCGCCGATCGGGCTGCGTTGCTTTACCTTCATCAGCCCGATGTCTCCCTGATCGACGTTGGTTGGCGCATCCGCGACCGACAGTCCTACCAGTTGGAAACGACCTTGTGTGTGCGCGTTCACCTGCGATTGACGAAACCGCGCGGACTGGCTTTTGAAGCGTTCATCGCCAGCCATCCCGATCGCGTTATCGATGCCCGACGGATTGGTTTGCCTGAGAATCTGCTTGACCTGCCAGGTGGTACAAACTATCGACTGCATATCGAGAACGATTTGGATCGACAGCGCGGCTGGATCTGGGATCCGATGTGCGGTGGAATCAGCATTTCCAACGCTTCGGAGAACGGCTTCGCCACGTTGGGTGGGCCAGTGCTCGATCGGACTACTGGCGAACCAATGATTTTAAGCAATTGGCATGTGCTCGCCAGCCCGTACTGCGGGCCGACAGGCCTCTCAACCTATCAGCCGGGCCGCTGGGATGGGGGCAATTCTACCTACGAAGTGGCTGCACTGGCACGCAGCGTCCTGGATCAAGGCATCGATGCTGCTGTCGCGACTCTGACAGGAGCGCGTGCCATCGTCAATGATCAGGTGAGTCTAGGCCAGGTGACAGGCGTGGCCGCTCCGCAGCTAGGCATGCGTGTCGTCAAATCGGGCCGGCGCACGGGCATAACCAGAGGCATTATCACTGGCCTTGACGGTCGGCAGATGATGCCATATGGGTCCGGCACTCACCTCATCCGGCACGTCGTCCATATCGCGCCATTGCCGGAAGGGGGCGAAGTGAGTGCGCCAGGTGATTCTGGTTCGTGGTGGCTAGAAGAGTCTACGCACAGAGCAGTGGCCCTCCATTTTGCTGGCTGTAATCAGCCTGAGTATGCTTTGGGGCTTGCCATGCCGCAAGTGCTGGATGCGCTCAACGTGGACCTAGTCACAGATACGGTTGAGCATTGAATGCGCGGGGCAGTCGCTCGAATCTTAGGGTGAATGATGGGCCAAAAGAACGCTGATCAAGAGGTGCAGCTTCGCCGGGCTCTGGACGAACTGTCCGATCGGTTTCTTAGCCATCCGGCTGTAAGCTTGATTGACGTTGGTCACCGATCCCGCCCCGGCCAGGTTGATGACGAAGTAGTCGTGCGGATCCATGTGCGACGTCAGTGGTTGGAAGCCCGACCGGAAGACCGGCCCACCTTTCCAGATCAGGTGGCAGGCATCCCCGTAATCGAGGTCATTGGCGACTACTCAATGGAGACGCCACCTGCCAAGGAAGAATAAGTAGTGGCATATCGACCTTCATTGGCGGATGTTCGTCCAGTGGATGATCTCAAGCGTATCAAAGGCATCGGCCCAGCAACCGAACGTCGGCTTCGTCGGGCTGGTGTCGATACTTTTATCGAATTGGCCGAACAGTTGCCTGCTTCACTTGCCAAGCTCTTTCCACAACGAGCCGTCACAACGCTGACTGACTGGGTGAGCGAAGCATCGCGCTTGGCCGCTCTGCATGACAAGCGGCTGTCACCGGCGACAATCACTGAATTACAGCCGCCACGCGCAGGTCGATCTAATAAACGCGGCGGGCGTGACGCGCTGGCCAAAAAGAGTGTTCAATCAAAGAAGGTAAAAAAAAGAAAAACCCGGCGAACGACTATAGCAATAGCGCCGCTGGCGCTGGAGACATCTGAAGAGACTCATCGCCCATCGCCAGCGGTTGAGCCTGCGACTGCACAGGCACCAGCTTGGCACCTCAAACTGTGCAACGTCCAGTTGGTAATGTCCGCCGACATCGACGCAGCGTGCGTACTGCGCGTGCGCCGCCTCCAAGCTCAGCTCAAGTTTGAGTTGTCTGGAGCAACCGATCGAGTAGTAGCAGCTGCACATCAACGGCTTTTGACTCAAGTCCTGGCTTGGGACTTACTCACAGGCGTGATGACATCGCTAGGCGCTCAACAACAGTTGATAACGCAAGACGGCTGCAACGGAACGACGGTGGTTGAGTTTCCTACGCCGCCGTGTGGGCGATATCAACTGATCGGCTTAATTTGTCTGCCTGAACAAAATGCGATCGATTTCGCGCTAGGCGATGTGCTTAATGTGATTCCGCACTTGACGTCATCGAGCAGAGCAGAATCGGTCTACAAGCCTCTCACATCGATCTAGTCGTCAGGTCCCCACCAATCATCCACTTCAATCTCATTGAACCACAGCAGCCAAGGGCGGAGCCGTTCTTGCTCAGCCGAGGTCAGTGACGGGCCATCATCAGACACAGTGTAGGGCACGTTTTCGTCGCTGTGATGATGAACAATACTTTCATCTCCAGGATTGACGATGATTTGCCTGGAGTCGGCATGCCAGCGCAGGTGCAGTTCAACGCGCTCACACTCTGAACAGCACCATTGCTCTGTTCCAATAGACGATACCGACTCTAAAGTCATCCGATGGTGTTCTAAACGTTGCATTGAAGTCCCCTTTACCCTTGATAGATATTAACTTGCCCAATTACTGATCATCCCAGCTTATTTACCTTTCAGTGCCGGGCTAATCAATCTAATTCTTGATCCTATTGCACGAAAAAACAACAGCACAACATGGCAATTGGATTTCAAAGCGATTACGAATTGGTGAAAGCCTGTCGACAATCCTGATACGCGACCATCGCACTCAACCTGCTGCCAGCCGCTCGATCTCACTCACCGCTCGCTCGAGTTCGTCCACCAACGGCGACGCGCCGCCTGCTCGAAACACGTCAACTAGGGTGCGATAATACCATAACGATCCCGCTTGTCCCCCGTTGAAGCGCTCCCACACGTCGTTTCCCCGTGTCCGATAATCTTGTAAAATCGATCGGGCATTATGCACCTTGTCGGCTAGCGACACCAATCGGATTGACGGGTTAGTTTCGGCGCGCAAGTGCGCGATGTAGTCTTCTTTGCGTTGACGCCATGGTGGCTTGGGCGTTTGATCGGTGTCGGTACAACCTTCGACGATCGCCAGCACGTTCGCGCCGAAACGCTGTCCAATCATGCTTCGCACCGAATCACCGCCCGCATCTTCGATCGCATCATGCAGCAGCGCGGCGATGGCTTCGTCTTCCGTGCCGCCGTTTTCGATCACGAGACTGGTTACAGCGAGCAAGTGCCCGATGTAGGGAATCGAGGTGCCTTTGCGTGTTTGTGTGGCATGCAGTTGATGCGCTAATACCAGTGCGTCGTCAAAGCGGTGAGTGAAAGTCACGATTAATCCTCTGTAGACGGATATCAGATTTTGCCGGCGGCCTGTGCCTTGGCGAGTACCTGCTCGGCGGCGCGAATTGCCGGCCGATCGATCATCTTGCCGTCGAAGGCGAATGCCCCCACGCCGTCGGACTGCTGTTGGATGTGTGCAGCGATCAACTGGCGGGCGTAATCGATCTGCGCGTCGTCGGGTGTGAACGCGGCCTGAATGATCGGGACTTGTTTCGGATGAATCGCCAGTTTTCCGGCAAAGCCCAGTTGCGCGCCGAGAACGCAGTCTTCGAGCAAAGCGATCTCGTTGTTGAAGTCAATGCATAACGTGTCGATGGCTTGCAGCCCGAACGCGGCGGCATGTGTGACGACGGCACTGCGCGCATAGAACACCTCCCAACCGACCTTCGTCCGCGTCGCGCCGATGTCGCCCGCCAAATCTTCGGCGCCAAAGATCAAAGCGTCCAATCGGTCGGTGGCCGTGGCGATGTCTTTGAGGTTGACCACGCCGCGCGCGGTTTCGATAAGCGCTAACAAGCGGATGTCGGTGCCTGCGATCTGATCGGCGACCCATTGGACTTGAGTGGCACTCTCGACTTTGGGCAGCATCAGACTATCGGGGCGGAGGGGCAGCACAGCAGCGAGGTCATCGGATTCGAGACCGGAACCGATCTGGCTGAGGCGGACAATCTTTTCGCTGCGGCCAAAATCGAGATCGCTGAGCGCTGTGGCAATTGTCGTGCGCGCAGCCGCTTTGCGATTCAACGCGACGCCGTCTTCCAGATCCATCACGACGGCATCGACGCCGAGGCTGATGCCTTTCTGAATCTTCTTGAGATCGTCGCCGGGCATGAAGAGCAAACAACGACGCGAACGCATGTCACACCTCTAATGAATAACTGGGGCTTGTGTCGATTACTTGTTACCTATTGCGCTTTAAGAACATGACCGTACGTTCCAACACCACGACGATTGAGCCGTCTTGTTTGCGGCCGGTCTGCCGTAGTCGAACGATGCCGCGATCGGGTTTGGAGGCGGATTCGCGCTTCTCTAAGACTTCGGTTTCCGCCGAGATCGTGTCGCCGTGAAAAACCGGATTGGGATGCAGTACTTTATCGTAGCCAAGGTTAGCCACGATTGTGCCTTCGGTCAGATCGGCCACGCTGATGCCGACCACCAACGCTGTCGTAAACAGGCCGTGCACGATGCGCTGTCCGAACTGCGTCTGCTTCGAAAACTCTTCGTCCAGATGCAAGGGCTGCGTGTTCATCGTCAGCGCCGAGAACAACACGTTGTCCATCTCGGTCACGGTGCGCCCGCGTGGATGTTGAATGCGCTGGCCGACTTCAAGATCTTCAAAGTATTTGCCGGACATGGACTTACTCCAATTTTCGTTGGTTGAACTGATCACAAAGACGCCAAGTACGCAAAGCGAATTATAGATCACTTCGCGGACTTGGCGTCTTTGTGGTTAAAAAGAAAACAGGGGCCGACAAACGGTCCCCGTTGAGGTGTGCCCCCGGCGGAATTCGAATCCGCGTTTTGGCCTTGAAAGGGCCGCGTCCTGGTCCACTAGACGACGGGGGCGTAAAGCGGCAGGATTTTACCAGCGATAGGCGGATTGGTCAAGCATTTTGATGTGGCCCGCCACGCAAAGGATCGACGAGCCACATCGCTGGTTTACTTCAACTTGCTCGGATCGATCGACAAATACCGTTCGAGCGCAATGTCAATCGGCGTAAGCACGTAACCTTGAATGTGTGGCTTCACCAACACATACGACAGGCTGTGCGTCGTGAACAGCACCGGCGCGTCGTCGACGATGATCTGCTCGGCTTGCTGATACAACTGCATGCGTTTGGTTACATCCTGCTCAACGCGGGCTTGTTCCAGAATCTTGTCCAGTTCAGGATTGCTATAGTTGCCCAGGTTTTGCTGCGCGCCTGTGTGGAACAGCGCGTCCGCAAAGTTTTCGGGATCGGGATAGTCGGCACACCAGCCCAGGCTGAACAACTGGCCATGTCGCCCCGCGTGTAGTTCATCGGAATACTTGTCCGGCTCGATGTTTTCAACCGTCAGCGTGATGCCCAGCGTTTGCTGCCACATCTGCGCCAGCGCGGCCACATCGCCGCCGATGTCGCTGCCGCTGCCACCATCGGTGTACACAATCGGCGGCAGGCTGTCCGCATACTTCGACTCTTTCAGCAACTGTCGCGCTCGTTCAGGATCGTACGGCAAGCCTTTGAGATCGACGTTGTAACCGGGCAGACCGGGTGGATACAGTCCCGGCGCAGGCAGGCCGATGCCGTGCAGCACTACGTCGAGGTATTTTTGCCGATCGAACGCGAGCGAGAACGCCTGCCGCACCTTGGGATCATCAAACGGCGGCTGCTTCACGTCAAACACGACGTAGCCGGTGCATAAGCCCACGCCCGATCGGAGATCGGCGCTGAGCGGTTCTTTCGGATCGAGGAAGCGCGGCACATCGCGGTTGGAAATGCCCGTCACATCAATCTCGTCGCTTTCATACAAGCGCGTGCCCACGCCCGAGAACAGCTGCACAATCACGTACGGAATCTGCGGCGGTTCCAAGTAGTAATCATCGTTGCGCTCGTACAGGATTAGCTTGAAACTATCCCAGCGCGCCATGCGATACGGCCCGGTGCCGTTCGGCGTGCGCCACCATTCCGCGCCCAACGCGACGTTCTGCTGATCGATCACAAAAGCGACTGGATAGGTGAGTTTCAGCAGGAAATACGGCTTGGGCGCATCGATGGTCACTTGCAGCGTGTGCTCGTCGATTACTTTGAGGCCGCTGATATGATCGGCCTTGCCGCTGTTCATCTCCTTCACGCCGACGATGTCGCCGAGATAGGTTAGCACGGTATCAGACTTGGTCTTAAACGCCGCGGCCCGTTCCCACGAATACACCACATCCTGCGCGGTGACCGGCTTGCCGTTGTGGAAGCGCGCGTCGGGGCGCAGATGGAATGTGTAGGTGATGCCGTCCGTCACGTCCCATGAGCCAGCGAGATCAGGGATCAGATTCAACTTCGGATCGAACGCCACCAAGCCGCTGAAAACCAGCTTATCGCCGCTGCCGTGGGTGGTGGCCGGATCATACTCGCGGCCGTTAGTGCTTTCACCACCGGTCAGAATCAGCGCCTGATTGCGGCTGATGCCAAACAGCGTGGGCGGCTTGAGTTGTAACGCACCAATCAACTGCTGGATGTCACTGGCATTGGCATCGAACGTGTCCGGCGCGGCAAAAGCCACGATGATGAACAAGCGCCCGCCAAAACTGGTGGTCGTCAGATTGATTCTTAATTGGCTGCCGTCTTTGCGCTCGGCGGTCACGATGTTGGACCACGCTTCGCGGCCATCAGCCAAGGTTGTTGCTTTCTCTTCAACCGTCTCGATGTTTTGCAGGCCGTTTGTAAAGCCTTTACTCACATCCGCCGTGATCGCCTGCAAAGTTTGATCGGCGGGCAGGACGTCCGACACGAGCAGCGCGACCACATCGCCGGGATCGTTCACGAAGTACGTCAGCAACTGACCGGCTTGTTCGGGTGGTTCGGTGTGCCAGCCATCGGGGTAACGCAGCGTCACGCCCAGTTCGGCGTTTGTGAAGGTGCCGGGTTCAGTCTGAGTATCGGCTTTGTAAGGTGTAGCCGTTGGGCGCGGCGGATACAGCTTGGCGATCGCCGTCGCTGCCGTTGTCGGCGTGACATTCGCGGCGGTCGCGGTTGCTGCCGGCGTCGGCGTATCGGGCGCAGCGGTCGGCACACTGGTCGCGGCTTCGGTCGCTGCAACGGTGGGCGTGGGCTCGGGCGCTGGCTGTGCCTGACATGCGGCGAGCAAACCGCCGATGATGAGCAGGGCTGAGATAATCCGAAGAGCACGCATTACGCTTTCATCCTTTTTGAACGGCGGCTGACGACGATCACAATCAATCCGATCAGCACGGCGACGCCGACCGCGACCACGATGATGGGCGTCGTGTTGAGTGGCGCGGGCGCGCTCGGCTGGGCCGTCGCCGCGGCGGT